>JBKQIR010000249.1:0-10222 GCA_052148275.1 Solirubrobacteraceae bacterium
ACCACGAGCAGCCAAAACGCCTCGCGTGCAACGACCACCACCACCGCGATGCTTGATCAGACGACGACGGCCGCGCTACCCCGCGACCGCGTTCACCTCACCCACGGAACATGCAGGGGAGCCCGAATAAAGAGCACGATGGCCACCACACCGGCACGGCTGCGGGTGAGCCGACTCGTCGCCCCGCTGGCGTTGGTCTGGCGCGTTTTCGTGCTGCTTGCGAATATCGCGGCGGGCGCACTCTCGTGCAGTGGGGACACGTCTGACTGCGCGAGCGTCGCCGGCGGAGGCGTGCCGTGGGATCAGGCCAGTGACCTGACCAGCAGCCCGCAGTACATGTCGATCATCGTCCTTATGCTCATCACCATGGGCGTGCTCATCGTCGGGATAGGGTTCGGGCGTGCCCATCTGGGGCGAGCGCTACGCACCATCGGGCTCGCACTCGCTGTCGCGAGCACGGCGCTGCCGCTGGTGCTGCGGTGGGGCCAGCTTTAGTCCGAAGCCCCCCGCGGAGAAGTCTCTGACGGTAGTACACGCCCTCGGCTGTCGCAACGGGCTACAAGCAGTAGCCGCTGCGTCGTCGTAGCCGGAATGCCTCTGGTCCGGTCGCCTGCGCTGGTGCCTGCTTCCGCCGCCGCGCGAGGACGAGCGGGCACGCGTCGTCGGGGCTGATGCACGGCTGGCGAGTCGTTGGCGAGGGTCGCGCCGGAGCTTCGGGCGAGGCGGACTGGCTCAGCTGCCTTGTGCGTGGTCCCGGATGCTCGTGGTGTGATCCTGCTCACGTTCTCGAACGTGTTTGCTGGCGCGCCGCTTCGCGCTGGATGGAACCCCACCGGGATAGCTGCGAGCGATGTTCGGCGACCCATCGGTATCCCCGGTCCGTCGCAACGGGAAAGCGCTCAAAGCCAGAAGCAGGCACGCGACCGGCGGGCAACAGACGCAACAGCGGCGGGATCGCTACTCCGCCAGAGCTGCGTTCGCCCGCGGGGGAAATCAGATGCCAGGAGGACATCCGCTCAACGGCTGTCAGATCGTTGAGCAACCGGTCGGCCTCGGGTTGCTGCAGCGCGACTGGGTTCAAGCGACCGGCGCGATCCCACGTGAGAAGACCCGACAACAGCCACTTGCAGAACCCGCAGTCCCCGTCGTAAAGCACCGTCCACGCCAGCTGCTCGTCGGTGTGTGCCATTGGTGCCATGTGACAATATCGGTGCGCGGCGCCTGGGCGGCAAGTGGCGGCTTCGACGCTCTTGCAGCGACTTCGGACACTGCCGAGAGGTCGCCGCTCGCCCCCAAAAGGGGCCACGACACTGACGTGACCGGTAAAGGCGTGAACCGGCAGTGCCGACCGTTGCTCTCAAACCCGTGATCGGATTGGGCGCGAGCCCTGCTCTGATTCCGCGACGGGCATGTCGGGCGTGATGCCGACTGCCCTGCAACGCGCGGCGAGCAGGAGCGGCTCGGATCACAGCGGGGGTCGTTCTCGAGGTCGACGCGGCGGGCCGGGAGGGGGATGCCGCGGCGGGCGACGGGGCAGCGGTGCTCTCCACAGTGTCGCCTCCACGTACACTGGCGCTCGCGCTAGGGCATCAGCCCCGTGAACCTGGAGATGGGTGATCGGGCAAGATCAGCGCAACATGCGCTGGGATGGCTTGGCCGCGGATGCCCCGAGAGCCAGGAGACACCGTACGGTGGGTGTGCGATGACTTCGGTCGCGCGAATCCAGGGGCCGGGACCTCGGTCGGCGGGGTCCAACAGCCCCGAAGTGCTCTCCTAATGGACGTTTCATGCGCGTTGCCTCGCGGCTTCGACGATGGCCTCTGCCTGGGCTAGCACCCGGCTGCGGCCGAAGATCTTCGCCAGACGCATGACAGCCTCGGGATCGCCGGTGAGTTGCATAGAACCCGCGGCGGCCGCCGTGGTGGCGGTGGTCTTGCCTGAGGCGATGTCCGCCCAGGTCTCTTCGTCAGTGGTCAGAGTGACGGCGGGATTCTCGGCCCGGCCGTGTCGGAGCTGAATCGTCCCGGCGTCGACGATGAAGTGAAAGGCCGTGCGCCCGACCAGATACTGGTAGGTCTCGCTAACCTCCTGGGCGGCTTCGCGGTCGGCGAAGGTGACCATCGCCAGCGCGGCCCAGTGCGCTCGGAAGCTCTCGTTGGGTTTGCGATCGCCGAGGCGTCTGGCACCCCAGGCGACGAGCGGGACCATCGCGCTGGCCAGATCGCGGCCGTCCTCTGTCAGCTGGTAGACCTGCCGGGCGGCCGGAGGCGGCAGCTCTTCCCGCGCGATGATTCCCTCGCGCTCGAGATCCCGGAGCCGCTCGGTGAGGAGATTGCGGCTGATGCCGGGTAGACCGTCGATCAGGTCGGTGAACCGCCGCGGCCCCAGCATCAGCTCGCGCACGATCAGCAGCGTCCACCGATCGCCGATCACGTCGAGCGCGCGCGCCGCGCCGCAGTACTGCTGATAGCGGTGTTCTGACATCCCTGGAGTGGTTCTCTTTCCGAACCAGATGGTATATGATTTTGAACGAACAGTGACCGGGAGCCTAACCACCGCGCAGGCGCAAACGCCCCGCAGGGTGCGCCAGGTCGTGCTGCCTCCGGCCGTGCGCGCGCTCAGCGTGTCCTCTCATGTCGATTACGAGGACGCCTGCCTCGTCGACGTGGGCCCGACTCGGGAGCGCACGGCCGAGCAGTGGGCTCGACCAGTCATGGAAGACGCTCCGATCACCGCCGAGCTTCAGGCCGATGCCCGTCCATCCCGCCTTGAGCGTGCGGCGCACGGGAAGCCGGCTGACCGATTCGTGCTCGGCTGGAAGATCCGACGCAGCATGCCCGAGTTCGTGCTGCTCGGCGCTGACTCGCGGGTCGGGACGCCGGCCGAGCTGCTGTTCAAACGCGCGCAGCATCCGCTGCTGGCTGCCACCCTCGTACAGCACAACAACCAAGCTGCGCGCCTGCTGTGGGCGGGGGTCGAGCCCGTGCGCGTGCCAGCCTGTACTCGAGCAAGCCAGCCGCCGGTTCAGTCCATGAACCGGAACGCTGCCATCCGCGTTCTCGGCGGGTTGCACGAGGCACAGAACGAGTTCTACGCGGGTGGTTCCGGCGCCGTGCTTGAGCAGCTGCTGGCCCCGAACGTCACCTGGACTGTGCCGGGTCAGAATCGAATCGCCGGGACCTACCACGGGCCTGAGCAGGTGCTCGGCTACGTCCGACGGCGGCCAGACCTCGCCGCTGGCACGTTTCAGATGCAGCAGCGCGACGTTCTCGTTGGCGACGGAGACCGGCTCGCTGCGCTCGTCGACGGCATCGCCACGATCCGTGGCGCCGATCACCGCTGGTCCACGGTTGGCCTCGACGACGTCATCGATGGACAGATCGCAGCGTGCTGGCTGCTCGCGCTCGACCAGCGCGCGTTCGACGAGATCTGGTCCGCTTGATCGGACATGTCACGCCATCCAACACCACGATCCGGCCGCGAGCCGGAGGGAGGACAGCACGCGATGCCTTTCTGTGACGCATACATCTCCGAGGGGGCCCTTTCCGCCAGCGCCGAGCGCGCGCTGCTGGCCAGGATCACCGACCTGTTGCTCGAGCACGAGGGGGTCGACCCCGCCAATGAGATGGGCCGCAGGCTCGCATGGGTGTTCGTGCACCGCCACGAGATGTACGTCGGCGGCGAATCGCCACGGGCGCCGTACTATCGCTTCGTCTACCAGGTCCCCGAAGGCCAGTACAACGAGGAGCGTCGCGCCGCCGTGATCGCGACCACGACCCAGGCCGTCGTCGATGCGGAGGATGGCTGGCCGCATCCCGAGCTCCGTGTCGTCGTCTTCACGCACGAGATCAAGGACGGCACCTTAGGCGGAGCAGGTCGGATCCTCACGCTTCCGGAGATATACCAGCTCTTCTCCGGAGGTGGCGAGGGTGGCGAGGCAGCCGAGCAGGTGCTCGCCGCGCGCCGACGAGGGGAAGACTGGGTGGTCGGAGCCATCGACGCTGCAGGCGTAGCCCGGGCCTCCACGACCGTCGGCTCGCGTGTGGACATGGAATCGGTCAGCGCGACGGACCCGGGGTTAGCTGCCGTGCCGGAGCCCTATGAGACCATTCGCTACGAACGCGACGCGAACATCGGCACCCTGGTGTTGGCTCGACCCGCTAAGCGCAACGCTCAGAACCCGCTGATGTGGGAGGAGCTAGCCCAGCTGGGGGCCGAGCTGCTTCCTGACGACACCCTGCGATGCCTGGTGGTCACCGGAGAGGGGCCGACGTTCTCGGCCGGCATCGACTTGGCCGAGGGCATGGCCGGGATGCTGGCCGACAGGGCCGAGCAGACTGACGACGAGGACACTCTCGCAGTGGGGCTGGCCGTGGCGGGGACGTTCAGCTGGATCCCGGAGCTCTGCTGCGCCAGCGTCGCTGCGGTGCGCGGCCACGCCTACGGCGCCGGACTGCAGCTGGCCCTGGCCTGTGATTTCCGCATCTTCGCGGAAGGCGCCGAGGTCGGTCTTCTGGAAATGCGCTTCGGGATCATGCCCGACATGGGCGCCACGGTCTGGCTGCCACGAATCATCGGTGAGAGCCGTGCACGGGAGCTGATCCTGCTCGGCGAGGTCATCGACGCCGACAAGGCGCTGCAAATCGGGCTGGCCAACCGGGTAGTGGCCGACCGTGATCTCGATGCCGCCGCCGCCGAGCTCGCTGAGCGCCTGGCTGCTCAACCGCCGATCGCGGTGCGGGGTGCCAGGCGGGCGCTCGACACGGCGTGGCACCGCGGTCCCGAAGAGAGCCTCAGGGTGGCCCTCGAACAGCAGATGCGCTGCCTCAACTCCGAGGACTTCAAGGACGCCGTTCAAGCGATGATCGAAGGCCGAAGCCCGCAGTGGCAGGGACGGTAGATGAAAACGAACTCGCGCCCAACAAACCGCTGTCACCGGCACGCCGAAGGTAAGTAGGCCGCGAGAATCGACAACGCTGCCGAGGACGAGCGAAGCGTGTCGTGGCCACGGTCGCCACGTTGCTCCTTGGGTTTCGATGAACCATCCGCGTCTGCGCTCTCCGCTAACCGGCGGGGTGGCCCTGCTTTCCTCTTGCCGCGGCACTCGTCTGCTAACCGACCGGATGCCCGCCTTGCGCGGCGAGCGAGGCCGGTGGGACGCCAGCGTTCAGACGCTTGAGTCGGATCGAGTGGCCGCCGATCGGGCTGGCGGTGTGGAGCTTGCGCGGACACTCCTTGCGTCGCGGTGCGTCTCGATCGGACTGGCCTTGGCCTGCTCTGTGTTCGATCGGATCGCGAGCTCGTCGCTGCCGGCGCCTGAGCGCGCGGGTCGCGGACCCTGATCAGGTTCAGCGGCAGCAGTCGTCCTCGCAACCGGTGTCGCTTTCGCGATCGATGGGCGCGGAGGCGCAGCAGCCTTGGCCTTGCCACGTTTGGTGGCCTTCTTTGATCGCGAGCGCGACGATGGCGAGCGCGACGGTGGGGTCGGCCCACCAGAGGCCGAAGGCGGTGTTGAGCGTGAGGCCGATCAGCACGCCGGCGGCGAGGTAGGCGCAGAGCATGTTTTGGGTGCCTTCGCCGGTGGTGGCGCCGGATTCTAGGCGCTGGCCGATGCGGTGCTTGGCTTTGCCGAGCTGGGGCATGACGATGATGCTTGAGATAGATAGTCCGATCCCGAGCCAGCTGGTGTGGGGGTGCTCGCCGGCGATCAGGGCGCGGATCGCGTCTTGCGCGATGTAGGGGGCCAGCAGGAAGAAGCTGATCGCGACGAGCCGTTCGGCGCGATGCTCGGCGTCAGGGGAGAGTCGGCGGGTGCCGGTGAAGCGCCAGATGACGATCACCGAGGCCAGCGCTTCGATCGCGGAGTCCATGCCGAAACCGAGCAGCGCGACCGAGCCAGCAAGGAGCGCCGCGGTGACCGCGATCGCGCCCTCGTCGGTCATGTAGGCCAGTGATAGCCAGGACAGCGCTTTGGCGCGGCGGATCAGCCGGTCGCGTTCGCGGGGATCGGGGCGCTGCTGGGTGACCTGAGTGCTGCGGGCGATCGGCAGCTCGAGCGGGGTGGCGCTCATCAGCGGGCTGCGATGGGCGTGAGGTGCGTGTCGAGCAGGCTTCTGCCGAGCTCGGTGAGCGCGTAGAAGACGATCTTGTGATCGCGCCGCGAGCTCGCCAGGCCGGCGGCGCGGAGCGTGCGTAGGTGGTGAGAGACGAGGTTCTCGTGCCGGCCGGTGATCCACGCCAGGTCACAGACGCACAGCTCCCCGCCGTCGCGCAGCGCAACCGCGATTGTGACTCGCGTGGGGTCACCGAGCGCCTTGCCGCGCGCGGCTAGCTCGGCGATCGCCGCCTCGTTGAGGTGCTGGCGGATGTCCTCGGCTCGTAGGAGGTCCAGGCACAGCAACTCGCAGCGGTCACCGGGCACGCTCTCATCCTAACGTACGTTGTGGTGAGAGTGGGTGTGTGGCGGCTGAACCGGCCAACGGTTGAGCGCTGAATCACAGTCTTGTCAGGTTGACAACGATAGTTAGGCCTGCCATATTCCCGTGCGCATGGTTGCCCAACAATTTCCTTCGGCATCTGTGCAGGACTATGCGAAGGCGGTATACGCGCTCGAGACTCGCTGCGGCGGAGCGGTCTCGACGAACGATCTCGCGGCGCGGCTCGGGGTGACGCCCGCGTCGGTGTCGGGGATGGTCCGCAAGCTGACCGAGGTCGGGATCGTCGAGCACGAGCCCTATCGCGGCGTGCGGCTGACGCAGGAGGGCCGGCGTGTGGCGCTCGAGGTGCTGCGCCATCACCGGCTGCTGGAGCTGTTCCTCGTTCAGGAGCTGGGGATGCCGTGGGATCGCGTGGATGCCGAGGCCGAGGTGCTCGAGCACTTCCTCTCCGAGGAACTCGAGGCGCTGATCGCCGCCCGTCTTGGCGACCCCGCGGTTGACCCGCACGGCGATCCGATCCCCACGGCGCAGTTCGAGATCGACGAGCGCCCGACACGCAGCCTGGACGAGCTGCCGGTGGGTGGCGCCGGCCGGTTCGTGCGAGTGTCCGATTCGGACCCGGAGATGCTGCGCTACCTCGCGGCACAGGGGATCGCGATCGGCGATCGCCTCGAGGTCGTGGATCGCCAACCGTTCGGCGGGCCTGTGTTCGTGCGTTTCGGACAGCGCGAGCATCCGCTCGGCGGCGAGCTGGCCCGCGCAATGCGAATCGAAACCCAACACAAGACAGAGAACTGATGACACCACCAGCCGGGCCCGTTCCCGCGCTCGAGGGCGCCGGCGCCGGCCAGATGCCCGTCGGCGAGCTCGGGCCCAGCGCGCTGGAACGTCTGCTCTCACGCGGGAAGCTCCGCGCGACGCTGTTCATGCTCGGCCCGGCGTTCGTCGCGTCGATCGCGTATGTCGACCCGGGGAACTTCGCGACCAACGTGCAGGGCGGCGCGCAGTTCGGCTACATCCTGCTGTGGGTCGTGCTCGCGGCGAACCTCGTCGCGATGGTGATCCAGTACCTATCGGCCAAGCTCGGGATCATCACCGACCAAAACTACCCCGAGATGGTGCGCGACAAGTACCACCGCGCGTTCAGCTTCGGGATGTGGGTGCAGGCCGAGATCATGGCGATGTCGACCGACATCGCGGAGTTCCTCGGCGGCGCGATCGGGCTGAACCTGCTGTTC
This sequence comes from Solirubrobacteraceae bacterium, assembly GCA_052148275.1. Taxonomy (GTDB): domain Bacteria; phylum Actinomycetota; class Thermoleophilia; order Solirubrobacterales; family Solirubrobacteraceae; genus Palsa-465. The sequence continues at coordinate 7,676 of JBKQIR010000249.1, forward strand.
GGGGTGCCGCTGTTCGTGGCCGGGCTGATGACCGGCGTGATCGCGTTCGGGATCATCGGGCTGCAGGCGCTGGGCTTCCGCAAGTTCGAGCTCGCGATCAGCGCGCTGCTAGGGATCATCTTCGCCGGCTTCCTGTATGAGACGCTGAGGATCGGGCCCTCCGTGCACGAGTCGCTGCACGGGCTGATCCCCGGTCTGCAAGGCGGCACCACCGAGCTTTACATCGCGGTTGGGATCGTCGGCGCGACGGTGATGCCGCACGTGATCTACCTGCACTCGGCGCTGACCAAGGGGCGGATGCCGACCCGCAACGACCACGAGAAAAAGCGTGTGCTGCGCTTTGAGCGCCTGGACGTGTACATCGCGCTCGGGCTCGCCGGGGTGGTCAACATGGCGATGCTCGCCGTCGCCGCCAAGCTGTTCCACACCCCAGCCCTCTCCGGCCTCAGCACAATCCCCGAAGCACACGCCGAGCTCGGACACCTCGTCGGCGGCACCGCCGCGCTCGCGTTCGCGGTCGCGCTGCTCGCCTCCGGCGCCTCCTCCTCGAGCGTCGGCACCTACGCCGGCCAGGTCGTGATGGCCGGGTTCATCAACCGCAAGATCCCCCTGTTCCTGCGCCGCGGGCTGACGATGATCCCCGCGCTCGTGGTTATCGGCGTCGGCATGAACCCGACCAACGCGCTCGTGCTCAGCCAGGTCGTGCTCTCGTTCGGGATCCCGATCGCGCTCATCCCGCTGGTGATGCTCACCAGCCGGCGCGACATCATGGGCGTCCACGTCAACGGGCGCATCCTCATGATCTCCGCCTGGACGATCGCGATCGCGATCAGCCTCATGAACATCTTCCTGATCTACCAACAATTCTTCATGAGCTGAGCCAAAACGTTCCCGGCCATCCCAGGCAGCAGGCTCGGCTCAGCCCAGACGCTCCAGTGCGGCAAGTATCTCGGAGACCTCCGTGCGACTGGTGTAGTCCGCCTGGACGTCAGCGAACTGCACGGTCCGGTCGGAGCCGACGATCAGCACGGTCGGCATCGGCAGCTCGGGCGAGCCATCGGCGTTGCCGTCCCGGATATCGAGGCCGAGTGCCCGCTGTGCCTCCAGCACGTCTTCGGCGGGCTCGAAGGTGATCCCGAGCTGTCTCGCGACGCACGCACCGGCGTCGGAAAGGACGGCGAACTGGAGGCCGTGCTTCTCGGCGGTGGTGAGCGACTCGTCGGGCTTCTGCGGGCTGATCGCGGCGAGCGTCGCGCTGTAGCTCGGGAGTCGGGGGACGAGCTCTGACTGGTATTGATGGAGGGCGAGGTTGCAGTACGGGCACCAACCGCCGCGGTAGAAGACGAGCACCACCGGTCCCTCGGCGACCAGCTCCGACAGCGACACCTCTCGGCCGGTGGCGTCGGGGAGCGTGAAGTCGCTGAGCACGTCGCCGACGGCGACCGCGTCGGCCGGCCGGCCCTTGGACCGCCAGGCCGCCTGATCGCGCGCGAAGACCTCCAGCACCTCTTCCGGGAGGCGCCCAGCCGAGGCGGCCTTGACCTGGTCGGACTGCTCTTGGATGGTCGGACTCATGCATGCTCCTCGCGGTCAAACGGATTGGACTATTCGGTCCACTGTGCTGAAGCAAAGCACTCGCAGAGTGGACTGTCAAGTCCACCCAACCTAGACTGGGCGTCATGACCGTCTCCGAGCCGGCCACCGCCAAAGGGCGCACCACGCGCGCGCGGATCATCCAGGCTGCCGCCGAGCTGGTCGCCGAGCGAGGGGCGACGACGATGAGCCTCGACGAGGTGGGCGCCCGTGCGCACGCCAGCCGAAGCCAGCTCTACCACTACTTCGAAGACCGCGACGACCTGATCCGAGCGGTCATCGACGCCACCACCAACGCGGTCCTCGCCGCACAAGACGAGCTCCTCGGCGACCTCGACAACTGGGCCGGCATCGACCGCTGGTTCGCCGAGCTCGAGGCGATCCAGCGCGCGCGCGAAGCCCGCGGAGGATGTCCCATCGGATCACTCGTCGGGCAACTCGCCGAGCGCGACCCGCTGGCGCGAGCCGCGTTAGCCGATGGCTTCAATCGGTGGGAGGGGCACCTGCGGGCGGGACTTGAACGGATGCACGCAGACGGATCTCTCGCTCCCGACGCCTCCCCGAGCCAGCTCGCGACCGCCACGATGGCCCTGCTCCAAGGCGGCCTGCTCCTCGCACAGGTCCGACGCGATCCCGAGCAGCTGCAAATCGCGCTCGACGCCGCGCGATCCCTCCTGCGGACGGCGTCAACCTAAGTCGAAACCTGCTTTTGGTCCGCCACGCGCCTCTGGGGTGATCCGTCAGGAGACCTGCAACGCGCGGATCTCAGGGCGCGCCGCCGCGTCGATGACGCGGAAGGCGACCGAAGCGACGGCTGAGACGTGCTCTCCGCGCTTTGCGGGTCTGGCCTCGGCGCGGGCGGCGTGCTCGTCGCGGCCACGCAGCAGGACTGCAGCGACTGCTTCGACCCTCGGAGCGCGGGCAGATCGCAGTCGAGAGACTACCCCGTTACGC
>JBKQIR010000250.1:0-10907 GCA_052148275.1 Solirubrobacteraceae bacterium
GCGTAACGGGGTAGTCTCTCGACTGCGATCTGCCCGCGCTCCGAGGGTCGAAGCAGTCGCTGCAGTCCTGCTGCGTGGCCGCGACGAGCACGCCGCCCGCGCCGAGGCCAGACCCGCAAAGCGCGGAAGGCGGGGCCGAGAACGCGGTCGCCGGAGTGCTCCTTTGATCGAACAACGACAGCGGCGTGGAGCCCACGGGACGCGGTCGTGCTGAGCTCGAGCGAGCTTTGATCTCGATCTTGAGCTGCGCCGGAAAGACAATAAACTCCGACTCGATGAGAGGCACGGGAAGTGATTTTGAATCTCTACGTGGCTCGTTGCGCCTCGCAGCCAAGGCTGCGGACCGGGAGAAAGCCGCCCACCGGGAGTGGCCTGCCTTTGAGCAGCAGCTCAGGGAGTTGGGCTATAACCCACGCGCCATCGCTCACGCGTTTAGCGTTTTGAGTGGATCGGTCAGCCGGATACCGTCGCCCTTTGTTTCGTGGGGAGCACCCGCGGCGGTAGCCGGGAGGGGTGGCGGGCGATCGAGGACGGCCGGCGGCGTCCAGCAACTCGACAGACATGACATCCCTCCTGAGGATCCGGGCGGCGCACCTCGCGCCGCGATCACGCCATCCTGCGATACCGGCGACCGTCCACCCCTCAGACTCGATCAAAGCGGCAGCGCTCGCGGCCTGCTTTCCTCGCAAACGAGGGAGCGCCAAAATCCGTCGTGATGTTTGCGGCAGGCGAGAGCACGTCTGGCGATGCCGGCCGCCGCAGGCGCGAATGGCGAGTTAGGCGAGCCAACGCTCCTAGTCCGATCGCCGTCGCATAGTCCAACGACGAGCACACGCCTCCGAAGCGCTGCCGACGGCGACCGGTACGGCAGTCTGGCCGTCGCAATTGCTTAAACGCTCAGCGGGCAGCGGGCTGGAACGACGTTGCCGGTGCAGCGGTCTCGCTCGCGTCCTACGCACAGGTTTGCGCCCCAGTCGCCGATGCATTGGAACAGCGGGCGTGCTCGCATGTGCGGGGACGGGGGTAGGATCGTGGTGTGGTTGTGGCGATTGCCGGAGCTCATGGGAAGATCGCGATGCGGCTCATCAGCCTGCTGGTCGCTGGCGGCGACGGCGTGATTGGGCTGATACGCAATCCTGGCCACGCAGCCGATCTCGCTCGGGACGGCGCGTCGGCTGTGGTTTGCGACCTTGAGCTCCGGACGGTCGACGAGATCGGGCCGGCGATTGCGGGCGCAGACGCGGTGGTGTTCGCCGCCGGCGCTGGACCCGGCAGTGGTGCCGCTCGAAAGCTCACGGTGGATCGTGACGGCGCAAGGAAGCTGCTCGATGCGGCCACCGGGGCGGGAGTGCCGCGTTACATGATCATCAGCTCCGTCGGCGCCGAGAATCCTCCGGCCGGCGAGGATGTATTCAGCGTCTACCTTCGCGCGAAGGCCGAGGCCGACCAAGCAGTACAGCGCAGCATGCTCGATTGGACGATCGTCAGACCGGGAGCGCTCACTGATCAGCCGGGAAGCGGGCGCGTGAGAATCGATGCTGCGCCATTCCGCGGTCGGGTGCCGCGCGACGACGTGGCTGCGGTGCTCGCGCGTTTGCTTCACGACCCGCGGGCGTCCCGCCGCGTCCTCTACGTCAATGGCGGCGACCAACCTATCGCTCAGGCGCTCGAGAGCGTCCTTGTTGCTTGACCGCGACCGTCGACCCAAAACACACGCGTTCGTGCGACCGCAGGTAGCGTCAGAACCTAGGAACGCGTATTGCGACGGCCACAGAATGGCTTGCGCGACGATGCCCGGTTCGCCATCGAACCTCACCGCCGGGGCTGCCGTAGAGCTCGTAGCTAAAATTGAGAGCTTCGCTCACGCGCCGGCAGAACGCGTCGTCATCGGGCCTGGTCAGGAGTCGCTAGGACGGCTGGCCGTAAGGCGGTGGATTTGTCACCGATGCATCGTCGCGCGCCGGCCTTGTCCCGGCAGAGCTCTGACGATCCGGTTGGTGGCGGTTCAGGTGGTTGCTGGTTCGATGATCGCTGTGGTTCCCGGCGGGATGACTCGGAGTCGATCGGCCATGCCGGCGTGATCGAACAGTGCGATGAGTCCGTCGACTGGCTGGGTCAGGTGGCTCCAGCTGTCGTGATGGAGCGGGATCACGATCTTTGGGTCGAGCACGTGAGTTGCTTGTAGTGCGGCCGCGTTGTCGAGCGTCAGTTCGGCTCCGTCGAACAGCCATGGCAGTCTCGCAGCGCCGACGAACAGGATCGCGATATCGACCTGTCCGACCCGTGTGGCGATTTCGCGTATGACCTCGACCGAGGCGTTGTCGCCGCTGATGTAGATCGTGGGTGCGTTGGCGCTGCTCAGCAGAAAGCCGTTGACTGGTCCGGTGATCGGATCGGAGCCTCCGGGACCGTGCCGAGCGGGGAGGGCCGTGACGACCACGGCCGGCGTCTCCGCGCGCTGGACCGTGCAGGTCGCGTAGTGCTCGAGCCCTTTCGCGCCGGGGTCGAGTCGTGCAGCCGCCGTCGGGGTGGTCAGCGTGATCGGCAGCGTGGCTAGGAGCTGCCTCCCCGAGATGTCGAGGTTGTCGATGTGCTGGTCGTGCGAAAGCAAGGCGGCGTCGATTCGTCGTATGTCGGTGGCGTCGATCGCCGGTCCTGCTGTTTTCATCAGGGCCTCTGGCGCTGTGTCTGCGCGATAGCGTCCAGGTGGGTCGAATGTTGGATCGGTGATGAAGCGCAGCGTCCCGATCTCGATGATCGCTGTCGGGGCGCCGATGGTCTGTACGGAGACGTGCATGTTTGTTGGCTGCTCCTCGGCTCGTCGGGTGGGCTTCTGAAGGCAAGCGGACGGCGTGGGTTGCATCGCGAAGGGATGCGTCGGTCGAGAGTCTCGTGAAAGGTTTGCGTTCGGCGTCCCGCGTCCGTAGCGGGACGCGGGACCCAGGGGTGGTTGGCGGAGAGGGTCAGCTGGTGGCGCGGGCGGCCTCGATGATCACCCTCGTCACGACACCTGGATCGGAGATCATCGACAGATGCGGCGCGTCGATCTCGGTGATGTGAGCGTGCGCCCGGTTGGCCATGAACAGTTGCTCGGCCTTAGGAATGATGTTGTCGGCGGTTCCGATCACGTCCCAGGAGGGGATCGTCTGCCAGGCCGGGATTCCTGACTGGTCGGTCAGAGTGCCGGTGGCCAGCGGTCGCTGTGTGGCGGCGAGCACTGCGGCCTCGCGGGGTGGCAGTCCGTTGGCAAAGCACCCGGGGAACACGCTCTGCTTGACGTAGGCGTCGGCGTCAGCCGACGGGGCTCCGGGGATCGGCACGAGGTTGAACACGCTCGACAGGTCTGTTGTGTAGAAGCATGACCCAGCGGTTGTCAGGTCCTCCAGGTCCTCGCCCTGCGCCGGCAGATAGGCATCGACGTACACCAGTGCCTTGACCTGGCTGTCTCCGACGGCGGCGTTGGTGATGACCTCCCCGCCGTAGGAGTGGCCAACCAGAACGATCGGCCCGGTGATCGTCTGCAGGAAGTCGGAGATGGCGGCGCTGTCGTTGGCCAGCCCCATCAGCGGGTTGGGCGGCGCGTATACGGTGTATCCGGCCCGCTGCAGGCGCCCGATGACGCCATCCCAGCTGCCGGAGTCCGCCCAGGCGCCGTGGACAAGCACGATCGTCGGTAGCGCATCGGCTTTCCTGCCGCGGGCGCTGGTCGGTCGCGCGATCGACGACGAGACGAACAGCGCCGTCAACGCAAGCACGGCGGCGATCGCGGCCGCGTACCGGCGCAGGCGCCGCGACGCTGGCTGGCGCGGTGTGGATGTGTGAGGGTTCATCGTTCTCCCTTGATGGCGTGAGGGGGTTGGCAGGGCGGACGGTCACGCCGCGCTGACCGGCGTGGCCGCGCTGACGAACCGCAATAGGGCGTCGTTGACCTGGTCGCTGTGCGTCCACGCGATCGCGTGGGGGCCCTGTTCGATGACGACCAGCTCTACGTCCTTGAGCAGCCCGGGGAGCCGCTTGCCGGTCTTCTCGTACGGCAGGATCCGGTCCGCGTCGCCCTGTACGACGAGGATCGGGACGTCGATCCTTGAGAGGTCCTCGCGGAAGTCCGTTTCCCAGGTGGGAATGCATGCCACGGCAGCCGCGGCCGACGCGGCGATCGCGACGCTCAGGCTGGCCTGGAACGCTTCGTCGCTGACTCTGTTGCCGCCGTAGACGTCGATGTTGTAGAAGTTGTCAAGGAAGCCCTTCATCCATGCCGGGGTGTCGGCCTTGGCGGTATGCACAAACCCATCGAACACAGCGCCTGATAGCCCCGCGGGGTTGTCGTCGGTCTGCAGCAGGAATGGGGGGATCGGAGAGACCAGAACCGCCCTGGCGACTCGCGCCGAGCCGTAGGTGCCCAGGTGCCGGGTCACCTCGCCGGTGCCCATCGAGTGACCGACGAGCGTCGCGTCCTGCACGTCGAGGTTGTCGATCAGGGCGTGCAGGTCCGCGGCGAACGTGTCGTAGTCGTAGCCGATGGTCGGCTGACTGGACTTCCCAAACCCGCGCCGGTCGTACGTGATCACCCGGTGGCCGGCGTCCAGCAGTTCTGTGACTTGCTTGTCCCAAGCCCGGCCGCTGAGCGGGTAGCCGTGGATCAGGACGACCGGCTGCCCGGATCCGTGATCCTCGTAGTACAGGCTGATCGACCCAGAGTTCTCCTCACCAACCGAGATATATGGCATGGAATGCTCCCTTCGAGATGTTGTAGCCCCGCGCTCGCCGGTTTGGGCGTTGCGCCGTGGATGAGCGGCTGCTGTGAAGCGTCGAGCCAGTCCGCGCAGATCGCGTCCGCCGATTGACCGGTGGAGGGCCGGCTTTGGCTTACTATCGACTCAGAGCGGGCAACAGCTGCCTCGACGTCCATAACGGGACGTTCTCACGCGCAGCTGCGGGTCCTCCACCGTCAAATGACGGCTTGGGAATCTCTGGATGACCCGCAGCTAGCAAGGGTCATACGACAACGCTCACAAGCAGGGGGACTGCCGCGGCCGTGGGTTCGCTGCAAATCACCGGGCGGTATGGCCGAGGCGGTGGGCAACGCAGCGGCCGGGTGCAAGCAGGACGCGCCGCGCGACCGTTGCGCTGCCAACGCCTCGTGACCATGCCCCCGAACGCGGTGCACAGTAACGCGGGCACCGGCTACTCATCCGCGGATCCGACCTTATTCGTCGACGGACGCGTGACGTCTCGGCTGTACGCGGTGGTTAGTGGTCAATGACGGCGTCCGTCACCGCGTCGATGCCGCCGAGCCTGGCAGACAGCTCGTCGTCCAGGTGGTATCGAGCTGCGAGTCCGGCTGGCGACAGGTAGCTCAGCTTCGTCTGATCTCCGTCGGCCCAGATCAGCACCTTCAAAGGTAGATCGAGAGCAGCCAGTGGCGTGGCGTCCATGACGGGCGTTCCTGCGTCCGGGCTTCCGAAGATCACGACCTTGGTGTCGCGCAACTCGAGACCCGCTGACAGAGCCTCTCCACTGTGGTCGATCAGGGCGAAGAGCTTCATTCCTTTGGCGGCCACAACAGCGCCAATGCGCGCCACGGTGTCCTGGACCGAATATGGACTCAGCTTCGTGACCAGCTGATCGTCCGCGGGATTCTGCAAGCGTGCGTTGGCGCCCATCGTTCCTCTCTTTCTCAAGCATCCTAGGTTCTAGCCTCGACTTGTCCACCGTCAAATGACTGCTCGCGCGACGGCGAGGGCGTATCTTGCTTACGCAGAATTCCCGATGCTTCGGACCGAATTCATTGGCCAGCGCTAGCACTCCGCGCTTCGGCGAAGCCCGCGCCCTGATCGGGCGTGGTCCCGAACTGGAGCTGATCATGTCGTTTCTCGACCGAGCCGTGACCGACGGCGAGGCGCTGCTGCTGCTTGGTGAGCCCGGGGTCGGCAAAACGGCGCTGCTTGAGGTCGCGGCAGCGAGCGCATCGGCCGCGGGAGGACTCGTGTTGCGCGCGGCGGGCGTTGAGTTCGAGGCGGAGCTGACCTTCTCGGGGCTACACCAGGCTCTGGTTCCGCTCCACGAGGAATTCGACGAACTAGATGCATTGCACTGTGAAGCGCTGAAGGTCGCGGTCGGGCTCGGCGAAGGACCGCCGCCAGATCGACTCGTAATCGCGAGCGCGACCCTCACCTTGCTTCGCCGCGCGGCCCGCTCCCAGCCGGTGCTGGTGATCGTCGACGACGTGCCGTGGCTTGACCGGGCGAGCGCGGCGGTCCTCGGCTTCGTTGCACGCCGTCTCAGCGGCAGCCGCGTGGGTCTCCTCGCCGCCTCGCGAACAGACGACGACAGCTTCTTCGAACGGGCGGGACTACCCGAGATCGAGCTAGGCCCGCTCGACGAGACGGCAGCCGGCGACCTGATGGATGCTCGCTTTCCGAAACTCGCTTCCGCGGTCCGGGAGCGACTATTGGCGGAGGCGCAGGGGAACCCCCTTGCGCTGTTGGAGCTTCCCGTCGCCCTCAGCGGTCCGCAACGCGCAGCGTTGAGTGGTCTGCCGCCCGTGTTGCCGTTGCCTCGACGACTCCATGCTTTGTTCCGGTCGCGAGTGGGTGAACTCGCTGAGGGGTCCCGGCGACTACTGCTACTTATGGCGTTGGACGGAAGCGGCGACCTTGGGCTGATCCAGGCCACTGGCGATCATGACAAAGGCCTTGAAGATCTCGAGGCGGCGGAGCGGGCCGGGCTCGCGTTCTTGGGCGACACGCACAGGCTGACCTTCCGGCACCCGTTAATCCGGTCCGCGGTGGTGGAGCTCTCGACTGTGGTCGAGCGTCGTTGGGCGCACGGCCTGCTCGCCGAGCTGTTGCCCGATCATCCCGATCGTCGCGTCTGGCATCTCGCGCAAGCGACGGTCGGACCGGACGAGCACGTCGCGGCGTTGCTCGAGGAAGCGGGGCACCGCGTGCTGCGACGGGGCGACGGCGTCGGCGCGGTCAACTCGCTGATACGCGCAGCCGACCTGAGTCCAACCCGCGCCGACCGCGACCGCCGACTAGCTGTGGCCGCTTATGTCGGCGCCAGCGTTCGTGGGGAGCTCCGCCGCGCCAAAGCGCTACTCGAAACTGTCCGGCTGGCGAACCCCAATGTCACGGGTTCGCTCGAGGAAGCGATCGCAGCGTCATACCTACTGCTCCACAGCGATGGCGACGTCGACACTGCCCACCGTCTCCTGGTCGCAGCGCTCGAGAGCTCCCGTGGGCAGGAGCTCGACGACGTGGCCATCGAAGAAGCGCTACGCACGTTGGCAATGGCGTCCTTTTATGGCGGACGCGGCGAGCTCTGGGAGTCCTTCGGCCGAGTTCTCGAATGCCTCACCGGGGAGCAGGTCATGCAAGCGCGGTTTCGCGCGGAGCTCATCGGCGACCCCGTCCGCAGCTCTCGCGAGGCGCTCAACTGGCTCGACGCAGAGATCGATTCGCTCGGTGGCGAACTCGACCCAGCCAAGATCTTGCGGACGGCCGGGGCGGCCACCAACGTCTACCGGCTTCGCGCCTGCCGGGAGCCCTTGCAGAGGCTCGTCTCCCACGAACCCGAAGGCGGCGCCGTAACCGGCTACGCCCAGATGATGCTGGGGCTCGATAGCTTCCGGGCGGGTCGCTGGATCGAGGCCCGGACGCTGTCAGAGGGTACAGCGAGCTTGGCGACGGCTGAGGGTCACGGACTGCTCGCCTGGAACGCGCGGGCGATCCAGGCGTTCGTTGCCGCCGCGAGCGGGGACGACGCAGAAGCACGGACGATCGCCGAGCGGATGCTCCAATGGGCCGGGCCCCGCGGAATCCGGGCGGTACAGGCCGACGCCTTCTACGCACTGACGCTGTCCGCGCTCGCCCGCGGCGACTTCGAGGACGCCTACCATCAGGCGACAGCTATCAGCCCCGCCGGCCTGTTCGCTCCGCATCGGCCGCACGCCCTTCACGTGATGATGGACCTCGTCGAAGCCGCCGTTCGAACGGGCCGTCACACCGAAGCGTCCAGCCATGTCGCCGCCCTGCGCGAAGCGAAAGTGGCCGCAATCTCCCCGCGGCTCGCGCTGGTCGGTGAAGGCGCAACGGCAATCGCGGCACCAGACGGCGACGCTCGGAATGTCTATGAGCGGGCACTGAAGATCCCGGGCGCCGACCGCTGGCCGTTCGATTTCGCGCGGGTGCAGCTCGCGTACGGCGAGCGCCTTCGACGTGACCACGCGATGAGCGAGTCGCGAGCACAGCTACACGCCGCACTGGAGCTATTCGAAGGGCTGGGTGCCCGTCCCTGGTCAGCCCGAGCCGCCGGCGAGCTCCGCGCGAGCGGGCAAACCAAACTTCGTGTCGCGGAGCGCGATCGCGACAAACTCACGCCCCAGGAGCTCGAGATCGCCACACTCGCCGCAACCGGACTCAGCAACAAGCAGATCGGCCAGCGACTTTTTCTCTCTCACCGAACGGTAGCGACTCATCTCTACAAAGCGTTCCCAAAACTCGGCATCACATCCCGCGCGGCGCTGCGCGACGCGCTGGCCACACTCTCGGCCAAACAGCCCGCCGACGGTCACCAGAGTCACGGCGGCAGCTGAGCCGCTCAGCTCACGAAAGCAGGTGCTTCCGTCTCAGAGCCATCTTCCCTGCTTCTCGCCAATAGCAGGACGCTCCTTGCTTCCGGTTTGGGCTACTTTGAGCGACGGGGCCCGGTGCCGGTGCTCGATCAACGCGACACTCTCGCTCCGCCCGGAATGCGTCCGACAGGCGTGGGACCGATCCTGCCGATCAGCGGCTTTGCGTGTCACGTCGGGACTCGTGGGCAGGGCGCGGCGGCCGGAAACTCTCCCTGGTAGGTTCTGCGATCGGCGGTGACGGTGAGTGGACGCATTGCGCGCGGCTGACAACGAAGCCGCCGTCGAATTGGCTGACGCCGTGGTTGAAGCTCGGTGATGGGCAGGCGCGGAACCGTACGACTTGGTCGAGATCACGGATGCGGTATGCACCGTCGCTGCGGAACTTGTTTGGGTCATAGATCACGCCCACCGTCATCCACTCAGATCGGGGCAAGCTGAGTTCGGGCTGCCCGCCTGCGGTCACGATCGCGATGATCTCGTAGGCGCCGTATCGGCCGTCTAGCGTGCCGGGCAGCGGCTGGTTGGCGGTGTAGGTTCGCAGGTCGCCTAGCGCTAACGGACCGAAGATCAACGCGCGCCGTCGATAACCGACCCGTAGGCTGCCGTGGCCGACCTCCGAGCACGTGCGAAGCGCGACCGATGGCGCCGAGCTTGCCAGCGAACTTGTGCCGCATCCGGCGAACAGGACCGCCGCAACGACAATCCCGAGCTTGCTCCCGGATAGCCGCTCGCGCATGAGCGAACGCTACCGCCAGCGGAATGATCGCGCCCTGCTTCCCCTTCCCTCCGGCACGAGCAGCGGCCGAGACAGCCACTTCTCGATCTAAGCGACAGGGCGGCATCGGGCCACGCCGAACCCGCTCAGCCGTACGACAACGCCAAGATCGGCCGATCGCCCGCCTTGATTCATCGCCAGTTGAGGAAGGTGGCGCTTTCAATGAGCGCCTCGCAAAGCTCCGGGCAGCGAGCGCGGAGCTCCCTGCAGCCAGCAAGTTGCAGGGTCAACACATCCCCTGCCGCAACGACGACGCTCCGCATCCGGTCATCCTCATACGCGTAGGTCAAGCAGGCGATCCACGCGTTCATGTTGCGTCCCTAGAAGTCGGGGAATCCGAGCGCTTGGGCGAAGACATTGTGAAAGCGGCCCCAGTCGCTGAATGCGAGAGATCCACCTCGACTACCGGCATTGGCTGAAGCTATCGCGCGACTGACGACGCTGCCGGTGCTCGATCATTGCCCAGTCTCTCTGGCGCGAGTGGTCCGGTCACAGATCGGACGCGATGAGCGAGAGCACGACCATGTCTCGACGCTCCGTTTCAACCTCGAAGAAGGAGCGGAGAACTCCCTCTTTGACGAAGCCGGCCGAGCTGAGCGCTCGGAGTGAGGGTTCGTTGTCCGGTGCAACCCATGCTTCGATCCGGGCGGCGGCCAAATCTCGTAGGGCCCAGCGGGCCGCGAGGCATATGGCACAGGAAGCGATGCCACGTCCCCGCGCCGACGGGATCACCCAGTAGCCAATCCCGAGGACGCCGGGCTGAGGCCTGACAGCGAGCCACAGGTGGCCAACCGCATGGTCATCCGCTAGCTCCACGATCGCGAGCGCGATCCCCTCACGCGCGGTGATACGACGTTGCTGGCGCTCTATGAACGCCAGACCCGAGTCATGCGTGAACACTGCGGGGACGGTGGTGCCAGCCGGGATCTTCTGGTCGTGACCAGCCTCGCGCACGCACTCGAGGTCGTCTGCCGTCCATTCGCGCAGTTGGACGACACGGTCGCCGAGTGGCGGATCAGGGTAGACCAGGTGCACCGCTGCACCGTAGCCTGCCCACCGCCAATCGATAAAGGGACAGTCTCGAATAGTTCCCCTCGCGGGCTGCCAAACTCGACGATGTGGATGCCGACCCATCGAGGATTGCCGTAGGCGACTTCTACGAAGACTGCACCTGTCAGCCGCGCGTTTGTGTTCTCGCCGACCACGACTCGGATGAGCTGGCCGGGATCTCCCTCATCACTGGCGACGTCGGTTCATGCTCCGTGAAGCACCGCGGTGTTGTTCCGTTGGATGCGCTGCGAGCGGTTGAGATCGCGCTGACGTGGCCTCCGCAGCGTGTCATCGACTTTGCTCGCGATCACGACCAGCTCGTCCTCGGCTTTCGCGGTTCATAGGCCAGCTGCGGCCCATGCGTGTTGGACGTCCTGGATTTCTGCTGGTGTGGGGGTCTGACCCTGTCCTGGGTGATATTGCGCGGCGATGATCACGCGGCGGAGC
>JBKQIR010000251.1:0-28949 GCA_052148275.1 Solirubrobacteraceae bacterium
CAGAGCCGCCGCCGCTTGAGCCGGCGCCGGACGAGCCGCTGGTGCTGCTTGCACTGGCGCCGGAGTCGCTGATCGAGGTGGCTGTGAGGGTGCCGCCGGAGCTCTTCACGCCTTGGATGAGGACCGAGTCGCCCGGATGGACGGCGCTCCGTGCGACGGTCAGGCTCTTGGTGATCTTGGTCGCCGAGGACAGCTTGACCTTGACCATGTTCCCCGAGCTGTCGGTGATGTAGATCGTGTGGCCATCGACGCTGCTTACCGTCCCGATCGACGCGTTTGCTCCGCCGAACGTACCAGGCCCTGGCAGTCCATCTCGCGACGCCGATCCCGACGCGCCGCCGCGTGACAGCGCGCCGACGGCGGCGGCCGATGGCAGCGAGGAGCCGGAGCCGGTCGAGCTACTGGTATCAGCCTTTTCGACGTGGACGCCGGCGTAGAACCCGATGGCGCCGATCATGAGCGCGACGAGAGCGGCGCTGCCGCGGGTGAAGAACCGCCGCCGCTGACGGCCGGGAAGCTGGTCGTCGACGTCTTGGTCGGTGTAGTGGTCCCATTCCTCCTCGTCTCGGTGTTCGTAAGGGATGGCGCTCATCTCGGTTCCTCTGGTTGGATGGGTGGGCACGTGCGGGTCATTCGAAGCGCAACGCTTCGATCGGTTTCATCGCCGCCGCGCGTCCGGCCGGATAGGTCCCGAAGAACAGCCCGGTCAGGACAGCGGCGCCGAACGCCAGGCCGACCGAGTACGGCGCGATCACGGGCTGGACGCCGGCGATCTTGAACTGGCTGCCGATCAGCCCCGCCGCGACACCGGCCAGACCGCCGAAGAACGACACGAGCACCGCCTCGACGAGGAACTGGATTAGGATGTCGCTGCGCCTCGCGCCGACCGCCTTGCGGATCCCGATCTCGCGCGTGCGCTCGGTGACCGACACGAGCATGATGTTCATCACGCCGATCCCCCCGACCAGCAGCGAGATCGCCGCCACCTCTCCCAGCAGCGTCGTGAACACCTTGCTGCTGGAGGTCGAGGCCTGCAGGATCGAACCTTGGTTGATCACCTGGAAGTTGCTCGCGCTGCTCGAACCGGCCGCCGGCGGGTCGAGCTGGTTGAGGATGTCGGTCACCTCGGTCTGCGCCGCGTCGAGCGCGTCACGCGACCTGGCCTGAACCAGGATCTGACTGATGCCGCCGTAGCCAGTCAGCGTGTCCTGCACGGCTGCCAGCGGCGCGATCCCGATGTCGTCCTCGTTGGAGGTGCCGTTCGACCCCTTGGAGTTGGTCACGCCGATGACCTCGAAGTCGGTGCCGTTCACCTCGACCGTGTCCCCGACTGGATCAGCGCCGCCGAACAGCTCGCTGACGACGGTCGGACCGAGCACCATCACCCTGCTGTGGTTGGTCTCTTCCGCCTTGGTGAACCACGAACCCTCAGCCATCGTGTAGTTGCGTGACTGCTGGTAGCTCGTGGTCGTCCCAACGAACGACGAAGGCGAGTACGTCGTGCTGCCGTAGGTGAGCGTCACGCTGCTGGCGCTGGCGACGGGGGAAGCGCTCTGCACGTCGGGTGCCTGGAACCGGTTCTCCAGCGCCGACGCATCGGCGACGGTGAGCCCGCTGCTGCTCGACCCGCCGCCGAGCAGGCCGCCCAGGGTCGGAGCCGCGCTGACCGTGAGCACGTTGGAGCCCAGCGCCTCGATCTGCGACTCGACCGCGGCGGAGGAGCCGGTCCCAACCGCGATCAGCACGATCACCGACCCGACACCGATCATCAACCCGAGGATCGTCAATCCCGAGCGCAGCTTGTTCGCGATCAAACCACCGAGCGCGACACGGACGATTTCGATCACGACGCCCGCTCGGTCGCAGGGTTGCGCTCGTCGCTGACGATCCTGCCGTCTCTGACCCGGATCACGCGGTGCGCGTGCGCCGCGACCTCGTCCTCGTGGGTGATCAGCACGATCGTGCGCCCGCGGGCGCTGAGATCACCAAAGATGCCCATCACCTCCGCCGAGGAAACCGAATCCAGGTTCCCCGTCGGTTCGTCGGCCAGGATCATCGCCGGATTGGTCACGAGCGCCCGCGCGATCGCGACGCGCTGCTGCTGCCCGCCGGACAACTCAGAGGGCATGTGGCTGACCCGTCCGCGAAGCCCAACCGCCTCAAGGGAGTCCAGCGCCCGTCGACGTCGCTCCGCACGCGACAGGCCGGCATACGACAGAGGCAGCTCGACGTTCGCGACCGCACTGGTCCGCGGGATCAGGTTGAAGCTCTGAAACACGAACCCGATATCACGGTTGCGCAACGCCGACTGCGTGTCCTCATCGATTCCCCGGACATCAAGACCGTTGAGCAGATAGCTGCCACTCGTCGGCGAGTCCAGACAGCCGATGATGTTCATCAGGGTCGTCTTGCCGCTCCCCGACGCACCGATGATCGCCACATACTCGCCCCGCTCAACGCGCGCGCTCACCCCACGCAACGCGTGCACCGAGGTGTCACCCAAGCCATAGATCTTGCGCACATCGCGCAGCTCGATCACCGCCGCCGGCCGTCCAGACGCCCGGCCAGCGGGCCGACTCGCCGTCGCGGCCGGCGTCGGCGACCGGCGCACGGTGTCGGGGGCCCGCACCCCGGCCGGCCGCCGAGGTCGGCGCCTGTCGTCACGCGTCACCCTCCGCCCCCGCGGAACCCGCCACTTGGAAACCCGCCGCTGGGAAACCCGCCGCTGGGAAACCCGCCACCCAGACTGCTGCTCGTACCGCCGAGCGTGCCGGATGAACTGCTGCTCGCCGTGCTGCTTGAACCAAGCGACGGCAACGTCGTCGTCACGACCAGCTGAGCACCCGCCGAGAGTCCGCTGACGATCTGCGTCCGGCTGGCGCCGACGAGACCCTCGATAACCTGCCTCTGGACCTTCTTACCGCCGGTCTGTACGGTGACCGTCGCGAGCGATCCAGTGCCGCTGACCGCCTGGTTGGGCACGGTCACGCCCTGCGCCTGGGCGGTGATCACCGACGCCGAGGCGCTCATCCCCGGTTTCACGCGAGAATCGCTCTGATCGAGCGTCAGCGTCGCGTCGTAGGACACGACGCTGCTGCTCGTCGTCCCGACCGTCGAGATCGACGTTATATGGGCGCCCAGCTCAAGCCCGCTGATGGCGTCGAGCGTGACCGTCGCTGGCTGCCCGACCTTGACCTTGCCGATGTCCGACTCGCTGAACGCGACCGTCATCGTCATCGTCCCAGCGTCCACGATCTCCGCAAACGCCGAGCTCGAAGTCGATGAAGACGACGAGCTGCCAAGGCTGCCGGCCGTCGTCCCGGTGCCGCCGGATGCCGAACTTGACGAGGATCCGCCCGCCGCCACGCTCGATGTGGTCCCCGCCGATATCGAGTCACCAGGCAACGAGCCAGACAGCGACACGATCGTGCCACTGCTCGGCGCGTACAACCTCGTTTCCGCAAGCGCCAGCTTCGCGCTCCGCACGTTCGCCTTCGCGCTATCGACAGACGCCTGCGCCGAAGCGACACTGGACGCCGACGATGTGGCCCCGGTCGAGGACGAGCCGGCCGACGACGAGCCGGTTGGCGACGAGCCGGTTGGCGACGATCGGGCCGACGACGAGCCGGTTGGCGACGATCCGGCCGACGACGAGCCGGTTGGCGACGAGCCGGCTGGCGTCCCCGTGCCAGTCGGAGTGGTGCTCGTCGACGTCGTGGTCGTGGGGGTCGTTGTGGTCGTGGGGGTCGTTGTGGTCGGGGTCGTGGTGGTCGTGGTGGTCGGGGTCAGGGTGGTCGTGGTGGTCGGGGTCAGGGTGAAGGACACGAACTCGGTCGCGTCCGAGCTCGTCGTGTCCAGACCGGTGCTCGTCGAGGACGTGCCAGCCTCGGCGGTGCTCAGCTGATCCTCCGCGGCAGTGAGCGTCTCCTCCGCTTGGTCCAGCGAGAGTCGCGCCGACGTCGGATCGAGCTTCGCGAGCAGCTGCCCCTTTGTGACGTGTTGGCCAACGGTCACGTAGACCTGCTCGAGCGTGCCACTCGTCTGAAAGTTGACATCGACATCCGTGCCGGCCTCGACGTTGCCGCTCCCCGACACGGTGGACTGCACGACCCCGTCCTGCGCGGTGACGATCTCAGTCGAGGTCCTCGCCGAGCTAGAAGGCGGGCCGATATCCGCAATCGCGAGCACGATCGCCGTCACGGCAACCAACCCGAGCAGATACAGATGCCACGGACGGGGCGGGCGATCACGCGTCGCCTGCAAGGCGCATCACCACCGATCGCTCAGAGCCATCATCAATCACGCCGATCAGGGTTGCAGCCTCAGCTAAGCGCAGCCCGAGAAAACCCTGAGAGATCGCCGAGGACCGGGTCGGCTAACCGCTCAGTCTCGGGGAATTCTCAGGCAAGGCTCAGCCCCTTCCCAGGTCCATCAACGAGACCTCAGAAGCACGCACAGCCGAGTGCCGAGGGGTCCCGCGGCCAGAACCAAGCCTCAGCGAGCGCTCTGTCTTGCCGAGGCCAGCTCGCGGGCTCCTCGGCCTCGCCCCGAACCTCAGCCCGTGGTCGGCGCTTTCACCCCGACGTCCGCGCCGTCGTCGTCGGTGTCGATTGACGTTGCGCGGTCAGCGGGATCGTGACGCGGAAGATGGCGCCGCCGTCGGGCGCGTTGCGGGCGTGCACCTGTCCGTGATGGGCGTGGACGATCGCTTTGACGATCGCCAGGCCGAGCCCAGCGCCGCCGCGGCCGCGGCTGCGCCCCCCCTCGCTGCGCCAGAATCGATCAAACACCCGCTCCTCGACGCCCGCCGGGAACCCCGCGCCATGGTCGCGAACTTCGAGCACCGCGCAGTCCCGCTCGCAGGAGACGCTGAGATCGATCGTCGAGCCGGTCGGGGTGTGGATGACTGCGTTGCGCGTGAGGTTGGCGAGCACCTGACGCAGCTGCTCGGGATCGCCGAGCACGTAGGGTATGCCGTTGGTGATCAAGCGGACCGTCCGCTCGGGCGCGAGCGCTCTCGTGTCCTCGGCCGCGTGCGTTGCGAGCTCGTGCAGGTCGACCGGCTCAAGCAGCGGCTCGGGCAACTCGTCGAGGCTCGCGAGCAGCAGCAGATCCTCGACCAGGACTCCCATTCTGGCCGTCTCTGACTCGATCCTCTCCATCGCCCGCCTCAACGCCTCCGGATCGGCCGAGGCGCCGAGCCGGAACAATTCCGCGTAGCCGCGAATCGACGCCAGCGGCGTGCGCAACTCATGCGAGGCGTCAGCCAGGAACCGTCGCAACCGCTCCTCGCTATCGGCGCTTGCGGCCATCGCCTGCTCGATCTGGCCAAGCATCTCGTTCAGCGACGCCCCGAGCCGGCCGACCTCGGTCCGCGGGTTGATCGGGCTCACGCGCCGTGAGAGATCTCCGCGGGCGATCGCGCCGGCTACCCGTCCCATCCGCACCAACGGGCGTAACCCCAGCTGGATCACGATCCACCCCAGCGCGATCAGCCCACCGATCACGCCCAGCCCGACCAGCCCCTCCACGATCAGCAGCTGATGAAGCGTCTGGTCGACATCACGGAGCGGAACCGCCACGACCAGCACACGCCCACCACGCAGCGAAAATGCGGCGACCCGGTAGCGCAGAGTCGACCCGGCCCGTGAGTCGACCGTGAACAGCTCGCCATGCGAAGCGCCAAAGCGTGAGACCGGGAACCCGCGAGGCAGCGCCGGAGGCGACGCAGCCGTCTCCCCATATGTGAACGACCGACTCCTCAGCACCTTGCCGCCCGCGCCGAGCAGCAGTCCGTAGGTGCCGGACGGCTGGAGCGTCGGCGAGCCGCTCCTCGGGAGCTTTGCCCCGCGAGGAATGATCGGCAGCCTCGGGCTGGTACCGGTTGCGGGTGAGGGTAACGCGGGATTCAACACCCCAAGCCCGAAGGACACCGGAAGTTCGGCCGCGGCCACCTGCTGATCGACCCGCTCGAACAGAAACGAGCGCTGCTCCTCATAGGTCGCGATCGCGGCAGCACTGAGCCCGATCGCGGTCAACCCGACCAGGCCGATCAAGAGACGCGCGCGCAACGACACCCCTCACTCCTTTGGGAGCCGCAGCGTGTAGCCCACCCCACGCACCGTGTGAAGAAGTTGCGGCCCTTCGGCGTCCACCTTCTTACGCAAGTAGCTGATGTAGGTCTCCAGCACGCGCGCGTCACCACCGAAGTCATAGTTCCACACATGGTCCAACAGCTGTCGACGCTCAAGCACCTTGCGGGGATTGCGCATCAAGTACCGCAACAGGCGAAACTCCGTCGGGGTCAACTCGATCCACCGACCCCCACGAGACACCTCCAACGTACCCTCGTCAAGCTCCAAATCCGCAAACCGCAAACGGCCCGAGGACTCACGAAGCGCGCCCGAGCGGCGCAGAATGCTCCGCAGCCTCGCGATCAGCTCCTCCAAACTGAACGGCTTGGTCACATAGTCATCCCCACCCAAGGTCAAGCCACGGACCTTGTCAGCCGTCTTGCTACGAGCGCTCAGAAACAGAATCGGCACCGCCGACCGCTCCTCCGCCAAACGCCGCGCGACCTCAAAGCCCGACATGTCCGGCAACATCACGTCCAACACCATCACATGCGGATGCCACCGGCGCACCTGATCAAGCGCCTCCTGACCGCTTCCAGCCGCCTCAACGCCAAAACCCTGATAGCGCAACGCCGTCGAAACTACATCGACGAGGCTCGGCTCGTCATCCACGACCAACACACGCACCCCCCGTTGCCGACCGACCTCCTGATCATCCATCCGCCAAATCATCACGCCCCAACCTGAGAAAACCCTGAGACCTCAACTGGCCGGGGATCAACGGAGAGGGATTTGTGGTCTTTGTCGTCTATTGGTAACGCTCGAACTCGACGAGCGCGGCGAACCGGTGGAAAGACAGCCGTCCGCCGGATGTGGTCGTCTCGATCCCCCTGTTTAGCGCGCTTGATTTGAGTTGAGCACGGGGGTCTGCCTGGCTGTCTGATCTCGAAATCTGTCGGCGGTGGCGCCGGGATGAAGGTCATGGACCCCGCTCTCTGAATTCGAGATCGATGCCGAACCTGTCGCTCGTTCTCTCGGGCGCTTTCCGTGACCCGGCCGCCGACTGATCCACCAGGACCGCGGGGTCAGATCAGACGTCGCGTCGCTGATCCGTTTCTGCGCGAGAGCTCTCTACTCAGCGACCGGTTGTTCAAAGACGGACCGGTTGGCCCTGGCCAGCGCGTTTGGACTGGTACATCGCGGCGTCGGCGCGGGCGATGAGCTCCTCGGCGGCCAGGCCGAACTGGGAGCAGGCGATGCCGATGCTGGCGCGGAGCGTGATCTGGGTGTCGGCTCGCGCGAACGGCGCGGCGAGCGCGGCGGCTATGCGTTGCGCGCTTGCGGTGGCGTTGGCCTTCGTGGGACCATGACACACGAGGAGGAACTCGTCTCCGCCGAGCCGCGCGACGAGGTCCCGTTCGCGAAACAGTCCGGTTTGCAGCTAACTCGTCATAATATCTATTATCGAGCGTTGATATGTGGAGCGCTTCCAGCGTGTAATCGGCGTCAACGACGACGGTTCTCACTCAGAATCAGAGCGAGCGTCGGTGTGTTGAGGTGCGGCCCGCGTCGGGCACCCCAAATTCAACACCGGGATCTGAGCGGGCGGGGCCCTGCGGCCGAGTCCTGGAAACGTCGATTCCGGGACGCACGAGCCAAGCAGCAGCACGGGGGGCCGGCTGGGCCACTAGTAGGCGGCAGTGCCCCACGGCCAGAGTCACTATTGGACGATATCGGTGGCCCGGCCCTGCGCACGGCGACACTTCCTTCCGCGCCGGCAAGGAGCGCTGCGCCCGGTGACGCCGCCAACGCGCGGGTGCCGACGAAGCCTCATTGCCGCAGGACCGCCGCGTCGCGCCCGATCGCTCAACTGTCGGCAGAGCCAACGATGTGAAGGCAAATGCGCTCGGGCGCTATGTGCAACACGGCGCGAATGAGCCCCACTGCCCATTCGTATCGACTGGCTCGAGTCGTGGGCCGTAGTCGCCGCCCGTGTACTGAATAGAGCCGACGATTACGACCGCGCCGACCGTGGAGCCGAATCCAAAGAGTCGCCAAGGCGTATGGATCGCTTGTCTGATCGTGCGTCGAGCGAGCTCAGAAACCGAAAGCCCAGTGTGCTCTGCCATTTCCGCGAAGCGTTGGGCGTCATCCGAGCTGAGACGGACGGAAATGACAGCCCCGCGGTTTTGTCGAGGACGAACCTCTACCTCTTCAAAGTCATCGATGTTGACCTCTCGCTCCTCTGCCTTGCTCATCGCTCGTATCTCGCTTTCTCCGCCTCGCTTGCGGGCCACGCGGTCACAGGCCGCCAGCGGCCGTCTACGTGCGTCGACTCAATGGGCATCGTAATGGTTCTTCCTCCGTGGGTGAGGCCGATCAACAGATGCGTTGCGCTGCGGTCTCTTCGGTTCGTGAACACCCGAAACGGATTATCCAGGACCTGAAGAAGCTCCACGGCGCGGACTCCGTGCCGCGCCGCCTTCGCTTCGTTCTCATCATCGAGCTCGAACTCACGTATGTCCAGGGGCATTGACGATTCTCAACGCATGTCGTAAACTATTCGTAGACATTCTGTAAGCGAACAGTCTACACGTGATGAATATAGCTTTCCTGCTTCTCACAGACCACAGCGAGTCGCTCAACGGCAAGCTCTACGCTATGGGCGCCGGATGGAACATCCTCCGATTCCCAGAGCTGCCGTTCGACTTCGCATTCGGGATTGCGCTCGGCCTCGACGTTGAGTGGAACGAGACAAACCAGCGGCACGTGCTTGAACTCGAAGTCCTGGGGCCAGACGGCGAGCGTCTGGGAGAACGGTTTCGGCTCGAGTTCGAGGCCGGACGCCCAGCCGGAGTTATCGAAGGCCAAGACCAGAGGATGGTCTTGTCGCTCGGAACCAGAAATACGTTCGAGGCAACCGGTCCGCACAGCATCAGGGTCTTCATCGACGGCGAGGAAGCCGAGCGGACGAGGTTCTACGTCATATGCGTGCCTCAGCTCGTTTTCCCCGGTGGCCAACCGCCCGGGTAGCGCACCTGCGCGGCGGACTTCGCCGACCCTATCTCGTATCGGCGCCACGCGCCACGGCGCCACGCGCGCACCGATACGAGGGGTGTCGCACGGCCCCGCATCGGACGCCTCCTTCTGGGCGAACTGAATGCGAGCGCGAGGTGGGCAGCTGCAACGGGGTCCGACTTCCGTCAATGGCGTTACGGACCAAGGAAAGGGGCGCTCAGAAAGAATGGCTTTCGATAGAGTCTCTACGAGTTCGACCGCCAGCCTGGCTCAGGTGCGTCGCACGCTCCAAAGCGTCCGGGCCGCGGCGATCCGTACGCTAGGTGGTGTCGTGTGGGGGTTCCGATTCCGCAAGCGGCGCACCCCTTCGTTCGCGGTACGGTCGGGAGAATCTCCATTGCCGGCATTCGTGTCGAGCGTGATGGTTGAGGAGCTGCAGGCGGCTCGCGACCGCGTGGTCCAGGTTCTCGACGGTGTTCGGTTTCTGCATACGTGGGCGTTTGAGTACACGCCGGCAAGCTCCCAGGACCTGGATTGGTCCTATCTGGAAAAGGTCCGACGCGCGGCATTCGTTTTCTGGCTCGTTGGCTGCTCGACAACCGAGCCGGTCGAGCGCGAGATTGCCGAGGCGATATCGGCTCATCGGCGACTGATCATCATGCTGCTGCCCGCGCCGACGCGCGATGAGCGAACCACGCGGCTGCTCGAGCAGGCACGAACTCACGCGAAGTACCGCGAACCAGCGGATCTCGATGAACTCGCTGTCGAGATCGATTTCGCGGTCTCTGATGAGATAAACCGCGCTCTCAAAGATCTTCCAGGGATGGGACGCATCGCGCGTCTCGACGAGCTTGGTCGAGCAAGCAGGGCGCGGTGCATCGAGCGCTGGCAGGCCGCCGGGGTTGAGCTCGCCCAGGCACTCGATCTCGCCAACGACATGAGCGTTGGTGTCGCGCCAGCGCTCGCGCTGCCGAGCGATGATCGACCGCTCGTCATTCTCCGTGGCGAGGTAGGAATCGGGAAGTCGCTCGCCGCCGAGCGCTACCACCAAGCGGCCATCGCGGCCCAACTGAGCGACACCACTCAGGCGCTGCCGGTGTACGTGCGGGCACGCGACGTGACAGCCGGCCTCGCAGAGACGGTCGTGAAGGCAGCTGCGGGTCTCGGTGATCCCCGCCAGCAGGGCGCCGCGGTGATTCTCGACGGCGCGGATGAGCCCGGGATAGGCGCCGCCGCGGACCTGCTACGCCAAGCACGCGAGCTGGCTCGCACCTGGCCGTCCACCCACATCGTCATGACGAGTCGACCCGTCTCTCCGCTCGCTGGTACCCAGGAAGCGTGCGATCTTTCTCGGCTTACCGCCGAGGAGGCTCGGGATCTGGTCGGCCGAGTCGCCGGCTTCGAGATCACGCTCGGCCGGCAAGCGGGATGGTCTGAGAATCTCCGCGAGGCCATCGAACTGCCACTATTCGCCGTACTTCTTGGGACCTCGCTGCGACGGAGTGTCGGCCAGATGCCCGCATCAAGGGCCGAGTTGCTTCGCAGCCTCGTCGAGGCAGGCGTCGGCCGCGTCAAGAGCGACGCGCGCCCGCTGCTCCGCCGCCTCGCGGTTCTCTCCCTACGGCGTGGCGGCGGCCCCGTGCCGGAAGCAGAGGTAGCCGCACCGCATGAACTGGTCGACCTTGAGGAGACACGCCTCGTTGTCGCTCGTGACAGGACCGTCGCGTTTCCGCTCATCGTGATCGCACAGTGGTTCGCAGCCGAGAGCCTGATCGCAGGGGAGCCAACCGTGGGCGAGATCGTGGATGATTCCGGGAATCTCGAGGACTGGCGCTATCCCCTGGCGATTGTCGCGGGCACCTACGGATATGACCAGGTAACCGCGCTGATCGGACCGCTTGCCGAAGCACACCCCGGCTTCGGGAGTCAGATAGTCGAGGAGGGGCTCGCGAAGTGGTCGAACACCGAGGACGTACTCCCGCCCGCCGGCAATGAATGCGGCCGACGTGTTAGAGAAACCACGGAACGCTGGATAGGTGGCCTGGGCGATCTCGCCCTGCGCATCGCGCCGGTAGGCGCCGATGGAAGCCTCCTGCCGACCGGAGCTGACGTCAGCGGCCATTGGCTCACAACCGGATGGTACGCAGGGACCGAACAACATCCGGCGGTCACTCGGCTCCCACACGGACTGCAAGGGTTTCTCGCCACGAACGATCCGAAAGCTCACGAATGGATTGCCGTACGTAGTGCACGACCTGGTCGCCAAGCGGCGTGGGCTTGGCGCTGGTCATTCGAACAACTCCGCGACGCACTGGGGGCGATGCTCAACAGGCGTGGCCTGCGGCTTACGGATGGCCCCATGGAAGACAGCTGGCTATGGACCATCGCCTCCGCACTGCTCGAATTGTCGTTCGCTCACGACGAGCCGATCGTAATCGAATCGCTCATGCAAGCAATTCCGAACGGAGCCAAAGTCGTCGGGACCCGACGCGGGCGGCTAGTGGTCATAGCCGGCGTCAAGAGCTCACTCGAGGCACGACTTGAGCGTGACGAACGGGAACTGCTTCCTCCGTTCCCGGGCCCAGATCAGCCCGTCCGTGGACCCTACATCTGGAACCCATGGAGCGACACAAGACTTCTGGAACGGACGAGCGCCGTCTTTCGACTTGCTCTTGTCGAATATCAACACATCACCAAAAGCCTCTTCTCCGCCCTCGCCCCGTGGATGCAGATGGCTGTGACGCTGCCGGCGCGGCTACACGGTCAGCTGCAGCCGCCGGACGCTGCCGCTGGGTTTGGCGGTGGGCCAACCATGACCTGGTGGCTGGAAGCGCAGCCATGCAACGACGCGATCCAGGTTGCAATCGAGATCGACCATGATCCGGACCGCGACGCTTGGCGCACAATCGGGCCCGCCTCGGTCGCTCGAGCCCGAGAGCTTCGACCCGAACAAGCGCGGTGGCTCGACATGACGCTCCACAGCCAATACCTCGACGTGTTCCAACCCTGGGCAGCAGAGGAACTCGTCTACAAGTGGCTCTGGGACGACCTCAAACGGATCCGCTGGGTAGACGGCACCTTGCATGGTCGTCCGACGGGCTATGCTGGCCAGTTGTAAGAGTGGTTGGGCGTAAACGACGTTCCCCACCACGATGCGCAAACGCGCGATCGGTGGGCTGAGCACGTCGACCACGGCAAGAGGCACGCCGAGCTGGGCAAGGCTGTCGCGCAGCCCGGCAAACAGGCACTCCCGCGTCGTTGATCGTCGTCGCCGAAGGTTTGCAGCGGGAAGGATGGCGACTTCAATTGCGGGGTTGACGTAAATCCGCGTTCTCGAGCAGGTCTGGCCGGAGACGCCTACGAGAGATAGCTACGATCGGCCGTCCGAAAGCAAGGACCCGCCGGAGCATGCGCGACCAACTACGCCGCGACATCGAGACCCTCCTTGACGAGCTGCCCGGCGAGGCCGACAAGCTCCCCGCGCGCTGGTCGCGCTGGGCTCACGGGACGGCGCCGCCATACTACCGGCGAGCGCCGCACCGCCGGCAGCCCGTGAGCGCCCCAGCCGGGCCCCGGCCTCCCGCACGGCGACCGCAAGCCGCGTGCGGCCACGCCCGAGCGCCGGCACGGCCCAGGAGCTTTTCACCGCAGCAGGCCGAGCTGTCCGCTAGCGAAGCCGGCCGCCGCCGTCCGGCTCGGACCGCGGTGCGCGCGGCCTCGGGTTCGACCAAGGCCGCTGTTGTTCAGGTGCTCTCAGGCGGCACGCGATGACGGGCGACGAGGAAGCGACGGCGACCGGGCTGGGCCGCGCGAGCGTCAGCACCACGCTGTCGAAGCTCGCCACCAGCGGCGAGATTGACGAAGGCAGCCCACAATATTAGATTAGCTCGCCGGCCAGACACCCACTGGCACGTCGGCCGACACCGCCGACAGCGCCGACAACGAGCAGTAAGCCGGGTAAGCAACGCGCCTGACCTTTCGAGTCCGCCCAGTACGTCAAGGTTCCTCTTCTCATGCTCGACCTCCCGATGCGACGCTTCACTGGCGTCGTAATGCTGTTCGTCGCGGCCGCATATATCGTGCGAACCTTGCTCGCACGCAAGAAACCCCCCCCTGTTGCGAGCGGCCTGCCCGCCCATGGGAACGGAGTTGAGCCAGCTGCCGCTGCCTGCCAACCTGCGGTGCGCTCATCCACAGCTGCTCTCAGCCAGATCCAAACCTTGGGCACCAAGCCTCCGCCGACCCTGCCATACGGCTATGACGTGCTAAGAGGCGCGGCGGCTTACGCACCTATTCTGGGAGGCATGGGGGGCTTCGTCGTGGCGGCCGTTGTCCTCGTTTTCACGTTTGCCCCCGAGCATGCCCTCAGTAACCAGCATGCGCTCCTCGGTCGTGCGACTGGCCTGCTGGTATTGGCGTTAGTTTCGTGTCTGCTCGGAGCGTTCGCGCTCGCCGCTATTGGCGCCGAAAGGACACTTACTGCTAACCTCCCTGCCGCTGTCTTGTACGCCGGAGCTACCGCCGCGATCGGCGTAGTCGCCCTGATGGTTGCATTTGAGGTGCTTGCGGCTATCTTCCTTCCAGGCAGTAAGTCGCTATTCGCGATGCTGGTGGTAGGCGCCGAGGTCTCGGCAGGTGTGCTTGTCGCGCTTGTTCTCGGCGACGCCTGGATTCCCTATGAGGAGCATCCAGAATTGGGAGCTGCCAAGCGGTGGCTTGGCTCAGAGAAGAAAGCTACTCTATGGGCCACCGGATACTGCGTTGCAGCAGTCGTGCTGTTGGGGGTTGCAACCGCCATGTACTTCTGCAAAGTGTGGCAACCCCACACTAGTACCGAGGTCTTGATAGCCGTGGGCATTGCGCTATCGGTGATATCTGGTATCGCGAGCGTTTTTCGCACATGGCATCTACATGAACTTCACAGTGGTGTGACTTGGCCCGAGGCCCTTATTGTTCTAGGGGGCCTCGTTGGCTACTTATTTCTGCTTACGGTGTCTATGCCCTAGCCTGAATCGATTACGGACGCTATCGAACGCCACCGTGAACACTGCCGATGCAGTGTTCCGAAACTCGTGATCTCTTGTTCGTACCGCTTACGGTCTTGGGCTCAAGGGGTCAGTGCACCAACCCCGGACGGCCACGGGTGTGGACACCGACCACGGCACCCACCGCTCTGAGGCCGAGGAGAGCTTCAAGGCAAGTACGGGCACGACCCGATCCGAGTCGATCTGCGCGAGCCCACACTACTCAGGGCGGCGTTTGCTCAACCGGTAGATCAGACGCCGCCACCACTTTGGCATCAGCGGGGGAGGAGGCTGAGTCGTCAGCAAGGTGAGCGCGTGCTCCGTGTTAACGATGGCCATCAGCAGGTCGGTCCGTCGGGGCTCGGCGGTGCGTAGTGCCACGAGGATGTCCTCCAGCTCGTCGGTATTAGCCGCCGAAGTGCCCCGGATGGTTACGCCCATGCGTAGCGAGCGGTCGAGCTGCGCCTGCGCGTCGCGGAATCTATCCTCCAGCTCGGGCCGGGTGGTACCGACAGGCGCCTCGACGATTGCACCCGCGGAGTGCTTGATTGACACAAGCGCTTCCAGAAGGCTTCGCAAGTCGGCCTCGCGTTGGAGTTCCCACGTTAGCTGCACCGTCCGGCAGGAGCTCCATGCGGCGATGGCGGCGAACAGAAGGCCGGCTGTAGAGATCACGGTATCGACGCTCACATCCGCGAGCGTAGGCGCGAGGGCGGACAATCTCACAGCCCGCGATAGGCTGCACTCATGGCTGATGGGACTCAGCTAACACCCAGCGCTGAGAATCGCCCGTAGCGTCGCGCGCTTTGTCGGCTCGGTGATCTACGGCGTGGGAGCGCTCGCGTTCGTCGGCTTGATCGTCGGCATGCTGGCGGTGATGCTGCAAGTCGTTCTGAGGTGGATCGGAGTCCTCGGACCTTTGAAGAACGGGCTCGACATGTGGTTCGTCGTTGGCGGTATCGCGGGGTTTATGTCCTTCGGTGCGGGCCTTCTGTACGTCACCGTCCGCGAGTACATAGACGATCGCTCGGAAGCGCAAGGGCGGGCGGTTGACGAGTAGTCCATCGGAACGTAACCACCGTCCCCTCCGGGGTGGCCGCCGTCGGCGCACGATCGCATCCGCCCAATTGCGAGCGCTAGGGCCCCATGAGCCCGCAGCCTCGCGCGGTTGATAAGAGTGATCGCTGCCGGCACTCAGTCCACGTTGCCGAGGAGGATGTTGGCGATCACCACGCGTGCGGCGTCGAGTACGGCCTGCTCTCGTTCGGTCCCGGGAACGCTGGCTATCCCCTCGGCCCAAACGTCGCGGGCGTTGACCACGAACGTCTCGATCTGCTCTTCGGTGGTGAGTTCGTCTGGTACGGGCACCCGGGACGCCAGCAGGTGGGCCACACGGCGGTGCCGAATGCCGAAGCGAAACCAGGACAGGCTGCTACGGTCGCCGCAGCCGTTGCGGATGGCCAGCGGAAGCATCTCCAGCGCGAGCCGTGACGGCTCGGTCAGTGCCCACCCATCACCTACGTCGGCCTCGTCAGCAGCAGCGAACAGGGCTGCCACGCCTCCGGCCAGCATCGACAGTCCGTACGTCGCCCGGTCGCGTACCCCGATGATTTTCGGGATCGGTTTTGTGCCGTCCGAGCGGGCAGGCGACACCTCGCCGTCGATTTCGAACGCAGATTTCGCCAACGTCGCGAGGTCGTCGCCAGCGCAGTACCGCCGGACCACGCCGTACAGAGCGTCCCAGCCGACGGCCCAGGTCTCTTGCCCGATATTTGGATTCTTGAGTGACGAGAATGCCGCACCGGCAGGAAGCTCCTCGGCCCTGACGGCCACGCGGCCGACGGTCGGAGGCATGACACGGACGAGTGCGCCAAAGAGGTCGAGCCAGTCCTCCAACGTGTCGCGAGGCTGATCCAGCCGGTCGGCCATGGCCCGGTAGAGTTCGACGACCTGGGGTAGTGCCAAGCCCGAACGGTAAGCGACGCTCGCGATCCAGTCCGGCACGTCGGCCTGCTCGAGGTACGCCTTTCCGAGGGCCTGCAGGGTGTCTGCAACCTGCGTCGCCGTGTGCTCGATGCCGTCCTGGTGCCGTCGCCAGACTCCGAAGCTCCGTGAGAGGATGCTGGAAGCCGACGGAGCGATGTCCTCAGCGATCGGGAGGTAGGTAAACGCGGTGAGCTCATCGTGCGACATCCCCTCCTGGGTCATCATCACCGACTCCAACGCCGCCGTCACGAGCGACTCGATGGGGCTTTTCAGATCGACCGCAGCGTCCTCTCGTCCCAGCACCTCCGCCTGCTTCAGGCCCGCCTCGATCGTCGAGCTTCCTTCGCTCAGCCACATGGGATCTGATGGCACAACTAGCGCTGCCGAACGCACGGCGACCGTCGGCCTTCCCGCGCGGCCGATGGCGTTGACGAGCTGCGCCAGGCTCCGAATGCGACCTTCCGGGGTTCGCGACGCCCTGCGATCCCCAACATCGGTGCCGCCGACGATCACCATGGTGGCAGGCAGATTAAGCCCTTGGGCAAGCGTCCCCGTGGCCAGCATCACCGACACGAGGTCGCCGCGGAACGCTGCCTCGGAGACCTGCCGCTCCGCGTCGACGACGCTAGAGGTGTGCACCGCCGCGCCTTTCCGGAGGGCATCACGCAGCTCTGAGCGAACGCCTAGCTCCCAATCGGCAATGACGAGGAGGCTGTCGAGGCGGAGGTCGCCCCCGTCGTAGCTCTTGCCGGCCTGATGCAGATCGATCCGCTGCGCTACCGCGAAGGGGTGGTGTCTGCTGGCCGGGAGGAAGGCGAGCACCTGCTCGCCGGCGGCTCCGAAGAAGTTGCTGAGGTCACCGACCACGCGGTTGACATAACCGGTCGGCGCCTGGTGTGAGTAATTCCAGCCGAGGCCCTCTCGGTCACGATGCCACTGCATCGCGCCGTCGACCGGGAGCACTAGCGTGACGTAGTTCTCAGCGGCTGCGCCGGACCACGCACCCTGCAGGTTGGCCAGGATCGCGTATGCAGCTCCGAAAACCCAGTTCTTTCGCCAGTCGGCTGCCGCCGCGAGCTCATGCCTTGCTTGATCAGATGCGGCAATCGAGGACGCGCGGTCAAAGCCGACGATCGCCCTCAGTGTCCGCGTTGGACGCCAGGGACTGCTGATCGGCAAAGCTGGTCGGCCCGTCGCCTCTGTCAGCCAGCTCGCGACTTCGGTCGCGTTGGATACGAGGGCTGACATGAGCAGGAAGCGGCATTCGGGCGCGACGCTGATGAGGTGCGACACGACGAGTTCGGCGATCGCTCCTCGACCTCCTGACTCGCCCATCTGGTGACACTCGTCGAATACGCACAGTCGCAGCGTCGTGAACGCGTTCGGTGAGCGGCGGAGAGCGAGGGCACACTTTTCGGGCGTCATAACTAGCACCGAGCCTGGCCCGACATCCGCCACGGTCTCGTCACTCAACTCGGTGTACTGCCCGTCGCCGAAGAACGCCCGGACGCGGACATCGGCTAGTGGCGAGAGCGCGTGCGTCAGATCACGGCGGACTTGACCGGCCAGCGCGTTGGTCGGAACCAGATAGAGCACCCAGCCCTCGGGCAGGGCCTGGGCGATGGCGATCTCAGCGGTGAAGCTCTTTCCGCTGCCGGTCGGCAATGCGACTACTGCGCTGATCTTCGGGCCCGGCAAGCATGACGCGGCGTACTCAGCCGTGGACGGCCACACCAGCGGCCTATCGGAGGCCCGCGCGCGGACGTACGTGTCGAACGCCTCCGTGCCCGGACTCGGAACGCCTCGCAGCGCCCGAGATTGAGTGCTTTCGACGGCCCAGAGGAGCAACACCGTGAGGTGCGCCAGATCTACGTATCGCGGGGAGGCCTCGCTGCGAAGCAGCGCGGAGAGGTCAGCGAGCCGTTCGGCAGCGGGCGCCTCTTCGAGTGGGTCCTGGAAGGAGAGCCATCTGAGATGGTCGGTTGTGGCCCGCTCAAGACGGCGAAACAGTTCAGTCCGCACACGTTCCTCAACCCAGTCGCTGGCTGGCGGCTCGTTAGCGGGTGCGCCGTCGCGCACGACTGGCGAGCTGGCGAACATTTGCAGCAGCGCGATGAAGGCGCGGTACGCGCGCTCGGCCCAGAACGCCTCCGCACCGGTGACCGCGGTCGGGGGCACTTGGCCCGCCGTGCGAGCGGCCACAGCGGCATTACTGTCGAACCCGGCGCCTAGGTAGAGCAGTCCGCACTCGACCGCGTGAAACCCTCGCGCCGTTTCCAATCGGTAGCGGGGTGCCGCTATCTCTGGCTCCGGCTGCGGATCGAGCTCTGCGTTCGGGGCCAGCTCCGGTTCTGACTCCCGATCCGGGAGGTCAAGCAACAGGCTGAGCGCCTCGGCACTGACGAACGACGCTGTCTCTCGGCTGTGCCTGGACGGCTCTTGGGATAGCACGGCGTGCGCTTCCAACGACGAAGCGAGACGCCGCAGCTGGTTACGGACGTCAGGCAACGCGTCGACGTCGAGCCGAGCTAGTCCGTCGCGGGCCGCGAGCACGTCGGCATACGCTGAGGACAGGACGCGCCTGGCGACGTCCGCGTCCAGCTCGGGGAACGACGGCAGGGCCTCGAAGTACCACTGACTGCCAGATCCGAACACGTCAGTAGTAGTCCTTGATCGCCCCGCGCATGGCGTCTGCGACATCGTCGAAGAACGCCGCGTAGTTGTGTAACCGCACGGCCAGCAGCCGCCGGCGATCATGCGGAACCTTTAGGGCCCCGAGCGTGGTCGGGCGCTCAGTCGTGGGGTGAAACGAGGTCCGGAAAGCAAGGAGCGGGGCATAGAGCCGCTCACCGGCCCAGATGGCTATCGGAGCCTCAGTCCGGAGGCTATCGGGGAGGTAGTTGGTGAACACATTCAGAGCCTGCAACACATCACTGCTGCGGTCTCCGCGGTCGAGCGCTCTGAACAGCCTCACGGCCTTAGTCAGCTGGCTGGTGCAGTAAGTCTCGGACGCCTTGCTCTCCGTGATGCTGATCCCGGCGCCGTGGCGAAGTGCGTACACGCCAATTAGGTCCAAGCCTTGCTGGCGCACCTGGATGTGTGGCAGGGTCAGCACCGCGACTCTACCCGGCACGCAGTGGCTGTCCTGTTCGGCGGCGATCATGAACAGCAAATGACCGATGACCTCCGTGATCCACGGGTCGCGCTGGTAGCGCCGGAATTCGTTGGAGATCTGGTTGTCGTGACCGATCGCCTGGTGCACGTTTGCCGTCAGCGTCGTTACGAACGCCGGGGAGGTCTCGAGGAGCTCGGCCGAGAACACAAGGTCGATGCGCACGACTTGAGCGATGAGCGCAGTGGCGTAGCGACCGAGAGCGCTGACCGCACTCGGATCGTTCAGGCCTCCTACCTCCACCACCCAATGCGAGTCAGGATGGGGATCCGCGCAGACGAGTGAGAGGGCCGCCCGCAACGTAGACAGGGCAGCCAGGGCGTGTGCAACCGGATTGGGGACGGCGGCGGGTGTGGTAGGCACGTTCTAAGCGTTTCACGATCGGGCATGAGACTTCCCACAGAGCGGAGAAGAGATATGCACAGCAGCTCGACTCGGCGACGAGGTGTGCCGGCCACCCGGCCCTGAGCCCCATGAGCGGCAGGTCGAACGCGAGCACCGGCGCGGCGTCGACGGCCTCGATCGAGTCGCTCTCGCGCATCGTGTCCGAGCACTTTGAGGGGCTGCCCCAGCCTGTCAAGTAGCGATTGGCACTTCTCGCTACTTATTCGCGCCCTGCCGCGCGACCCCTTCCGGCCGATCGAAGCCAGGAGCGGCGTGCGGCGACGCTGTTGGCGACGGTGCACCAGACGGGGGGTTCCGACCACCTCGGCACTTGCGCGGCATGACTCCGTCACGGCTCTCGCCAATCGCTCTCTTGCTCATTCCACTCCAATCGCTCCACTGATCGCGCAACTGCCTCAGGTTCTCCCAACCCAAAGACGTCCCGGGCTGCGCGTTTCCCGAACCACCATTATCGAGCGGAGCGTTGAAGTGTCAGGCCGAGTGGGCGGCGGCCGGGTACCAGTTGCCGGCGCCCCGCGCTTCGCAAGGCTCAGCTCAAGCTCGGGGCGTAGATGCTCGCGCACGGGGCCGCCCGCAGCTGTAGTGCTGATCGCGGCGGCTGGGCGGCCCTCATGGGCCGCTCCAGCGCCGCGTGGTGTGTTCAGGTCAGGCTTTCGCCGACCTCCTTTATGATCGCGAGGGCCTTGCTACGGAGGGTGTCGTAACCCGCTTCGATCGTGTCGATGCCCTTGCGAGCGGCGTTGATCCCGCGGTTGATGCTCCGACCCTCCTCGACGACGCTGGTGAGGCGCTCGAGCTGGTCGGCGATGTAGTCCGTGTCGATCGCTTCCTCGCCTTCGATCAGCGTGGCGAGTGTCAGCGTCCGCGCGAGGTGGCACGCTGCCTCCAGCGCGAGCGGGCCCTTCTCCTCGCGGTCGTAGACGGCGATGAACCGGTTGCCAGAGTAGGCGCGCAGCGCCCGCCCTTTGAGCGGTGCGAGGTCGGCGGAGGCAAACACGAGCACGCCGGCCTGGGCCTCGCGGTTCTCCATCGCCCGCTCGAGCTGCTCCAGAGCGGCTTTGACGCCAAGCGGCTGTGCCTTTGACTCGACGACGATCCGGAGGTCCCGTCCGAGGGTGATGTCCGGGTTGAGGTGGACGACGTGATCGCCGGCCTTGTTGCGGTGGGCGCCGAGCTCGGTCCCCACGTCGAGCACGGTGTCCTCGAGCGGCGCGTGGATCCATTCGAGCACGGTCGCGACCTGGTCCTCGTAGTCGGCGCCGTGTGCGGTACCGCGCTGTCGCTCTTCTTTGATCCGCTCGGCGGCGGTCAGCCGCTCGGTGAGCGCGGTGAGCTGCTTGCCGACCTCACCCTGGCTGGCGAGGATCGCCTTGAGGTGCGTCGCGAGCTCGGTCCGCACGATCCCCAACGGGCCGGTGTCGTCGAGCAGCGCGGTCCGCAGGGCGCGTTGCTGCTCGGCGTTCTGAGCCGTGAACGTCGTTTTCAGCTGCTGCTGGATGCTGTCGGCCTTCTCCGGGTCGAAGTGCTCGCCAAGCACCGTCCGGATCGCTTTGAGCTGCTCGTCGATCGTGCTGGGCAGCTGCTCGGCGGTGACGTGGTTGATCGCATCGATCAGCCGGGTGATCTGTGTAGTGACCGAGTCGACGGTCGCCTGGCCGGCGCCGTGCTGGATGACCGTCGCGCCGATCTCGATCATCTGGCGAACGATCGTCTCGGGGTTGCCGCCGCGCTCCTGGTGCTCGCGGGCCACGAGCATCGGGGTCCCGATGAGCACCAGGTCGTTGATGAGCAGTCGCGAGTCGTTGATCACGACGTGGGCGGGTACGTCTACGTGAATGGCAGTAGCCATGATGGTTCTGGCCTCCTTGGGCTCGTCTGAGCCGGTTTCGTGTGGTGATCGGAGCCAGGTCGTTGGCTAGACTGCGAGGTGTCGAAGGGTCTCCGCCTAGCGGACACGACCTGGTAGCGAGGGGCTCGCTTGCTGGCGGGCCCTTCGTTGCGGGAGGGGGTGTTGGTGTTATGTGGTGGCGCCTCCTTTGCGGGTCGGCAGGGCGGCGAACAGCTGCTCGGAGGTCTCGGCCGCCAAGATCTGTCGAACGATGTTGTCGTGGGTATTGCGGCTGCCGACGGCCGCCCGATCGCCAGAGCCGGCGCCGGGTTCCCTGACGGTCACGGTGAACGGCTCACGAAGGCGGTAGTGGTTGACCCGGGTCACGCCGTAGCGTGCTCGAGGTGCCTTCTTCATCACGCTCCAGACCTTGAGGACGTTCTCGTTGCGGAGCTCGTCGAGCCCGCGCTGGAGGGTGTCGGGGCTGATGCCGTACCAGGTCGCGGCGCGCTCGGTGATGAGCGTGAATGGCGGCTTCTGCGCGAGACAGATCAGCAGCGTCACCTTCGCCGGGAGGCTCAGCCGCTGGTGCCACTCTTGCCGGAAGTATTCGTAGGAGAGCTTGAAGTAGCCGCGGCGAGCGCCGGTCGGCTTCGTATACGGAGCGCCGCTCCCGTCTTCCTGCAGCAGGAACACCTTGCGGAGACGCCCGTCACGGTCGCTGCGGACCAGCTTCTCTTGCTCGAGCCAAGACCAGCTCCGTGAGATCGTCGTCTCCGAGCTCCGCGTCGGGGGCATTTTCAGCATCCGCGCCCAGCTCATCGCCGGCTGCGCGACGTCCCACGGATCAGCCGCGGCACCGCTGTGCAGGAGGAGATACAGATCAAGCGCACGCGGGCGTCCGGCGGTGACAAATGCCTTCAGCGGACCTGGCTCAGACTGGCGTCCCTTCGGTACCTGCAGGAAGCTACGACGGATCGGGACCTCACTGCGGCGCGTGCGATCAAGCAGGTCATCGAGCGTCTCGCGCGGCGAGGCCGGTTCATCATCGATCAGCGTGATCTCGGGGGCGGTCATGTGATCGTCAAGAGTGATCCCTGCGCGGGCGGGTGTCAAGCGCGAGAGCGGGTGCGAAGGACAGCGTGCCAGCGGGTGCCTTACTACTCCCCTCCCCAGTCCCGGTCCACTCCCCTGTCACTACTCCCGGCAAGTTCCACAACTGCATAGGCGCATGGGCGACGGTTGACGCACTCAACCGAGCCGCACACGACTTACGGCCGTGCGGCTACTCGTCCTCGATCTAATTTTTTCCCCGGGGCTCTCGACTTCGGCGTCTCCGCGGTCGACGTCGTCGGCGACCGTGCCTCCTGTGGCGCGGCAACGCGTCGCAAACACCACTGCTATAGGGGCTTGCATACCACTATAATAGGTGCCGTGACGCCCCTATCAGGACCCTTGCGTGTGGGCCTCTTCCCCACCGGCGGCGCGATCGCCGAGGATCTGCAGATAGGTCGTTCCCAGGTGATCGAGCAGATTACGACCCATGCTCTCGGCGGCGAGACGCAGCTCCTTGCCGAAGACCGTCACGTCGGAAAGTCCAGCGTTCTGCTCGCCATGGTTAACCGCGCCCTGCGCGAGCCGGAGGACGGTCGTCTGGTGCTCTCGGTCGACCTGCGCGACGGCATCACCAGCTCAGGGAAGCTCGCCCAGCTCCTGCTCACTCAGGCCACTCAGCAGAAAGCGGGGCTTAGGATTGCGGCGCTCGCTAGACGGGGCGCGCTCGCGCGGCTGGGTCAGCCGGCTCGTGAAGGCCTGGCCAAGGCAGCGGATCTGTTCGGCCTGCAGGACGAGGCCGCTGCGGTGGAGGCGATCACCCAGGCTCTTAACCTCCGCGACGGCGCGACCCTCGACAGCGCCCTCAGGGCGCTTGACGCGCGCGGCCACGCCACCAACGCGCGGAC
This sequence comes from Solirubrobacteraceae bacterium, assembly GCA_052148275.1. Lineage (GTDB taxonomy): Bacteria > Actinomycetota > Thermoleophilia > Solirubrobacterales > Solirubrobacteraceae > Palsa-465. The sequence continues at coordinate 23,469 of JBKQIR010000251.1, forward strand.
AGCGATCGCGCTCGATGAGGCGCAGGAACTCGCCACCTGGCCGGACAGCAATGCGGTTCAACACTGCCTCGCGGCGACGATCAAACGCGTCGACTCCACCGTCGCCTTCGTCTTCTCCGGCAGCGAGAAGCACATCCTGGCCGCGCTCTTCGAGACCCCGGAAGCGCCCCTGCACGGGTTGGGGATCCGTCGCTCGCTGCCACCGATCAGTCGCGAGGACTGGGTGGCCGGGCTGGGTCACCGCTATGCCCAGGCTGGAATCGCGATCGGCGTGGACACGATCTACAAGATCCTGTACTACAGCCACGAGCTGCCGCTGCCGACAATGCTGATCTGCCAGCACACGCTCGACTGGCTGGAGCAGGACCAGGTCACCATGGCCACCGTCGAGCAGGCCGTCAAAGACGCCAGCCGCCACCCCTCCTGGGACCTGCCAGCATGAGCAGCACCTCCATCGAAGCCCTCGCCGCACCAGAGCCAGTTGGCAACACGGTCACGCTCGACGTTGCGCGACGGGACTTGCTGCTCCAGGTCATCGAGACGATCGCCCAGCAGCCCTTCACGGGGTTGGTCGGCGAGGCCGAGCTGGGGAAGACCGGGATCCTGAACGCGGCGCTGCGCCATCTCGCCAGCCGGCAGTGGGCGATCGTCAAGCTGGACCTGGACGACGCGTGGTCACCGAACCGACTGGCCTGGGAGTGGGCGCTTGAGCTCGCTCGGGCCGCTGTCGGCGCGGTGCCCATCTCCCACCTGCACGCGCTGGATCGCAGCGTGTGGCCAAGCAGCACCCGCTCGGCGGTGCTCTCCCTGCCCGGCGCGCTCGGCCCCGAGACGGCTGCGCTGGCCCAGTCCCCGCAGCCTCCCGACGGAATCGGCCGCGACGAGGCTTTCCAGGCCCCGCTGCAGGCCACCGTCGCGCTGGCCCGCCAGCGACGGATGATTCTCGCCATCGACCACATCGAAACTCCCTCGGCGGCGGGCCTGCGGTCCCCTGACGTCGCCGCACTGCTCTGGTCGATCCGCGCGCCCGGACAGCACTTGGACAACCTCCATGTCGTCGTCACCACTCGTCCGGCCGCGCAGGAGCTCGCTAGCGGCACCGAGAGCGCCTACCACCTGTTCGGGCGCTGGCTGACCGTGCAGGCCCCTACCGCCGGGGAGTTCGCCATGGCCACCGGCATGCCGGTGCCGTGGTGTGAGCGTGTGGTCACCCACACCGGCGGACACCCCGCCAGCACCATCGAGGTCCTCGCCGAACTGCGCGTGCTCACCACCGGCCGTCGCCAGATCGACCCGGATCTCCCGAAGGGATACTCGGAAAAACGCGCGGCCTCGTTGGTTGAGTACGCGATCGTTACCGTCAGCGAGCGACACCACGACCTGGCGCGCCGCGCGATCGAGCACGCCCGCAGTGTGCACCGACTAGGCAGCCACCTGCTGAGCGCCGTCGCGCGCGGCGAGGGCCCTTATCAGGCCACCCCGGAAATCCCCGGTAGCGAAGTCGCCAGGGCAATGGTCCGCCTGCACCTGAACGGACTGGTCCGCCCTAGAGCCAGCCAGCGAGGCTGGGAACCGACCGACCCCCGGATCCGGTGGGCCCTGACCGGCGCGCCCCTCCTCTCCGTCGTCTATGGCGAACCTCGCGCCGAAATCCGCGAGTAGCTCACGCTCGAACTCGGGCCGGACCCGGGGATCCCGTATCAACCGTGTGGTTGCGACCGGGGCCGTCGTGGACTCTCGTGCGGATCCGCGCGCCGGTGATCGTGTCGTGTAGGCGGCGAGGCGTCCCGTAAGCGGATCCCGCTACGGGACACACCCCAGCCGATCGGGCGTCTTCGATGCCTCCTGGCCGGAGGGTGTCCCGTAAGACCCGCCCGAGAAAACGCCCGGTGATGGTCCCTTATATGGGGACACTCCTGAGGTGACCGGACTTCGGATCGGCTACGCGCGTGTGTCGACCGACGAGCAAGACCTCACTGCGCAGCGCGACTTTTGCCCCTCGTGTCACCGACCCGAGCACTGGACCCCCAGGCCAAAGCGCACGCCGGCGAGCGGGCCCGCGAACCGCCCGGCGTCCACCTCCCGCTCTATCGTGAGGGCATGGCTGCGCAACCCGAGTTTTGGCACGTCATCGTGTCTCCGAAGCAGGTCGGCGGTGCCAAGGCCCGGATACGGGACGACGCCGTCGTCGTGGACAAAACCCGCGACTGGATCGAGGAGCGCATCCTCGAGCCGCGACGTCAGGGCGTGGCGATCGCGGTCGCCGGAAACACCCTGGATTGGGACGACGTGCAGCGGGTGCGGATCTCCGTGTCCGACGAGTCTTCTGATGCCCTCATCCCCCGGATCAAGGCGAAGGATCGAGCGGCTTCGGTCTCGGTCGTCGGAGGACCAGGCTACAAATGGCGCGCTGCTGCGGGCGCCCGCGACATGACCGATGAGTTGATAGTAGGTCCACCAGGGACGAATGCCGAGTCGGGACCAGCACCGGCCCGTGTAGACCGACGACGGGTCATGGTCATCTATGGCCGAGACGGAGAAGCGCGAAGAGCCATGTTCGACTTCCTTCGGGCGCTTGGGCTTGAACCTGGAGAATGGCGGAGGCTGGTGGCCGAGACGGAGAAGGCATCGCCCTATATCGGCGAGGTGTTGGAACGTGCCTTCGAGAGCGCTGGGGCAGTGGTCGTGTTCTTCACCCCCGACGATGAAGCAAAGCTACGTGACGAATTCATCACATCAGGCGATCCGGACCACGAGCGCAACCTAACCGCACAGGCACGACCGAACGTGATCTTCGAAGCTGGGATGGCATTCGGGCTGCATCCGGACCGCACACTCCTTGTGGAGCTCGGGACCTTGCGGCCTTTCAGCGACATCTTTGGCCGTCATGTGGTCCGGCTTGACGGCACTGAGCAGCCCCTCCGAGATATCGCGGGACGACTTGAAATCGCCGGATGTGCCGTCGATCAGAGCGGAGACGATTGGGCTGACCCGAATCGGTTCCCGAAGCGCTGATTGTCCGGTCATCGCTTGCGACGTGGTAGTTGGCCCAGTGCTCGGGTTCGTGTCGCCAGCCGCAAGGTAGTGTCTTCTAACTGCTCTTAGTCGCCATATATCCCGCCGGAGTGGCGACAAACCGGGTCTGGAGAGGGGTGCGATCCGCCTTCCGCCGTGGCGACAAATAGGCGTGTCGGCCCGATGAGCGCGTCAGTGGCGACAAACACTAAGCGTTGGTGTTCGCGCAGATGATGGCACTACCCCGGATAACGGTCTCGTCGACGCCTCGAGTCGGCCGTCCGCAGGTTCCGACAAGATCCGCCGCCGGCGATCATCGCGCGCGCCTGGCGCAGCTGCTCGTCGCTGCCGCTTCACAACGTTCCTGACCCCACTAGCTCATCTCAACGTGGGGCTTTGGCAAGCGCGCGGTAAAGGGCGGATCTGCTCACCTTGAGCGACTTGGCGATGTCTTCCATGCTGAGATCGGAGCCCTCTCGGAGCTGCCGCGCGGCTTTGAGCGTGGGTGGGGTGATCGTGCTTGGCCGGCCGCCTTTGCGCCCGCGGGCGCGGGCGGCAGCGAGACCGGCGCGGGTGCGCTCGGAGAGCAAGTCGCGCTCGAACTCCGCCAGCAGCGCGAACAGCCCGAACACGAGCTTGCCCGACGGGGTGCTCGTGTCGATGGTCATCGCGCCGTCGAGGACCCGCAGCGCGATGCCGCGGCGATCGAGTTCCTGCACGAGTCCGATTAGGTGGTGCGTGGAGCGCCCGAGGCGGTCGAGCTTCCAGACCACGAGCGTGTCGCCCGCGCGGACGTGATCGAGCGCGCGGGCGAGGTCGGGGCGGTCGGCGAGCGTGCCGCTCCCGACGTCCTGGTAGACGCGATCGCAGCCCGCGGCCTTGAGCGCGTCGAGTTGCAGATCGAGGCTTTGCTCGTCGGTGGAGACACGCGCGTAGCCGACGATCTCTGTGGTCGGTGACGGCATGTTCCCAAGCGTCCCATGTCTCGCGGACGTGACCGTTACCGGCACGTAGTTTCCGGGACTGCGTTACGGCACGTTTGGCGGCCGTGGCGTAGGGGTTTCGCGTGCGTCGGCGTGTGACGCCGAGGCGTTCCGGAAAGGGTCGTTTTCGGTGCGGTTCCGTCCGTGACGTCGATGTCCGCGGTCGGCTGCATGGATGCCCGCACTCCTCTGCACGAGCATGGTGGGCTCGGCTTGCGCCCTGTCAGTCGTCGATCTCGAACGCGTTCATTGCTGCCTGCCGGTCGGCTTGCGAGGCATAGTGGGCTGTAGCGGCGGGTGGTTTCGAGCTGTCGGTGGCCGGCGAGCTCGGCGACAAGTGTTACCGCTGTCGATTTCAGAAGGGCGCCTGTGCACTGCCGTCAGGAGGCGCGGTCTCAGCGCGGCGTCAGCAGGAACGAGCGCGCGCCGGCCGCCCACGCGGCGTGCAGGTCGTCGGCGTTCGGGTTGCCGTGGGCGTCGAGGCCGATCTTGTTGAACTTGGCGAACTGCGCGTTGTCGCCGCAGAGCGCCGCGTAGTGGCCGAGGACGCTCGGCTCGTCGCTGAACGCCTCGACGTCGGCACGGAGCCGCTTGCCCTGAAGCCGGATCTCGATCGGTTCGCCGCTGCGCAGGTTCTTACCCCAGGCGAACGGTGTGCCGATCAGCAGCTTCTCGCCCTGGCGGGTGTACGCGACCGGAATGGCGTAGCGGCGACCGGACTTGCGGCCTACCACGTAGAGGGTGACCAGCCGGGCCCCGATGCCGCGGCTGATCCCGGGCGTGGCCAGCAGGCCGCGCACTACGCGGTTGACGGCGTTCTGCAGCGGCATCGGTTGCGCCCGTGGCCGCGTCGGACCGCTCATACGCGCCAGTGTACGCGGCCGATGGCTGCGCGCCCAGCGGCGGGGCCGCTCGACCCATGCGCGCCCGCTTCCACGCAACGGGTGCGCGAGCCACGCGCCGCAGATCGCAAGCGTTCTGGATGGCTGGCGTGTGACGCGGGAAGAGTAGGCCCAGTGCTTCGGTCCGTGTCACGAGGGGCAAGGTAGTGTCTGCTAATCAGCGTTAGCCGAAGCAGGCATGTGTCGGCCGCCGAGGTTCAGTGAGCACCGGCGCGGACCATCTCTGCTTCTGGCGACGGGCAGGTCAGTCGCGGGGCCGCGGGGACGAGACATGCATTCGTGGCCGCGCAGACAGTCCGATATAGGCTTATGATCTGACGGGCTGTTCGCGCGCATCGGAAGATCTGGACGCTCACAGCCTGAGGCGTTGCGCGCGATGCGCTACGAGACGGTTGCCACGCTGCTAGACGGACGCACGAAGGCGGCCGTGGAGCTGGTGGGCGGCGACATTGTCGTGATCGAGGCGGGCGAGGTGATCCCCGCCGACGGGATCGTGATCGGAGGTGTCGCCTCGGTCGACGAATCCGGCATCACGGGTGAGTCGGCGCCGGTCCTCCGCGAGTCCGCCAGCATCGATCGCA
>JBKQIR010000252.1:0-5748 GCA_052148275.1 Solirubrobacteraceae bacterium
GGATCCGCGGCCGCACCCCTGTCCCGCCGCCGTTCAAGGACATCCGGCGATCATGGTTACTGAGAATAGCCTGAGAGCAGGGGAAATTGTCGTCAAGCCACCAACTCCAGGGTCGATCAACGGGACAGGTATCCCCCGATGAAGGAGTGGTGAGATGAACATCGACGCCATCAGCAGCGCAGCCCAGTGGCAAGGACAGGAAAGCGTTCAGCGCAACCGGCCCTCGCTCGACAACACCGCGCAGCTGCTCGGTTTATCGAGCAGCACGCTCAGCACCGACCTCCAGTCCGGCACGACGTTGGCCAAGCTCGCCCAACAAAAGGGCGTCTCGAGCAGCGACCTGCTCGCCAGCGTGGAGAAGGACCTCCAGGCCAACGCCCCCCAAGGTGCCCCGAGCCTGTCCTCAAACCAGATCGAGCAGATCGCGACGAACGTCATCAACGGCACTCCGCCGACCCCCCCAAGCGGGTCGGGCTCCTCTGGAGCTCAGGGCGGGACGTCTGGAAGCGAAGGTCCGCCTCCGCTATCGCTCTCGAACACCGCGCAGCTGCTCGGCGTGTCAAGCAGCGGTCTCTCCAGCGATGTTCAGTCCGGCACGACGTTGGCCCAGCTCGCGCAGCAGAAGGACGTCTCGAGCAGCGACCTGCTCGCCAGCGTGGAGAAGGACCTGCAAGCCGACGCGCCCCAAGGCGCCCCGAGCCTGTCCTCAGACCAGCTCAATCAGATCGCCACCGACATCATCAACGGAACGCAGCCCTCCAGCACAAGCTCCACGGCAAGCGGAAACCTCAACTCACTCGCAAACGCCGCCGGCATCAACCCGAACCTTCTGCTCCAGCAACTCTCCTCTGGCCAGGACGTCAGCCAACTGCTGAGCTCGCCCAGCGAGACCAATTACGGGTCCACCGTCGCCGACTCCCTAACAGGTGGCGTCGCAGTCGACGAATACGCCTGACCACGCCTACTGCAACGATAACAACCGCACGTTCGGGTCCGCGCTGCCGCCGGGTTCGACACCTCCCGCTCACAGCCGATCGACGGGTCAGACAACCGGGTCATGCTTGTCTAGCTCGCGATTGCACAGCAGGTGCGGACCGGCGCACTACCGCATCCCCACTGTCCGCGTCAAGCTGGCGCAGAACGCGAGTCAGGGCCGAAACCCAGCGAACGGCGGAGATGCGGAGATCCCTTGAGCCTTGTTGGTCCTTGCCGCGCCAGACGAGTTGGCGGTCCAGTGAAGGGTCTCGCGGATAGAGCGTTGACTTGGGGCGATTCCGTGGCGGTCCATGCCCACAAAATCTTAGGCACTGCCACGCATCGTGAGAGTTGCCTGAGAATGGCTTAGCTGGCTAAGCCAACCAATTGCTGGGCGAGCCGATAAGACAGCCAACAAACAGCAACCAGGAGCACGACATGTCCATTGGGAGCATTGGATCCAACAGCACCAGCAGCACCGTGGCACTTCAGAAGCAGTTGAAGGCCGATCAGAAGACCCTGAGCAATGACGAGGCCAAGAAGGCGTCTGAGGAGACGCTCGAGGCCGATCAGGCCAAGGTCACAGCTGATCAGCAGGCGATCGATGCCGCCCAGGAGAAGGCCAGGACCGCTAAAGGCGGCAGAGACGGCAAAGATGTCACCGCCACTGCCGCGCCATCTACGGTACCAGGGGTCGTCAACACGTCAACCAACGGCACCGCCACTGGGGGTATCGACGTCTCCGTGTAGTGGAAGATCATCGACACCCGTGCTCAGCACTTCCTAACTCAGGTCTTCGGTGTGGAGGGTTCGCGTCGCTGACTTGTCCATCCGGCAGGAGCTTTTGCATCGACCTGCCGGATGAAGCTAACAGCGGAAGGTAACACAGAACCGCCGGTTCGCGTGGCAAGTGCGTCAGTGCGTCCAGGTTCCCAGGTGACGAGTTCCCTAAGACAAGGTTGAACAAGTGATGACCAACGACGTGGCCCTGATCGACGCCCACTCGGGCGATTGGCTGAACAACTATCTCAACCCAGCGGCGGCCCGCTCGGCGTGGTACGTCATTCTTCCCGATGCCTTAGCTCGGCTGACGGCCGGCGGGCAGACTTGGCCGGTAGAAGAGCGTACGGCCAGACCCCGACCGCTCGCCACGAGCGCCGGGAGGTAACCCGATGTCGACTTCCTCGATCCCCTATTCTCGTCCCTTCACCGTAGACGCTCCGCTCTCGTCGCTGCAGCGCCTGGTGCGCGGGCGAGAAGGCGATCCGTGGTGGTCGCGCCCCGGGCTGATTGTCACGAGCGCGATCGCCGGAGTGCTCATGCTGTGGTCGTTGACGATCAGCGGGTACGCCAACGGATACTACGCGGACGCCGCGCTGGCCGCCAGCCGCAGTTGGACGGCGTTCTTCACGAATGCGGCAGACCTTAGCGGCTACGTGAGCTTGGACAAGGGGCCACTCTCGAACTGGATGATGGGACTGTCCGGGCGGGTGTTCGGCTTCAGCTCATTGAGCATGCTGCTGCCGAGCGCTCTGTGCGGGATCGCCGCCGTGGTGCTCCTGCACAATCTCGTGCGGCGAACGCTCGGGCATCGCGCTGCGCTCCTGGCCGCGCTGATCCTGGCGTTGTCGCCGGTGAGCGTGGTGATGGACCGCTACAACAATCCCGACGCGCTGCTCGCACTGCTGCTGGTGGCTAGCGCCTGGGCGCTCGTTCGCGCGCTGGAGTCGGGCCGTCTGCGCCACATGATCCTCTGCGGGGTGTTCGTTGGCCTGGCGTTCAACACCAAGATGCTGGAGGGGTATCTGGTCGTGCCTGCCCTCGCGGTGGCGTTTGTGCTGACCGGTCGTGGCCGCCTGCGCGAGCGTTTCGGGCACCTGCTGGCCGGCGGGCTGGCGATGGGGCTGGTCAGCGTCGCCTGGTACGGGACGATGATGCTGATCCCGGTGAGCGATCGGCCGTATGTCGGGGACTCCACGAACAACTCGTGGTTTCAGCTGATCTTCGGTTCCAACGGTCTCGCGCGGATCACCGGCGGCTCAGCCGCCGGCGCAGGCGCCGGCGGAGGCTTCGGCGGTGCCACGGGGCCACTGCGGCTGCTCAGCGCCGGGATGGGTGGACAGATCGCCTGGCTGCTTCCGCTGGCTCTGGTCGGCCTGCTGGTCGGATTGTGGATCGAGCGGCGCGGCCCGCGCACCGATCGGCGTCGGGCCGCACTCGTGCTGTTTGGGCTATGGGCGGTTGCCGGCTATCTGGTGTTCAGCTTCTCCCAAGGCACGTTTCACTCCTACTACACGAGCGCGATCGCACCGGCTGTGGCTGCGCTGGCCGGCGGCGGCGTGGTGCTGCTGTTCGAGCAGGCCCGCCGCGGGTGGGGTTGGACGCTGCTGCTCGCTCTGGCGATCCTCGGCACCAGTGTGCTCAGCTACATGATCCTTGACCAGACGCCGTCGTTCGTGCCGTGGCTGCGCTGGGTGATATTGATCAGCGGGGCGCTCGCGGCCCTGACCCTGCTGATGCTGCGGGCCGGCGACCGGCTATCCCGTCGAAAGTTGCTCACGCTGGCGCTGAGCGCAAGTGTGGTGGCGCTTCTGGGAGGCCCAGCGGCGTACTCGATTGCGACCGTTGGCCATGGTCAGACTGGCAGCAGTCCGACTGCCGGGCCGGCGACCGCAGAAGCGGCAGGCTTCGGCCGGTTCCGCGCGGCTCGTGGCGCCAGCAGCAGCCGAGCTGGCGGCAGCCAAGCGCGTGGCGACGGCGCGAATGCGGCGCTGGTCAAGTATCTGCGCAGCCACCACGACGGGGCCAAGTATCTCGTGGCGGCCAACGGCTCGCAGACGGCGGCCCCGATCGCCCTGGCCACCGGCGATCCGGTGATCACCATCGGAGGCTTCATGGGCGCCGACCCCGCACCGACAACCGCTCAGCTCAAATCGCTCGTCGAGTCAGGGCAGTTGCGTTACATAGTTCTCGGCGGTGGCTTCGGAGGTAGCTTTGTCGGCGCCGGCGGGTTCCCCGGCGCCGGCTCAAGCGCCCACGGCTCAAGCGGCGACGGCTCGGGCATCAGCGACCGGTTCGGCCCAAGCACCGCATCGGGATCGGGCGCCGCCGGCAGCCTAGCCACGGCTCCAAGCAGATCCGCCGCGCTCACCGCTCGGCACGAGTCCGTCCAGACCGCGGCGCGCACGCAATGGGTCGAGTCCCACTGCCAGACGGTGACGATCGCGGGCTACTCCTCCACCGCTACGAGCGCTAGGGCTGGCGGCGCAGGCCCCTTCGCCGCGGGCTCCGCGTCGAGCCTATATCTCTGCACGAAGTCAGATGCAACCGGCTCCTGATCACCGCCAAGCAAGCGTCCGACAACCGACGCAGGAGTCACTATGAAGCTGTTCAGTCAGACACCGACGATCGAGCCGCACAGCGCCCGCGCCACCGCCGTCCTGGGAGCAGGAGACCGACCTCCGTGCTGTTCTCGTCAGCCAGGCTCGAGTCCATCCCCACCTCAACCCGCGGTCGATGTCGAGATCGTGATCCCAACCTACAACGAACAGCGAGCCCTAGCGAGCTCGATTCGCCGACTGCATCGGTTTCTCTCCAACGAACTGCCGTTCTCCTGGCGGATCGTGATTGCCGACAACGCCAGCACCGATGCCACCCCTACGATCGCCGGTGCGCTAGCCGACGAACTGCCAGGTGTGGAGACCCTCTGCCTGCAGCAGAAGGGTCGCGGGCGAGCGTTGAGAGCCGCCTGGGCATCCAGCAGCGCACGGGTCGTCTGCTACATGGACGTCGATCTCTCAACCGACCTGAAGGCTCTGTTGCCGTTGATCGCACCGTTGTTTATCCCGTCAGAGCGAGCTGGCGATCGGCACACGACTGGCACGCGGGGCGCGCGTCACGCGAGGACACAAGCGCGAGCTCATCTCCCGCGCCTACAACACGCTACTGCGAGTATCCCTACACGCTAGCCTCAGCGACGCCCAATGCGGATTCAAAGCGGTCCGAACAGAAGTTCTCGACAAGCTGCTCCCGAGATACAAGACAACCAGTGATTCTTCGATACCGAACTGCTGATACTCGCTCAACGCCACCAGCTGGGCATCCACGAAGTGCCGGTCGACTGGACCGATGACCCAGACTCACGGGTCGACATCATCGCCACTGCGCTGGCCGACTTGCGCCGCGTAGCGCGACTCGCGCTCGGCACACCGCTGGCCCGCTTCCTGCTTATCGGTGTGATCTCCACACCGACCAGCTTCCCGGCCGTCAGCGACGGCGGTTCTTCACCCGCGGCAGCGCCGCTCTCGTCGCGCTCATGATCGGCGCCATCGGGTTCTACGCCGGCGTCCACGTCGAAAAGGCTCATACCAGTAGCTCGACCGGCTCCGGCTCCTCGCTGCCATCGGCCGCCGCCGTCGGCGCGCTGTCACGCGGCGGCGCGTCGGGATCGGCGTCGCGAGACGGACTGCCAGGGCCTGGTACGTTCGGCGGAGCAAACGCGTCGATCGGGACGGTAAGCAGCGTCGATCGCCACACGATCTACATCACCGACAGCTCGGGGAACATGGTCAAGGTCAAGCTTGTCCTCGGCGACCAAGATCACCAAGAGCCTGACCGTCGCACGGAGCGCCGTCCATCCGGGCGATTCGGTCCTCATCCAAGGCGTGAAGAGCTCCGGCGGCACCCTCACAGCCACCTCGATCAGCGACTCCGGCGCCAGTGCAAGCAGCACCAGCGGCTCGTCCGGCGCCGGCTCAAGCGGCGGCGGCTCTG
>JBKQIR010000253.1:0-28951 GCA_052148275.1 Solirubrobacteraceae bacterium
ACGGCCCCTACTGGCAGCTCTCCTGGAAGCACGCCGGCCGCACCATCTCCCGGCTACTGCCCGCAGACGACGCCGCCCTCTACCAAGAGTGGATCGCCAACCGCCGCGCGCTCGAGCAGATCCTCAGCGAGATGCGCGACCTCTCACACGACGCCGCGCAGCAAACCCTCGCCGGCCGCGGACGACCCCTCCACGGCCCCGACCGCCCCCGCCGCCAGGCCGCCTGAGCACCCTCAAACCCGGGATATCGGCCCGACCCGCCGATAACCCCGGGATGAGCGCACCCCAAGACCCACCATGGGACGCCAAAACCCGCTGATTACCAGGCTAATCCGACTCGTCCTGAAGTAGCCACACCCATATCGATTCGCGCCTGAGCTTGACGGCAACGAGGTAGACACGCGAGACGTGCTGATTGCCCGATGGTCCGACGGCTACCTGGACGGTCCGGACGCAGAGTTGTCGGCCGCAAAGGCCGAAATTGCCCGCCTCACAGACCTGGTCGAGAGGTTGATGGCGGAATCGACTTCGCCTCCCACGGTCATCCCACCCCCGCCGAACGACCGGACGTCATGAACCCGGCCGCGGCGGGCACTGCACCCGCCCGGGGTGCACATAAGGGCCCGTTACCGCGCACCGGCGTCTGAGCCCGGCCCCAACTCGAGCGCCGCCGCGTCCGCATCACGGCCGATGGAGCGGTAGGCGCCGGCGAGCGCCTGGCGCGTGACGAACGTGTCGGGGTGCGCGGCTCCGAGGATCCGCTCCTTGTCGGCGAGCAGCGGCTCGAACATCGCGATCGCCTCCAGCACACGTTCCGCGTCCTGATAGGCGTAGGCGAGGTTGTGGCGGGTCCGCAGCGTGTCGGGGTGCGCTGGGCCGAGGATCCGCTCCTGCTCGGCGAGCAGCGGCTCGAAGACCGCGATCGCCTCGCCCACGCGTCCGGCGGCCTGGTAAGCGTAGGCGAGGTTGTTGCGGGAGCCCAAGGTGTTGGGGTGCTCGGCGCCGAGGACCCGCTCCTCGATGGCGAGTAGCGGCTCGTAGAGCGCGATCGCCTCGCCCACGCGCCCGGCGTCCAGGTAGGCGCTGGCGAGGTTGTGGCGGGCATTGAGCGTGCGGGGGTGCTCTGAGCCGAGAATCCGCTCGCGCTGGGTAAGTAGCGGCTCAAAGAGGGTGATCGCCTCCGCAACGCGCCCCGCGATCCCGTAGGCATGAGCGAGGTTGTGGCGGGCGTTGAGCGTGCTGGGGTGCTCAGTGCCGAGAATCCGCTCGCGCTGGGTAAGTAGCGGCTCAAAGAGGGTGATCGCCTCCGCCACGTGTCCCGCGGCCTGATAAGCGACAGCGAGGGCATTGCGGGTGCTGAGCGTGCTCGGGTGCTCGACTCCGAGGATCCGTTCCTCGTCGGCGAGTAGCGGCTCGTAGATAGCGATCGCCTCCGCCACGCGTCCGGCGTCCCGGGAGGCGCCGGCGAGCTCGTGGCGGGCGGTGAGCGTGCTGGGGTGCTCGGCGCCGAGGATCCGCTCCTGGTCGGCGAGCAGCGCCTCAAACAGGGCGATTGCCCGCGATGCCCGCCCGGCCTGTCGATACGCGACCGCCTCGTAGAAGCGGGCCGCGAGCGTGCTCGGATGCTCGGAGCCGAGGCTGCTCGTTGCCTGCGCGACGGTGCCCTGGGCCAGAGCGAGCGCGCGAGCACCACCTTCGGCCCAGAGAAGGTAACTGCAGGCGCGGTTGAGCAGCGCGATCACCTTTGGGGCCGTGTCGGACACGCCCGTGGCTGTGTCGGCGAGCGCGGTCACGTGCGCGAGCAGCTGCTCAGAGAGCGACCAGCGCGCCACGTCTGACGGACCAGCCGGAAACGCATGATCGAGCGCGGCCAAGGCGCGCGTGACCGCGCTCGTGTCACCGCGGGCGCGGGCGTCGTCGCGCACGACCTTCGCCAGTAGGCGGTGCACGCTGACGCTCTCGTGATCGACCGTCGCGAGGCTGAAGCGCGCGAGCGCGTTCAACCCGTCCCGCAGCCGCTTGCGCTCGAGCGCCACGCTCGGGTTGATCACGACCTCAAACAGCGAGCGTGGGATCGCGTCCGGGGCGAGGTGCGCGGCGAGCTCGAGCAGCTCGCCGGCGAGCGGCGCGCTCGCGCTGGCGGCCTGGATCGACGCCCTCCACGTCGACGCGATGGTCTGGGTGTAGAAGACCTCGGGACTGCTGTCGAAGAGATCCTCGGCGGGAAGCGCGTCCAACAGCTCGAGATAGTCAGCAAAGCTCGTGCCCTCCGCGCAAAAGGCGGCGGAGTGCGAGAGCGCCAGCGGCAGGTAGCCCAGCGCCTGCGCCAACCGCTGCGCGCCGGCGCGATCATCGGGGCGCTCGGCGCGCTCGATCAGGTACTCGATCGCGGTGTCCGGGTCGAAGACGTCGAGCGACAGGGCCGGGGCGAACTGCCGCAGCTCGCGGTGCCGCGAGGTCACCAGCACCCTGCCGTTCCCGGTGTGCGGCAGGCAGTCGGCGAGCTGGGCGGGAGAGTCGATGTTGTCGAGCACGAGCAGCCAGCGCTCCTCAACGCGGCCGAGATGCTCGAGCGCGAGGTCGCGGCGCTCGGCGGGTGAAAGCCCGTCGACCGGTTCGCCGAGCGCGGCCGCCAGCCCGGCGAGGTCGGCGATGCCGCCGTCCTCGGCCCGGATCCAGGCGACGATGTCGTAGTCGTCGAGGTGCGCGGAGAGGTAGTGCTCGGCCAGGCGGCTCTTGCCCACGCCACCGAGGCCGGTGATCGCCTGGCTGACGACCGCGCGGTCGGCGACCTGAAGCGCCTCCTCGAGCGCCTCGAGCTCGCGCGTGCGGCCGACAAACAGTCGGGGCACGAGCGGGAGGTTGAAGCGGACCGCCGCCCGCGGTCGCTCGCTCCCGGCCGGCGCGGGCGGGGCCTGGGCGGCGCGGCGGATGATCACGTCCTGCAGGTGCGCGCGCACGAGGCGTTCGAACTCGACGGGGGTGGTGTAGGACCACCAGAGGTGCTCCTCGGGCAGCTCCGCTCGGAAGGTCATCACTCGGTGCAGCTGCTCAGATTCGTCCGGGTTGGTCGGGAACCATGGGCGCTGGCAGAAGTAGACCATCACGTCTGGTCGGTTGTTCGCCCGCCATGCGGCCCAGGCTCGGCGTAGCTCGTGCTCGGTCCCTGACTGGGCGTCGGCGGTCGGGGTTCCGAACCGCTTCCAGAAGATCCCGATCGCGATGTCGGCGTCGGCGATCTGCATGCGCTCGTCGATCAGGCCTTGGGGTCCTGCGATGTGCATGCCTGAGCGCGTGTCGGTTTCCCAGCGCCACAGCGACAGCTGACAGCCATGCTCGCGCGCGACCTGGCGGTTGAGCTCTTCGACGACGAGCTCAACCGTGTCGCGCTCCTCGGCGACGTCCCCGGGAGAGAGGACGACCACGCGCACCACCTCGACGTTCCGGTCACTGGACGCCACGACGGGGAGCGTAACCGCCGCACACCCAACGGACGCGAACCGACCGCCCGTGCGACCGCCGGACCGGCCAACCCAGGGACCGCGGTCCGCGGCACGAATTCAGCCAAGCGGCATGGTCGAGCCCGCTCGGCTGCAGTGGGCTCGCGTCCGGTGACTCAAGACGCCCGTTTGCAGCCAAGAAGTCAGAACGCTCCGTTCTCGTGTGCAGGGCCGGACGGCTCTCGGCCATCCGCGCGCGGTAACCGATGCTCTGGGGTGGGAGGGCGCCGTGGCGTGAGCGGGTCGAGTTCGCGCCGGAGTACGGCGCGTCTTCCATGATCGGACTGTTTCGGTGATCGCTGGGGGCGAGGTGATCGAGTCGTTTGAGCGTCGGCGTGTCATCCTTGCGCGTGCGCGTGGGTGATGGCTTGTGCTTGGGTGCTGTCCATCCAGATCTCCCAGCGCCCCGATTTCGAGGTGTCCTCGTCGCGCAGCCGGTAGGGGCGGCGTCCTTCGAACTGGGTGGTGCGCAGCTGCCAGACGCCGCCGAGGACGCTCGCGATCCGCCGTCGTGGCCAGGCGAGGGAGTCCTCGATCTCGGGGAACGCGCGGGGGTGATCTGGTTTGGTCGCGAGCGCGTCGAGCAGTTCGCGCATGAGCTCGCTGCAGCGGTCGTAGAAGCGCTCGATCTCGCCCGTGTCTTCCATCGCGTTCTGCGGCGCGTGCTCGGCGAACTCGCGCGGGCCTGCCGCGTCTGACATCGGCATACCCTAAAGGCTGGGCGGCCGGCAGCGCACCGGCTTGGGGCCTGCATGCGCGTGGGCCGCCGGCAGGTCTAGGATCGACAGACCTTTCCCCTCGACGCGCAAGGACGTCCCGATGCTCGTTGTTGATCAGATCATCCGCGCTATCCAGGCCAGCATCGACGAGCTGCAGAGCGAAATCGAGCGCCTGCGCCGCGCGCTTGCGGCACTCGCTCCGGGCGCAGAGAAGCCCAGCGGCGCGACAGCGACCTCTAAGACTGAACCGGGTGGCGCTGAGCGCGCCGAGAGAGGATCGCGCTCGCCGGGTGCCGGGCGCGCATCCCCCGCCCCCGCTGCGACGGCGCGTGCTCGCGCTCGCACGGCACCCGCGGGATCGCCGTCGCCGGCCGCGAGGGCGCGGACCGCGCGGGGTGTGACCAGGGCGGCGATTCTGGCTGCGCTGGGGGGCGGGCGCGCGATGACCGCGGGCGAGATCGCGGCCGCGACCGGCCTTGGACGGGCCACAATCAGCACCACGCTCACGAAGCTCGCCGGCACTGGCGAGATCGCGAAGGCCGAACGCGGCTACAAGCTCAAGCCCGGCGACGGCGCTGCCGCGGTCGATGCGAACGCTGAAACGCTCGGGCCCGAGGCGCAAGCGCCCAAGACAGCCGAGTAGAAGGGGCGTCCGGCAGAACAACCGCTGGCCTTGCACGGTCGGGCTGTGCGCGATCCTCGCCCCCGGCCCCGGGTGCGGCGCAGTTGGCATGACCCGGCGTTCGGGTCGGGGTGGTCTGGGTGAGACCGGTGGTGGTGTGGCTGGAGTCTGTCGTGGCGGACGGGATCGACGGCCGCCGCGCGCAAGCGGCAGCGGGCCGCGATCGGCGCCGAGGATCGTGCAGGGCGCGCATCGCGTGGCGAGCTGGAATCGCGTCCCGGCAGCAGGCGGGCTGGTTGGCGGGATGTGGCGTGGGTCGTGTGCTCCGCCCCGCGGGCGGGTTCGGCGCCGGGGGCGTGGCCGTGAACGCGGCTGGCTAGCACGCGTTTTCTGGGGTGTCGCCGCTGTCAACCTGGCCTGCCTGGTCATGTGGGCGCGCTGTTGCGCGGTCTGGCGATGGATGGCGCTCGGTGCGGGCGAGGATCGCGCGGATCGTGCCGTGCGCGATCTGCGCCACGGCGGCGATGTCGCGGTGGGAGAGGCCGAGCCGCGCGGCGCGTGCGATGGCCTGTTCGTACTCTGCGGCGGCTTCGCGGCTGCGGCGTGCGGTGCGTTCGACGCGGCGGAGCAGGTCGCTTCCCAGTTCGCTGCGTGCGCGGGCCTGCCCGATCTGTTCGGCTTGCGCGACCGCGCTGAGTGGCAGGCCTGCGGTGATCGCGGCGTTTGCGGCTTGCGTGACGGCTTGCTGGCGCCCGCTGATCTCGTTGTCGGTGCCGTCCAGCTCGGCGCGGAGGCGGTGGTCGGCTGCGTGGGCGAGCGCTTCGAGCTCGGGCGAGAGCACCGGTTCGATCGTCTGTTGGGTGGGCATGAGAAGCAGGCTCCATTCGGTCAAGTGGGGTTGATGTCCCTTAAGCGATTCACGGGCACTTTTAACGACGCCACACCTGGAAAGATTCGTCGCGGCTGTCCGCGTCGACCCCGCTCCGCTCGCGGTCGACGCTGACCCATCACGTCCCAACCCTCGTCGGCTGCGTGTTGGATCGATCCTGCCCGCCGGCCCAGCAATGCCGGCGCGCTGCTGGTGCGGGTGTTCGGCGTGGATGGCGCTCGCGGGCGGCCTGGTTGCGCGTGGTCGTGGCGGCCGCCGGCCCGGCAACGTCCTTGGGAACTGCGCTCCCGATCGCTCTGCCGCTGTCGCTCGAGGATCGGCCCTGGGGCGCTACCGGCGGCCCCTCGTCCCTGGCATCCAGCCGTGCGCAGCTCTCCAGCAGCGCCAAGTTCGCCCGCAGCGCCCAGCGTGGAGACCTTCGCGGCCCGGGCTCATGCGTTACCGGCGGCCCCCACCAACCAACCAACCAACCACCGCGGGCGCGACCAGCAGGACGGCACCGTCAAAGCGATTCACACATTTGCATCAGCGATGCGTGGTAGGCTGCCAGGCGCGATGGGAGCCCCGCTGAGCCTCGTTCTGCCACCCGGCGTCCCCGACCCGCCCTCCCGCCTGGACCGGTTGCAGGCGCTCGCTGAGCGGGGGCTCGCGCTGTTGGCGCACAGCACCGGCGGGCATCTCCCGGTCGAGGTTCGGCTGAACCTCGAGGCCCTCGCCGACGAACGCCGCCGGTTGTTGGCGGATCTGCCGACGGGCAGGTGAGCGGGTGCTGTCGATCGGGAAGGTCGGGATGTCCGACGCGCAGCAGATGTACTACGAGCAGCAGGTCGCCGCGGGGCGTGAGGACTACTACGCGGGGCAGGGCGAGGCGCCCGGGCGATGGACCGGCAGCGGCGCGCAGGGGCTTGGGCTGTCCGGTGAGCTTGACGCCGAGCAGTTGAAGGCGATGATGGACGGCACGAACGCCAAAACGGGGGAGCGGCTCGCGAACCGGACGGGGCATTGCACGACGGCGGCGATCGATATGACGTTCTCCGCGCCGAAGAGCGTGAGCGTGCTGTTCGCGGTCGGCGACGAGCAGCTGTCCCGAGCGCTTGTGGCGGCGCATGAGGAGGCGGTCGACGCCGCGGTGGAGTACATGGAGGGGGGCGCGTGCAAGGTCCGCCGCGGGCATAACGGGACGGCGGCTGAGCGTGCGGCGGGGGATCCGCGGGGGTGGGAGCGCGCCCGTTCGGAACCCGCCGACGGGTTCGTCGCGGCGGCCTACAGGCATCGGATGTCCAGGGCGCAGGACCCGCAGCTGCACACGCACGTGGTCGCGGCGAACATGGCCAGGGGCGCGGACGGGCGCTGGACCGCGCTGGACGCCAGGCACATATATGAACACGCGAAGGCCGGCGGGTCGGTGTATCAGGCGCACCTGCGGGCGGCGGTGAGGGAGCGGCTGGCGTGGGCGTCGTGGGGGCCGCAGCGCAACGGGATGGCGGAGCTTGAGCAGGTTCCGCCCGGGGTGCTTGAGGAGTTCTCGACGCGTCGTCGGCGGATCTTGGAGCGCGAGCGGGAGCTGGTCGCGGATGGGGTGGCGGTTGGGGATATCGGCCGGGAGCGGATCGCGTACGACACCCGCGAGGTCAAGCACGAGGTCAACGAACGTGACTGGCGGACCGAGATCCAAGCGCGCGCTGCCGAACACGGGCTCGGCACGGCGGAGCTGGCCGAGCTCACCGAGCTGCTCGACGCGCCCGCGCCCGAGCTGGTCAGCGAGAGCGCTTTGGCGGAGCGGCTGTTCTCGCCGAGCGGGCTGACCGCGACCACGAACACGTTCCGGGAGCGCGATGTCGTGATCGCGGTCGCGGCCGCGCACCCCCAGGGCGCCGCCGCCAGCGAAGTGACCGCGATCGCACGCAGGATGCTCGAGCACGACCAGGCGGTCAAGATCCCCGACCGGCTTGACCGGCGCTACACCACCAGAGAGCTGCTCGACGCCGAGCGGAGGATCGTCGCGCACGCCACTGAGGGCCGAGGCCAGCAGGCGGCGATCGTCGATCAGCGCGACATCGACCGCGCGCTCGCCACCCTGCCCACGGCGCTGACCGCAGAGCAGCAGGACGTGGTCATCGCGATCGCCTCCTCGGGGAACCGGATCGATACGGTCGAGGCGCTCGCCGGGACCGGCAAGACCACCTCGGCGGCCGCGCTACGTGAGGTCTACGAGCACGCGGGTTACCGCGTGCTCGGCGCTGCGCCGACCGGCCGTGCGGTCCGGGAGCTCAAAGAGCGCGCCCGGATCGAGGAGTCCCGGACGTTGGACGGGTGGGTGGTCAAGCTCGGCGCGGACCCTGACGCGCTGCGCTTCGCGGAGGCGACGGAGCTCGGGGTGTACAGGGTGCCGGCGGTGATGATCATCGACGAGGCCGGGATGGCACACACCCGCCTGTCCGCGAAGTTGATCGACGCGGCGGTCGACGCGCACGTCAAGGTCGTCGCGATCGGCGACTCCGGACAGCTCTCTTCTGTGCAGGCCGGCGGGTGGCTCGGCGCGCTCACCCGCCAGCTCGGATCCCACGAGCTGCGCGAGGTCATGCGCCAACGCGACCCCCAGGAGCGCCGCGGCCTCGCCCGCGTGCACCGCGGCCAACCCGACAGCTACCTGCAGTCCAAAACCGAGCGCGGAGAGCTCGAGGTGTTCGCCGGCGCGCAGCCCGGCGTTGACGCTGAGCATGCCGCGATCGCGCGGTGGACCGCCGCGCGTGAGACTCACGGTGAGCGGGAGGCGGTGTTGATCTGCCGCGATAACGAACGCCGCGAACGGCTCAACGAGCTCGCGCGCGAGCACCTCAAGGACCGGGGAGAGCTCGGCGAGAGTGTCCAGATCGCGGGGCGGGAGTGGGCGGTCGGGGACCGCGTGATCGCCAGACGCAACGACCGCGGCCGCGACCTGGACAACGGGATGCGCGCGACGATCACCCACGTCGACCCCCGCAACGGGGTCACGATCCAGGCCGACACCGGCGGCGTGCGAGCGCTCGACATCGACTACGCCACGCATCATCTCGAGCACGCCTACGCGCTCACCGGCCACGGGATGCAAGGCGGGACCGTGCAATGGGCCGCGGTCGTCGGGCAGCCGGGGGACTTCACGCGCAACTGGTCCTACACCGCGCTCTCACGCGCACGCGAACCCACCGAGATCCTGCTGATCGACGAACCCTCCCGCACCCAGCGGGAGCGCGAGGAGATCGCACCCGCCCAAGACCCAGCCGGACGGTCCGACGCGCTTGAGCGGATGGGCGCGCGGATGCGTGAGCGCGATGACGAGGACCTCGCGCTCGAACAGCTCGAACACGCCCGCGCGCACGCTCTCGCCGAGCAGGGCACCGGGACCGAACCGGAGGCCTCGACCAGCCCCGAACCCTCGCGGACGACCGAGCCGCACCAACGGCAGCCAGCCAGCGCCGTGGATCGCGAGCACGACGCGACCCGCGAGCCCGAGCTCGCCGACGTCGTCGACAAGTCCGCGGGCGACCTCGAGATCGCCGCGCCGTCGGGCGTGCTCGCCGAGCTCGCCGGCGCCAGCGACGAGCTGGCCGCGGTGCGCGAGGCGCTCGCGGACCCGGTGATCGCGGACGCCCGCGCGCTCGCCGACCTGCACGAACGGATCGGCGCCATCCACACCGAAGCGCGGCTGGACAGCAAACCGAAGGGCTGGCGTGACCCGGCAGCCCAGGCATACCGCGCCCGCGTGCGCGATCGAGAGCTCGAGCTCACCACGCTCCGCCAAGACGAGCAGCTGCTCGCAGCGCGTGTCGGGGATCCCACCGAGACCCTGCACAGGGCCGAGCAACTGCAGGAGCGCCAGCAGCAGCTCCTGACCCGTTCGCTGGCGCTGCGCGAGCGGGCGATCGGCGAGGAGCTGGAGCGCAAACCCGCGTGGCTCGAGCAGACGCTCGGACCCGAACCCGACCAGCGTTCCCTAAAGGAACGCTGGCAGCGGACCGCGCGCGAGATGGCCGCGCACCGAATCCGCAATCAGATCACCGACCCCGCCGACCCCGGCGTCCACCCACACGACATCGCGCTCACACGCTCGATCAGCGATGCCCGCGCGCACCTCGGACTCGACCTCCCGACCCCCGGCCACGACCACGGCATCGAAAACTGACCAGCCACCCACGACGCGCGACCGCCTCCGAGACTCCTCCAGCGACCTCCCGCGCCGACAACGACACTCGAATCACAAGCGCCAGGCGTCACGCCGATCGTGACCACCGCCCGGGGCGCCGGCACACCGACGACGCGCCATCCGCACGCAATACCGACGACGAGGTGCCGTCCGACGCGAGCGCAAGCCTGTAGCGCATGACCGCGAAGCTGCGCGCCACGCCACGCCTCCTCGGGCGCCTCGCGCTCGAGCTGGCCGTGCTCCCGCTACGGCTGCTGGTCAGGCTGTCCGCCCGTCTCGCTGTAGGTGTCGGCGCGATCGGCGCCGTCGTGTGGTCAGTCCAGCTCGTGCTCTGGCTCCTCGGCGACGGCAACGGTGGCGGGCCCCTCTCCCCGCCGCTGATGGTGCTCGCGTGCGCGGCCGCAGTCCCGGCCGGCATCTGGCTGCACACCCTCGCCGACGACCTCGCCGCACGCCACCACAATCAAACGTTCCAGACGACCAAGCCGGCATACGACGACGTCGACGTCGTCTACCCCGACGAGATCTACGAGCCGTGGGAAAGCACCCCATACAACCCCGCCGGGACAATCCGAATCACGCTCGACCACGACACCTGGCACGCAGACCGCGCCGCTTGAAAAGGACCACGCATCGCGAGCCAAGCAGCCCGCGTGAACTAGTCGCAGCCCTCTGCTGCTACATCCAATATGCGCGCCGGTCCTCTCCTCGACCGCCTACCTGTGCCGTTTGAGCGAGTGAGGTCGCCCCGCCTGACGGAACCACTCGCGACAGAGGTGGTCGCTGCATGAGATCCTCGTCCGGGTCATAAGCCACCTCCTCACCGGCGCGAAGTGCGGCGTGCCGTCAGCCTGCCGGCTCGACGAGGTCCGCGAGGCTCCGATGCCTGACGCAAGCGTCAGACGTTCGAGAGCGCGCGAAGGGCGTCGATGCGTGAGCGCAGCTTCTCGGCATCGACCTGGAGTTCGGCTGCGCGGCCGGCAGCGTCGCGCAGCAAAGTCTCGGCCTCGGCCGGCTCCAGGGCTTGGCCGGCCTCGTCGAACGTCGGCCGCGATAGCTCACGGCAGAGGAGGTACTCCTTCGTCGCTCCGTGACTGTACTCCCAGCCGTCGATGAACCACGCCTCACGCGCGAAGCTCCGTATCACCTTGAGGAAGAAGTCGCCGTACTCGCGGCCGGTCCATGCATCAACCCGGAGTAGCCCGGGATCGATCACGGGCGTCGCGCCCTGAGCTCGCAGCCTCTTCGCCAGCGCAGTCAGGCGGGCTTGGTTGATCGCCCGGACCGAATCGCCGGAGTCTCCGCGCGCCTTTGCCTCATACCAGAGACGGCCATGGTCGAGCGGGCCACAGACGTAGATCGCCGACTGCGGCTCCAAGACCGACGCGAAGGTCTGCAGCGCCGCGATTGCGATGGGGTCGGTCAGGACGGTCACAGGTTCTGGACGAACGACGCCGTAGCGAAGGCTCGTTCTAGCAGATGGGCTGACGTTAGCACCGACAGCTTGCGCCAGAAGTCGTCGCTCTTCGTGGGGTCCGCGAGGTCGGACACGCCGCGGACGACGAAGACCGGGATTCCGTCGACTTCGCTCGCGGCGCAGATGCCGCCGGACTCCATCTCGACGCCTTGGAGCTTCGGCGACGCCTTAAGGAGCTCGTCGCGCCACTCATTGCTGGCGACAACCTCGTCGGTACAGGCGATCGGTCCGACACGCACGGTCGGCCGGCGTCCATCGGGCCACTCGAGCTCGTTGGCAACCGTCCCACTCCACTTCGAGCTGTCGAATGCGCCCGACCGAACGAAGTCGACCAGTCGGCTGTCCACAGTGAACACGCGCGGGCGAAATTCCGGCGCGAGTCCCTCCTCCTCCGCGCGAATCTTGCGTAGGGCGAGGTCCACTATGGTCTCGGCTACGAGCACGTCGCCGCACGAAACTTCCTCTTCCGAGACGCCTCCCGCGATGCCGACGACGACGACGGCTTTCGGGTGTGCAGTGCACTTCCGGAGGTACTTCATCATCTCTACCGCGGCCGGAACACGGCCGGCCGCGTGCGGGCAAACAAGCTCGACGTCGACGCTCCCGACCTTCCCTCGCGCAATCGGGTCGGGATGCTCGTCCTTGAGCTGCCAGCGCCGTACGAGGATGTTCCGCTCCTCTGTAAGGGCGGTAAAGACCGCCACCACGACCTTTGCATTGGGCGCGCGCTTCAGCGGCACCACCTGGACCCCCTCCGCCATCTCTTGGATCACTCGTTCAGGATCGGCGGCGAGACTCTGGAGGCGCTCATCGAAAGCGTCGAGCTCGGCATTGGTCAAGTTTACGCCGCAGACGCTCAGACGTCCCCGAGCAGCTGCGCGAGAGAGAGGGTCGGTGCGCGACGACGGGATGCGGCTCGCCGCGCGCGCGAATGCGGCAGCGACGTCGCGCGAGGTCCGGGCGACGGTCGTGACGCGACCGAGTAGCTCGCAGAAGTCGTAGTAGCCCCTTCTTTTCCGCAGCTCGAGGAGTGACGACGCCGACAGCGTGCCGGTCAGCTTGAATAGGTGGGGTGGAGAAAGTGCCGCCCGGACCGACTCGTAGTTGTTGTACAGGTCGTCCGTGTCAATGAAGTGTCGCCGCGTGAACGGCAGCTCGCGCAAGATAGTAAGGCGGTACTCTCTGAGATAGACGGAGAAGTAGTCGTGCTGAAGGATTGGTCGGTAGAGGCTGGTATTTGGCCCGGCCAGCGCTATCAGGCGGTCTCGGATCGCTGGCCATGTCACCGCCTGTCCGTCGTTCAGGATGGTCATCGGTATGCCGCTCGCCGCGTCGACTTCCATCGCCGGGCGGTTCCGGAGCACGTCATTCCACGCGGACGACTCATCGGGACCCGCCTCCCAAGCATTCGCGATCTCAGCGCCCGCTCTCGCGCGCCGCGAGATGAGGGCCCCGCCGTGCTCTTCGAGGCGGCGGCGGCGCTCGTCATCGAACAGGCCCTGGTACTCCCGCTTCACGGCCGCATACTCGCGATCCTTCTTCGCCCAGAGCTCGCCAAAAGTATCTTCGCGCAATGAGAGTCGGATCAGGCGTTCATCTAGGTACTCGCGCCGACGCACGAGAAGGGCTACCGCCGCGATGTCGTCCTCGACGAGGAAGCCGGGCGGCACCACACAGTAGGAGCCACAGAGGAACGCCGCAACATTGATGGCCTCCGTGAGGAGGTCCGTGTGCTGCTGTGCGTTGAGGTTCGCGAACGTGCCGAACATCTGCCGGCTGTCCCGGTTGAGGAAGTCGAGGAAGAGGTTGTTGAACAGGACGCGGCTACGTCGTGCTAGGCAATATGGCCGAGGGCTCCCGCAGGCCGACCGGAGTAGAGGCCCCGCGCACAGCCGCAAATAGCCTGGTCTCGGAAGACACGCCCGAGGTCGGGGGCACGCCGCGCAGGATTCGGCGTCGAGGAAGGAGCAGACGGCGCGGCCACCCGGATACGCTGATCTTGGCTGCGTTCGCTGGGGATCGGGTCATGCCGTTGCCCATTTCATGTGTCGGACAATGCTGCCTCGACCGCGACGCGCAGATCGGCCAGCGACGAGATGTTCTCGATTGTCAAATCGAACTCGTGTCCAGCGAGTGCGACCTCCGCCGGATGGTCGTCGTCGCACTCGGGGTCGAACTGTTGTCCGCGCGCGACGAGGCGCTCGACACGCAGCGCGAGCGGCGCCTCCACCCGCCAGAACTGGAAGCCCTTCGCCCGGAGGAAGTCGTAGTCGGCCGGGAAGCGCATGCTGTCAAAGATGACCGGTCCCGAGACGTCTGGAGGGGGAAGCGCGGCCCGCAGCCAAACCTCGTCGTCGATCGCTTTGAGGGCGTCAGTGATGCGGTTCAGGAGCGTCTTGTCGTCGGACCCGAATAGGCGAAGCGCAATGTCGCGACACGCCTGGCCCGTCTTGCAGTGAGCGTAGCCAAAGTCGGCTTCGAGCATTCTGGCGATCTCGGACTTGCCCGCCCCGGATTTTCCGTAGAGGGCAATATTGGGCCGGTCAGAAGAGGGTGAGTTGCGCACGGCTCTGCTTGATCATCAGCTCGACGCTGCTGACCGGGGCCGCACGCTCGCGCGCCAACGATCGGATAAGTCGCCGACGGAGCTCTTCGTAGTGAAATTCCAGCGGGGGAAAGTAATCAAGGCTCTTCTCGCTATAGCGAAGAGTAAAGGATAGGTGCCTATCGGTCATCGTGCCACGCTTCTTGACCAGTACGTACGCCAGCGCGGCGAACTTGTCCGCGGCCTTTACGAACCGGGCGTCGACCGTGCGGCCGTGGAGGATCTCGTGGAGCGCTCGCGCCTGTGCCGGCCGCGCCGCCGGCCGCATGCCTCCGAGGTAGCGGGCAATGGCTACCTCCTCGGCGCGATCCTTATCCCACCGACGGGCGGCATTAAAGGCGTGCGTCTTCGCCCCCGTGCCATCGCGGCCAACGGGGTTGCGGTCACCCGTGAACAACTCCATCTTGTCGTGGAGCACGGCGAGGCGCAGCGCATTCGCCGGATCGAGGAACGGGAAGTGGTCGCCCAGCGTCAGCACCACGTCTGCGACGTGCCAACTGTGCTCCGACACGCTCTCGAGGCGCGGGTGCGGCTCGAGCTGCGCGGCATACTCCGCCGCCTTGGTCTCCTCCTCCCAGAAGCGCTGATGCATGAAGCGCCGCTTCGTGTGCAGGCGCAAGCTGAGCAGCACGTTGTCGATGTCGCGGCGGACATCAACCTCGGAGACGTCCGGGCGCCAGCAATCCCAGTCCCGCCACGGCGTGGGAGCATCGGCGAGAGCGTCTGCTCGGACTGGGCTTTTTTCCCGCACTCGCGTCAAAAGCTAGCGGTCTACGCGGCAGAACGGCAACGGCTGTCGAGCCGAGCCGATTACTGGCTTTTGCGCTGCAAGACGCGATTTTTCCGGACTACCGATCTGCTTGGCTGGGCCTGATGTTGTCGCAATCTCCGAGCTTTTCCGAGGCTCCGTGGATGATCGTGTGGGTGATTGGGGCTTTCAGGTGAGCCCCGATTCCTTGATGCTGCAGCAGGGCTTCTTCGCCGTTTGCGGTCGCGGGAAGACAACGCGCACCGGCGCCGCGCACACGCGACAAACTTCTTTTTGGTTGGGCGTCGTGAAAAGTGCTGGAGGATCGCTTTAGAGGTATGAACGCTCCCGCTCGCGGTTCTCACCGCCTCGTTGCTCTGTCGCTGCTGCTGGCCGCGGGCTTGGTTCTGCTGCTGCTGGTCTGGTTCGGTCCGCAGGTCGCTGGCTGGGTCGCGAGCGGTCGTTGGAGCGCGCTGGGGTTCTGGCAGGGCCAGGGCGCGGTGCTGCGCGCGGTCCTCGGTAAGCACCCCACGCTCGCGTATCCGCCGGCGCTGCGGCGGACGTTGCCGGCGACGGGGGAGTTCTGGGTCGTTCAAGCACTGGTCGCCATCGTGCTCGTATCGGTGATCACCGCGCTGGTGCGGAAGCTTGATGTGCATGCGAGCCGGCCGGTGTCTGACCGGCGGTTCTGGCAGCTGCGGGGGTTGCGGCCGCGGGCGTTCGCGCGCTCGCACACGATCAGCGAGCTGCTCGTCGACCGCGTCGAACCGGACCGGGTGCTGGTCGGCCGCTACGGGCACCCGGCGCAGCTGCTCGCGGTCCAGGGCAATGTCCAGACGTTGGTGGTCGCGGCGCCGCGCTCGGGCAAGACCTCGGGGGTGATCATCCCGGCGCTGCTCGAGCACCAGGGCGCCGCGGTGAACACGACCGTGCGCAGCGACGTGCTCGCGCACACGCTCGCGCGCCGCCAAGAGCTCGGGCGGGTATGGGTGTGGAACCCGTTCGGGGAGCGCACCGACAACTGGGACCCGCTTGCGGGCTGCGAGGACTGGGAGCACGCGCTGCTGGTCGCGCGCTGGCTTGGGCACGCCATGCGGCTCGGCGCCAACAACAGCCAGGAGTACTTCGACCAAGAAGCCGAAGGGCTCACCGCCCCGCTACTGCACGCCGCCGCGCTGGATCGCGAGCGCACGATCGTGGACGTCTACCGCTGGATCCTCAAACGCGAGCAAGAACTCCCCTTGGAGATCCTGGCGCAAGCTGACGCCGGGGACGCACAGGAGCGCCTTGAGAACGTGTACGCGTACACCGAGCGTCAGCGCGACGGGATCATCGGCACCGCCGCGGTCCAGCTCAAGGCCTACGGGCACCCCGGCGCCGCCCGCACCGCCAGCCGCCACGAAGGCCTCACCCCCGCCTTGCTGTTCGCGCGGGGGCAGGCGAACACGCTCTACATCGTCGCCGGCCGCGAGCACCAGCAGCTCTTGGCGCCGCTGGTCGTGACGCTCCTCTCGAGCCTGCTGCACCACCTCGCGGAGACCGAGAACCGCGACGGGAAAGGGCTGTGGCCGGTGGCGCTGTTCGCGCTGGATGAGACGGCGAACATCGCACCGCTGCAGGACCTCCCGCAGATCCTCGCGACCTCGCTCCCCAGCGCACGGTTCCTGACGGTCTGGCACTCGGTGGCGCAGATGCACCGCCACTACGGCCCCGCGGCCGCGGAGGAGCTGCTCGCGCTCTCCCAAGCCAAGCTGTTCCTCGGGTCGATCACCGACCGCCTCACCGTGATCGAACTGACGCGACTTCTCGGACAGCGAGCCACGGAGCGGAACCAGAACCCCGAGATCCTCACCGCCCAAGCGCTGCAACGGACGACCGCCGGTGAGGGGCTGCTGATCCACACCCACCAGCCCCCCACCTTCTACCGCCAACGCCGCTACTACGAGGACCCCACCCTGAAAGCCATCGCCTCATGAAACCCAGACTCTTCAGCACCGGCGCTCTGCTCCTCGCACAGGCCACCATCGCTAGCGCAGTGCTCGCAGCCACCGGCGGGCCGCGGCTGGCGCTGATCGCAACGCTCGCCGCCGCCAGCGTGCTGCTCACCCGCCAGCGATCCGCCCAGGCGCTCGCCTGTGGGCTGCTTACCGCTGCCGCGATCGCGGTCATCGCAACCGGCCAGGCAAATGGTCGGCAGTTGCCGCCGGGAACGGCACTGAACGAGAGGCGCTGTGAGGATCCGACTTTGGTCACGCTTCGCCGATCACGACACGGTCTCAGTTCGACACACCGCTACGTTCTGGTTCCAGGCCCGGCGCCAAGCTCGTTGATCTCTGGCCGTACGCGCAGGACGGCGCTCACGTGCGCAACGGAGGCGCCCTCGCGGGCGCGTGGCGCCTCCAAGGCGACGGATAGGGTGTCCGGGCCAAGGCTTCCATCATCCACTCACCATGATCGAGAGAGGAGGTTCACATGAGCCCGTTTGCGTCCGAATCCCCGCCGCCGGTGCGGTACCTGACGATCGCAGAGGTCGCTCAGACCGCCCGGTGCGAACACAAGGCCGTTCGACGTGCAATCAGCACCGGACTGCTGACTGCGTTCCACGTCGCGGGACGGCTGCTCATCCGGGAGACCGATGCGCTCGCTTGGATCGAAGCGCGCCCCGCAGCTACCGCGACGTCAGAGCCACGAAGGTTGCGCAGCGCAACAAAACAGACCCGGTCGAATCGCCACCCGGTGGCGGGGAGCGCCGCCGACCTGAGAGCGATCGAGCGACAGGCCACGTCACAGTGAGCCTCCGTCGGAGGGCTGACCGCGGCAACCGGTTCGAGGTTCGCTGGACAGAGGGCGGCCGACACCACGGTCGCCTGTTCGAGCGCAAGAGCGACGCGATAGCGTTCGATCTCGACATTAAACGGCGCCAGCAACTCGGAACGCTCGCGCCGGGCGTCATTAGGAACCACATCACGCTGACGGACTTCGTGCGCGAGGAATGGTGGCCAACCTATGCCGTGCCGAACCTCAAACCGAGGACACGAGCCGTATACGCCCAGATATACGGCAAGCACGTGGCACCGCGCATCGGAGGGTACGAGCTTTGCGAGATCACCCCCGCGCTCGTCGAGGACTTCCGGCGTGAGCTGCATGCCGCCGGGATCGGGCAGCCGACGCAGATAAAGGCTCTCGGGCTTCTGCAGGGGATCTGCAAACGCGCCGTCGTGCGGGGCCTGATCCAGACGAACCCCGTCCTCCCGGTCGACAAGCCCAAGCAGAACACCCGGCGGCGCGTGGAGCCGCTCCCGCCGCTCGTAGTCGAGCAAATGCGAGCTTTGATGACCTCTCCCAACGCTATGCTCGTCTCGATGCTGGCCTACGCGGGGACAAGGCCCGAAGAGGCACTCAGAAGCCGCTGGCGCGACTTGGGTCAACGCACGTTGCAGGTCTACGCAGAGAAGACCGAGCGCCCGCGTGTCGTCGATCTGCTCGCGCCCCTGGCCAAGGACCTCGCCACGTGGCGCGCGGAATCGGGCCGACCCGCCGCGGATGAGCTCATCTTCCCCCGCCGAGGCGGTCGCGACTGGCAGGAGCACGACTGGCGCAACTGGAGACGTCGCGTCTACCAGCCTGCCGCACGAGAGGTCGGCGTCAGCGGCGACATGCGTCCGCGCCGCCTGCGTTCGAGCTTCGTCTCCCTCCTGCTCTGGGAAGGGCGGTCGCTGACCTACGTCGCGGACCAGGTCGGCGCGAGCGTCGACACGCTCGCGCGACACTACGCCGGCGTCATCCGCGAGCTCGAAGGTCTACCGCGAGTACCGGCCGCCGAAGCGATACGCCTCGCCCGCGAGCAGCTCGACGCGACCGCAATCAGCAGCTCGTTGCCGTGACGTCGCTGGAGCACAACCAGGCTGGTGGCTGGCGCGCTATCCGTGGTGCAACGTGGGTGCAAGTCTCACCGAGCGCGGGACGGAGTCGACGGGTGTCAGCCGTCGTTCGGAATGTCGACTTGTGCAGGCAATTCCTACCGCCCGATGCCAGTGCATGCCCTCTCGGAACCACCCGGAATTTCCATGGTAAGGAAGGGGTCGACGGTTCGAGTCCGTCAGAGGGCTTTCGGCGTATTTCCAGGGATTTTTCATGACGCGGAGGGTGGGGTCAGTTGGGCCAGCGCGTCCACTCCGCGTCCACTAGTTTGACGCGCGGCCCGGATGGTGGCCTTGCGGGCGGCCCTGATCGAGGCCTCCGCGGGGCGTTGCTTGCCGTCCCAGTTGGCGATCACGCCGGCGTAGTGCTGCTCGATCATGCGGACGCTCGTGCCGACTTCGCGGCCGATCTGCGTGAGCGGGATGCCCTCGTAGATCCGCAGCGTGACGTAGCTTGAGCGCAGGTCACGAGGCCGGGTGCCTTGCGGCGCGCAGCCCGTTGTCGGAGCTGTCGGGTTCTTGCGGTCCCGGCGCTGTCGTGCGGGTTCACCTTGCCAGACGCGTGTGCGCCAGTTGCGCCAGTCGTCCTGGTCCCAGAAGTCGCCGTCGTGGGCGGGGACCACGGGCACTGGGTCTGGCGGTCGGCCGGAGGCGAGGAACCACTCGCTGAGATCGTCGGCGAGTGGTTTGAGCAGTGGCGTGTGCCGGGTGCGGTGGCGCTTGGTGTCCTGGTAGCGGATCGCCTGCTCGCCGACGTCGCCCACGCGAGGCGGCAGACGACCTCCTCCGGGCGCGGGCCCGAGTAGGCGAGGGTCGAGACGAGTGTCCCGTCGCGCAGTTGGAGCGTGGCGCGGATCTGCTCGACGTCGGCCGGCAGGAAGGTGTGCGGCTCGCGGGCGCGCTCGTAGCGCGGCTTTGTCACGAAGGCAGCGGCGTTGTACTCGACGAGCTCCTCGCTGACGGCGAAGCTGAGGATCGACTGGACGATCGTCATCGCCTTCACCACGGTTGCGGTGCCGACGCCGGCACGCTCGAGCTCGGCGCGGAATCGGGTCAGTCGCTTCGGTGTGAGGTCCCGGACGCCGTAGTCGCCGAGGCGCGGCAGGATGTGCAGCGACCACACGCGGCTGTAGAGATCGCGCGTGGACTGGCTGAGGTTTGGCACCGCGTGCAGCCTCCAGTACGTCTCGATGAACTCGCACAGCGGCACGTCCTCTGGGACTGCAGCGTGGCCGAGTTGCTGGCGGCGGCGAAGCCATGCCATGTAGTCCACGGCGTCGCCCTTGCGATCGAACGTGCGGCCGCAGCGCCGAGCGCCCTCGCGCCAGCGGACCTGCCAGCGGCCGTTGGGCTTGTGGTAGATGTCCACGCCGGTTTCAGCTCTCCTCGATCGCGCGCAGTCGAGACATGCTGCCGGGACGCGAGGGGTCAGCGCTCACGCGGCGATGCCGAGGGCGCGGCGCGTACTCGGGCGGGGGCGGCTTCTCCTCTCGCCGGGCTGGGTGGCGCAGCCAGCGTTCGTACTCGACGAGCTCGATGCGGTAGTGGCCGGGCACTGGCTCATACGCTTGCAGGTCGCCGCGTCGGATCGCGCGAAGGATCGCGTGATACGAGAAGCCGGCGCGCACGGCGACCTCGCGCGGCGAGAGGACGTCTCGGACTCGCGGGTCGCGAGACGAAGGCTCCGGCTCCGCGGCCGCGGGTTGGGTGCTGTTCGTGGGGAAGGAAGTGGTCATCTGGATCTCCGCTCGGGATCATACTAAGGGTGGCCGTGTACGGTCAAGTACGGTTATAAGCGATCATCATATGATGCCGGACGCTGGAGACGCGCCGGTTACGGCCTACAAGAGCGCCGGCGCCGCCATCGGCGGGATGCCGAGCTCGTTCGCGCGGTCGAGGTAGTTGGCCACGAGCGCGAGCAGCGCGGCGTAGCCGTCCTGCTCAAGCTCGCGCTCGACGAGAAACGCACGTCCGCGGCCGTCTGCCGGGACGTCCGTGACTCGAACGGTGCCGACGCGCTGGCCGTAGATGACGCGGTGCTCGCCGGTACGCGTCTGGTAGCGGCCGAGCTCGACGCGTTCACCGACTGTTGGGCGGGCGCTGCGGGCGGTAGTGGTCGTGCAGGCGGTCATGGGCGCCGGCTCCAGGTCGCAGTCGATCCCCAGCCCTCGATTTCGTCGCTGCGCACTCGTGAGCTGTCGGCGGGCCCGGTGGCGATCGCGTCGGCGACGTCCTTGTGCTCCAGCTTGCGCTCCAAGAGCGTGTCCGGTTTGGCGGCCTTCAGCTTGCGGATCTCGACGCTCGCCTCGCGGCTCGTGCGGGGTGAGATGAACGTCCGACCGGTCCGCTCTGCGAGCGTTCTGAGGTACGCGAGCTGCTTGGCCGTAGGTGGCTTGCTCGACATCGGCTGCCTCCGTTGGTTGGGTGCGGGCATGCCCCGCCCCCATCGCGACGGACGGCGGGCTGTCAAGCGCCGTCCCGTCAGGGATCGCCGACGGCGACGACGCAGGCGCGGCGCTTGACGGGACGACGATCGGGGCGGCAAGGGATCAGGCGGGCCAGCCCGCACCCAAACCCGCGATGGCGGTCAGGCGCTGAGCGTCGCGCAAGGTGCGGCGGGCGGGTCCGGTGCTCTGCTCGGGCCCCAAGCTCGACGCGACGCGATACGCGATATAGAGCTACGTGCGGGTTTGCGGCGACGGTACCCTTGGGTCATGCCTACGCTCGTTCTCGACCCACAGCCAGCCGCGATCGAGCAGTTGTTGGAGCAGCGCGCGCGTCTTGATCTCGATCGCCGCGACGAGGTGTGGCAGGGTGTGCTGCACATGATCCCGCCGCCGAGTCACGAGCATGAGCGACTTGCCGTGAAGCTCGTCGGCATACTCGACCCACTCGCGGATGCGGCCGGCCTTGAGCTCACGGGTACTGTCGGCATCGGCGAGAGCAAGGACAACTACCGCGTCCCGGACCTGGCGCTGCACCGTCCGGGGTACGCGCCGCAGTGGCATCCGACCGCCGCACTCGTGGTCGAGATCGTCTCCCCGGGCGATAAGACATGGGAGAAGCTCGGCTTCTACGCCGCGCACCACGTCGACGAGCTGCTGATCTTGGACCCGGCGAAGCAGAAGGTGGACTGGCTCGCCCTCGACGGCGACAGCTACCGACCGACCACTCGGAGCGCGTTGATCGACCTCACGGCCGCCGACCTCGCCGCCCGACTCACCTGGTTGGCGTCGCCCGAACAGCTAATCTGAGACGCAGTCGGACGCTCGTTGACCGAGCCGGTTGCCAAACCACGCAAACCGCCAGATGTGCAGCTGAGACGTCGAAACGACTGCCATCGAGCGTACGCGTGGGATATCGGCTCGACACGACGGAAGCGTGGTCGCAGCATCTTCCTATAGCGCTTCCACACATCGCTGATGCAAATGTGTGAGTTGCTTTTCTGGTGCCGTATTGCTGGTCGCGCCCGCGGTGTTGTTGTTGTTGTTGTGAGCGCCGCCGCCGTTGGTAAGGCCCGAGCCAGGGCCGCGAGTGGTCGGGCCCGCCGGTGACTACGCCGGTGAGGCCCGACCAACGGGTCGCGAGTGTCCCCGTACGCCAGGCGCCGCGTTCGGACTCGGCGCTGCTGCACAGCTGCGTGTGGCCGCATGGGAGTAACGATCAACATCGGTGTCGCCGTGGGGGCGATCGTCCAGAGGCGGCGGCGGACCGATCGGGCGCGGGGTTGCGATGGGACGCCCGGCAGGCGAGCGGGCGACCACGCGTCGCGGCGGTGCCGCGAGCGACACCGGACAGATGCCGCGTGCTGGGACATGAGCACAGAGCCACCCCGGCTGCGCTCTGCGCGGTTGAGTCGGCCGCCACAACCACCCACGTTGGGGTCGCCTGCCAACGCGATCCATGCCAGCCGCCATCCCGGCATCCGCGCACCGGGCGTTGGCAGGCCGGCGGACAGGATCGATCCAATACGCGCTCAACGCGCGTTGAGGTCTCGTGGTCAGGGTCGTGCGCGAGGCGAGCCGACGCGCCCGGGGGCAGCCGCGAGAAATCTTTGTGGTGTGGCGTCGTGAAAAGTGCCCGTGAATCGCTTAAGCGACATCAGCCCCGCCAAGTGACCGAATGGAGCCTGCTTCTGATGCCCGCACAGCAGACCATCGAGCCGGTGCTCTCGCCCGAGCTCGAAGCCCTCGCGCACGCAGCCGACCAACGCCTCCGAGCAGACCTGGACGACAGCGACCACGAGATCGGCGTGCGCGAGCACGCCGTCAGGCACGCCGCGAGCGCCGCGATCGCCGCGGGTGTGCCGCTGAGCGCGATCGCGCAAGCCGAGCAGATCGGGCAGGCCCGCGCCCGCCACGAGCTCGGCAGCGAGCTGCTGCGGCGTGTGGAGCGCGCCGCACGCCGCAGCCGCGAGGCCACCGCAGAGTACGAGCGGAGCGTCGCGCGGGCGGTGCGGCTTGGTCTTGGGTACCGCGAGATCGCGGCCGCGGCCCAGATCGCGCATGGCACGATCCGAGCGATCCTCGCCCGCGTCAGCGACACCATCACGCAGCCCGCCGCAAACGCCTCCACCGACGAGCACCACGAGCACCACCAACGCGGCGACGGCGAGCCGCCCACACCAGACGCCACCCAGCACTGAGATCCTGTAAGCGAGTCCGGAGTGGGGTTGATGAGCTCAACTCCCGGGCCGGTGCATTGGCGGCCGGTGCAGCATCACCATCGCCGCGGTGATGTCCGACGCGGCGACCCCGAAAGCGAGCCGGGCGCCCCGGGCGCGCAATCCAGGTCAGCCAGCCACCGACCCGTACTCAAAGCGCCTGCACCAACCTCACGCCGCTGGCGCTCAACAGCTGGGCGTCACGACTGAACGCTCAAAGGTCTCTCTGTCGATGCCGATTACACGCAGGATGGCCTTTCTGGAAGGCGAGCCTTCGGCTCGTCACTTGCCGTGCAGCGCACGATCGACCGTGACGAGCCACGGCCAAACAGTCGACGCGAGCGATCGCGATCCGCCCGGTACTGGCGGCGACTCAGCTTTGAAAGCCGCTCGCCAAATGCTCCACCTCGTGCGTCCCGTCGGCGCCGGGAACGGCGAGCGCCCCGCGCTCACGGCCCACGAGGGGGTGTGGGGACAGGCGTTTCAGTCGCTCAGCGAGGGCGTCTTGGTGCTCGATTGTGCCGGTGGCGTGGTGAGCGTCAATCCAGCGGCGTGTGCGGTGCTTGAGCGCACCGAGACGGAGCTCCGTGTACCCCACAGCTTGACCGAGCTTGATGCGCGCACCGAGGCGGGTGTCGCGATCCGCGGGCAGCAGAGCTTTGGCGCGCGCGTGCTCGCCACCGGCGAAACGGTCCGCGAGCTGAGGATCAGCATCGCCAGACGCGACGGATCGCGCCGCTGGCTGACGGTCAGCTATCAGCCCTTGACCTCCACGTGCGACGGCACCGTCGAGGGACTGGTGCTCTCGATGCGCGAGGTCACGCAGCAGCGCGAGGACGACCAGAAGCTGCGCGCCGATCTCAACGAGGCCCGCACGCTCGCGCGAATCTACGAAGCCCTCGCTCACGACCGGCTGACCCTCTACAGCCAGCCAATCGTCAGACTCTGCAGCGGCGAGCGCACGCAAGAGGAACTGCTCCTACGCATGATCGACGCTGACGGCGCGCTGGTCGCGCCCGCAGCGTTCCTGCCGGTCGCAGAGCGCCACGACGCGATCGTCGAGATCGACCGCTGGGTGCTCACACAGGCGGTCGCGCTGGCCGCCGACGGACGGCGTTTCGCGGTCAACCTCTCCGCGCGATCGTTGGGCGACTCACGCGTCCTGGACACCCTGCAACGATCGCTCAAACACAGCAACATCAACCCCGCCCAGCTGATGATCGAGATCACCGAAACGGCGCTCAGCGAAGACCACGACACGGTCGCGCAGTTCGCCGAGCAACTCGTCGCGCTCGGGTGCGGCTTTGCGCTGGACGATTTCGGGACCGGGTTTGGAACCCTCAGCTACCTCAAACGCCTACCCGTGTCAGCCATCAAGATCGACCGCGAATTCGTCGCAGACCTGCTCACCAGCCCCAGCAGCGCCAAGGTCATCGCGGCGATCACGATCATCGCCGCCGAGTTCGGGCTGCACACGATCGCCGAGGGCGTCGAGAACCAACCAACCCTCGACGCGCTGCTCACGATGGGCGTCGAACTCGCCCAAGGGTTTCACCTCGGACGCCCCACCCCAGCCGCCCGCCCCACACCCAACGGCCGCCCGCTCCTACACGTCGAGCAACAACACCCCAACGCGTGAGCTACAACCACCGGTGCCCGCACGCCGGGGCTCCGGTGCGCGCGTCGTCTCGCCAGCCGCACAGCAGCCGCGACCCAGTTCTGACAGCCGATGCTTCTCGGCGAGCGCCGTGCCCCCCAAACGAACACCCGCGACCCTGACCGCCCAGCGACCGGGGCTCTACGCGCTCGCCGGATCAGTCGGAGTCGGCCCGCTCGACGCTACCGGCACCCTCCCCGACAGAAGTGTCGCTCTCGTGTCTGATCTGGTAGCCGCGCGCGGCCTTGGCGATCTCGCCGGACGCCGCGAGCCTGGACAGCGTGGTGCTCACCGTCGCGCGGCCGAGCCCGGTGGCGGCAGCGATCTCGCTGGCCGTCATCGCGCTCCCGCCCTGCAGCGCAGCGAGGCTCGCGGCCTTTGTTGCGCCCGGCGCGGTGCGCGAGCGGCGAGCAGGAGCAGCGGACGACCTGGGGACCTCGACGCCGACGGCGCCGGCGGCACGGACGCCCTTCGCGTGCGCGGGGTCCGACGTGCAGCGCCGCGCGGGCTCTTCGCGGCGCTCCCACCGGCGGAAGGGTCCGGTGTTGCGCGCTGAGAGCGCTCCGGTTCGCTCTCGCGCGACGTGAGCGCCGCGAGCGCGCGGCGCAGCCGCTCGATCTCGCCGAGCAACTCGTCGATGCTCGCTTGGATAGCGCTGATGATCTGGTCGATCACGGGCATTGGCGTCCTTCCGTGGGGTTACCGCGATCGTAACCCGGCGGCTGGCGCGCGGGCGACCTCGCGCTGGCGAGCGAAAGCCCGAGCACGCTCGCGGCGCGTGGCGGCCTTGCCTGGCAGTGCGCGAGAACCGGTCGTTCTGACTTCGCGCCTGCAGAACGGTGCCTTTTAGGCCACCAGACGCGAGCCACAGCAACTGACCGGGCTCGATGATGCCCGATTTGGCGGTGTTCGTGCCGCAAGCGGTCCGTGGGTTGGCCGGTCCGGCGATCGCGCGGCGGTCGGTTCGCGTCTGGTTGGGTGGGCTGCGGTTACGCTGCGCGTGTGACCGATCAAGGCATTCAGATCGTGCGGGTTGTGGTCGTCTCGCCGGGCGACGTAGTGGCCGAGCGCAAGGCCGTGGTGCGGGTCGTCGATGAGCTGAACCGTCGGGTGGCGGCGGACAAGGGTTGTCGGTTGTCGGTGTGGCGTTGGGAGACCGACGCGCGACCGGGTCTTCACCTCGAGGGCCCGCAGGGGCTGATCGACGAGCGCATGCACATCGCCGATGCCGATCTCGTGGTCGGGATCTTTTGGAAGCGCTTTGGCACCCCGACCGGGGACGCGCACTCAGGTACCGAGCATGAGCTACGACGGGCGTGGGAGGCGTGGCGGAAGCGCGGCCGGCCTGACGTGATGGTCTATTTCTGCGAGCGCAAGGCGGCCCCCGCGAAAGCTGCCGAAGCCGACCAGTGGCAGCGCGTGTTGCGCTTCCGGGACGAGCTACCGAAAGAGCAGATGTGGTGGGCCTACAAGCGGACCATTGAATTCGAGCGGCTTGTGCGCGGCCACCTCGAGGACGTGGTGCTGCGCCGCCCTACCGCGCGCGAACCTGACAGCGCCGCGGCGCCGGCGGGCGAGGGTTCGGTGAGCGGGCGGTGGTTCGGGGTGCCGGCGGTCACGGTGGCGTTCAGCGGCCGCGGCGACGAGCTCGATGGGCTCATCGAGGCGCTCGGAGTTGCCGACCGGGTGGTAATCGCGCAGGCGATCACCGGGCTCGGCGGGGTCGGCAAGACCCAACTGGCGGCGCGCTACGTGCAGCTGCACGGCCGCGAATACGACATCGTGGCGTGGATCCGGGCGCAGGACGGCGGCGTCGCGGATCTCGCGGAGCTGGCGGTCAGGCTCGGCGAACCGGTGCAGGGACTCTCTCCAGCCGAGCGGCGGGATCTCGCGCTCGAGCGCCTGCGCCGCGGCGCGGAGCGCTGGCTGCTGGTGCTCGACAACGTCGAGTCGGCCGCACAGCTCAACGACTGCCTTCCCCGCGCTGGCAACGGGAGGGTGCTCGTGACCTCGCGCAACCGCGAGGTGCGCCAATTCGCCCCGGTGCTGTCGCTCGACGTCTTCGACGAGCAGACGGCGATCGAGTACCTGATCGAACGTGCCGAGCGCCCCGATGATCGCGCCGGCGCGCAGCGGCTGGCGCGGGCGCTCGGTAACTGCCGCTGGCGCTCTCGCACGCGGCTGCTTACTGCCTGTCAGGCACGAACTTTGACGACTACCTCGAGCTGCTCGATGCGCTGCCCGCGCAGGAGCTGTTCGACACGAGTCCCGAGGCCTCCTACACCCAAACCGTGGCCTCGACGTGGAAGGCATCGGTCGCGGCCGCGGGCGCGAGCGCGCCGCTCGCCGGCGAGCTGCTGGCGCTCGCCGCGAATCTGGGGTCGGACGCGATCCCACGCTCGCTGTTCGAGGTCGTGATCGACCCGAGCGTCGCGCTCGAGCAAAAACGGCTGCGGGACGGGTTGAACGCGCTCGCGCGCTTCAGCCTCGCGGCGGTGGATGACGACAGCGTCAGCGTGCACCGCCTGTTGGCGAAGGTCGTGCGCGACGACGCTCGCGCGCGCGGTAACGCGAGCGCGGCCAAGCGCGCGCTCGCCGCGCTCGATGACGCGTTTCCGGCTGACGCATCGGACGTCGCGGGATGGCCGCGCTCTGAGCAGCTGCTCGCGCATGTGATCGCGCTAGCGGACGCCGCCGCGGACGTGCCCGACACGGCTGAGCAGGTGATCGCGCTACACAACCGGGCGTCTCATTACCTGAGCTGGGCCGAGGGAGGTGCGCGCGGGCTCGCGCTCGCGCAGCGCACCGTCAAGCGGGCAGCGAGCATCCTCGGCGCCGAGCATCCCAGCACGCTAACCGCCCGCCACCGTGAGGCTTTCGCGTTGAAACAGGCCGGACGCGCGTCGCAGGCGATCGCCTTGTTCGAGGCGCTGCTCGCCAACGAGGAGCGGATCCTCGGCGCCGAGCACCGAGACGCGCTCGGCACCCGCCACTACCTCGCCGTCGCCTACCAGGACGTCGGGCGCGTGGGCGAGGCGATCGCGATCTTCGAGCCGCTGCTCGCCGAGCGCGAGCGGATCCTCGGCTCAGAGCACCCCGAGGCGCTCGTTACCCGCCACGAGCTCGCCCGCGCCTACAAGGACAGTGGGCGCGTGGCGGAGGCGATCGCGATCTTCGAGCCGCTGCTCGCCGACTGCGAGCGGATCCTCGGCTCAGAGCACCCCAGCACGCTCACGACCCGTCACAACTTCGCCGACGCCTACCACGCCGCCGGGCGCGTGGAGGAGGCGATCGCGATCTACGAGCCGCTGCTCGCCGAGCGCGAGCGGCTCCTCGGCGCAGAGCACCCCAGCACGCTGACCGCTCGCCACAACCTCGCGCGCGCCTACCGCGCGGCCGGGCGCGTGGAGAAGGCGGTCGCGATCTTCCAGGACCTGCTCGCCGACCGCGAGCGGATTTCAGGGCCCGAGCACCCCGACACGCTGATCGCGCGCGGCAACCTCGCCCTCGCCTACCAGGACGCTGGAGGCGTGGGCGAGGCGATCGCGATCTACGAGCCGCTGCTCATAGAGCAGGAGCGGATCCTCGGCGCCGAACACCGCTCGACGCTCGCCACGCGCAACAACCTCGCCCTCGCCTACCAGGCCGCCGGACGCGCTCAGGAGGCGATCGCGATCTTGCGGGAGCTGCTCGCCGACTGCGAGCGGCTCCTCGGCGCAGAGCACCACGACACGCTCACCACCCGCAACAACCTTGCCGGCGCCTACCGCGCCGCCGGGCGGGGCGCGGAGGCGGCCGCGATCCTCGAGGGCGCCGGTCAGGGCGATGCGTGGTAACGGGCCCTGTAGCGAAAAAGTCCCCAGTGGCCCGCGAAAACTGGAAGAATTGCAGGGGACTTATGGCATCCCGCGGGGTACAGCCTGCCTCGCGTCGTGGCTCAAGGGCTCGCTACGCCTTGCCCTTTTTCA
>JBKQIR010000254.1:0-2510 GCA_052148275.1 Solirubrobacteraceae bacterium
CCGACGCGCGCTCGTTGTGGATGTCCCTTCCCTGCGAGTCACAAGCGCCTGAGCAGAGCCACCGACCCGCTTTCCTACAGCGACGCAACTCTCGAGGCCCGGATCACCCGACGCGCTTTGCGCGGAAAGCTGGTCTCGAGCGGCGTGTCTCCTTCGTCGCCGACTGAGGCGCCACGAGCTCGCTCTCGCTTCCGTCCATGAACGGACGGAAGGAGGCGCCACTCGTCGGCTACGGATGGCGTCGCGAGCCGATACTGGTCAACCGGCGCCGGCGCCGTCGGCGTGACCCGGTCGAACACCATCGCCGTCGCAAAGGCCGGTCGCGGCTCGGCCACCTGCGTCGTCAACGATGCGCTCGATGCGCATCACCCGCTGGAGGGTCGCACCGATCTCGTCAGTCCTCATCACGAGGTCGTTCGCTCGCAGCATGCCCGGGAGCCTACCCCGAGGCTTCTCCTCGGTCGAGTGCGCTCTGTTCTGCTCCGTCGCCACACCAGGCGCCGGATCGAGACTTCCAATTCCAGTGGGCGCCGGCTCAGGGCAGAAGTGAGCCAGCAACGACGGATCGGGTCGGGATCGCTCCGCCTGCGTGAATGGAGCGGGGTTCCCACGCCCAGTTTGAAACGCTCCGCTGGCGCATGTCCGCGATCGGAGCAAGGATCCGCAGCATGAGCGCGTCCACCAGCGTGCGCGATCACGGTTCTTCTGCGAACACGGCTGCTGCAACCTGGTAGGAGTCAAACGCGCGGGCGGCGCCAGCGTATGCCTCAAGGTGGATAAAGAGCTCGACGATCTCCTCCTTCGTCACGCCGTTGTTGAGGGCGATCCTCAGCTGCCCGCGAAGCGGCTCGTGGGTACCGAGCGCGGCAGCGATCGCAACCGAGATCAGGCTGCGGGTGCGGGTGTCCAGCTGCGATGTGCGCGTCCAGCTATCGCCGAAGGTGTGTAGCGTGGCGAGCCGCCGGAACTCGCGTCCGCTGTCCGGCTCGCCCGGACCGAGAGGTAAGTCAAGCGGTCGGCCGAGCAGTTCGCCGGCCAGGTCGCGAGCCGCGTCATAGGGGTCGGTCATGTCGATTCTCCTTTGATCGGGTAACACGCGGTACCGCACGTCTGCGCGCCACGGGCTCTGGCGAGGAGATCTTTGCGCGCACCTAGTGTCGCGCGTCTGAAGTTGGTTGACGGGTTGCGCGGGGCAGGATGTCGTCGGGGGTTTTGGTCCAGATGAACGGTCGCCAGCGGTCGTTGTAGGCGTCGATGAACGCGCGGATCGCGGCGATGAGTTGTTTGACGTTGTCAAACGATCCGCGGCGGATCGCTTGGCGGGTGATGATCCCGAAGAACACCTCGACGAGGTTCAGCCATGAGCCGGAGGTTGGGGTGAAGTGCAGGGTGATCCGTGGGTTCTTGGCGAGCCATTGGTTGATGTCGTCGTGCTTGTGGGTGTGGTAGTTGTCCAGCACGACGTGGAGTCGGCGGCGTGGGTAGGTTCTGGCGACGAGCTTGAGGAAGTCCAGGAACTCGGCCTTCCCGTGGCGCTCATAGCAGCGGTCGGTGACCTGCCCGGTCGCGACGTTCAGCGCGGCGAACAGCGTGGTGGTCCCGTTGCGCTTGTAGTCATGCGTGGCGCGTTCGGGCAGGCCGGGCCGGACGGGGAGGATCGGCTGGGTCCGGTTCAGCGCCTGGATCTGGGACTTCTCATCGACGCAGAGCACGATCGCGTTGGACGGCGGGTCCAGATACAGACCCACGACATCGCGGACTTTCGCCTCGAGCTCGGGGTCGGTGGAGAACTTGAACGTCCCCTGCCGCCATGGCTGGACCCGGTAGGCCCGCCACGCCCGCGCGACGGTCGCGTCAGAGATCCCGAGATGCCTGCCCAGCAGCCGGGTGGACCAGTGCGTGACCGCCAGCGTCTCTGGCGGCGGGTCCAGGGTCGCGGCGACGATCTGCGCGTCATCGATCACCTTGGGCCGGCCGCTGCGCGGCAGATCCGCAAGCCCGTCGATCCCGTCGGCGGTAAACCGGTCTCGCCACTTGATCACCGTGGGACGCGAGACACCCAACGCCCGAGCGGTGCCCGACACGCCCGTCCCGTCCGCGACAGCCAGCACGATCACCGCACGCTCTCGCTGCCCGGCCGACACCGTCGAGGACCTCGTCCACGACTCCAACGTCTCACGATCCCGATCACTCACAGCAAGCGTTGATGAAGGCATGACTCATTGTCACGCCCCCGCCATCAAATGTCAACTAACTTAAGCCGCAGAACACTAGCTGGCCTGCGCGGGCCTAGCCCGGCCTAGCCCCAATACCGTAAACTTAGGCGGCGAGGATGGTGATGCTGTCCTTGGCGGGCCTGGCTGGCTGGGGCCAGTTGCGGTGTTCCGGGCGCTTCACGGGCCAGCTGCTCATCTTGCGTTTGATGACGCGTGGGTTCTCGCGCGGTTTGCGCTCGGGTAGCGGCTGGGCGAGGATCTCGGCGATCGCCTGCGCGTGTGCGCTGTCAAGCC
>JBKQIR010000255.1:0-4539 GCA_052148275.1 Solirubrobacteraceae bacterium
GAACGCGCCCGCAACCGCGCGATCAAGCAACTCGAGCGTCTCGGTCACAAGGTCATCCTCGAACCGTTGCCGCAGGCCGCCTGATCCCAACGGCAGGCTCACCCTGGGCGGCTATTTTCTGAGCAGCGGCCCACCCGAAACGGTGGCGCGCGCCGAAGCCGAGCTGACCGCAGGCCACCGGAAGCAGCAGTCCATAACCGGCCGCGCCAGGCAGCCGCTTCGCCGCTCAAGCAGTCGCGAGGCGAGGTGGCCGCTTGGGGCGACGGCGCCGAGGAAGCGGCCACCGGCGTTCGTGGCCGCAGGCCGATCACCAGGTTTTGACGCGTTCCACTGGGCGCCGGGGCTCGAGTCGTAGTCGCATGTCGAGCACGACGCAGCCGTTGGTCATGCAGCGGACGGGGTTGAGGTCCGTCTCGACGATCTCGGGGACCTCTCGGAGCAGGAGGGCGAAGCGCAGGATCAGTTCCCGCAGCGCCTCGCGATCGAGCAGAGCGCTGCCGCGGAACCCGTTGAGCTCAGCGACGACGCCCTCGGAGGAGTCGATCAGCTCGTCGGCTTCTGCGTCGGTCACCGGCAGCAGGCGAAACGCAGCCCCTCGGGCGAGGCCGGCGTGGCGACCGCCGAGGCCGACCGCCAGCACTGGGCCGAGATCGGGATCGCTGACGGCGCCGACCAGCACATTCGAGCCGCCGGGCGTCGGTAGGCGCTGGATGATCGCACCGTTCCATTGACGTCCGGCGGCGTGTACCCGTCGTTCGAGCTCTCGCCAGCCGGATCGCAGCGCCGACTCGCCGTCTAGCCCGACCAGCAGGGCGTCGATGTCGCTCGCGGTCGCGGGGGCGGGAGCGTCGGCCTTGAGTGTCACCGCAGCGCCGATTTGTGCCGCTACTGCGATCGCGTGCTCGAGATCGAGGCAGTGGTGCGAGGCGGCAACCGGGATCCCGTGCGTGGCCAGCAGAGCCTCGGCGTCAGCGAGCGAAAGCCAGCCGCCGGCTGGCGCGCGATCAAGAAATGAAGCGACCGCCGCTTGCGCTGCCGCCGGGTCGAGGTCGGGATAGTGCGGCGGCTCGCCGAGCGGCCGCGCGAGCCATTCGCGGCGTTCGACCGCGCGCGTGAGGACCGCGGCGCACGACTCCGGGAACAAGTAGTTAGGCACGCCGACACCGCCGCGCGCCGGGAGTTGGCCGTCGGAGCGCAGCACAGACGCCACCACTGGCTTGGGTTGCCCGGCTGAGACCGCGGAGATCGCCTTCAACACACCCTCCGGGTCACCTTCGTGAAAGTCGACGTAGAAGACCATCAGCGCATCGATCCCGGCATCACCGAGCAGCGCACGGCTGCTCACGGCGTATTCCTCAGGTCCAGCATCGATCTCCAACAGCAGCGGGTTCTGCGCGTCGCTTGCCTCTCTGACCTGCAGCCCGCTGGTCGCGCAGGCATCGGCGGCGAGCGTCGCGACGCCCGCTGAGTTGCTCACGATCCCGATCCGCCGCCCGTTCGGCAGCGGCTGGCGCTCGAAGAAATCGGCGGCGTTGAACAGCTCCTCGATGCCGCCGAACCGCAGCACTCCGGCTTCTCGCAAGAGCGCGTCGATGACCGCGTCGCCGCGGAGCGCCGCGGCGGTGTGCGAGCGCGCTTCGCTGAGCACGCGCTC
This sequence comes from Solirubrobacteraceae bacterium, assembly GCA_052148275.1. GTDB lineage: Bacteria > Actinomycetota > Thermoleophilia > Solirubrobacterales > Solirubrobacteraceae > Palsa-465. The sequence goes on from JBKQIR010000255.1 coordinate 1,655, forward strand.
GGCCTGTCGACGGCCCTTGACCACAAGGATCGGCTTGCGGCGCGAGACTCGCCGTGCGATCCGGGTGAAGCGCTGCGGATTGCCGAACGTCTCGACGTACAGGATCACCGCGCCCGCTCGGTCGTCCTGCTCCCAACACTCGAGCAGGTCGTTGGTTGACACGTCAGCACGGCTGCCGAGCGAGGCGAACATCGAGACTCCCAACTGTCGCGACGCGGCATGACCAAGCAGCCCGATCCCGACCGCGCCCGACGGGGAGCCGATCGCCAGCGCTCCCGCGTGCACGATCGCGCCGGTAAAGGTCGCGTTCAGGCTGACCTCTGCGGCGGTGTTCAGCACCCCCAATGAGCTCGGCCCGACCATCCGCAAGCCCCCGCCCCGCACTATCTCAAGCAGCCGCTCCTCGCGCGCACGGGCCGCGTCGCCGTCCTCAGGACCGGCGGGGAGCACGAGCAGTGCTCTCGCTCCCGTCGCGGCCGCCTCAGCGGCGAACTCGAGCACGTCGTCGCCCGCGGCCGTGATGATCACGAGCTCCGGAGCGACCTCGAGCTCAGCGAGGCTGTGGGCCGCCTGCATCGAGCACACCACTCCGCCGGTGCGGTTGACCGGTCGCACCGCACCCTGAAACCCGCCGGCGATGATGTTTTCAAGCACCACACGGCCGATATTGCCCGGCGCGTCGGCCGCGCCCATCACCGCGATTGACGAGGGCGCGAGGATCGATCGCAACGATGCGACCGAGGCGACATGGTCGCGCTCGTCGATCCGCGCCTGCGCCGTCTCGGTCGGGGTGATATCCAGCGACACCGTCAACTCGCCGAAGCCCTTGCGCTGCACGGCGAAGCCGACGTCGTCCAACAAATCCAACGCCGCGCGGTTGCTGGACATGACTTCCGCATCGAAGCGGTGGATCCCGCGGCCCGCTGCGATCGCCGCGAGCTGCTCAAGCATCCGCATCCCAATCCCACGACGCTGATCATGATCAGCCACCGCAACCGCGACCTCAGCGACACCAGGCTCACGCAACCCGTCATAGACAGACACAGCCACCACACGGCCGTCGTGGCGGCCGATCAGCGCCAAGCGATCAACGCCACTGGCCTCCGCGTCCGCACGCGCGACAGTGTCGGTCCGGCCGAACCCGTGGAAGCGAAAATAGTGGCTATCCGGCGAAAGGCCGTCATAGAACGCCTTGATCTGGTCGTAGTCCACCGGCGTCGGGGTCTGCAACCGCAGCGTCGACCCATCGCGCAGCAACACATCCCGGACCAACGGCTTCTGGGACTCCGCCGCCGGAGCCGCCATCACACCTCTCCTCTGGCGCTGACCGCGCATCGGAAGCGCTCACCCCACGGCTCACGGACCGCACCCCCAGCCAACGAACTGATCGCCACAGAACCCCGCGAGGCAGCAGCGTGCGACGGATTCGACATGAGTTCCTCCTTCGAAACCTCTCACCACCCGAACACATCTGCTGGTCCAGGAGGGCTCACCACTCAAGGGAGGATCAGCCCCGGCACCCGATCAGCCCAGCACGAACCGATCAGGCCACACCCAGACCAAGACTCCGATCAAGCAGCCGCTCGCTGACGCTAGCACCATCGCGACAGCAATAGTGGAGGTCGGGCGCCGGCCGCAGCATCCGGGGACGCCGACGAGACGCTCAGCACAACTCCCCTCCGGGGAACTTGCACAACTCTCGCAGCACAGGCACCACGAGACGGTGGCTGCGAGCAACTTCAGAACCTCGGCTTTCGCCTCTCCCCTGCAGCGACGGCCCGTGCGCGTAATTTCCACGCATCGTGCTTACGTGCATGGCGGTCACCGAGATCCGTAGTTTGCCTCGACGGTCTGCCGGAAGGATCGGATACGCCAGGCGCCGTTTCAGGGTTGACTTACTTAGACTATGCGTCGCCCGGATGGGGCGGCGATAGGCTGTGTTCTGATGGTGTGTGTCGCGTCTTGTGTCGGTGAGCGTGTTGCCCGCTTGGGTGCTTCTTGCCGTGATGGTGGCACTTCTTGCTGATCGACCACGCCGAGTCCGCGTATGACCACCTTTGAGGAGTCCGGCACCCGTCTCGTGGCGGTCGAGCACCTCGGGGCCTCGCACGTAGCGGTCGTGGAGACGAGACCACACGGCACTTTGGCCGTTGGAATCAGCGCAGGCAAGCCGTTTGCGGTTTCCAACTGCTGCCGCCACATGTTCGCTTCACTCGGGGAGGGGCACGTGACCGACGACGGATGCCTGCAGTGCCCGTGGCACGCGGGGTTGTACGACATTCGCACCGGCGCGCTTGTGCGGGGTCCCCTGGACGCGTTGAAGCCGCTGGCGGGCGCGGCGAAGGCCACGAACGGCGATCGGTCGCTCAAGACATTCACGGTCGAGCTGCGCGACGGCGTAATCTGGTTGGTTGGCTGAGCGACGGTCGCGTCTCGTCGGCGTCGCGTGCAGGCGTCCTCGCCGCGTGCTCCTTTATCGCATTCCGACGGCTTTGGGGTCTACGCCCACACATAAACGCTCGCGGAAGGAGTAGGCCGGATTTCTGGCGGTTATTGCAATTTGCAACAGTAGGGGCCCCCCGATGCAGCCTGCGCTCTTGGAGGAAACGAGGCGCTGTTGATCGTCGATCGTCCCGCGCCCGCATCCTGGCCATGCAGACGGGGTCTCCTGGGTAACGGCGGCAAAGTGGCCAACAATGCTTCCTCTCTATAGGCGCGAGGTGCCGGCCGCGGCCGGGGCGCCGCCGGCTCGCCGCCGGACCGGACCGATCCAACTCACAGTCGGGTTGTGCTTGCTGGTGGAGACCCGCCCCGGTATCCGAACAAGCAGGGCGTCGAAAACCCATGACCGGCAGGAGTGTTCGTCATATTGCGGCTGGCGACAC
>JBKQIR010000256.1:0-31294 GCA_052148275.1 Solirubrobacteraceae bacterium
ATCCTCGCCCCAGTTCTTCTTCTGACGGACGAACTCGAACTCCCGCCCACACAACGGATGGAACGGATGCGTTACCCGAACACGCTGCGGATCCGCCCGACCGGGTGTATTCGACGATGCCGTCCAACGGCAAAGCCGAACGCTTCATCCGCACCCTCCTCAGCGGCTGGGCCTACGGCGCGATCTACCGCTCAAGCACCGAACGCACCGCCGCGCTTGACGGCTGGCTGTGGTACTACAACCATCACCGCAAACACTCAGCCCTCGGCCACCAACCGCCCATCGCTCGCCTCCACGAGCGGAACCAACCTTGATGGGACTTACACCTATGCAGACCGGTCGGCCTGGCCACGCCCTGCTGCCTCCAGTTTGTCGGCCGGTACGGCACCGGCAAGCTGGAGACAGAGGGAAACTCGACGCATATCCGCACCGGCGGAGCGATCCTGGCGGCTAGTAGCCGGCGACCTGGCTGACGGCCTGGCCGACAGCAAGGATCGCGAGGACCATTAGGACTGCGAAGACCGCGAGGATCGCCCAGCCTGACATTTGGCCGAACCTGGTCAGGTACACGATCGCGTCCTCACCGGCGGCCTGCGCGTGGCGGCGAGCGAACCGCGCCATCACAATCGTGGTGATTGCGCCGAGGAGCGCGAGGCCGAGCAGCACCGCGATGTCAGTCACGTACCCGATCAGGCCGAGCACGACGACGCCGGCCGCGACTGCGAGCGAGCCGAGCGCGAGGGACGCGCCGGTCGTGCGGGCACGTCCGATCGCGATGCGCAGCCCCCCTGCGGGCGTGTCGACGGTCGCCGGCGCGAGTGGCCCCGATTCGCACAGCATGCCGCCTGCGGCGATCCCGACGGCGGCCGCGAGTGCGAGATAGATCCCGAACGCTTCCTTGGCGCCCACTCCAACGAGGGTCCCGATGCCGTTGATCACGCTGCCGCCGGCGAGAAGCTCCGGAGGGCTGGTGCGCATGTACAGGATCGTCACGGTCGCGACCGCGGCGCAGCCGAACAACGTGCGGGACTGCCGGGCGAACGCCGGGAGAACCCGCCTCGGCACGACCGCGAGCGCGATCGGGAGAGCGCCGCACACAGCGAGCGTCAGCCCGAGCAGGACGGACGCGCCAAACGCGTTCGCGCTTGGGGTCGCCAGCCCCGTCTCCGTGAGCGCGCCGCTGAACACGGCGGCGGCCCCGCTGGTCGGCAGCCCGCTCGTGAACCATGCAAGAAACAGCGAGCAGATGAGAACCAAGCCGCTGGCCGCGGACAGCCACGACCCGACCGACATCTCCGCAAGCGCTCCCACCAGCGGATTGGCGGCCTTGTCGCCGCGGACGTCGGACACTCCGGGCTCGACCGTCACCGAGCCGGTGGACGCGAACGAACTGACGACAGGAGCAGACCGATCTGAACCTGCAGGAGCATTCTTTACTAGGGACATCTGAGTTTTCCTTCCTGAGTTGATACGGGATGCCCTCAACATCGCCGCCGACACCCTCGACTCCCATCCCTCCGGGGAGGGGATCGCCTCACACCGGGCGGCAATGCCGCATCGGCGAATGCCAGCGGACGGCACCGTGAGCCTGCCGGTGGGCGGTTCTCTCGCGCCGCCGCGTCGAGCTGCGCCAGGGTGCCGGTCCCGCATATGTCGTGACGGTCGATCTCTGCGCAGGGGCAGAGCGTCAACGCCATGGCCCGCCTGGGCGACGCCGCGCCGGACATTGGAACGATGTCCACGCCCGCGAGGAGTCGGTGTGAGCTGTTTCCACCCGCGGGAGGGTCGCCAGGCCCGCGCCACAACGCGATCTTCTCCTCAGACACCGAACGGCCCGCAGTCAAGGGCACAAACGGACGAGTTCGAGGAGGAGCTGTGTGCACGTGGACAACCAAGCGGTGGATCGCCGGTCAGCCTGATGAGGTCGCGGAGCTGCTCACCGAGCCGCAGGCGATCGCGCGATGGTCGCCGGTTGCGTTCGAGGTGCTCGACCTCGCAGGCGGCCGACTGCACGCCGGCGCGCACGCGCAGGTCGCCGGAACGCTCGCCGGACGGCGACTCAGTTTCGACATCGACATCCACGAGGCCAGCAGCGACCGCCTATCACTGACCGCCAACGGCCCGGTCTCGATCAACGCCGACTACGAGATCACCTCCGAGCGAGGCGGCACCAACGTGAAGGCGACCGTCTCGGTCGACGGGCGCGGGCTGCTCGGAAGGCTGCTCGCACGCGCCGTCCACGGCCTGCTCGCAGCGGGCACGCTCGACGTCTCGCTGCTGAACCTCAACCGCCAGCTCGAAACCACGCCGGCGCCGTAGCTCTAGGCAGCGGGCCTCATAACGGCATCTTCGGGACCACACCGATGAATACACCGAGGACGACGACAAGCGGAACACCGTCACGCGCGGGTTTGCGGCAGAGAGCGCCCCACGGACGGACCAGGCGAGAAGCAGGAAGACCCGCCGCGTTCTACTCGAAGGTCGTCAGGCCTGCCGGGTGCTCACCACGGGAACGCGTGAGTCCTCCGGGGCCGGCGTTCTGGCTTTTCACAGATTCTGCGCTCGCGACAGCTAGGGGCCCGGCATGGAGGAACCGGACGCAAATCTTCTCGGCGGGCAACCGTAGTTCGTAGTGCTGACAGGATCTCGGTGGACGGTGGCGGTGCGCCGGCCGGCCGAGCCAGTTGTTGCGGTCACGACGCCCGTCCGCAACGCATTCGCCGTTGCGAACCCTCGACGCGGCGCCCGCACCCAGCCCCGACGCCCTTCAACAGCTCCGCAAGCTGGGGGAGCCGCTGCACCGGTTCCTGACCGATTCCGAGCTCGAAGCCAAGAAGGCCGAGCTGTTCAGACGCATCTGAACGAGCGCCAAGAACCCGTCGCGTTCCCGGGGGTGCCCTGGTGCGCGCCGACGTTCGGGGGCCACCCGATGCTTGAGTCTTGGTCGGTCATCACGCATCCCGCGCGCCCGACGCCACGGCGCGGTCCGGTCCGGTATCAACGGCCAAGCAACTCCTGGAGGGCGTAGCGAAGAGCACAGTCCGGACATTGACCGCCCGTCGATCGCCCCGTTTGGGCGCCTTCCGCAGCGACCGGCGCGGCGCAGAGCTTAGGCTCAACTGGTCCTCGCAACAGTGTGGTTAGGGTGACTGTACGCGTTGTTGGTGACGGAATCGTGTCGACTCTCTCCGCGGTGACGGGACTGGGGTGGCGCGGCTGTCGTCGCGGAGGCTCGCCCGGAGGGCGGGGCCGAGGCGGCGATAGCCGCGCGCGCTCGGTCCGACCCCCGGGCGGTTGAGGTGTCAGTGATCACGAGGGCCCCAGTTTCGATCGTGGGAATCCCACCGTCTGGGATGACGGAGATCCCGGGCTCAGTCGGCGGTGATGTCGCTGCGGACAGGGGAAGGCGTCGAGGATCTCGGCGAACTGCGCGAGCGTATCGCTGAGGAACGACCGGTCGATGTCGATCATCTCGAAGCTGAGCCGTGTGGTCGTGCTGTCGGCCAGGAAGCCATCGAGCGTGTCCGTGTCCATCGTCGTTCAGCCTGATCGTCAGGCCGAACGTCGCCTGACTGCGGGTCTGGGTCACCGAGGGTCGCCTCGCCGCCATCGGCGTGTTCGAGCGCGCGGAGCTGGTCGACGAAGCTGGCCAGCTCGAAGGTGCAGAGGATGAGCTTGGTGTGAGCGGCGTGGAGGTCCAGGCGTTGTCTGAGATCGAGCTCGATTTCGCAGGCCAGCGTGTTCCCGTCGCGGCCGGTGTCGAAGTCGGGGAACTCGTAGCCGTCGATGTAGAAGCTCGAGCTGGAAGTCGCTGGCGGTGAGTTGCACTTCGATCATGCCCGGCACCGTAGCGGCCGTTCCGGACCCGATGCACGTTGGCCTGCCTCGGGCTTCTTGCGCGCTTCAGCCGGGTTCAGGCTGCCGCCTTCAGATGCTCGCTCAGCATCTCACCGGGCGTTCGCCAGCCGAGCGTCTTTCGAGGCCGGCCGTTCAGCGTCGACGCGACCGCCGCGAGATCCTCGGCGCTGTGCCGTGAGAGGTCGGTCCCTTTCGGGAAGTACTGGCGCAACAGCCCGTTGGTGTTCTCGTTGGTACCGCGCTGCCACGGGCTGTGGGGGTCGCAGAAGTACACCGGCAGGCCGGGGTCGATCAGCAACTGAGCATGCGCGGCCATCTCGGTTCCCTGGTCCCAGGTCAACGACCGGCGCATTTGCTCCGGGAGCGTCACGATCGCTCTGGCGATCGCGTCACGGACCGCCTCGGCGCCGTGCCCCGCGAGCGCAGGGCCGTTCTTCACTCTCGGGCCTTGGTCGGTCATCGGCGGGAGGTGCAGGAGCATCGTGAAGGGGCTCGAGCGCTCCACGAGAGTGCCGATCGCGGAGCTGTCGAGACCAATGATCAGGTCGCCTTCCCAGTGGCCGGGAACGGCCCGGTCCTCGACCTCCGCGGGCCGCTCGCTGATCAGGATCTCGCTGGTAACGAAGCTCTTGCCGCGACCCTGGACGCGGGCTCTCGGGACCCGCAGAGCCCGCCCCGTGCGCAGGCAAGCGCTCAGCTCACGCTTGAGCGCACCGCGGCCCTGCACATACAGCGACTGGTAGATCGCTTCGTTCCAGACGCACATCGACTCATCTTCGGGGAAGTCCAGACGCAGGCGCTGAGAGATCTGCTCCGGACTCCACGACTTCGCCCACCGCCGATCCTTACGCCGGCCGTGACGCCGACCGATCCACGCGACCTTCGGACCCTCCACCGCCGCGCCATCCCGCTCCACGGCGCCGGAGAGGCGGTCCTGCACATACCGCCGCAACTCACCGTTCACGACCAGCCTCGCCGGCTTGGGACGCTCAGCCCGACGGTCCGCATGCCACTGCGCGGTGCTCGCGCGATAGGTGAGACGACCCGTTCGTGCCCCGGCGTTACGACGTAGCTCGCGGGAGACCGTCGACGGCGAACGCCCGAGCTGGCGCGCGATCTCCCGCACCCCGCAGCCCTGCGCACGCAGCAGCGCGATCTCCTCCCGCTCCGTGATCGACAGGTACCGCCCCGACGACGGGGCCTGGGTGACAGTTGGCATCCCGCCACCCTCCCGGAACCACCGGACGCCAACCGCGGGCGACACGCCCGCCTCGACCCCCGCCGCCTCGCTCGTGACCCCGCGCGCGACCGCCGCCCAGAATCGCACGCGATGCTCCCGCCGCCCAGCCGTCGGCCGTCCCGGCGACCGCATCACCGGCCGCCCCGTCCGCTCCGACGCCCATCCCTTCGGCCTGCCCATCGCAACCCCTCCTCGTCGAGTGTTGCGACGACCGGTTGAATCCGCCGAGTCCGCCTCGGCGTACGGCTGACCCCTCTCGATCTTCGGTCAACCTTTGCCGACACGGAGTCGATGTTGCCGAAGAGGGTCTGGCTGAGCGAACGACGCGGTAGACCGGGAGATGTGTGCTAAGAGAACCACCCTAGGGTGGCTGGCCACAGTCGCAAGCCCCGCCGATCCTCTCAATATGAAGCCTGACGTGTTCACCAGCAGACTCCGGAGCAGAGCCGGAAGGCGTCAAGCGACATTACTTCTACGAGCCGCGGAAGGAGAATCAGATGGGATTCATCGAAAGAAAGATCGAAGAGCGAATGGTGATGAAATGGGCCAAGATGGGCGTGGTTCCAATCAGCGCGGTCGACGCTGCTTACATAAGGGGGTCCTACAAGCGCGAGACCAAAGCGGTCCTCAAGGACGCGAAGCAGCGCCTTGGCCGGCTGAGTCGTCAGGACAAAAAGGATCTGATTGTTAGGACCATCGGCCCCGAGCCGCCCATCAAGAAGCGCGGTGAGCACCTTCTGATCGACTCCGACTACCTAGCGAGTTGGCAGAGCGGTCATGGAGCTGGCCAGGAATTCGACAAAGATGAGGTCGATGACGACATCTTCGACGATGACGAGGCTGTCGGCTATTGATACGGGTGCGGCTCCCTTGGAGGGAAGTCCAGTTCCTAAATTTGCTGGTGATCCGAGGGCTGGGGTAGGCGGCTTCGCCGCCTACCGCCCCGGGCTTCGCATGCGGTCGCAGCGATGGCGCTCCCGAGAGGCGATGCGCGCGGACGTCTCCATAACGCACCGGCTTCCGGTGAAGCTCGCGGGCGTGCATTCGTCCTCAGTATCACGCTCCTCCAGAAGAGCCACACCCTATTGATACCGAGCCTAGCTTAGCTACTTGCCGCGGAAGAACTCATGAGAGACGAAACAGCCGCGGAGTGATCTCGCGCGGCCGCTTCGTCGTGGTTGGGTTGCTCTTGTCGAAGGAGCGCTTGGGAGTGTTTCACCGCTCCCGGACCGAGATGGTGTTCACAAACGGCCATTCCCATGGAGCCAGATACGGAAACCTAGCGCAGAGCGATCCGCTGGTGATGCCAGAACACACCAGCGCAACGCCCGCGCTTCCGAGCATGAAGCTGGGAGTGAAAGCCCCGCTCGGAGTTCCGCATGCAACGCTCGCCGTCGTGGCCAAGCTTCCGGCGCTGCGCAGGAGCGCCGCGAGGATTCCCCGGCTACGTTTGGTGGCCTCTCGCCCGAGGTCCACCTGTTCAACGATATGCACGAGTCCGCTGACGCCGTGACACAGCGAAGCGTCGACCGGTTCGCTGCTCTGGAGCGCTGTCTTCGCGCGCTCGAGGGCACGAAGCGCTGCTTGGGCGCCGCGTTGCGCCGCGCGTCGCATGTCAGTGTTGTGGGTGAGGCGGTCCCCGAAAGCCCTCGTCAGGGCAATGCCCGGTGCCCCGTGACACCACAGATCCGGGCTCCAGCCGTAGCGCGGGTCGCGGAGCCACGCCTCTTGGCCGCGTCCGTTCTGCGCGCGTCTGAGCCGGAGGTCGGGCCAGCTTGTCGCCTCTGCAGTCAAGAAAGAATCCTCATACGCGAACGCGGCCTCCCCTGCTGCTCGGAAGTGGGGGTCGCGAAACTCGCGGTAGGCGCACAGCAAGCATGCCCCGATGCCAGCCGCGCCGTGCGCCACGCCGGTGAGGGGAGGCCGGTCTGCCTCGATCCCGCGCCAGGACAGACCGCCGCGCGCCGGGACGCCGGCCGCCACCAGTTCTTGCGCGACACAAAGCGCTTTCTCGCGGCCCGTCGGGTCGACCCCGAGTTTCGCGAGCACCAGAAACGCGGGGATGGCGCCGGCACTGCCGCCGACGAGGTCAGACGTTGCCGTGCCGGTCAGTGATTCCACGCTGCTCGCTGCGGAGCCGGCCCGCGCCGCAAGGGACACATTGTCCAACCTGGCGGCTGTTATCGCGGCGGCGGTTATCACCCCGAGGCGCCCTGCGTAGAGGGGGAGAGTGTCGGGGAGTTCTGCGATTCGCGCGAGCGCATGGTCTGCGGCAGCCACCGCGGTCTGCGCCCGCTCGGGGTGATGTTCGTCGGCGAGCAGAGCCAGGGCGAGGGCCACGCCGGCAGTTCCTTCGTAGAGGGACGGGCTTAACGTCCCGAAGACTTCGTCGGGTGTGTCTGACGGAGCTTGGCTCACGGATTCAATTGGCTGCTGCCATCCAAGCCATGTGCAGTGTGGGCCATCCCAGACTGCCGTGTCGCAGAGTTCCACGCAGACACGGTCAGAGACGCGATCGAGCTCTCGGTCGGTGCTAGCCAGCATGGCGGGCTATCGCCTTGTCTATGGCACTCCAATCGGAATGGCTCATGCGCCAGGGTTCAGCGAGCACCACCTCGGCCTGCTGAAAGGCGTCCAGCACGCTCTCCATTTGCGTGTTGCGTCGACGCCGCGCCGCGCGGTGGGACGCGATCCCCTCGGCGACCAGCTGGCTGCGATGAGATCCGAAGCTGATCGCGTCTGCATTCCGAGCCTTGAACGTGGTGGGGTCTTCGGCGACTGCGACGCCCGCCCAGACCTCTCGGGTCCACAGCGGCGCTCCCGGACGCAGCAACCGTCCAGCCGCCGGGAACAGGGAGCCGATCGCCGCGATCGCGCTCGTGGCATCGCCTGCGGCGAGGTACGTCACCATCGTGTCGCGCCGTTCTCGGTCGTTGCGAACCAACACCTTGGTGGCGTGCGACAACCGCTCGGAATCAAAGCAGGCGAGCACCGCTCGAGTTGCCGTTAAGCGATGTCGCCATGGCACATTGAAGTACAGCCGGATCACGGGTTGAGCTGCCATCGCGTCCAGCACATCTTCTGAGGAGAAGAACGTGACGAATCCGGGGCTTGCTACGACGCTGGCCGCGGGGATTGCGATCGAGATCGCGCGGCCTGGCCGTAGGTGCGTTTCGCATCGGTCGATCCGAGATCGCCCGATGCGAGCCGTGAGACCGTCCCGAGCAGCGATCACATGGTCCGGCTCCACCCGCTTGATTATCCAACCTCGGCTCTGCACGGGTGATCGGGCGAGGCTTGCGATCTTATCCCGCACCGGTTCAGGGGTGTCGGCGCCGGACGGCATCAGCGGCGAACGCCGCTGCGGCAAGGCAAAGCCGCTCACGTACAGGTGTTCGTAGACGATCTCGGCAAGCAGTCCTGTCCGCCATCTCGCGAGCTCGAGGCGATCGACGTGTTCGGCGAGTCTCCGCGTGGCGCGTCCTGCCGTCACGTCAAACCAGCGCCATGCGCCGCCCGGTTCCCAGGCCAACTCGGCCAGAAACGGCACCAGCGCGCGCTGCCAGTCGGTCAGCAACTCGGCCACCACGCGAACCTGTATCCGGCAAGGATCTCGGCGAGCGCGAGGTCAGGTTCGACCGCAAAGTTAGCCGCGAGATGTCCCAGGAGTGCGGTGGTAGGCGTCAGCGTCTGGCTGTCGACGCTTCGCTCCCAGGCAGCATGCAGAATGCACATCACAAGTGCTCGCTGCAGACGCGCCGGCGATACTTCCGAGCGTTGCTCCCCGTCAAGATGCTGCTCGTATCCGCTGAGGAACGAAGTGATCGCCGACTGCGCTCGGGCGAGCGGCAGGGCTGCCAGTGCGACGGTCGGCCCATCGAGGTCGCCGCCGGCAACCGGCAGAGAAGCGACCCAGAGCGCAACGGTCTGTGCGATAAACGTCGCGACATCGAATTCCGGGGCGCCCAGACCGCAGAATTCCCAGTCGACGAGGTACAGCGTCCGCGGCACCTCCGCCGTTGCGCCTTTCGCGAGGACGAGGCAGTTGCTCGGGCGAGCGTCACCGTGCACGCGCGCGAGTGACGCTGGTTGCCGGTCTCCGCGTTCAAGGTAGCTCGACAGTTCAGCGTGATGTTGGACATACCGAATCAAGTTTCGCTGTCCGGGCGACATCGCTTGGAGGTCCTCGATGTATGGCTCTAAGAATAGTGCTGGATTCAGCGAGACGCCGGCGCCAGCATGCATTCCGCGCGCGAGGTTCCGAATGTCGACGGGGCGCGGCGGGGCAAGTGCCGCGATCGCCGCGCCGAGGCCCCAGCACGCGCGACTTGTGCAGCGGAGGCCACGTAGGAGTGCCTCGTGCAGCGTCGTGGTCGTCTGCGCATGGCGGTAGGCGATCAGCGCTGCGCGCCGGTCTACGTGCACCGCATGCGGAACGCCGACGAAGGCGGGAAGCCCTCCCGACGTGCCGAGCCACTGGAGTGCCTCATACTCGCGGGAGAAGCTCCCCGGATCCTCGAACAGCTTCACGAACCACCGCTGCCGTCGGCCGATCGACACCTCGAAGTGCCGGTGACGGTGTGAACTGGCCCTGACGGTGATGCCGTCACGGGCGATCTCGCGTGAATCAACGAGTCCAGCTTCCCGCATACAAGCAAGTACGTCAGACGACGATTTGACGCATCTCGACACGCTGGTGGGGTGTGACGAGCCGAACGTTCAACCGGTCCGATGCTACGCGATCGCGCTCGTCACACCTTGCAGCATCGCTGAGTTGTCAGCACCGACCATGCCCCGCAGCTCTTGGCAGGTCCCTGGGTCCTGCACGCATTCGGGCCGCGCTCGTCGCCGCTCGCCGGAAGCACGACAGCAGTACGAGACAACAACGAACCAGCTAGGAGCTTCGTCATGATCTTCACCTTTCACTTTGTGCAGGAACCACCGAGCCAAGACCAGCGGATCCCGCGGATTGTTTCCATCTGTCGCCCTGCGTATCGTGGGCTCGGAGCCACACGGACTCTCCGCGTCAACGGACCTGTCCAGTGCGGCGCACGGCGCACCAGCAGTCGCGCGTCGCCTTTGAAAGTCGACGAAGCGCATCACTTACCCTGACTCGCGGGCCGCTGAGCTGCAAGGCACATTAGGGGTGGTTTGCCTCCACCTCGAAGTCCTCCGCTTGCACCAAACCCCACTCGAAGCCACGTTCGACGACGCGCAACCGCTTCTCGTTCTGAGGGACATCACCGATGCGAAACTTCTCGAACAGCGAGCGTAGGTGGGTCTTGACAGTCTCGACGCTGAGGAACAGCTCGCCGGCAATCTCCTGATTGGTCGCCGGCCGCGTGAACGGCGAATGCTCACCGAACGGACGGCAAAGCGACACGAGGACCTTGCGTTGCGTTGGCGTCAGCACGATCGACCCGGGTCCGTCGGCGTCGGGGGCCGTTGCGGCATCGGGTGCGCTGATGGGGTGGCGGAACACGATCGACGTCTGACCCACATTGACGACGTTGCCGTCGACGAGCCGCAGGCGGCCGATCGCTCTGACGCCGTTGACGTATGTGCCGTTGCGGGAAAGGCCGTCATCGATCACAGTCCAGGTAGTGCCGATCCGCTCCAGGCGGGTGTGGGCGCGTGAGACGCGCCCGTCCCAGGTGACCGCCAGATCGACGGCGGGGTCACGACCTATCACGACAGTGTTGACCGAGGCGAGGGAGTGCAGTCGCAGAGTCCCCTCGCCATCCCGGAGCAGGAGGAACGGCGCTCTGAGGCGCTCGGCATCGAGCACTGCTTTGAGTTCTGACCCAGTGCTCGGCCGGGGCAGACGGGCATCAGTGGCCATCGAAAATCACCTTCTGTGTTCTTGCCGCGGTAGCCGACGGTACATCACCACAAGGGGTGGCTCTTACGGCACCTCGCGACGTGCAACTAACACTCTTGGGGGCGTGGTCAGGGGCGCTGGACCGGCCGACAATGTTTGTATGCAAGCCGCACCGACGTACGAATTCGATGCATTCGCGGCCGCAGTTGCCAGTCTGCACGCGCGCGCTGGCCGCTGGTCGCTCTCGGCCGACGATATCCAGCAGGCCGCGCTCGAGCTCTGGGGTTCTGCGCCGCAGCGAGAGCCGGGCGCGTGTTCGCAGATGATGCTGCTGATGCGCGCACGATCGCGGTCGGTGGACGCGCTTCGCACGGCCGCGCGACGTTCTACCGCGCCGCTCGAAGCAAGTTACTGCGTCGTGGCGCGTGACCAGGTGGCCGGCTGCGACGAGCACTGCCACGCAATCGACGCCGCCCGCTGGGCAGACCGCGTGGAGACCCAACTCCCCCCAGAGCACGCGGTTGGATGGCGAGCCTGGCGGTTGCGCGTCGAGGTCGGCCTCGATAGCAGCGAGATCGCTGAGCATCTCGGGAACTCCCCGAAGGCCATGCGCCAGCGCGTCAGCCGGTGCGCAAGGTGGGTTCGGGAACACGTTCCCGCCGAGTCGCCAACTGCGCTGAGCCGGGTCAGCTAGAGGATCACCGATCACCAGTTCGGGTCCTGTATCGCCGCTGCGATCCCCGCTCATCGAACGAGCCCCGTGCCGGCGACGAGTTCCCGAGCAATACCGCCGAACGTTCCGGCCAGCCCCTCGACCGATGTGAAGAACGCTCCCCGGCCGATCGTTGCAAGCTCATCTAGCAATTCGTGGTCCGCGCCCGGAATCCCAACCGGGACGATGTCGATCGCAGCGCGCTTGATGGAGGCTGCGGCTTGCAATGCGCGCCCACGATCCGTCGCTCCGTCGCTCAGGATCACGACGACACGCCGTCTGACCGCGTCGGCCCTCTGGCTGCTTAAGGTCATCAGGTCTCGCGGGTGCAGAGACTCACCCTGAAGCTGCTCGCTCGCTTTCAGCAGACCGCGATGCATCTCCGTGCCGCCCCCAGGGACGAGGGCCTGGACCGCCCTGATCACCTCGCCTGCCGAGGAACCAATCGGTGCGTCGATCCTCGCTTGGTGGTTGAAGGACACGAGCCCGAGCCGAGCGTCGCTCGGAAGTTGCGCCACGAACTCCCTGACTGCAGAGTTCGCCGCAGACATGCTGCTGCCAGACATGCTGCCGGAGACGTCGAGCGCGATCATGACGTCGAGCGGCACGGTCGCGGGCCGCGGTGGCTCGTCGGTCCAAGACAGGTTGAGATCGTCGCGATCCTCGAGTGGCGGCGCGAGCGGACAACCGTCAACGGCCGCGACGATCTGCACGATGCCGTCTTCGTTATAGCCAAAGGCGATGTCGATGATCGTCTCGCCGCTGCCGGGCGGCAGGCCCGTGAAGGTGAACCGTCCGAGCGCCTCGTTGTCGCTCGGTCGGCGATTGTCGCCCTGGAGCAAATGCACGTGGAGTTCGTTTGCGCCGCCCGCGCGATTTCGCACCGCGCGGCGCTTGACCATACGCGCTGGGATCGGGGCGTTGCGCGGGATCATGACGTCGTTGACGTAGGACTTCTCGTCAGCGGAGAGCACCACGAATCCCAACGCGTGCGCCGTCACGTCCTGCAGACGGCGCGCCGCAAGCACACGTCGACCGGGTTCGTTGAGCATAGCTTCGGTGCGAAGCGCCGCCCCCAAGGCCACGACCTGATGGGGGTTTAGACCAGTACGGGGCTCGTGGCCGAGGCTTGTGGCCACAAGCTGCCGGCACATTGGCATCCTCGTGGATCCCCCGACCAGCAGGACGCCGTCGAGTTGCCGGGCGGCGAGATGGGCGTCCTGCAGCGCTCGCTGCACTAGGTCTGCTGTGCGAGTCATCAGCGACCTGCTCTGGGCTTCAAACTCAGTTCGAGTCACCTCGACGACGTCGGCGATGCCTTGCGCGACCACCGAGCATTCCGAGCGATCGAGGTCCGTGAGCGCCAGCTTCAGTTCCTGCGCCTGCGTTCGAAGCACAGCCAGATCAGCGGGATCGTCCATCGGGTCAACGCCGTGCCGCTCACCGAAGCGTCCGGCGATCAGTTCGACGAGGGTGTCGTCGAAGTCCTTCCCGCCGAGAGCGTGATCGCCGGTGGTCGCGAGCACGTCGATCTTTCCGGGAGCTAGCCGAACGATCGAGACGTCGAACGTGCCTCCGCCCAGGTCGTAGACGAGGACGGTTTCGGCGCCCGCACCAGTTGCGCCGATGCCGTACGCGATGGCCGCCGCGGTCGGCTCGTGGATGAGTTCCACGACCTCGATGCCGGCCAGATGCGCCGCCTCGAGCGTGGCCATTCTGGCCATGTCCCCGAAATATGCGGGGATCGTCACTACTGCCCGCCGGACTTCGGCTCCCGCCGCCCGAGCCTCGGTCGCGAGCGCCCGCAGGACCTCGGCGGACAACTGCTGGGGAGTCCACTCGCGTCCGCCGAGATCGTAGGCGGCCCCAGCGCGGCCCATCTCGGTCTTGAAGAACCCGATCGTGTTGTCGGGGTCGAGCGCCTGCGCGCGCACGGCGGCCGCGCCGACGACGACCTCCTGCGGGCGTACGCGGACCACGGATGGCAGGCTTGCAGCGCCCTGGGAGAGCGGGATCACGCGGGCCTGGCCGCCCCGTGCTTCTGCGAGCAGCGAGAAAGTTGTGCCTAAGTCGATGCCGTAGGCGTGGTTCTCGGTCATGACCGATTCACGCGGTGGGGCATGTGAGCGTGCGGCCCGTGCACGACGAGCACCGTCTGGCACTCCTGTCCCTGGTGCACGGACTTGGGGGCTGGAGATCGATCCCTGCGGTTCGTGCAGCGCGCCGAACTGAGCTGATCGTGGTGCGCGTGCGCGCCCGGTACGCGTCCGCTGGCGCGGTGCGCCGCAGGCTGATGCGGTTCTGGGATCGTGTGCAGCGACATCAGAACGCTGTTCGCCCGCGTTGAGGACGAGCCGACCCGCTCCGTCCGGAGTACTCCCGAGGACCAGGTGCCCCATGCCACAGCCGCGACTGCCAGCCCCCACGCAGCCTGCCAGATCAGGCGTTTGGAGCTACTCTCGGTGCTCGCCAGCGGCGCCCGGTGGATCGCCCGCGAACGGCGCGCGCCCCGCCCGCGACGTCCCGCGAGCACCACCGCGGGTGCGTGATCGCTACCCGCATGGAGGGCTTGCTTGACGGCCGCCCGGTCTACCGGCCCGCCGGGCGCATCGGGCAGCATCACGCCGTTGTGCTGCAGCACCCACGCGAATGGTGCGAGCGCGCCGCGTGGCGCAAACGCTCGCCCTGAGTCGTCGGGGGCGCGTCCGAGCGCGCTGCAGGCAAACCAGTCGACAGTCGCGAAGTCCTGTTCGGCGAGTCCCACGAGGTTGCTCTCGCCGGAGCGCCCAAGCCAATCGCGCACCACGCCTCCCGAAGGGCTGCCGGTGTGCAGATCGGGGTCTTCGAGAGCATCAACCTTTGTGAGCACAACGGCGAACGGAATTTTCTTGAGATCGGCTCCGCGCTCCTTCAGGACGTTCACCAGTCGCGCGTAGACCGCGGAAGGCGACTCCAGCTGGACCGCGCCGGCTGCTGTCCCTTGCCGCAGCCGCACGCTCGCTAGCGACTCGGGGTCAACCACGAGAACGGCACCGCGGATCGCGTTGAGTGACTGGCTGGCTCTGACCCGGTCAGCGTCGCCGTAGAGCTCTCCGGCCACGTCGTAGGCGAACAAGAAGCGTTCTCGTTGGCGGCGCCCGCCGGCGACGCCGACACGGGCCAACAGCGCTGGCTGCTGCTGGCTGACAGTCTTGCCCGGCAGCTTGCCGGTCCCCAGGTCGTCGACGACGCGCGCAAACGCTTCGCCGTCGGTCCCCTGCAGTTCGACCCGCACGAGCTCGTCTTGCGCCAGGCCGGCAAGCTCGGCGAACGCCGCCGCCAGCAGCGTGGTCTTGCCCGAATGAGCCGCACCCGCGATCGGGATGTGGACGTCCTCGAGACGCCCGACACAGCGCGGCAACGGGTGAAGCTCGGGGCAGAACGCCGGAACCTCTGCGCGCCCGTTGCCTCTCAGCGTCGGCAGCAGCACCTGATCGCATGCGCAGCGGCGGCGGAAGATCCCGTAGGTCCCCGGCAGCAGATCGTGATGCTCACCCCCGCAGCCTGGGCACCTGTAGACCGGGTGCTCAAACGCGGCGTGGCAGGTGCTGCAGCGGTAATGAGCACGGCGGAGCCGTTGCTGGAAGCGCTCGACCGCTTGCAGGCCCTTTCCCGCCAGAAGTGCGACGGCGACCAGCGGCAGAATCACCAGGCTGGACAGCAGCGCCGCCACGACGAGAATCGCGAAGCCACCCACCGCGCCGGTGGCACTGCCGCACGCAACGGCGAGCGCAAGCGGCCAGCTGATGACCCAAACGTGGCGTTTGCCGTCCACGAGCAGCCGAGCCAGCGCTAACGGGGTCTGCACCCACACGATGAGCTCAGCGAACGCGAAGGACAGCGAAGCGCCCAGGTCCCGGAGCACAGGGCCCACCATGTAGCTCCTGAACGCCGGCTCGTCTCCTCCCGGCCGAGCCGCGTCCGCGCCCCGGTTGCGAACGCGATACCACATCGATGTCGCAAACGCATGGAGCGCTGCGCCAGCACCGAGAGCGGCGCCGACGACAGCCACGACGGCCGCCACCGGCAGCGCGATGTGCGCGAGAAACTGGATGTACAGCCAGATCGCGAAGCCGATCGCGGCCAACACTATCGCCATGAGGAGCAGGTCTTCCATCAGAGGTTCCTTCCCTGTTGACCGCGCCGCATTAGGCGCTTCAGCGACGAGACAGGCGCAGGGTTGCCTTGCTCCCACGCTTCCCAGGCCTCCCGCGCGGTATCACTGGATAAGTAGCTTGCAAGGCGCTGACGCTCCTTGTCCTTCCAGCCAGCGAGGTGCTCGCAGACCACTGCCTCGAGTGCCGGCAAGCCTGAGTCCCTCGCCAACGTCGCTTCGAACAGCGCGGCGGCGTGTTCGGAATCGCCTTTGCCGAGGAGCAACTGGGCGTTACGCGCGAGCGCCGGGTCAAGTGAGCAACATTCTCGGCTCACATTGCCGAGGAGCCGCGCGAGTTGGTGTCCGGGCGCCGTCTGCACGATCTGCTTGGTGAGCGCCCGCTCAAGCTCATCAACTTGTATCTGACCCAGGCCGTCTCCTTTCAGGAGCGCGAGGACCTTGCGGCACCATGCCGGTGCATCGTTGGTGCGAGTTCGATCACTGAGCGTGTCGGCGGCCTCGGCAACGGTGGGGCGAACACCCCGCTCCTTGAGGCACCCAAGGACGCGCTCGGCTTCGCGTGAGAAGTCCGCGAGGCGTTCGGATGTCAGTGCCTTGACGGCGCGGTCGCGCAGGACCTCGGGCAGGGGGCAGCCACGAAGCGCGTCAAGCATGTCTGCCGCCTCCGGCGCTGACGTCGGGGAGCTTGGCGAGAACGTCAGGTCGACCGCCTCCTGAACCTCGTCGACGATTTCCGCTCGTTGCCCTAAACGCCGCAGGACAGCGGCTTCCTGGTTTCGTTCCGCTTCGAGGTACAGACACCAGAGCTGTAGCGAATTGCGAAAGCCTTCCGCCGCCTCGGCTCTTTGAAGAATCGCGCGCCGCATCCCGTCGGTTGCCAAAAGGTTCTGCAGGCGTGCGGCTTTTTCTCGCTTGCCGTTCACGTTCCCCGCCAGCAGCGGAGCGATGGCGGCGAGCGTTGAGGCTGGCAGTTCCGCCACAACAGCCGCCGAGCGATCATCGGTGCGGCGCCAGGCCACAGCGGCGATCCGCGACGCATGCGGAGCCAGCATGCCACCATCGCCTTGAAGTTGGAGCCGGGTGCCGAGGTCGAGCGCATCGATGAACTCGGCCTCGTTGAGCCCTTCGAGCGTGTCCACCCAACGGCGTACAAGCTCGGCTCCTGGCGCGACAGGCGGCCTGCGCCAATCCGTCGGTAGTTCTGAAAGTGCGAGCGCGCGGTGCGTGACGAACCAACTCAGGCCGAGTTCCCGCAAAGCATCCGCCGAGTGTCCTGGCTTCCCCTTTACAGTCTCAAGTGCTTGGCGGACCGTGTTGACACCATGCTCGTCCTCTGGCAATTGGTCGAAGACCCATTCGAGCTCGGCAGTCCCGAACCGTGAGGCCGGGCGACTTGAAAGCAGGTCCAGCACTGAGCGCAGATCGGAGCCCGACAGCCCCTCTTCGGCGCCAACGTGGAGCGCGAGCGCAGCGCCGGCCTCGTGGGCGAGCAGCGGCTCGGCGAGCCGGTCGGTGGCCTCCGGACCGAAGGCGCGCATGGCCTCTGCGTCTTCGCGGTACACCATGAAGGCGACCAGTTGTCCGTATAGGCCTGCCGCAGGCCGGTACCCGTCGTGAGCGCCGTCCGCGCCGACGACATCGATCAGCGTGACGTCGCTCGCGAGCTCATATGCGGCGAATCCGACATCGGTGCCGGGCACTGTCACCGCCAGCGCCACATCGCTGCGGCGCGGTTCGGCCTCGAAGGAGCTGAATGCTAGCTCGCGCCGCAGCGCAGGCGGCAGGCAACGGCTCGCGAGCTGGATCCAGGCAGTCGCCGCCGCCGGCTCATCGACCACCACCACCCGACGCCCGCCGCTGACCGCGCCGATTAGACCTTCGGCAAATGCGGGCACGTGATGAATCCGGCCCGGCTCGTGCAGCAACTGCAGGGCCGAGGCCAGCCCGTCGGGTGTGGGCGCTGGTAACTGAACGTCGGGCAGGCGCTTGCTGCCAGTCTCCCGCTCTACCCAGAGCGGGAGGTCGAGCAGGTCAACCGGAAGCCGTTCGCCCAGATCGGCATAGATGTCGTCGAGGACGATGACGTGAGTGAAGAAGTTGCCGAACCTTTCTGTGTAGTCGCGCCCGAGGTACCGCGATCTGGACAACACGCGGGTGCCGTCGTACAACTGCCGGTATTGCAGTCGCACCGGCATCGCGTCGATCTGCGCGTCGCTGGGTGCGGCGGGCGACCCCGGCGGTGGCTGATAGAGAACGATCCGCTCGATCTCCGCGAGGCGATCCTTGAGCGCCTCCGAGGCGGCGCAGAACTGAAACCCGCTCCCGCTCCCCAGCCCCTCGCGGCAGGAAGTGTAATGCGCCTGCAGGAGCGTCACCTTAACGCCCCGCGTTCTTGGTTGAGATCATGCCCCACTCGGCCAGAAACCACAGCAGCGGGTCCTCAACGCGTTGCGGTGCCACGCCGGCCCGCAATTGGCCATCGACCGGCGAGCGTCCCAGCGCCGAGATCCCAAACCAGCGGACATTCGCCCAGTTGGCGCTCACGAACGTGTCCAGCGCGGCATCCGCCCACTGGAAGACGTGTGCGCGGATGCTCTCGGAGACCTCCTCGGCGTCGGCCGCATCGAATCCTCCATCGTGGCGCGATGCGGCGAGCGCAGGAGAATCCGGATCCATCAGCGGCCTGATCGCGTCCAGCTTTGAGAAGGCCAGCGCGAGTGGGCGATCGATCCGTTTGTGCGGGGCCAGTTCGAGCCGCAGACGGGTCGCGTCCGTTATGCGCGTAACGAGGTCAAGCGGGTGCGCGCCACGATCGGGCAGTGGAATCGTGCCGCTGAGGCGTTCGCGGACCGCCGGGATCTGCAGCGGGTCAAGCAGCATGACCACCGCGTCGGCTGCCGCGATGTAGCGCGCGTCGCGGTCGAGCAGGTCGCGGTCGTTGAGGTCCTCTCCGGCAGTGTCGAACAGGACCAGGTTCATTGCACGCAGCTTCTGGCGCCCGACCTTGAGTTGATAGACCAGCGGGTAGCGAAGATCCTCGTTGCTGGCCAGCGTGTTCGTGGCTGGCAGCACGTGGCCCTGCTCAAACAAAGGCCGGCGCAACTGCTCGTCGTAGCGCTTGATCGTTCGCTCATCGAGCGCTTGCAGGGTGAGTTGCTGGTCGAAGCGGCGGCCGACCGCGTTCTGCAGTTGGTACACGAGCACACCGATCACATGTGTCTTGCCCGCGCCTTTGGCCCCGACCATCGCGATCGACCGGCCTTCGACAGCGCGGAACTGGCTAGGCAACTGGTTGTGACAGCTCACGCAGACCTGCGATGTTGTTCGCCTGCCGCAACTGGTGCACGTCCCTGCGCTCGGCGCGCCACGCAGGCGACCCACTTTCGTGAGCGTGACCGGCGCCATCCGCGGGGCGCGGGGGCTGCGCTGGAAGCCCTGCAGGGCGAGGTCCTCCACCGGCGGGCAGGCCGACGGGTCTGGGTTGATGCAGCGGAAAGCTACCCAGCGCGGGTCCAGAGGCTCAAAGCAATACGGGCAGGTCTGGCTCATGACAGGCAACAGGCGCTGGATGCAGGGTGCACGACCCGATATTGCTCGGTGTCAACGTCTGAGGCGACGAACGCACGGACATAGCCGCGGCTTGGGATCGCGTCGTTATCGAGCTCGAGCGTCGGCTGGCTGCCGCCAAAGCGACCAAGTTCGCGCTCGGCGGATAGCCTGGTCAGCGGCACGACGGATCCGTGGTGGACCAGCACTAGATCCGGCAGCGGGGCCGGCCCCTCGGCGAGGACCGTGAGCTTGCGATGGCGCCGGCGCTTGGTGCTTGTCACCCGGTAGTGAACCTCGCCCCGCTTCCCGCCGCGGCTGAGCGTCCGTCGCGCCTGCTCAGCAGGCGTGCCGTAAAGTCGCTCGCCCGCAATGCGCACAACCGTGGCCACGGCTACGTGAACCTCGCCGCCCTCGCTCACGGGCACGACGCATCCGCCCTGGGCGATCATCGCGCGATCCACCTCAAGTGAGCGCGCGCACGGGTCGTTCACACCCGTCGGCGGCGCGTCGTCGCGAACGAGCACGACGGCCTCGCTCGTACCCGCCGGCCAGCTCCAGCTGAGGTGCAGCTCAGAACGGCAGTCGGTGATCTCGAGCTCCTCGACGGCCGGCGATTGCACGTGCCGTACGGCGGCGCCGATCGCCGCGCGGTCGCCCAGGACGGTGACGGGCAGGTACCATGCGACCGTCGGCGGGGAGGCGTCGAGCCAACCCGTGCCGTTGAGCGGGATCTCGGTACCCATGGGGCGCACCTGTTCGGTCGCGATTTCGGATCCCTGCACGGGCAGTCCTTCGAGGCTCGTGACCCTCAGCACGATGGCCGATCCTTCGGCGGGGGGCGGCGCAACGAACCGAACGCCGGTGCATGTGGGCTCGACCCGCCCGCCGAGGATCGCGCGTGGCCGCGGTAGCGGTCGCGTGCGAACGCTGACATCAGGCCCGGCCTGAGGCGAACCGTCCAGTCCCGGGTATGTCACCGAAAACACGTACGTGTATGTCGTGCCGTTTCGCAACTCCAGGTCGCGGTGGCGGCCGCTCGCCGGCTGAACAGCCAGAGTTACCGGGCGTTCCTCGGGCGTCCGGCGCTCGACACGCAAGCTGCCGCTGCCGAGATCCGGCCTCCAAGTGAGCTCGGCTCGTCCGTCACCAGCCCGGGCGCATACATCTCTCACCGCTGGCGCCACGATAACCGGGGCGCTCACCGCCGGCGCAGAGCAGGCCTCGGCGCGCACCGCAAAGACTGCCCATGAGGCAACTGCGCCGGGCTCGACCTCGGTGTCGTCGCAGGCGAGCGCTTGTGTGACCGCGATCTCGGTGCCGTCGATCCGCGCACGCGGCGGCTCGTTGCTGCCCCGCACGACGACGTACTGCAGTTCTCCAGGCGACGGCGAAGCGGTCCACTGCAAGTGCATCCCGACCGCCAGCGGCGTCGCTACAGGCGCGGATGGCGGCGACGGCGGCATCGATGCGAGCCTTCTGCGTGCCTCCTTGAGGTCGGCCACGGCCGTCAGTGCCGCCACCAAGGCACGTTCGGCCGAGGCTCCGCACGACGCCTCGGCCGCGGCCAGCAAGCGCTGTCCCTCCTCGACGCCGCGCCGCACGCGTTCGCGGGCGTGCGCGATGGTCGTGCCGTCTCCCGCCGGTTCCTCGGGTGCCAGATGAGCGAGCTCGTCCAGGCATTTGGCGGCGCTGTAGAGACGGCGCGCCGACAGATCCTTCTGTGCTCTGTCCCACAGCGCCCGCGAGCGAGCTACGGCCTGCTCGGCTCGCGCGACTAGCTCCGCTGCGCCGGGAAGTGTCTTGTCCTCTGTTGCCGCTCGCCGGGCGACGTCCAGAGCCGCGCCCGGATGACGGCCTGCCAGAAGCTGTGACGCCTGCTCGGCCAGCGCCTCGGCGCGTGCTCGCGCCATCAGGTTCAGATGGCAGTTGCCGCATACCGCCGCTACGGTCGGCTGCATCGCCTCGCAGCGCGGGCAGAGGCGATAAAGGGGCTGACCGCAGTTCGTGCACTCCTGCTGATGACGGTCGAGCAGCGCCTCGTTGCACGCACCGCAATGAACGAAGCGAACCGGCGTGCCTGCTTGGTAGCCCTCGATCTGGATGAATGCGTCCTGAGTTGCCCGGATGACGACCTTGACCGTTTCGGCATCGGCGAGGCCGTGCGGGCCGCCCTTGGCGCACAGCTCTTCGAAGCCTGTTTGGTCCAGGATGTCGTATGGCTTGAACGTTGCAAGAATCGTGTCGAGCTCTTCTCGGAAGTCGACACTCCGGCCGGCGTCGTAGGAGGCCAGCGCCCCTGGATCCAGCAACTGCTCAGACTCGCCGTTGAGATTGTCCATCGTCGTGCGCAGGGGGTTGTGGGGCAGCTTGGCTGCCGCCTCCTTGGCGAGTCGCACGGCAAGTTGAACCTGATCGGGCGACGGCGAACCGCCGTCCGTCGGCAGCGAGCTTACGAACTCGCGAAGGTAGACATAGAGCGACGGAAATCTCCGCGGGGGAGCATCTGATGCGTGTCCCTGCGAGAGTCCAGCGTAGGTCCTGAGCGCGTCACGGATGCGCTGACGCTGGGCAGGGTCGTAGGGGGAAACTTCCTTCTCGATCTGCAGTCCGTACTTCGCCAGCAACTGCTCGAACACAGGCGGATCTCTGAGCAGCCGCGACAAGCGGGAGTATTCCGCCGGGGTGATGCCGCGCCGCTCACTGGCTATCTCGCTCAGTTGGCTCTCGACCTTCTCCCGCCTCCGCTCGTAATCTTGGTCCTGCGTCGCGATGGCGACGCGCTCTCGAGCGCGCTCCTTCTCTCGCGTTTCCGGGTTGTGCAGGATCGCCTTGAACTCGGGGGCGCGCTGCTCGAGCAGCTTGACCAGCCCGCTGAGCTTGGGGTTCTGCTTCTCCTTCTTCCAGAGCAGCGCAACGGCACGAGCGCGTTGGTCCAGTTCCTCATCGGTGAACTCGTCGTCTGGCTGAAGGCCAAACGCGGCAAACGGGGACGGTATGTCCCCCTTGGCCTGCCGCAGGAGCACGTTCTTTCGGTACGCGGTCTTGTCGAGCGGAGCGAGCATCTGCCTAGGCGCGGACGAGTCCCGCGGAGATCTTCTTCTTTGATTCCTCGAGCGAGGGGCCCTTGAGTTCGACTCGGACCTCGACGCGCTCTGGCTGCGACATTCCCGGGTGCTGCGTTGAGACCACGATCAGGCCGCTTAGGTCCATACCGAACGTAGTCTGGAGCGGTGTGCCTGCCGGGAAGCCCGCGGGGATCCCCTCAATCACGTAGCTGGCGACCTCCTCGTTCTCGTCTGGCTCTTCGCTCTCCTCTGCGCCTGGCTTCTGTTGGTAGATTCCGCTCGCGATCGATCTCTGGTCGTCAACTTCTGTATAGAAGACCTCAGTGACGTCGTTCGGAATCTTGTCGCCGCGCCGGATCATGTACGCGATGATTGGCTTCTGGCGCCGTGAATCTGTCACCAGGATCCCGAAGCTCCACGGACAAATGTCGCTGATCCCCGCTGGTGCGGGCGGTAGGCTGTGATCGTGCCCGTTGCTCGACCCGTTGTCGGCGTCCGGCCTTGGTGAGGTTGGATCGCTGCCCGCGTTCTCGAGCCGGGCGATTTGGTTGGCTGCTAGCGCGGCGCCCTTGGCCACGGCTAGGTCTGGCTCGCGCAGCGCGGGCACCTGCCCAAGCTCGCGCTCCAAGCGCGCGGCTACCTGACGCATCTTGCTTGACCCGCCGACGAGGATCACCGTGTCGACAGAGTGGCCCTTGGCCTCAGCGTCAGCGATCGCCTGGCGCGTGTAGTCGATCGTCTGGTTCAGCAGCGACGCGGTGATTTGGTCGAACGTGGCGCGATCGACTACGACCTCGTCACGGCGCGCGCCAGACATGACGAAGATCTCGGTGCTCTCGCGGTCGGTCAGCGCCTGCTTGGCCTGCTCGACCTGGGTTAGCAACTCCTGCAGGTCCTGCGGATCATCGCGCGGGTCGGGCGCACCCTCCTGCTGAGCCATGAACTGCTCCGCGGCATAATCAAGCAGCGCGTTGTCCCAATCCGCGCCCCCGAGCTCCTTGCTGCCGTGCGTCGCAATGGTCGCGATCTCGTCCGCCGCGCGGCGGACCACACTCACGTCGAAAGTGCCACCGCCGAGGTCGTAGACAAGCAACGTCTGCGCCGGACCCGCGCTATCAAGCCGGAAGCCGTAGTGGTAGGCGGCAGCGGTCGGCTCGTTGATGATCCCGAGCACGTTCAGCTCGGCGATCTCGCCAGCCAGCTTTGTCGCCGCGCGCTCCTTGAAGCCAAAGTACGCGGGGCAGGTGATGACGACATCCTTGACTTCCTCGCCAGTTGCCTCACGCACGTCCTGCACCAGCTTGGAGAGCACCAGCGCGGACAGTTCCTGAGGATGCCACTCCTTGCCCTGCGCCTCGAACACCGGATCGTCTGATCCCATTTCTCGCTTGAACAGGCGAGCCGTCTGCTCAGGCTTCAGACGGGCCTTGTTCTTGGCCTGCTTGCCGACGACCACATCGCCGACATCGAAGAACACCACAGAAGGCGTCACCGCTTCGTTGTCCGTGTTACGCAAGACCTCGCCGAGCGTCTCGTCGAAGTCACTGATCCGCGCAATACACGAATAGGTGGTACCGAGATCGATGCCATAGACGATGCTCATCCGTTGATCCCTTCTAGCTCGCAGGGGGACGCCAGTCGTTCCGGCGCGAACCGATACACAGCCACCTCAGCCTCGCGAAGCAGCCGCCGATCGGAGGTACGTACGTAGGGCTGTTTCAGCACTTCGGCGATGCGCTCGTGGAGCGCGGCGTGGTGCGTGTCCAAGACCGACACGGCGAGCTGCGTGGCCGGGTCAAAGCTCGTTCCTGCGTGCACCTCGCGGCGCTCGACGCCATTGCGGCGAAGCGCTTGGAGGATGCCGCTCTCGATCACCTGCAGATCGCGTGCGTCGCCGTTCTCGGCGCTTGCCCGGATCCGCGCCGAACGGTCGATCAGGTCGATCAGGTCGCGCGCCAGCGGAGCGACCGCTTCCTGGACTTCGCCGAGGCGCAACCGCTGATTCTCTTCATGGAGGCGGTGCACGACGTCCTGCTGGCGTTGAAGCTGCTTCGCAAGCGCTTCGAGGCGACCCGAGAGCGCCCGGACCTCGGCCGCGAGTTCGGTCAGCCCATCGGGCGGCTGGACGGCCGGCGCGACGACGGCTGTCGGTTGAGCCTCGCCGTCAGGGTTTGATGACGCGGGGCTCTTGATCTCGGGGATACTGGTCGTCTCTTGCATGGGTCCTCAGAGCAGGGAGATCAGCCCGACCACTGTGATGGCGAGCAGCACCCAGGTTGGGGTTGGCACGAAGTGCGGCTGGATGACCAGGCCGTTACGGCGATCGCGGGCGTGGAAGGTCCGGAGGGTCCCGTCGTGATGACGTTTGCCCCAAAGCTCGAGCGTGTCGCCGAGTTGCACGTCGAAGCCGTGGGACTGCGGGAGCGCGATCCGTGCGACTGCTTGATTGCCATGATGGTCAGCCAGGCGCCAGACGACGGTTGTGCGCGCGAGCTGCCGGCTGCGCCAGCGGTGGCCGAGGAAAATCCCGACCCCGAAGGGGACCAGCAGCCGCATGACATCGCCGGCGAGCAGGCCACCAGAGCCCGCTTTTGAGCCCAACAGACTCGCCGGGTTGGACATGAACCGGAGGATGCGGAGCATCGGCCAAGCCAAAGCGAAGACGAGCCCGAGCGCGGCAAGTAGAGCGAGGAGTGGGATCAAGACGCTGCCGCGCACGAGCAAAGCCCAGAGTGGGAGGTCGGCGCGGTCGGCGACGGCAACATCGATGGCGGCCAGTTCGAACGTCAGCGCCGGCGGGCGACTACGCCAGCTCGTGAACGGTCTGCGCAGGGCGGACACTAGCGCCCGAAGCCAACTCCAACGCAACCGCGGCCAACGCAGCGAACGGCTCCGTCGCGGCGTCGGAACGGATGTCGGCACCGGGCCCGTTGGGGCCGGTACGGGAACTGGCAGCGGGGACCTTGGAACCGGGAGCGGCGCCGAGGCAGCGGTGCTGTCGAGCCGCAGGCGTCCGCTGCGGACCGTGCGGCCGCAGCGGCCGCATGAAGACGCGCGACTGTCGTTCTTGTTCCCGCAGAACGGGCACGGATACGTGCTCATAGGCGAGTCTTTCGGCTCCGCGGGGGCTTTTCTTGAGCCACGTTGATATACCGTCGAGCAGCTTCCTTCTGTGACAGACACATTCGCGACGGAGACGAACTGCCCCGATGACCGCTGATGACCCCCACGGTGAGCCGACCGCGGCAGACTGCACCGCGGGTCGACGCATCGGGCGCTTCGAGCTTCTTGAGCCGCTGGGGCAGGGCGGCATGGGCTTCGTCTTCAAAGCGCGAGATCCGCTCCGGTCCGACCCCGTTGCGGTGAAGGTGGTCAACCAACTCGTGCTGTCGGAGACCCAGCGGCGGCGCTTCGAGGACGAGTGGCGCGCGCTGCAGCGCATCAGCCACCCCAACGTCGTGCGGATCTATGAGGTCGGCGTCGACCTAGGCCAGCCGTTCATCGCCATGCAGTTGGTGCCGGGGCCGGACTTGTCGCGTTACGTGCGCCGGGAAGGCGCTCTCTCGCCAGCGCTGGCTTGTCGGATTGTCAGTCAAGTGGCCGCCGCGCTGGACGCTCTCCACGCCGAAGGCCTGATCCACAGAGACGTCAAGCCGGCAAACGTGCTCGTCGATCCCAACCAGCCTCTGTTACCGCAGTGTTACCTGGCCGACTTCGGCCTGGCGCGCGAGGTCGGCGTCTCACGATCTCTATCTCACACGGGCGTGCTGTACGGAACCGTCCCCTACGCCAGCCCGGAGCAACAGCTTGGCCGCCGGGACATTGATCGCCGCAGCGACGTCTTCTCGCTCGGCTGCATCCTTTACTTCTGCCTGGTCGGGGCGCCGCCGTTCCGTAGACCGAGTGAAGATGAAATCAGGGACGCGATCCTCGCCGGGGACATACCGACGGTGACCGGTCCTCGGCCGGGTCTGGCGCCAGCAATCGACGCGGTCATCGAGCAGGCACTTGCCGTCGATCGCGAACAGCGCTTCCCCACCGCAGGGGCCGTCGCAAAGGCGGCGCGTGAGGTCTTCTCAGAGGCTTCCAAGCGACCCCCAAGCTCGCCAGCGGTTGTTCATCCGCAGCCCTCGCGCCGTCAACGAAACCCGCCGCCGTGGCCCATCTCTGCCTCCCCTCAGGGGGCAGGCCAGGCGATAGTCTTCCGACGTACGGGACAGGAGTGGCGGCGTGTGCAGGTTGCGCTGCTGACCGCAAGCGTCATGCTGCTGGCGGCTAGCGTGCTGCATGCGATCTCCGTGCCGAC
The DNA here is from genome assembly GCA_052148275.1 of Solirubrobacteraceae bacterium. Lineage (GTDB taxonomy): Bacteria > Actinomycetota > Thermoleophilia > Solirubrobacterales > Solirubrobacteraceae > Palsa-465. The sequence continues at coordinate 26,708 of JBKQIR010000256.1, forward strand.
CGGGGTACTGCTGATGGGTGTGCTCCTGGCCGCCGCTCTCGTGCTCCAAGGGTTTCTTCGCACCACCGGTAGCGTACCGGTCGCGGCGTCGCCTGAGAAGACGTTGGCTCAGGCGATCGCGACGGTGGTGGCGGTACCGGGCTGGCGAATCGTGGCAGGCGATGCCGCTTCGGCGACCCTCGAGTCGCCTCGAGAGGTACATCCCTTTGTCGCCGTGGCGCTCTTCCTCGCGGGCGTCATACCCGGAGTTGCATATGTTGTGCACCAGCGCACACCACCACGGCTCGAGGTTAGCGTCGCGCCGACGCCGTCCGGTTGTGCGCTTACATTGAGCTCCCGCGGTGCCGAGGCCACGCATCGCTCTGCGGACATTCAGCGCGCATTCGGAATCCTCCCGTGACCGGCAACACTTCGCGCGGGCGGGCGGCCAGGTTGACGGACGGCAGGCACGGTCGCAAGCCCGATGCCCGGTGTAGCTTCCCGGGTCGGTCGAACCGGGTGAAGTCGCCGATCTCGGCGGCCAGGCCGACGGCGGACAGCGTGTCGATCCGGCGGGCACCGCAGCCGGGCGACGGTCTGCGCATACGACGAGCAGGGCACGAGCTCGGTGATCGTTCTCTCCAGCTGACCGCGGCGGGCATTCTTGCGTCTCGATTGCGCCGAGGTAGTCGAGCAGTGTTGCTTGCGCGCCGCCGCCGCGATCCTGGGCGCCTAGCCAGCAGCGGTGCTTCGCGGTCCACGTGCTCGAGGGGCCCTCGTCGAGGATTGCCGCGGCGCAGGAGCAGCTTGGAGAGCCGCTGCCCCGCACGCATCAGATCTCCACGGAGATCCTGGCGGGCGCGCACGAGATCGCGCAGCGCCCTCCTCCTCGATCGTCGGTACCCGCACTGCGTGCAGCGCGTCGATCATCAACAGTCGCAGTCCCCGCTCGGCGTTTCGCTGGTCGGTCTTGATCCGATCCTGCGCCGCGCGCTCGATCTTTCCCGGGCGCGCCACCACGCACCCGTTCCGCGCCGCCTGCAGCGCCCTGGCGAGCCGTACCCGGTCGTCCCGGCCTCGTACGCCACGCGCGTCGGACCGGGCAGCTTGGCCAAGAGCTTCACGACCTTCCTGGTCTCGCCCGGCAGCTTGCACGTCGGAATCTCGCCGGACTTGGCTCCGTCGTCATGGCAAGCACGCTCCGTGCGTGCACGTCCACACCAGCTGCGAAGCTGTGCCACGGTCGGCCCCGTATGCGGTTGCGGCCCGGTCGCGCGGGTCGCATCCGCGCGGCCAGAACATTCCGCCACGATCGCGTTGGGGGCCGACCAGCGAGATCAGCCCGGCCGGACGTCAGCCTCCGCATGGTCTAACGGACAGCTTTCGCGCGCCGAGACGGCACCTCGCACCAGTCCGCCCGAGCGCGGTCAAACGCGTCCCAGTCAACGTTAGGGCTAGGGCTGCGTGGCGGCTCATCGCTCTCACCGCCGCCGTCCTCGCGCCAGCCGTCGGCGATGTCGGCGTCCCAGAGACAGAAAGCCCACCAGGTCAAGGCAGAGACGACGGACAGCTGCACGGCGACGCCCGCGACGCTGGGAGCCACCAAGATCATGGCCACCACCCCGGTTCCCGTAACAAGGCTGACAAAACGCAACGAAGCGCCCATCTTGTCCACCGGTATGTACGAAAAACGGCGGTGCAGAACAAGAAGCAACCACATGTGATCAATGTGGTCGGCACGACACGCTTTGACAAGGGAGGACATCTGATGTTTCGGCGCCCGCCGAAGCCTCTTCATCTGATCACTCCGGCACACGAGAACAACGGCAGCACCGCTCGGCAGGCAGACGCTCCTACTCGCCCGCTGAGCGTCCTCCAAGTGGAGGACTGCGCGCGCGCACACGAAGCCCGCACGGTCACCGGGCCGAGCATCGCCAAGCACGGCATATCCCGAGCTTCGCTCGGGGCGCGCGGCAAGTCATTGACGACGACGGCAGGGCAATGCGAGGCTTGGCGATGCACGCGAGGCAACCGGCGGTCCCACGCCCGGTGGTTCGGCCGCCGTAATGCCCGGGAACCCGTGCGGGGCTTGCCGCGCGGTCGCTGTGGGACACGAACCACCTCGAGTTCTACTTCCAGAGCGTGCGCCAGACGCCAGCGCGTCCCAGTGCGCGACCGACAACGACGTTCTTGGTCCGCCGCGCGACCCTTTTCGGGTCGCCCGAGGTGACCGCCCCGATGTTGTTCGAGATGCGAGCAGCCCGGTAGAGCTGCGCTGTGATGCTTCGTTTGCGGGCCGTCACGTGTCTCCTTCGATCGTTCTCAGTTCCTCGTCCGCCAACAGTCGGACAGAGCGACCAACTCGACGTAGCACATACCGAGCGCAGCCGCCCAACACCCGGAGAGTGACTGCCACTTGGTCGCTCCTGCCCGGGCGGCGGATCCACTTGCCAGGGGAGATGCAGCGCAGACCGTCAAACAGTTGTCGTGCGCGTCAGTGGGGAGCGCCAGGCCCCAGCGCGCCGCCATCAGCAAACCCTGGAAACGGCGCGGCCCGAACCTTTGTTTCCAGAAACTGCGGGCGTGCCTACAATTACGCATCGCGTGCACCGACCTCATCCGTGAAAGCCCGCCGCAGCGGCTGCGGGTACGTTGGTGTGTGCTCACCACCACGCGCGCTGCTGGCCCTTTACCAATGCCGAAGCCGCGGCAAGTCTACACGTCACCAAGCCTGATCCGTCACAGTGTCGGCACGTGTCGCCAACCCACCCGATAACGCCGTTGTTGTTGCAGCGCGGGCAGTTGACCTTCTGATCCCCACTGCACGCCGGGCAGCGTACGTCAACCTCGACGTATTCCGCCTTGCTGCTATCCTCTGCGTGCCAGCATTTGTGTGCATGCAACATTTCCTTAGTCACCCGCCGTGGACGGTTCATCGGCATTTGCTGCGCTCGCCTTTAGCGCGCAGAACTCAACGTTCGCGCGTTGCCAGCCCCGGTGGGAACCGTTGGCGCTGCCACAGCCTTCCGCTTGACATCTGGAGATGTCGTCTAACAGACCAGACCTCAGGTAACATTCGGCGGCCTAGCCACGGGCGCAGCTCGCCACGACTGCTGGTTGCTCTCGGTCCCAAGGGAACTGAGCAATCCGTCGCGCGGGCGCGCGCCAGCGGCCCGCGCGTGCGGCGTCGCTAGTGCGCAGCGATCACCTCCGGCCTGCTTGGCTTGGTACATGGCGAGGTCCGCAGCGTTTAGGACGGCGGCCGGAGTAGGTTCTTGGTGCTCGAACAGCGCCGCTCCGACGCTGCCGGTCACGTTGGCGGCGCGGCTGGCGGCGAACTCGTCGGCCGCGGTCCGGATTGCATCAAGCGCGGCACGAGCGACGGTCTCTGCCTCGTGTAAGTCTGCGCGAGGCATAAGGATCGCGAACTCATCGCCCCCAAGGCGAGCTAGCAAGTCGCTTTCCCTGAGCCGGCCCGTGAGGGCTTGCGCGACGCACCGAAGCAGCTTGTCGCCCGCCGTGTGACCGTGAACGTCGTTGACAGACTTGAAGTTGTCGATATCGAGGATCAGCAAGGCGCCAGCCGGGCCGTAGCGTCCGTTTGCGGCAACGTGCCGACGGAGTTCCTGCTCGAAGCGACGGCGGTTCGGTAGGCCAGTCAGCGAATCGTGGTCGGCTAAGTAGCGCAACTGCTGTTGCGTCGCAAGGCGGTCGGTCACGTCGCGCAGTTGAACCAGCAGAACCGGTTCGATTCCGTGCTCAGAACTCGACAGGTTCATACTGAGCTCCACCCAGACTCCCTCCCGCGAGATGTTGAGCCGGTAGTCGCCGCAACGAACCTCACCAGATCGCATCAGCAACTCCGAGCTTGCGTCGAACGCTGCGCTGCGATCCTCGGGAGAGAGGAACTGAAAGATGCTCGTGGCTTGCGAGGCGTGTATCGTCGGGAAAGTTCCCATCATGGCGACGAGCGCTCGGTTTGCGTGCAGGATCGTCCCATCACGACGGCAGATGGCCGTACCGATCGGCGCATTGTGCAAGGCTTCGGCCAGCTGCACCGGCGTGAGACCCCCGTGTGCGTCGGACATCGCACCCCAATCCGCACGAACTGGTCTCCACGGACTTGCAAAGCACGACTTCACGGAAGCGCCAAAGAAGCAGACACATCCGGCCGCACGCGCTTTCATCCATACCAAGCTGGCGGGGATCCATCTGAAAGTGAGAAGCGATCGATCGGGCATGGGTTTCGCGGCCTTCATTGCTCCGGCTAGCTGCGTTCTAATCTTCGCTTCTTGCGGAATCGCTGGCTAACCCTCCTAGGGGTGAACCGAGCGCGCTCGCCACAATGGTCGGTGGTCCGGACGATCCGAGCGGTCGCCCACGAGCTGGACGCATCACCATCCGAAGGCCAACGGCGACGCTGGCACCATCACGCAGGCCAGCAATCCCGACAGCCGCACCGACCAGCTCTCCGCCTAACTGGTGTTCAGCGCCGTTCAATTTGGGCACGAAACGGTTGGTTGATGCCGTTCACGGTGGTGACGGCGACGTATCGCCGCGGGATCGCGGGTCGGCAGCGTTGTCGTCGGTGTGATAGACGTGCCACAC
>JBKQIR010000257.1:0-4005 GCA_052148275.1 Solirubrobacteraceae bacterium
GAACGCGCCCGCAACCGCGCGATCAAGCAACTCGAGCGTCTCGGTCACAAGGTCATCCTCGAACCGTTGCCGCAGGCCGCCTGATCCCAACGGCAGGCTCACCCTGGGCGGCTATTTTCTGAGCAGCCATACCCGGGATATCGTCGCGCGTCAAGCGGCCGACACGTCAAGCTCAAACGCCCGGGTCGATCAGCCCGCAGGACGGAATCGCGACCTGTGGATCTCCTGCCCACCATTGCGCAGCGGTTTCGTCCACGGCGCAGCCGTTGTCGGGCAAACGCCACAGGGGTCGACGACCTACCGTCTCGAGTGATATAGGTCCCCCCCAGACAGAAGTCATCCCACGCTTCAACGGCATCGTGAGCCGGATGGCCACGGAGGCACTAACGGTCAGGGCGGCCGGTCCCCAACCCAACGGGTAGCCTCCAACCGGCCGGCCATCCGTCCGCCGGCGGGCAACCCGTAGCCAGCGGCAACGCCACGCCGGCGATCACGAGACGCCCGCAGCCGAATCACCACATTCCGGGAGCGATCGTCCCGACAGCCGGCGCGGCGACGACCCCAACAGCGAGATCCCCGTTGAGCCGGACGTGGGGGCGTGGCTATTGCTCTGCCGGGGTAGGACTCGCCGACGGTCGGCCGGACGGACTATCCCCATCGCGTGGCAGCGATCACGCGCTCGTTCAGCCCGGATCGATTTCGCCGGTCGAGAGAGGCGGCGGAGGAAGACGCTTCTGCTTGCAGGAGCGCGGCAAGCGCGTCAATGAAAGCGACAGTCTCGTCCCGGTTTGCCGCGTCGTCGCAAGTGGCGCTTTGCGACGACGTCCTTCCGGCGGCCGTCCGGGACGCTCCGAGCCACGAACGCGACCGCCGCCGTTAGCGCGCCGCGTCTCTGCCGTCGCACTGCCGCGTCGTCGCCAGAGGCATAATCGCGTTCGCCGACCGCGAGCGGGAGGCCACTCGTCGCGGTGCCGATCGGTTGCCACCGTCGTTCGCCCGAAGTCTGTGATCGCGTTCACGCGGAGTCGCTCGTCAGCGCGGGCTGGGGTTGACAAGCCGATTCGTGGCAAGGGATCACGCCGACCAGCGAAGCCGCACGGTCGCGTCCCGTCGTCGATGGCGATCGTCCCAATGCGGGGGCTGTCGCTGCCGGACCACGCGGCTGCAGCAGCGCCGTCGATGACGCTCGCTGCTTGCAAAGCGGCGTCGAGCGCGGTCCTCAGCAAGCGCTTACCCGCGTTCTTTATCCGTAGGAGAAGCGCGTCGGATGCGGGAAAGCGAAGGTCCGGCGGCGCTGGTCCGGGACGTCCTTGTACCCGTCTGGAAGGGAGCGTCTGCCCCCGATGACGACAGATCAGGAGAAGAGATGTCAGGTTGCCCGCGGCGCCGGCTTTTCCTTCTCGTGCGATCCCCAAGCGAGCCGAGCGATCAGAACGGAGCGCAGCGGAAGCGGGGTCGGCATTCCGTGCGTGCTGATGGCGCCGGCAGCGGAGGTTGCGTCGAAGCTGGCGCGCGCATCCTTGATATCAAGAGTCCAAGAGGCGCAGCCGGTCTGCTCGGCGGGTTTGAAGCACGGAAGCCGGAATTCGCAACGGACGGGTCGCGTCGTTGAGCTACGCGCGTGACCCCGGCGGCGCCGACGGAACGCAACTCGAGCGCCTACAATCGGACGCTTGCGCAGATCCACGAGAGGCGAATGGATGGTTGCGATGGTTGGCACGGGCTCGCGGACGATGGCTGATCTGATCGGGTTGGCGGCGGCGCGGTACGGCGGTCAGGCGGCGCTCAAGTTCAAGCTTGACGGCGAGTGGATCGATGTCTCCTACGAGCAGCTTGACCGCACGGTGAGCGAGTTGGCGCTTGGGCTCCTTGAGCTGGGGATCGAGCCGGGAGACCGGGTCGCGATCCTGTCGCACACGCGGCCGGAGTGGACCTACGCCTGTTTTGGCACCTTTGCCGCCGGCGCGATTGTCACGTGTATCTACCAGACGAACTCGCCGGAGGAGTGCCATTACGTTCTGCATCACTCCGGGGCGCGGGCGGTGGTCGTTGAGGACGCCGAGCAGCTCGCGAAGGTCCGCGCGGTCGAGGCGGACCTGCCGGCGTTGGAGTTCGTGATCGTGATGGAGCCGGCGGCCGCCGACGGCAGGACGCTGTCGCTCGATGCGCTGCGCGAGCGGGGGCGAGCGCGGCCGCAGACCGAGCTCCAAGCGCGGCTCGACGGCGTCACGCCGGACGCTGGGTGCCTGTTCATCTATACGTCGGGGACGACCGGGCCGCCGAAGGCGTGCGAGCTCACGCACGGCAACTACCGCGCGATCACCTCTGCGCTGCTGCCGCAGGACATCGTGCGCGAGGGCGAGTGCGCGTACTTGTTTTTGCCGCTCGCGCACGCGCTCGCGCTGGTCATTCAGTTCCTCGCGCTCGATGTCGGCGCCACGATCGCCTATTGGGAGAAGGACCCGCAGAAGATCGTCGCCAACCTGATCGAGTTGCGGCCAGCGTTCTTCCCATCCGTGCCGCGGATCTTCGAAAAGATCCACACGCTCGCAACGGCCGCAGCGGACCCTCGAGAGCTCACTCAGGCGGTGCGTGTGGGGATCGCGGTGCGCCAAGCACAGCTTCGCGGCGAGGAGGTCTCCGCCGAGTTGCAGGCCGCGTTCGATCGGGCCGAGCAGGCCCTCTATGCCAAAGTGCGCGGCCTGTTCGGCGGGCGCTTGCGCGAGGCGGTGACCGGGGCGGCGCCGATCGCCCCGAGCATTCTTGAGTTCTTTTATGCGTGCGGGGTGCCGGTGATGGAGGGCTACGGAATGACCGAGACCGCGAGCGTCGTGAGCGTCAACACCCTCGCCGCGTTCCGGCTGGGGTCAGTCGGGCCGCCGCTGCCCGGCGTCCAGGTGCGAATCGCGGGGGACGGCGAGATCCTCGTCAAAGGACCCAACATCTTCAAGGGCTACTACCGGGACGCGGGCGCGACGCGCGAGACGCTCGTTGATGGTTGGCTGCACACCGGCGATCTCGGGCGGCTCGAGGAGGACGGCTTCTTGTACATCACCGGCCGCGCGAAGGACATCATCATCACCGCCGGCGGCAAGAACATCACGCCCGCGAACCCCGAGCACGAGCTGCGATACAACCGCTGGATTTCGCAGGCCGTCGTGATCGGCGACGCGCGGCCCTATCTCGTGGCGCTGATCACGCTCGACCCCGAGGAGACGCCAGTGTTCGCGCGCGAGCACGACCTCGAGCTTGACGAGGTCTACCGGTCCGAGCTGATGCACGCCGAGATACAGACAGCGATCGACGCCGTGAACTCGCACTACGCACCCGTTGAGCAGATCAAGCGCTTCGCGATCCTACCCAAGGACTTCTCCCAACCAACCGGCGAGCTCACCCCGACACTGAAGGTCAAGCGCAGCATCGTCCAGGAGAAGTACGCCGAGACGATCGACGCGATCTACCGCAGCTCGAGCGACCGCACGCCCGAGCCGCCTGGCTAGGCTACGCAGGGTGGTTTCTTACGCATCGTGGCGCGATGATCTACCGATGCCGGACGCCACGCTGCGGGCAGCTAACCGCTCCCCGCCCGCGCAGGAGGAGACGCGATGCCTGCTAACGACCAGCTGACCGCGCTCGACGCCACGTTCTTGAAGCTCGAGATCCATCTGATCCTCGACAACTACGCAACCTAACGTCAAGAAGTGGTTGGAGTAGCACCCACGGTTTCACCTTCACTCACACCGACCTCGAGCTCGTGGGCGAACCACGTCGAGCGGTCCTTCGGGAAGCTGACCGACAAAGCAATCCGCCGCGGCGTCTTCCACAACGTCCCGGACCTGATCGCCGTGATCGACGCCTACCTCCAAGCCGCCAACGACGATCGGCGGATTCTGGCGGTTATCGCAACAGGAGGGGTCCGATCTCCTCGATTGGCTTCGCGAAAGCGAGTCGTTTGCGGGGTCGATCGTTGAGTTCGGTGGCTACCCAGTCGAGGTCGATGGCGTT
>JBKQIR010000258.1:0-5478 GCA_052148275.1 Solirubrobacteraceae bacterium
CGCGGGCAGCCCGGCCGGTGAGCCCAGCCGTCCAGGATCACGGCTCCCTCCTCGTCCTCAAAGCGAAACGTGAGTTTCTCCACGCATACGACCGTACCCAAGAAGCGAACAAGTGTTCGCCCTTGGCATCGACGTTCGGTCGCGCAGCACGCCATGGCGGCCGGGGAAGTAAAAGGGGGCGACACGTCGCTGCTCGAGCGCGGCGATCACGTCAACCGGGTGGCGCAGGCTGCGGCCGAGCCGGTCAAGGCGCCAGACGAGGAGCGTGTCGTATGAGCGCAGGTATTCCAGGCACGCCTCGGGCTGGAGCGCTTGCGCAGGGTGCCTGAGCCGACGTCGCGGAAGATCCGCTCGCAGCCGGCCTGCATGAGCGCGTCGAGTTGCAGCGCGAGGTCCTGCTGGCGCGTGGAGACGCGCGTGCGTAAAAGCAGTATCGCAGAGGGGGCGCGTTCGTTAGGGTTCGGACACGGACACGGCCTCTTGACCCATCGTGAAAGCGACGACCTCGCTACTCCAACACGTCGGTGGAACTGGCGCTAGCCACCGACGCCGGCGTAGCCAGCCGCCGGTCGAGCTTGAGGTCGTCCCATTGCGCCAACAGCGACGACGCCGAATCCGAGCTGGAGATCGCTGCTTCCGGCTCTGCGCTTGCCGAAACCTTGCAAGCACCTGAACTCCGGGCCGATGACTCGGCGAAGGCTTCCGATGGAGATCTCGCGAGTCCTTTTCCCGCAGAGCGATCCCGGTTGGGCCAGCCTCGGTGGCTGCTCTTCGCGAGAACCAGCCGCCTGCTGACCGCGCATCAGGTGGCCGCAGTAGCGGCAACCCAGGCGTCTCGGCTGACTGCGCCCACGTGGCTGCTTCCAGCCGATCGGGGAAGCCTGAACCAGCCGGAGGTCGCGCTGCGAGGCTTCCCAATCTGCGTGGTTGCGGCCGTCAGTGGCTGCAGATTGGTCGCGGCTGATCATTGGGAAGGTGGCGACGGAGGCGCTGGGCCGACTCTGCCGGACTGCCTCCACGAACCGGACGGGGGGCCGAGACGGGGCCTGACCCCCTCCCGCTAATGGCCAGCATTGGTATTCGTTGTTCGCGGTATTCGTTGATCACCGCCACTACGGGCGCGTCGCACTCTCCGTCGTGTTCGGCGTCGAGGCGATCACGGGAGGTGTAGGCCGTAGATGCCGATGGTGCTTGATCCTCCCCCGTCCTGGGTGTAGGTGGCCCACAATCGCAACGTGACGCGATAGGTGTGATGACGAACGAGTAGTTGCCCCCGTGCGTTTGGTTTCACGGACATCGAGATCGTGCTCGCGCCGCGCACGTCGGTGTGGGCTCGCGCGAACACGAACCTGCGCGGCGCGGGCTGCAGTATCGCGACGGCCCTGGCGAGATTGTCATCCCATGCGGTCTCGAGCACATCGACGCGCCCTGGCCCCGAAACCCCCACCGAAAACGTGACCGTGCCATCGGCATATGTAAGAACGTGCGCGATCGTGAACCGATCGGTCACCGACACGACCGTGTAGCTCACGGTGCGGATCGTTTGCTGCCCGTCCTCGCTGGTCGCTGTGACCGTGAACGTATGCCGGCCGAACGTGGTCGTGTTGATCGGCGAGCCACTCGCAACAGTCCCGGTGCACGACGCGATCCCGGGACCGGCCGCGACGCCGGGGCCGGCCACGCCGTCGCGGCAGCCATAGCTCGCAACCACCTCCTGCCCCCGCACATAGCGCGCCCCATCCACCGGCGCGCCGATCGAAACCGACGGCGGATCTACAGGCGCTACAGGTCGAGCGCCTCCTCCGGCCGCATAGTGCGCCGCGACCTGGCTGGATGAGAGCGCGTACTCGTAAACGGCGACCTGCCCCATCGTTCCGTCGAAGTTCCCCGAGTCTGGGTCCAGCGGAGAAACGTAGCGTGGCTCTCCGCCCAATATGATCGGGTGGCTGGGGTCCGTCAGTAGTGGCAAGGAGTCGTAGTTGTCTATCGCGAAATGGTCTATAGGCTGACCGTTAACGAAGAAGGTCCCCACTCCAGGGCTATTGGCGGGCTTGCTTACTGTGAGCACGACGTAGTACCACTCGTTGGCGTTGAACACAAAGGGCGTGGATGGGTTGGCGAGCCACTCGGATCCGTCCCCGATATCGGCCGTGAGCTGCATACCTCCCCGGTCGTCGCTGCCGTCCAGCGTGAAATCGACGCTGAATTCCCCGTCAGCCGTCCGTGAATCGAAGAACTCCAAGGAGTCCGTGGTCGTCGTGTTGGGCTCGACCCACGCCTCGACGCTGTAGTTGCCTGAGTAGCCATCACTCGGCGTGTAGGTCATATAGCACCCCGTCCCCACTCCAAACTCGGCAGCGGTGGCGGCGTAGTCCTGAATCGGACCTGCCTTACCGAGCACGACGCATGAAGCGTAGCTGCCATTATTGCCGTGGCCGCTGGATCCAGTGCGGTCTGAGCCCCGGGTGCCTCGGCAAGCTGCCAATATGCGAACGGCGAGTCCCGTTCGATGACGGATGGATAGTCGGACGACGCACCCGCCGGGACCACACCAATCCAACCGCTTATGGCGGCGGCACAAACCATCGCCATTGCTCCTCGGATGAACCCGGACATCGTTCTCCTCAGCAGACTAGCTCGCGACATCGAACCCTTCATACCGGCAGCGGTTTGCAGCGATCATAGCGCGACGCTCGAACCTGCAAAGCTCCGTGCGGTGACACTCCGGCGATAATCGGGCTGCCCGACGAAATCGGAAGCAAGCGCCACTCTTACCGCGCTCGCTGCCGCACCGAGGTAGACCGAAACGCTCACCGACAAGAAGAGATTCAGTGTCAGACCAATCTTGTCGAGCGTGAGCGAGAGCCGTTGACCACGGGCCCCGCTCCTCAAGCTACGCGCCTCGCGAACAGCTCTCCTAACCAGGCGCCTCGCCTGCCGGGAAGCCGCGTCAACCGCCTCCAAGCCGTCCGACTGACCGGTCACCTTCGTCATCGTCGATCCTCCCAGCGTTGACGTCCGCTGGCGTACCTACATCGAACCGATGGTCCCGTATTACTCCGAGGCGGACATCCAGTTCCCATACCGATTGCGGTTGGGCAAACTACTCACGACGGCGATCGGCGCAGACCGGGGTCCGGCGGTGCTGACCGTGGCTGGCGTGTCGCTGTCGCTTTCCATGATGGGCCCACCGTGCAGCCCTGGCCGCTTCGGGCGTCACTGGGTCACGCCCGATCGCGGGACGTCGCTGCTGCATTCGTCGGCGAGAAGGTGGGCCGCTGGGATGTGGCGGCCGCTCCTTCGCCCAAGACCGCGCGCCGGTGGCGAGTCTCGCGGCGACGTATCTCGGAGCGTTGAGTAGGGCGGCCGTGCTTGCAACTCTTCAGCAAGCGCTGTCACGAAAGCGACGGCGCGATGCCCGATATCCGCGTCGTTGCTTTTGACTGTGATTGAACGAGGGCCTGCCTCCGGCGCCTAGCCGTCGAAGCAGCAGGTCGGCCCTCCGGATCGAAAGCTTTGGGTGAAGGCGCGCGCGGTAGCCCCCGCGCGGCCGGACTAGCGAAAGGCGAAGGACCGACCTCGGCTCACGTTACGTGATGGGCCGGGCTGATCCTGCTCATCTGTGAGAGGAGTGGATCTGTGATGTTGCATGTGGGGTTGGATCTGAGTCGCAAGCGGGTCGACGTGTGCCTGATCTCCAGCGAGGGTGAGCTGGTCGAGCATTTCCGCGCGCCGGCGGACCGCGACGGGCTCTACGGGCTCGCCAGGCGCCTGGCGGTGCATGGCGAGCCGGTGCGTGGGGTGGTGGAGTCGATGAACGGCGCGCGGTTTGTGCACGACGAGCTGGTCGGGCACGGGTGGGATGTGCTGGTCGCCGACGCCCAGCGGGTCAAGGGGCTGGCGCCGCTTGCGTGTAAAACGGACAAGGTTGACGCCCGGGTGTTGGCGGAGCTGTCCTTTCGGGATCTGGTGCCCGCGATCTGGCTGCCTACGCCGGAGATACGCGCCGAGCGGGAGCGCTCGCGGTGGCGGCTGCATCTGGTCAAGCATCGCGCGATCCTCAAAAACCGGGTGCATGCCTCGCTGATCGCGTTCGGCCATCAGGTCCCGATGGCTGACCTGTTCGGGCTGAGCGGCCGGCGGCTGTTGGCCAGTCTCGATTTCCCCGAGCCGTGGCGTGGTCACGTGCAGGCGAGCGTCGAGCTGATCGACGATCTCGACAGGCGGATCGGTGAGATCGAGCACTGGCTGCGACGCTCGGGGGCTGATCATCGCTACATCCCGCTGTTGATGAGCGCGCCGGGGATCGGCTGGATCACCGGCTTCACGATCGCGTCGGAGATCGGCGACATCGGCCGTTCTTCCTCGCCGGTGAAGCTGACGGGGTACACCGGCCTGTGCCCGAGGGTGAACCAGTCCGGTGAGATGGACCGCCGCGGCCCGCTATCCAAGCACGGCCCCCGCTACCTGCGGTGGGGCCTCATGGAAGCAGCGATCGCCGCTTCCTCGCACCCGCTCTACAAGGAGCGCTACCAGCGCACCAAGCGCCGGCTGGGCCGCCAGCGCGGCGCGAAGGTCGCGCAGATCGAGCTCGCCCGCACGTTGTCTGAGGCGATCTGGCACATGCTGACCCGCAACCAACCGTTTAAGCCCTTCGCTCCGCTTCGGCGCTGGTTAAGCCGCTCGACACAAGCCGCTACGCGTGGTACTCGAGTGGGCCCGCGTGGCAGGAAGCCGTACGACTCCGCCATGACAATCGCATCACTCGCTACAGTTTCAGATTCGGTTTCGCCACTGATTTTGGGATTGATGTATCGGTCGGCGCGATGGTCGAGAAGCTTGGCATCGCAGTTGGAGGTAAGTTCGAGAGGTTTCGCGGAGGCGTCTGGAACTGGGATATAGAGTTCGCGAACTAGGTGGCGCCGGCTCGAGAGCCGAGACCATCCGTGTTGCACGGCGAAAGTTTGCACCTACCCCGCTCTCTTGATGGGCTGCTGACAGGGCGTTGGCAGCAGCACCAGGCGCCGACAAACGGACCGACTCGGCCCAACGACACGGTTCCTCTAGGGGGTCGATCGGACCCCGTTCATCGGTTCACCTGCTGTGAGGCCCTGCGAAGTACGCCAGGGACGACTGCCGCCTTCCATGCGAAGGGGCAGTCCGACACGCTGGGCACGCCTCATCGCCAGCTGCGGAAAGATGTCATATCCGGGGGTTGACCCCGGGAAGGCACGCGAGGCCAGCCGGCCACCGGTTGTGCAGGTGGCCGGGCCTTGGTGTCGAACAGCATAGGTAAGGCGCGCGCGGGTTAGAGGCCGCGCGGCCGGGCCGTTTGACAGAAGGCGCCGACCACCTCGAGTTTCGTGATTTTCGTTTGATCTGATGTCGATGTCGCCGGCCGGGGTGTGGGCTGTGGCTCATCGTGCGTGGACCAGGCCGCAGCACTTCTTGTACTTGCGTTCGCTGCCGCACCAGCAG
>JBKQIR010000259.1:0-3001 GCA_052148275.1 Solirubrobacteraceae bacterium
GTAGTCGCGGCACGCGTCATCGTCCGGGAACCACGCCACAAGCTCATCGTAGGACCCCGGATAATGCCTGCTTGCGGCCGGAAACACCGGACAATCCTACCTGATTTAGATAGAGACCCCCTTTCAATCGTTTCGGTGCCGAACAGGTCAACCGCCGCGGTGATGCCGTCGGGCGCCAACACCCGTACCCGGTCCGCCAGGCCGGCGCCGTGGGCGACCGGTTCGGCCCCAAGTGCGAGCAGGAACGGGAACGTGCCCTCCGAAGCGGTCCCGATCACCGTTGCGCCGGCGAGTTGGGCCAGTTGCACGGCGAACACGCCCACACCGCCGGCCGCCCCGCCGATCAGAACCGTGTCCCGCGGTCCGAGGTCGATCGCCGCCAGCGCGGCCGAAGCGGTGCCGCCGGCGATGCCCAGGGTGCTCGCGATCTCGTCGCTGAGACCCTCCGGCGTGTGAAACAGAGCCTCTGATGCCCAGAGTGGCGTCTTAACCACAACGAAGTCCGCAGCGGCCCGCTCCATCACGCCACCGTAGACGCGCTCTCCCACGGCGAACCCGCCGGGGCCATCACCGACCTCGTCGACGACACCCGCGAAGTCATAGCCGAACCCGGACGGAACGGTGATGTTGAACCGGGCAGCGAGCTCAGGCATCGCCGCAATACCCCAGTCCATCGGGTTCAGGCCGACGGCCGTAACGCGAACGCGGATCTCGCCCGGGCCGGCGTGCGGCTCCGGAACGTCCTGCAGTTCCAGAACCTCGGGGCCTCCGAACTTCTCATAGATGACAGCTCGACTCATGGGATGGACCTCCAGCAGGGGTGACTGATGGGACCTTGTCCTATCAGTATGGCAGGTGACGCGACCAAGTGCCGTAACCTCCATTGCGTGGCCCGTTGGGAACCCGACGCTCGCGAACGTCTCGCGCTCGCCGCCCTCGACTTGTTCGCCGAGCGCGGCTATGAGAACACGACGGTAATCGAGATCGCCGAGCGCGCCGGCTTGACCAAGAGCACCTTCTTCCGTCACTTCCCGGACAAGCGAGAAGTTCTCTCCGGCGGGAACACGATGTTCAGGCTCCTTGTCGAGGGAATCGCCGCCGCCCCTGCGAAGGCCACCCCACTCGAAGCGATCGCCCACGCGCTTGACGCGGCCGGACAGAAAGTGTTCCTCCCCGAAAACCGAGAATTCGGCGCTCGTCGGCGCGCGGTGATCGCCGCCAGCGCGGAACTGCAGGAACGCGAGGCACTGAAGGGGCTCGCACTCGTCGCGTCGATGACCGAAGCGCTCCGACAGCGCGGCGTGGCCGATATGACCGCTCAGATGGCCGCCCAGACGGGCGCGCTCACCCTAAAGCTCGCCTACGACCGCTGGCTCGACCCAGACAACAAGGCCGAGTTCGGCCAGGTCGCTCGACGGACGCTCGCCGAGCTGCAGACGGCAACCGCCGCGTGCTGATCCGTGGCTGCGAACTCGTGAGCTCTCGCCCGGCACCGATGCCCGCGCCGGTCGTGGGCGATAACGCGGTAACCCTTCCGTAGGAAAACAGCATCTGGGTATCCCAGGACCATTACGCCGCCGACGATCTGGCGGTGCTGACTGCCCATCTGGATCTCCAGAGCGCGATCCATGTTGGGCACTCCACGGGGGGCGGTGAAGTTGTGCGCTACATCGCCCGACACGGTGAGGGCCGCGTGGCGAAAGCCGTGCTGATCAGTTCCGTACCGCCGCTGATGGTGCAGAGGGATGCCAACCCGGGCGGGCTGCCCAAGAGTGTCTTTGACGATCTCCAGGCTCAGCTTGCCGCCAATCAGTCTGAGTTCTACCGTGCCCTGCCGTCGGGCCCGTTCTACGGTTTCAACCGCCCCGGCGTGGAAGCCTCAGAGGCGATCATCGAGAACTGGTGGCGCCAGGGGATGATGGGTGGCGCGAAGGCGCACTACGACGGCGTCGTTGCCTTCTCCCAGACCGATTTCACCGAGGACCTCAAGAAGATCACGGTCCCGGTGCTGGTGATGCACGGCGACGACGATCAGATCGTTCCTTATGAGGATTCGGGACCGCTGTCGGCCAAGCTTGCGCAGAACGGGACGTTGAAGACGTACAAGGGTTTCCCGCATGGCATGCCGACCACCCAGGCCGAAACGATAAACGCTGACCTGCTGGCTTTCGTACAGTCCTGATTGACTCGGCAGCTGGGAACGGGTACGGCTCCGCCGCACGGCGGCTGAGCGGACGTCGCCCTCGCCCAGCCCGATGGGTTCAGACGGCATTTGGATCCGGCGCCATCGGCTCGCTGCTCGGCGCCACTTTCGGGATCGCCTCAGCGTCGAAGTTCGCCTCCGTCGCAGCAGCGATAAGGCGGGGAGACGCACGCTCGCCGCCGGTATCAGCAACGGTGGACGGCGGGCATGTGTACGTTGCTAGCGGATGATCTGGCAGGCTTCCTGTCCTGAGCATCGACCGGAATGGACGGGAGGATGATGACGCAGCCGAGGATTCATGTGCTCGAGTCGACGGATGCGTCGGTCAGCCCGGGGTGCTTGATCCTTCGCGGCCGGCTGCGCTGACGATTGATTCGGGGGATGTTGTGTCGTATCCGAATACGTGGATGCAGTGGGGAACCAGGCTCGGTTCGGTATGTCGTTCGCTGACCGCGAGCCGTTGCGCCGGCGGTTTCCGACTGGGCCGTATTCGAATCTCGGGCCCGTCGAGATCCGCGGCGCGGAGCCGGGGGATGTGCTCGAGAGCCGGATGCTTCGTATCAGGCCGATCGACTGGGGCTGGAACTCGTTTCCGCTTGGTGTCGGCGCGCTGCCGTCGAAAGTAGTGGACGTAGGGTTCCTCGAAATCCGTTTTGATGAGGATCGTAGGTACCTCGAGTTTCGTGATTTTCGTTTGATCTGATGTCGATGTCGCCGGCCGGGGTGTGGGCTGTGGCTCATCGTGCGTGGACCAGGCCGCAGCACTTCTTGTACTTGCGTTCGCTGCCGCACCAGCAG
>JBKQIR010000260.1:0-30453 GCA_052148275.1 Solirubrobacteraceae bacterium
GGCGCGTCCCGGCGGGACGCGCCGCCGTCCGCGTCGCCCTCGGCGCTGGCCACGAGGTTCGGGCCGTCACCGCCGAACGGGAGGCCGTCGACCAGCGCAGCGATCCGCCGGACCGGCGTTTCGAGTAGCGGGCAGGACTCGCTCAGACCTCGATGGCTGAAGGTCTGCTGTCAGCCGTTGTGGCTTGCCGTCCAGTGGACCAACCCGGTGTCGCAGCTATCCACGTGTCGACGGCCGTCGTAGAGCCAGACCGTGATGCGGAACGCTCCGCGGGCGTGTGTCCGATCAGGGAACTGCGCGCGGTTTGCGAGCACGCGGAAGCTATCGCGTAGGTGGGATGCTCGCGCGAAGGACGTCCGATAACCACTGGAGGCGCGCAAGACGCCGTCCGTGCCAGAGATCTCGGTGGTCGCCTCCTTCGTCTCACCGATCAGGACCCGGCCGCTTGTGCACCTCGCGCGCCAGGTCATGCGCATGTTCTTCACAACGCGGGCGCTGATTAGCGAGAACCTCACGAGGTACCTTTTGCCGGGCTGCGAGGTTCTGCCGAGATAGGCGCCTGCAACGGGCCCGGCAGACAGGGCGCCACCCCCAGCCGATATTGGAGACGTGGGAGCGCGCGGCCCGGATGGCAGACCTGAGCCCGATGGCTCGGACGGCGGGCCGGGGCTGGGTGGCCCGGATGGCAGGCCGGGGCTGGGTGGCCCGGATGGCAAACCGGAGCCCACGGTCAGATCGAAATCCTGGCTCGCGTTCGGCGGCGCGCCATTGGCGGCGTCGAGCAACCATGAATACTGCGTCGTGGTCCCCGCCGGCGGCGTCCCGGAGATTGTCGCTGTGCCGTCTCCGTGGTCCACAAAGCTCAGCCACGCGGGCAAGATCCCGATGAGCTGCACCGAAGGGGTCGGGAACCCAGTCGTCGTCACCGTGAACGACCCAGCTGTTCCAGGCGCGAAGGTAGTGGCCGGGGCACTGGTGATCAGCGGGGGCGTGACGGCGTAGCTGAACGCAACCGACGGCACGCCCGTGGCGTCCTGGGTCACGAGCATGCCGGGCGGCCCGTAGCTTGAGCCGCCACCCCCGCCACCAGAGCCGCCGCTGGAGCTGCCACAGCTGGTGCGCCCGCCCGGACCACCACCACCACCGCCGTAGTAGCCGCCTCCTCCACCACCACTTCCGCTGCCAAGCACGCCACCTTCGCCACCCATGAAAGCCTGCCCGACCGACCCGCCCTCGCCACCGGAGCACACCGCCGCACTGGTGCCGCCCGCCCCGCCGCTTGCGAGCGTGCCGCCTCCACCGCCGCCTCCAGGGGCCCCATCCACGATCGGGCTCCCTGATTCCCCGGCGGATCCGGTGCCGTCAGGGTTCGCGCCCCCTCCGGCGCCTCCGTCAGAGTCTCCAGCCGCGCCGCCTCCTCCTCCTCCTCCGGCGACCAGCAGCTTGGACGTCATGTACTGTGCGCGCGAGCCGCATTGGGGGACGTACAACAACGGGCATGTCTGGACATCTGACGCGCCTCCGCCACCACCACCCCCAGTGCCGCAATCCCCGCCGCCTGCTCCACCGCCGTTGAAACCGCCGTAACCGGCGCACGAAGATGAGCCGCCCGGCCCGCCCACGATTGCGTAGAGCATCTCGCCGGGAATGACCGACAGTTGGCCGGTCACGGCCGCCCCATCGCCGCCCGCGCCGTCAATGCCCGCCTCGCCAGAGATGTTCCCGGCAGCCGCACCGCCCGGCGCGCCCACGGCGCTGACCTCCACGCTGGTGACGCTCGCCGGCACAACGAACACCTGCTGCATGGCCGTGTATGCGTAGCGACACGTCATCCGGCCCTGGCTCGCTGAGCAGTTCGGCATTCCAGCACCGGATGCGCCTACAGACCCCATCCCTGCTCCGGCCGCAAACACGAGGCTCGCTGTGGCTAGCACGGCGATTGGACGCATGGCCGGCCCAAACGCTACCGCACACGTCGTTCTCTTAGGCGCCAGCAGCGGGGGGCGGCTGAGGAGGACTCTGTCGGCCAGGACTACGTCATTCGCTCGCAGCGGACCGATTGCCGCGGCTGCGGGTCGCTCGCGGTGAGCGGTAGCTCGTAGCTCTGTCCGATGAGGTCAACGCCGAACGAGTGATGGGGCTCTTCGTCGATGAGCGTGAAGCCGCGCGCCAGGTAGATCCGTCGCGCCGCTTCGAGCGGATGGTTGGTCCACAGGCGGATGCGGGCGTACCCGGCGCGGCGCGCGAAGTCGAGACAGGTGTCCACGAGGCCGACGCCGAGGCCGTGTCCGCGGCTGTCGGGATGGACGAGGAGGATGCGCAGCTTCGCGGCCTCGGGTTCGTCGGGGTCGGCCACGCAGAAGATGCAGCCGGCGCGCCGACCGTCCAACTCGGCAATCCACGCGGCCTCGCGTCGCGGGTCGTGTGATGCGGCGTAATCGGCGACGATCCGGGCCACAAGCGCCTCGAAGTCGCTGTTCCAGCCAAACTCGGCGTGGTAGACCTCGCCGTGTGCCTGGATGACCCAGCCGAGGTCTCCGGACTGTCCCAGCGGGCGGATCGCTGGTTGCGTCGTCGTGGGTTGCATGACGGTCCTCCGTGAACTGAAACAGGCGTTTCAGTATAGTAGCCGAGTGAAAAGCGATGTGGTTCCCGTGGAATCCGCTCGTCGCGATGAGTTGCTCGAGCGCGCATACCGCTACGTGCTCGATCGGGGCATGGCCGGTCTGTCGCTGCGTCCACTCGCAGGCGCGATTGGCTCAAGCCCGCGGGTGCTCCTGTTCTTGTTCGGCACCAAGGACAGATTGGTTCGGGCGCTGCTCGCTCGCGCCCGCGCGGACGAGCTTGACCTGCTGGACCGCCTCCGCGTCTCCAGCGAGTCCGGCAACCTCAGCGAGGTCACGTCGGCCGTCTGGAGCTGGCTGGCCGCCGCCGAGCACCGGCCGCTGTTGCGACTATGGGCAGAAGGCTATGCCCGGTCGCTCGTCGAACCAGACGGTCCATGGGCGCGCTTTGCCCGAGCGACCGTCGAGGACTGGCTGGCACTGCTGGCGTCGGCCCAACCACCCGCCGCGCGCGACACCGAAGCGGCGATCGCAGAGCGTACCCTCGCGCTCGCCGTCCTCCGCGGAGCGCTTCTCGACCTGCTCGCCACCGACAACACGGAGCGCACCACCGCGGCCGTAAACCGTCACCTGGCGGCGGCCTCCCGGCTCACCTCGGCAAGAACGCGTCGCCAATGACCGACCGCGGGATAACGAGCTCACATTCGGAGCTCACAGGACGCTGATGCCAACGTCTGCTGCGGAGCGGCGCAGCAGCTCATCGAAGGTCAGCACAGCTCCGCCGGTGCGCTCGGCGGCCAGGAAGACGCAGCAGTCCGGCATGCGCCGCCCGGTTCTGGCACGCAGGGCGGCCAACTGCATCGCGGCGTCCGTCGGGATGTCGAGGACCAGTAGGTCCATTGCCTGCCGGGCAGCGTACGCCCGCTCTCCCAGACCGCCGGCAGTTTGGATGAACGGGTACCTCCGCGACAGTCAACGCGCTCGCCGTCAGCGGCCCGTCCGTTGCTCTTTGCTGCGCTTCGCGCGAGACGGGACCGGACACCATCAGCAATTCGATGGACAGCGTTCCGCAAGTCCGCAATCAGCCGCACCCGGTGTTGAAGCCGCAGCTCCCGCACGTGTAGCAGCTGCCGGTTCGCTGCATCATCCCGCCGCACTGCTGGCAGGCTGGGCCGAGGTCGAGACCGCGCCGGACGACAGGGAGCACCGGCGGATCGTCGGTGAGTGCCGACGCTGCCGGCTGGCCCGCCCCGTTGGGCCTGGCGGGCTCCGCGACCGACGGCCCGGCGGTGTCGCTCATCCTCGAGCTGGCCGCGTCCTCAGCCGCCTTGCGGGCTCGCACCTCCTTGGTGAGGATGCCGAGCTCCTCCTGCAGGTCGGTATCGAGGAAGCGCGACGCCAGCCAGCGCATGATGTAGTCGGGCAGCGACTTTGAGAACGGGATCTCCGGGTTGGAGGTCATGCCCTCCGGCTCGAAGCGCATGTAGCTGAACTTGCGCACGAGCGTCTCGAGCGGCACCCCGTACTGAAGCGCGATCGAGATCGCAGTCGCGAACGCGTTCATCATCCCGCGCAGCGTCGAGCCCTCCTTGCCGATGTCGGTGAGGAAGATCTCACCGACCGTCCCGTCCTCGTACATGCCGGCCGTGATGTATCCCTCATGGCCGCCGAGCGAGAACTTGTGCGTGATCGAGTTGCGCTCGCGCGGCATCCGATGGCGCTTGGGCGGCGCCTGTGCGAGCGCTTGCGCGATCGCCCGCTCGACGTCGGCCGCCGAGATCGCCTGGGCGACCTCAACCTCGGCCGTCGCCTCGCCGGCGACCGTCGCCGGCTTGCTCTTGTGCGCCTCTGTCGACAGCGCCTGCGCGGTCTTGCAGCCGTCGCGGTAGATCGCCAGCGCCTTGACCCCGAGCCGCCACGCCTGGATGTACGCATCCGCGATGTCCTCCACCGTGGCGTCGTTGGGCATGTTCGCGGTCTTGCTGATCGCGCCCGAGATCAACGGCTGCACCGCGCCCATCATCTTGATGTGGCCCATGTGCGAGATCGCCCGCTCGCCCACCGCCACGTCGAACACGGGCAGGTGCTCGTCGGCCAGATCAGGCGCGCCGATGATCGTCCCGTGCTCGGTGATGTAGGCGAGGATCTGCTCGATCTGATGGTCGTCGTAGCCGAGCGTCTGGAGCGCGAGCGGCACGGTCCGGTTGACGATCGTCATGTGGCCGCCCCCGACCAGGGCCTTGTACTTGACCAGCGAGAAGTCGGGCTCGACGCCGGTCGTGTCACAGTCCATCAAAAAGGAAATCGTACCCGTGGGAGCCAAGACACTGGCCTGGGCGTTGCGATAGCCGTGCGCGTCGCCGGCCTGCACCGCCTGCTCCCAGGTGGAGCGAGCAGCGTCCAGCAGCGCCGTGTCGGCGCAGGTGGAGTCCGAGATGGCGTACGTCGCGTCGCGGTGCATCCGCATGACCCCGTTGTGCGCCTCGCGATTCTCCGCGTACCGATCGTAGGGGCCGATCGCCGCCGCGATCCGCGCCGACTGCAGGTACGCTCGCCCGGTCATCAACGCCGTGATCGCCGCCGCCGTTCCGCGTCCGGCGTCGGAGTCATACGGTGCGCCGTCGGCCATCAGGTAGGCGCCGAGGTTGGCGTAGCCGAGCCCGAGCTGCCGGAACGCCCGCGCGTTCTCGCCGATCTGCTCGGTCGGGTAGCTCGACGGGGACACGATGATCTCCTGCGCGAGGAGCACGATGTCGACCGCGTGCTCGAATGAATCGACGTCGAACGTCCCGTCCTCGCGGCGGAACTTCATCAGGTTCAGAGACGCCAGGTTGCACGCGGAGTCATCGACGCTCATGTACTCCGAGCAGTTGGCCACCACGAAGCCGTCGACCAAGTACGAGTGATGCAGCGGCTCGGTGAGGTTGTAGACGTGCTCCTGCCCGTCCTCCTCACGTGACACGAGCACCGTTCCAGGCTTGCTGCGATAGCGCGAGGTCTCCGCGAGCAGCGCCTCGAGCGCGTCTGCCTTGCGTGGGGTCGAGAATCCGATCACCTCGGCGAAGCGCTCCAGGTCGCTCCCGGTGATCCGCAGGTCGAAGCCCTCCCTCGAAACGTAATCGACGGTTGTGCCGTCCACCCGGGTGTACGAGAACGGGGAGCTCCCGCCCTCCGTCACACGATAGATGCGTCCGCGAATCGCAAACGTCGACAAAATCCGCTGAACGTCCCGGAGCAGCGCCTCGCTGCGGCTCCCAAGGCCGACATACCGGTTTGCCTTTCCGGACTCGACTCGGGAGACACATCCGTCGGCGCCGAACAGCCCCCGCAGGAACGCCGCCTGAATCTCCGCCGGCGCGGTGAACACGCTGGCCGGCACGCGCTTCTCGTGTGCTCGCGCGCCCGTGATGCCGAGATCCCGGAAGAACTCGCGCACCGCCTCACTGCCGGCACGCAGCTGCACCGTGCCGTTGTCCATCGCCTGGCGCGAGACGCCGCCGATCAGCTCGCGCAGCATGCCCTCGTGCGAGTCAGTGAGACCGTCGTCGGTGTCATCGCCGCCGTATACCCAGACGGTCTGCGCACCGGTCATGCAGCCATCGCCGACGAGGTGCCCGGTGAGCTCCGCGAGCCCCTCGCTCCAGCTGTGCGGAAGCTCGGCGAACGCGACCGACCCACCGCGCGAGTACGACCGCGCGAGCGCGTGCACCTCCACCGGGAGCGTCCAGGCGGCGTCGGTCGCGGGTGTCGGCGAGTCGTTCAGCATGACCTGGTCGGCGCTAGTCAGCTCATCGGCGCGGACATAGCCTCGATCGAGCGTCCAGATGCGGTGGTTGGGCGTGCACCGCAGCTCGGCGCCGTTGGCGAATCGTAGGCGCAGGATCGAGCTGATGCCGGTGCGCATGAACGCGGCCGGCTCGCTCGTCGCGACGCCGCTCGCGGGCTGCTGCGCCGTCGCGCGGTGCGTGTACACGCGGATCTCCTCGCCCGCCTCGCCACGCGCGACCAGCTCCGCGATCGGGAGCAGACCCAACGTGGTGTGGACGCGTGCGTCGGCCGGGAAGCACGGATTGGATGCATTGATCCGCCCGGAGTCGGGGTTCGTGTGCCACTGGTTGATCGTCGTGTCGAACTGGATGCCGGGATCGGCGCAGCGCCAGGCGGCTTCCGCGATCTCCTTCATCAGCTGCCGTGCGGGGATCGGATCGCCGATCGGCTCGCCCGTCGTGCGCGCGATCAGGTGCCAGTCCTCGTCGTTCTCCACCGCGCGCATGAACTCGTCGGTCACGCGCACCGAGTTGTTCGCATTCTGGTACTGGATCGAGTGGAAGCCCTCGCCGTCGATCGACATGTCGAAGCCGGCGTCGCGAAGCGCGGCGGCCTTGTCCTCCTCCCTGGCCTTGCACCAGATGAACTCGCGGATGTCGGGGTGGTCGACGTTGAGCACCACCATCTTCGCCGCGCGACGCGTACCGCCGCCGGACTTGATCGATCCCGCCCATGCGTCGGCGCCGCGCATGAACGACACCGGTCCTGAGGCGGTGCCACCGCGGCTCAGCGGCTCCATCGAGCCGCGGATCGCGGACAGGTTGATCCCGGATCCCGAACCGCCGCGGAAGATCATCCCCTCCTTGGTGTTCCAATCGAGGATCGACTCCATGCTGTCCTGCACGGACAGGATGAAGCAGGCGCTCGCCTGCATCTTCGGGCTCCCGACCGGATGCCAGCCGACGTTGAACCACACCGGCGAGTTGAACGCAGCCATCTGGTGCACCAGGATGTGCGTCAGTTCCGCCTCGAACACGGCGGCATCCTCGATGCTCGCGAAGTAGCCGCGCTCCACTCCCCAAGTCGCGATCGTGCCCGCGACGCGGCTGATCATCTGCTTGACCGAGTGCTCGCGCTCGGGTGAGTCCGGCTGTCCGCGGAAGTACTTCTGCGCGACGATGTTGGTCGCATTCTGCGACCACGACCGCGGGAACTCAACGCCGAGTTGCTCGAAGGAGACCTTGTCCCCGCTGCCGATGCGCGCGTCCCGCAGCTCCCACTCGATCAGGTCGAACGGGTGCTTGCCGGCGGCGGTGAAGAAACGTCGGATCGAAAGACCCCGGCCTGTCTGCAGCTCGGTCGTGAGTTGGGTGTACGGGGTCTTGTCCATGCGTGCAGGCTCCTCTGGTTTCCGCGTCTTCGCCGTTCCTCTCCGGCCTCAGCGTGCCCAAGAGGGGCGACTATGCTTGCGCAGCATCCGGACGGAACAACGCTCGGCGGGCGACCGTGCACGCCCTCCGAGATCGCAGTTCGTGCCCTTCATTTTACCGGGCGCGGGACGGTCAGCCGGGCTCTGGAATGGACGGCTTCCCCGACTGTGGCGCCTTTTCCTCCGCGTTCGCCGACTGTGCCGGCAGGTCGACTGGTTGGTGCTCGGGGTCCGCGCTCCCGGCCTGCGCCAGCAGGTCGGCTGCCACCTGCTCGGCGTCCGTGCGTGCGGCGGCGACGGACGCCAGCTCGCCGACCAGCTGCTCCAGCCGGTGCTCGAGCTGCGCGACGCGCTCCGCGGTGAGCGCACGCCGGTCCGCTTCGGAGTGGACGGCGTCGGCGAGCACCTCCGCCCGGACCTCGTCGCGCTCGCGCAGCGCCGACAGCCCGGCGATCGCCAGATGCAGCTCCTGCGCCTCTGCCTGCAGCGTCTGCGCGTGCTCCTGCTCGGCGCGCAGGTCTGCGCGCGCCGCCACGAGCTCCTGACGCAGCAGCTCGACCTCGGCGCTGTGGCGCAGCTCGGCCAGGCCGGCCTCGTGGGCGGCGTCCGCAGGGGCTTGCGGTGGCACCTCGTGGACGGCCGGTCCCTGGGAGCGGCGCCAGGGCGACGGGCCGGGAAGCGACAGCACCGTGCCGTCGCCGAGATCCAGCAGGAACGTGACCTCGCGCTCGATCAGCTCATTGGCCGCGGGGTACGCCGCCCGGATCACGCCCGGCGGCCGCGGCGGCGCGAGCATCGGGTCGTGCCGGTGGCGCCGGCGCCCGTCGTCGATCACGAGCACGGGCCTGCCGCTCAGCGGCGTGCCGTGCCAGCGTGCATCGAGGCGCAGCAGAGCCCGGCCCGGAGCTGCCTCCGCAAGCTCGAACGCGATCAGCTCGAATGCCGGTGACGCCGTGGCCACGTACCGGCGATTGTATGGTCTGTTATACCTCTCGCGCCGATGAACATCGTCCCGACGAACACCCAGCGAAGTTCGTGAAGCTGCTCGTCACAGGCGGGGCGGGCTACATCGGCTCGATCGTCTCGCGTCTGCTGATCGCCGATGACCACGAGGTGGTCGTGCTCGACAACCTCGAGCGCGGTCACCGGGACGCCGTGGCTCCGGGTGCGCGCTTGGTCGTGGCAGACCTGCGGGATGCCGACTCCGTGCGCCGCGCGCTCGCCGGCGGATTCGACGGCGTCCTTCACTTCGCTGCGCTGGCGCTCGTCGGCGAGTCGGTGAGCAACCCCGAGCGCTACTACAGGACCAACGTGTGCGGTTCGCTGAACCTGCTGGAGGGGATGCGGGCAGCGGGCGTGCCGCGGCTCGTGTTCAGCTCCACGTGCGCCGTCTACGGCCAGCCCGACGAGGTGCCGATCTCGGAGTCGGCGCCGCCGCGTCCCGCGAACGCCTACGGCGCCTCAAAGCTGGCCGTCGACGGCATGATCTCCGACTTCTGCCTGGCGCACGGGCTCGGCGCCGTGAGCCTGCGCTACTTCAACGTCGCCGGAGCCAGCGGCGGCGCCGGTGAGGACCACGACCCCGAGACGCATCTGATCCCCAACATCCTGCGAGCGGCGCTCGGTCTCCGGCCGGCGCTCGAGATCTTCGGCACCGACTACCCGACGCCCGACGGGACCGCGATCCGCGATTACATCCACATCGACGACCTCGCGAGCGCGCACCTCCTGGCGCTGCGGGCCGCGCGGGAGGGCGAGCACCAGATCTTCAACCTGGGCAACGGCAACGGCTTCTCGGTGCGCGAAGTGATCGCGGCGGCCGAGCAGGTCACCGGCCGCACGATTCCGGCCATCGAGTGCCCGCGGCGCCCGGGCGATCCCCCGATGCTCGTCGCGGCCGGCGAAAGGATCCGCTCGGTGCTCGGCTGGGAGCCACGCAAGCCCGAGCTCGTCGAGATGATCGCCGACGCGTGGGCGTTCTCGCAGGCGAACCCGCACGGCTACGCACGCCCAGCGTAGCCCGACGGCGTTTCTCCGCGACGCGAGAGCGTGTGACGACGGCTACGCGGCGACGCCGTGCTGGATCACGACGGCTACGCGGCGACGCCGTGCTGGATCACGACGGCTACGCGGCGACGCCGTGCTGGAGCGCGTAGCGCACCGCGCCCGCCCGATTGCTGACGCCGATCTTGCGGTAGATGTTGGTCAGGTGGAACTTCACGGTGTGCTGGCTGACCCACAGCTCGCTGCTGATTGCGGCGGTCGTCTTGCCCGACGCGATCGCCGAGAGAACCGTGTGCTCCCGCTCGGTCAGCAGCGGCCCCTCATGCTCGAGGTCTCCATGGACGCGGCGCGGGCGCGGGGAGGCGTGGAACACGACGCCACGGGCGACCTGGCGGATGATCGAGACGAGATCCGCCGGCTGGACGCTCTTGACGATATAGGCGCTCGCGCCGGCGTTCAGGGCCGAGTCGATCGAGGCGCGATCCTCGGCGGCCGAGAGCACGAGTACCTTGACCTCCGGCCACCCGCAGCGGATCGCCTCGACGCAGTCGGCGCCGCTGATGCCCGGCATGTGCAGATCGAGCACGACGACGTCGGGACGGCGGCGCTCGACCATCGCCAGCACCTGTGCGCCGGTGGTGGCTTCGCCGACCACTTCGACATCGTCGCTGCGCTCGAGGGTGCGTCGGATCCCCGTCAGGATCAGCGGGTGATCGTCGGCGATCAACACGCGCGTCAGATGCGGTTCGGTCGGTGCGTGAACTTCGATCGTTGCCAAACCAGCGCTCATGACATATCTCCCTATCGACGGGCTCGCCTCCTCGAGCGGTTGTCGGTTCCGCTCCGGGTCCTGTCCGGGGGTTCGGCGGGGAGTGTCCGCAGCTTGAGCCCCATGCGACGGTTCCTGGACGAACGGATAGGCGAACGGGCGCTGGGCGCTCAACGGATGTTCGGATTGAGCCCGTTCCCGGCTCGAGGCCGGGAACCGTTCCCGAGCGCCCCACTGGGCTAGTCGCAGAGATCCGCGAGTGCCGCCAGCGCGTCCGCGAGCACCTGCGCGGGAGCCCGCGAGGCATCGATGACGCGGATGCGGTCGGGCTCGCGCGCCGCGAGCGAGGCATAGGCGTCTTGCACGCGCTCGAAGAACTCGTCGGCCTCTCGCTCCAGCCGGTCGACGGTTGCCGCTTCTGCTGAGCTCGCGTCGCCGAGTCCCGCGCCGGCGCTCGTGGTGCGGGAACCGTCCGCGCGGGCTCGTGCGCGAGCCCGCGCAGCCGCGGCCTCGAGCATCAGCAGCAGCGTGCGGTCCGCGCGCCGGCCGGCCGTCGCGAACTCGTTGAGCGCGGCTATCTGCTCGATCCCGAGCCGCCGGCCGCCCCCCTGGTAGGCGAGCGAGGAGTCGACGAAGCGGTCGAGCAGCACCCACACGCCGTCCTGCAGGCGCGGAGTGATCGCCTCCTCGACGAGCTGCGCGCGGGCAGCCGCATACAAGAGTGCCTCGCAGCGCGCGCCGATCGTGAGCTCCGGGTCCTTGACGAGCGTCCGCAGGCGCTCGGACACCCCCACCCCGCCCGGTTCTCGCAGCAGCGTGACATCGACCCCGCGCGCCCGGAGGGCTGTCTGGAGCCCGGCGGCGAGCGTCGTCTTGCCGGTGCCGTCGATCCCCTCGATCGTGATCAGCCGTCCAACTGGAAGCATCGGCGCTGACCTTATCGACGAGCGCACCCGGCAGCAGTGGCACACTGCCCAGCTCGAGGTGGTCCTCTATTAGGATCGAGCATTCATGCTGGCTGAGCTTGACACGCAGCCCAACGCCCGTGCCCTGCTGGGGCCCGCGCTCGCCCCCGGCGGCCGGCCGTCGCACGCGTACCTGTTCCACGGTCCTGGTGGCGCCGGCAAGCGCGTGGTCGCGCGCGCGCTGGCCGCTGAGCTGCTGAGCGAGGGCTCTCCGGACCGGCACAGCGCGCGCAGTCGGGTTCAGTCGGGCTCGCACCCCGACCTCACCTGGGTCTCGCCCAGCGGCGCGCACGAGATCCTCGTCAGCGACATCGATCTCCCGGTCGTCGCAGCGGCGAGCAAAACGCCGTTCGAGTCCTCGCGGCGGGTGTTCGTGATCGAATCCGTCGATGAGCTCAGCGACGAGGCCGGGAACCGGATGCTCAAGACGCTGGAGGAGCCGGCGCCGTTCGTGCACCTGATCCTGATCACCGATCGCCTCGCGGAGGTGCTGCCGACGATCCGCTCGCGCTGCCAGCTCGTGCGCTTCGACGCCCCTGCCGCCGAACAGGTGGCGGCGGAGCTCGCGGCGACCGGCGTCGAGCCGCTCGCCGCGCTCGCCTGCGCTCGGCTCGGGCTCGGCGACGCCGCCGTCTCGCGGGAGCTCGCCTCCGAACAGGGCGCGGAGCTGCGATCGGCAGCCGAGCGCTACGCGCGTGCCGCGCTCGCAGGCGAGAGCGCCGAGCTCGAGCCGTGGCAGGGCCTGCTGGAGGCGGTCAGGGCGCGCGGCGAGACGCTCTGCGCCGAGCTCGAGCACCTCAAGGTCGCTGATCTGGACCTCTACCCGCGGCGCGAGAAGAAGCGCGTGGAGACCGAGTGGACGGATCGCATCCGGCGCGCCAGGCGCCGGACCGAGACGGCCGAGCTCGATCGCGCGCTGCAGCTCGTGTCGCTGTGGTTCTCCGATCTGGCGGCACTCGCGTGGGGTGCGGGCGACCTTGTGCGCCATGTCGATCGGGCCGAGCAGCTCGCCGCCGACGCGGCCGCCGCCGCGGACGTCGCCGGCGCAGACGTCGCCGGCGTTGACGTCGCCGGCGTTGACGTCGCCGGCGTTGAGCTCGCCGGCGCGGACGCCGGTGGGGCCCGCCGGGCGGCGCGGCTGTGCGAGGCGATCGAGCACGTCGAGAACACGCGTATCAGGTTTGCGTTGAACGTGAGTGAGGATCTGGCATGCGAAGCGCTCGCATACCGGCTGGAGCGAACGCTCGGCTCGTGAACCGCGAGCCGCGGGTCTACCTCCGCGCTCCGGGCACTGCTGACGAGCGAGAGTTCACGGAGCTGATGCGCGCCAGCCGTGCGTTCCACAGGCCGTGGGCCTCCGCCCCCATCGACGAGCGGAGCTTCGCAGCCTACGTCGCCGATACGAGGCGCCCGGACTTCGAGGGCATGCTCGTCTGTCGCTACAGCGACGACGCGATCGTCGGTTTCTTCAACCTCTCGCAGATCGCACGTGGATCCTTCCAGAGCGCCTATCTCGGCTATGCGGCGGGCGAGCCGTTCGCCGGCCAGCGCTACATGTCGGAGGGGATCGAGATCGTCCTGCGTCATGCCTTCATCGACGTCCGCCTACACCGCCTCGAAGCCAACATCCAACCCGGCAACGCGGCGTCGGCGGCGCTCGCGCGCGGCGCCGGCTTCCGGCGCGAGGGCTACTCGCCCAGGTACCTCAAGATCAGCGGTCGCTGGCGCGACCATGAACGCTGGGCGCTGCTCGCCGACGAGTGGCGCGAGCGCACGGGCCTCCTCTGAGATTCGGTCCGCACCCGGCGCGCGAGCCCGACGTTCACACGGCGCTCGAGGCGGCAGCGACGGGCTCGGGCTCGCGCGCGGCGTCAAGTTGCTCGAAGTAGCCGGCTCCCTCGATGCTCAGCGGCGGCGTGATGCGGTCGAGCCACCGCGGCATGTACCAGTTGTGCTCGCCGATCAGGATCATCAGCGCCGGCACGAACAGGCAGCGCACGACGGTCGCATCGAGGATCACGGCGACTGCGAGCCCGACCCCGAACTGCTTGACCGTCGGGTCGCCGTTGAACATGAAGCTTCCGAACACGAACACCATCGTCAGGGCTGCGGCGGTGATCACCCGGCTGCTCGTGATCAACCCGTTGATGACCGCGCTCTTGTTGTCCTCGCCGCCGTGCTTGTGCTCCTGGATCTGGCTGACGAGGAACACCTCGTAGTCCATCGAGAGGCCGAACAGGATCGCGAACATGAACAGGGGCACGTAGGAGACGATCGGAACCGTTCCGTCCAGACCGATCCAGCCGCTTCCCCAGCCCTTCTCGAAGACCACCGTCAGCACGCCGTAGGCGGCGCCGATCGAGAGGAGGTTCATCACCGCGGCCTGCGGCGGAACGACGAGCGTGCGGAACGCGATCAGCAGCAGCACGAAGCTGAGCGCGATCACGACGATGATCTGCAGCGGCAGCTTGCTGCCGATCAGCGTCGCGAGGTCGTCGTAGGCAGCGGTGCTCCCGCCGACGAACGCCTTCATGTTCGTGCCCTTCTCGGCGCTCGGGATCACGCTCTCGCGCAGCGTGTGGACGAGGTCGGCGGTCTGCTGCTCGGCCGGGCCCGCCTTCGAGATCGTGTTGAAGTAGGCGATCGTGCCGGCCTGGTCGATCGTGACCGGCGACACCGAGGCGACGCCCGAGGTCGCGGAGATGTCCTTCACGAGCGTCTGCAGGCGCGGGTCGGTCGTGCGCGCATCGCTCTGCAGGCCGCTGGAGGATCCCGAAGACCCCGACGAGCCCGACGAGCCCGACGATCCCGAAGACCCCGACGAGCCCGACGATCCGGAGGACCCCGCGGACCCCGATGCCGGCTGCGCCGGCGATCCGAGCGATACGGCGATCAGCAGCGGCCCGTTGACCCCCGGCCCGAAGTACTTGGAGATCTGGTCATACGCGCGGCGCGCGGTGGTGGACGTCGATAGCTGCGCGGTGTCCGGCTGTCCAAGGCTCATCGACAGCAGCGGAATCGAGAGCACGAGGAGGATGACGACGGCGGCGATCCCGGAGATCACGGGCCGATGGCCGATCTCGCGCGCCCACTTGGCCCACAGTCCGTTGTGGACCTCCTCCTTGGTCGCGGGATGGCGCACGCGCAGCGCGTTGATGTGCCGATCGAGCAGTGCGAGCTCGGCCGGCAGCAGCGTGAGCGCGGCGAGAACGGCGATCAGGACCGAGATCGCCGCCATCAGGCCCATCGTCGTCACGAGTGGGATCTGCGCCACCGCGAGCGACACGAGCGCGATCGTGACCGTGCAGCCGGCGAAGAACACCGCCCCACCGGACGTCGCCGCCGCGCGCGCGATCGATTCTCGGAGCTCGAGCCCGTCCTCCAAACCGTGGAAGTGGCGCGTCACGATGAACAGCGCATAGTCGATCCCGACGCCGAGGCCGATCATCGTCGCGAGCGTCGGCGCCACGGTCGGCACCGACGTCACGTGCCCCAGCAGCCGGATCACTGCCAACGTCGCGAGCAGGGCGAAGATCGCGGTGACGATCGGCAGGACCATTGCGCTGATCGTCCCGAACGTGAACGTCAGGATGATCATCGCCGCGATGATCCCGATCAGCTCACTGGACTCCGTCGCCGGCTTGGAGACCTTCTGACCCAGCTGGCCGCCGGTCTCCACCTCCAGGCCCGCGGCTTGCGCCGGCCCCGCGGCGGCGTCGATGATCGTCTGCACTTGACTCTCGGACAGGGTGCCCGGCGGCACCTTCAGGAGCACCGACAGGTAGCCGGTGCTCTGATCCTTGCTGAGCGCCGAGGCCCCCTGGGGGGTCAGCGGATTGACGACCGCGGCGACGTTCGGGGCCTTGGCGACGTCGGCCGCGGCCTCGTTGACCGCGCCCGAGTACTTCGAGTCGGTCAGCTTGCCGCTCGGCGCGTGCAGCACGATCGGGCTGCTGCCGTTCGCCTGGGCCGGGAAGGACTTCTGGAGGGTGTCGGTCGCGGTCTGGCTGTCCGTGCCCGGCAGCGACAGGTTGTCGCTAGTCCGGTCGCCGACCGCGTGCGAGACCGCCACGAGGGCGATCACCGCGATCAGCCAGACCGCGACCGTGGCGATGCGATGCCGGACGCAGAGGCGGGCGAGCGCGTACAGGGCGCCCGTCACCGAAGCACGACCTCATCACCCGCTTGCACAATCCTCCCTCGGACGGCCGCTCGATCAGGCGGATCGTCGCGTGCGCCGGTCGTGGTGTCAAACGCGAAGTGTCGCCGTCAGGCGCCGAGCGTCGAGCTCCAGCCGTCCCGCAGGGCGGAGCGGCTGAGCTCCAGCCACTCGCCGCTGGCGCCCAGGCGGGCGATCAGCGCGAACAGCTGCGCGACCCCGCGCACAGGCCACAGATCGTGGGGCGGCAGGGCGCCGGCCCGGACGAGCTCCGCGGTCACGCGCTCTCGGCCGAGCAGGCGGTCACGCGCCGCGATCACGGCATCGCCGTCGAGACGGAGCGCCCCCGGATGCCCGAACTCGCCCAGCACCTCCTCGGCGAGCTCCAGCGCCGCCGCGCCGAGGCTCGACGGCAGCCAGCCGAGGCCCTCAATCGCGCTCACGAATGCGTCGCGCTCCCGTGCGAGGAACGCCTCGAGCGCATCGCGCGCGAGCGCCACACGCTCGGGCTCGACCTCGCGCCAGGCCCCGAAGTCGAGGATCGCGAGCCTCCCGTCGGCAAGCACGCGCACATCGCCCGGGTCGGGGTCGACATGGAGGATTCCAGACAGGGCAGCGCCGATGTTGAAGAGCACCAGGCGCCTGACGGCCTGGTCGAGGTCCGGCGCCTTCGACAGTGGGGAGCCCTCGATCCACTCGCTGACCAGCACGTGCTCGTGTGCGAGTCGCATCACCGGCGCGGGCACGATCAGCCACGGATGGCCGCGCAGCGCCCGGTGAAAGCGGCGCTGCGTGCTCGCTTCGCTCTCGAGGTCGAGCTCGTCGAGCACGCGAGCGCGGAGCTCCCGCAGGATCGCGGTGACGTCGGCCGCCGGAAACGCCGTCCGGATCGGTGAGCGCAGCGCGTCCAGAAGCTGGAGGTCCTGGCGCACCGTGGTCTTCACGCCGGGGCGCAGCACCTTGACCGCGACGGCCGCGCCGTCGAGCGTGCCCTTGTGAACCTGCGAGGTGGGCGTGACCGCCACCGGGATCGGGTCGAAATCGTCCAGCTCGTCGGTCGGCTTCGTTCCCCATGCATCGCGCAGCACGCGCTCGACAGCCGACGGCTTGAGAGGCTGGCTGGCAGCTGAGCGCGCCGACTTCAGCTCCGCGGCGATCTCGTCCCCCCACGGGCGCGGGATCCAATCGAGGTCGATCACGTGGCCCAACCGTGCGAGCACGATCGGACCGGAAGGTGCTGAGCAGGCCAGCCGCAATCCAGCCCAGACGAGGGCGTCAACGCGTCGCAGGGGCTCGTTGCTCTCCAACCTTCCTGTAGTTGTAGCGAGTCCGTGCCCGCTCGGTCACGTGGCGATCGCCCAGAATGCCCCTCGACTCGCCCCAAAAACGCGCAGATGGTTACCTGCCGAACTCCTCGGAAAGGCTATATTGCAAATGTCGATCTAGATTGATCCAATAACAACGGAAGAGGCGATGGCTAAGTTCAACAACATCCTCGAGACGATCGGGAACACGCCCCATATCCGGATCAACCGCCTGTTCGATCCGCGTGTCGAGGTATGGATGAAGGCCGAGCGCTCCAACCCGGGCGGCAGCATCAAGGACCGCATCGGGCTCTCGATGATCGAGGACGCCGAACGTCGCGGCATCCTCACGCCCGAGAGCGTGATCATCGAGCCCACCTCCGGGAACACCGGTGTCGGACTGGCGATCGTCGCGGCGGTCAAGGGCTACAAGCTGATCCTCGTGATGCCGGAGTCGATGTCGATCGAGCGCCGGCGGCTGTTCGCGGTGTACGGCGCCGATCTCGAGCTGACGCCGCGCGAGAAGGGGATGAAGGGCGCGATCGAGCGTGCTCACGAGCTCGCCGCCTCGACGCCGGGCGCGTGGATCCCTCAGCAGTTCGAGAACCCGGCCAACATCGAGGTGCACCGGGAGAAGACCGCGCAGGAGATCCTCGCCGACTTCCCGGAGGGCTTCGACTACCTGATCACCGGGGTGGGGACCGGCGGGCACATCACCGGTGTCAGTGAGGCTCTCAAGCAGCACTTCCCGAACCTCAAGACGTTCGCCGTCGAACCCGACAAGAGCCCGGTCATCAGCGGCGGCTCGCCTTCACCGCACAGGCTGCAGGGGATCGGCGCGGGCTTCGTGCCCGTCAACCTGCACACCGACACGCTCGACGGGACCATTCAGGTCAGCGAGGAGGACGCGTTCGCCTACGCCGTGCGCGTCGCGCGCGACGAGGGCATCTTCGTCGGCGCGTCCTCGGGCGCCGCTCTCGCAGCGGTGGCCAAGAAGCTCCCCGAGATCCCGGACGGCTCCAGGATCCTCACCTTCTCCTACGACAC
This sequence comes from Solirubrobacteraceae bacterium, assembly GCA_052148275.1. Taxonomy (GTDB): domain Bacteria; phylum Actinomycetota; class Thermoleophilia; order Solirubrobacterales; family Solirubrobacteraceae; genus Palsa-465. The sequence continues at coordinate 18,010 of JBKQIR010000260.1, forward strand.
CGGCGAGCGCTACTTCTCCGTCCCCGGCCTGTTCGACGCCGACGGCCAGACCGTTCGTGCCGTAGCCAACGGCGGCGGACGCGTCGCGTCGCCCGCCTCATAGACAGGGCCGCGCCGCGGTCTACCCGGAGACGGCGACGACGTCGACCGCGACCTTGAGGCTCGTCGTCGCGCCGTCCGTATAGATGATGCCGTTCATCGGCGGCACGTCGCTGTAGTCGCGCCCGTATGCTGTGACGATGTAGCGGCGGTTCGTGAACTGGTCGTTGGTCGGGTCGATGTCGATCCAGCCCGCATCGGGGACGAGCAGCGACATCCACGCGTGCGACCCGTCGACGCCGGTCAGCTTCGTGGCACCCGGCGGCGGGTCCGTCTCCAGGTAGCCACTGACATAGCGGGCGGGCAGCCCGAGCGAGCGCACGCACGCGATCGCTACGTGCGCGAAGTCCTGGCAGACGCCGCGCCGCGCCTCGAACACCTCATCCAGCGGCGTGCTCACCGACGTCGCCCCGGGCTCGTAGGTGAAGTCGGCGTGGATCCGCGAGGACAGCTCGGCGAGCGCTTCGAGCAAGTCGCGTCCGGGCGCAAACGACACGGCGGCGTAGTCGCGGTACTGCTCACAGGCGTGCACCAGCGGGGAGTCGAGCCTGAGCTCGGCGGCGGCGAGAGCAAAGGGGCCGCCGCCCTGCGGGGCGGCGGCGCGCGCCTGCTCCCAAGGACGGTGACCGAGCAGCGAGAGCTCACCCGCGGGCTCGTCCACCTCGACCACGCTGCATGCGGTCACGCTCAGCGCGCGGTGCGGCTCGTGCACCGCGAGAAAGCACACGCGGTTGCCGAAGTAGTCCACGCGCTCGCGGTAGTCGGAGGCCTCCGGCTCGCTGCGGACCTCGGTGCTCCGGCAGCGCTGGCCCGGCAGAGCCCGCGGCAGCAGATGCAGCTGGCTGTAGCTGGCCGACACGTCGCTCGCGTACTCGTACGAGGTGCGGTGGGTGACGCGGTAGGTGACCATCGTCCCTCAGACCGCCGGTCCGATCGACGGCTCGGTGCCGGCCGTGCCGACGAGCGCGAACGTCGGTGTGAGGTGCACGAAGTGCTCGCGGTCGAACGCCTCGCCGGCACGGGTCAGCAGCGCCAGCAGGTCGCCCAGGAGCGCCGCCAGCGCCGGCCGGCGCCCGTCGCGCTGCTCGCCCACGAGCGCCGGCAGGTCGGCGAGACGCAACATCGTCGAGGCCTCGAGCACGAGCCGCTGCTCCGCCCGCAGCCGCGCGCCGGCCTGCGCCGGCAGCGCCTCGAGGTCCTCGGTGAGACGCTCGAGCTGATAGACGAGCGAGCGCGGGTTGCCGGCGTCGAGCAGCAGCAGGTCGAGCATGGTCTCGAGCTGCGCGTGCGAGCGGTAGCGGAAGCGGTAGGTGATGATGCTCTCGGCGGCCGAGAGGACCGACTCGAGCACGAGGCTGTCGGTCGCCGTGCCGCGCGTCTCGGGGACGGTCGCAAGCAGCAGCGACAGCAGCTGAATCGCCCGTTCCAGCCGCCTGCCGGCGTCCGTGAAGCGCCAGCCGGCGTCGCGGACCATGCTCTCCATCCCGAGGCCGCCGAGCGCCAGCAGGCAGCGCATCACCTCCTGCAGCGCCGTCTGGGTCTGGGTTTGAGTGTCCTGGTTGGGGTCATCGAGCCCGTCGAACACGTGCTCGAGCGGGCCGACCACGAGCCACGTGTCGCGCGAGAGCTGATCGCGCGAGGCGTTGGCGTTGGCCAGCACCGCCCGCAATGCGTGCGCGAGCGTGCCGGTGCGCTGGGCATTGACGACGAGGTCGCGCAGCTCCGGCCCCGGTGCGTCGAGCAGCCCGGAGAGCCCGCCGCCCGCGAACCCGGGATAAGTGGCGCTGACGGCTGTCAGCGCCACCAGCAGCGCGCGCACCGCAGCGATCCCCGCCGTGTTGGTGCCTCCCTGGAACTCGGTGCGGCGGTCCTGGACGGCGCGGAGCAGGCGCGTGAGCGCCTCCGCGCGCTCCGCGTAGCGGCCGAGCCAGTAGAGGTTCTCGGCGGCGCGCGAAGGCATCGACGACATCGGGTCGATCGCCTCGATCGGCGGCCCGCCATGCAGCCAGAACGCGTTGAGCGGCTCCGGCTCGGAGGCAAGGACCCAGGTGTCCTTCGTGATCGCGCCCGCCTGGTTGGAGATCCGCACCGCATCCGCGTGCGGCGCCACCCGGGTCAGACCCCCGGGCATCACCACGTACGAGTCGCGGCGGGCGACCGCGAATGCGCGCAGCACGCTGCGGCGCGACTCGAGGCCGCCGTCGGTGAGCGCCGGCGTCGAGGCCATCGGCAGCGGCTCCTGTGCCACCCATTGCAGCGGTCGCGCTGCGATCGCGGCGCGCAGCCGCTCCAGCTCGCCGGCGCTGCACTCCCAGCCGACCACCGAGCTCGGACCGATCTGGCGCGAGGTGGGCCGGAGGATCAGCGTTTCCAGATTGGCGAGCACGTGCGCGCGCGATCCTTCCTCGCCGCACCACCAGGTCTGCGCGCTTCCCAGCCGCAGCGGAGCCCCGAGCAGGTGCACGCTCAGGCGCGGCAGGAACGCCATCAGCGCCGGGTTCTCGAGCACGCTCGAGCCGAGCGTGTTGACGACCGAGAGGGTGCCGGTGCGCGAGGCCTCGAGTAGGCCCGGGACGCCGAGCTGGGAGTCGGGGCGCAGCTCGAGCGGGTCGCAGAACCAGGCATCGACGCGGCGCAGGATCACGTCGACGGGCTCGAGCCGGCCGACGGAGCGCATCCACACACGCCCGTCGCGGAACGTCAGGTCGCGCCCCTCGACGAGCGGATAGCCGAGCGAGGAGGCGAGCACGGCGTGCTCGAACGCCGTCTCGTTGAGCGGACCCGGGGTCAGGACGACGATCCGCGGATCGTCGGCCTGCGGAGGCGCGACCTCCTGCAGCGAAGCGCGCAGCGCGCGCACGAACGGAGCCAGCCGGTGCACCTGGGAGTGGCGGTAGAGGCTCGGCAGCACGCGTGAGACGACCGTGCGGTTCTGCAGCGCGTAGCCCGAGCCCGACGGTGCCTGCGTGCGGTCGCTGATCACCGTCCAACGGCCGTCCTGGTCGCGGCCGATATCGGCGGCGTAGGTGAATAGCTGCTGGGCGGCGGGCAGGCGTATCTGATCGCACGCGCGCAGGAAGCCCTCGTGGCCGAGCACCACCTCCGGCGGCAGCAGCCCGCGACGCAGCAGCCGCCGCGGGCCGTAGATGTCCTCGAGGATCATGCTGAGCAGCTCCGCTCGCTCGATCACACCGGTCTCGATCGACTCCCACTCGCGGCTGGATACGATCGTCGGCACCGGGTCGAGCAACCAGCTGCGGGCGACCTGCCCGGAGTCCTGATACGCGTTGTAAGTCACGCCGTCCTGCTCGAGCAGGCGCGCTGCCTCCCCGCGACGGCGCAGCAGCTCGCCCGTGCCGAGCTCTGCGAACGCGCTCAGCAGCGCCTCCCAGTGCCCGCGGGGAGCGCCGGCATCGTCGAGCAGCTCGTCATAGCAACCCGGGAGTGGCCGGTAGCCGGCGGCGGTGTGCGGCGTGGTCGTCATCTGCGGGGAGGGTATTCTCCCCGGGGGCGGACGTAGCGCAGCTCGATCCGCCTGTAGGGCTGTCAGAGCCTCGCGGGGAGACGGTGGTCCAGGATTGAGCATCCAACAGAACCCGGACGCCGGGAGCGACGAGGACCCTTCTGAGGAGCGGAAGCTCGGCGCCGCTGAGAGCGGTGCGGACACCGCCGAGGAGCGACAGCTCGAGGCTGAGCGCCGGGCGCACGCCTACGCGCGGGAGCGCGGCCTGTCGCCGGTGCTGTTCGTCTCGATCAAGAACATCGTCGTGCTGTTCCTGCGGCTCTGGTTCCGTGTGCAGATCTCCGGGCGCGAGCACATCCCGGACAGCGGCCCGGCGATCATCGCGCCCAACCACAAGAACTTCTTCGACGTGTTCTTCGTCGCGATGACCACCCGCCGTCGCGTGCGCTACATGGCGAAGATCGAGCTGTTCAAGGGCTTGCTCGGCTGGCTGCTGCCGCGCGTCGGCGCGTTCCCCGTGCGCCGCGGCGAAGCCGACGACGAGGCGCTCGAGACCGCCCGCCGGATCCTCGCCGGCGGCGGCGTGATCGTGATGTTCCCGGAGGGCACGAGGATCGCGCGCCCGGACGCGCTCGGCACGCCACACCACGGCGCCGGCCGGCTGGCGCTGGACACCGGGGCGCCGATCATCCCCGCCGCGGTCACCGGTACCTCGCATCTGTGGAGGGCTGCGTTGCCGAAGCTCAAGCGCGTGCAGGTGGCTGTCATGCCCGGGATCCCATCCGCCGAGCTCGGCGATGACACCGCCCCCGCGCAGCTGATCGACGAGCTCGTCTGGCCCGCCGTGCGGGAGGGGTACGGGAGCCTGCTCGCGAAGCCAGGCGTGATCGCGGCTGCGCTGGCCGCGATCGGCATCGGCGGCGGGTTGCTGGCGCGCCACCAGCGCGAGCTGCACCGCAGGGCGGAGCTGCTCGGCACGGTGAAGCCCCGCAAGGGGCGGCGCAGCCCCAGCAAGGACGAGTGAGCAGAGCAGCGGCGTTCCGGGCGCTGTGGCGCCGGCCCCGCTACCGCGGCTTCGTGCTCACCGTGTCGCTCTCGCGCACGAGCGCGAACATGTTCAACACCGCGGGCGTGCTGCTCATCCTGGAGCGGACGGGAAGCTCACCGCTCGCCGGGGCGATGGCGGCGGCGGCCGTCGTCCCTGCTGCCCTTGCCGGCCCGCTGCTCGGCGCGTGGCTCGACGTCGCGCGCAGCCGGCGCGCGCTGATCGTCTTCGATCAGCTGCTGAGCGCTGCGGCGTTGCTGGCGATCGTGGCGCTCGCGGGCAACGCTCCGAACTGGACGCTGCCGGTGGTCGCGGTGCTCTACAGCGTGACGCGGCCATTCACAGCCGGGAGCTTCCTCAGCGCGCTCGCGGAGATCGCCGGCCGGGAGTTGCTCGACCAGGCGAGCGCGATCGAGGCCACGAGCCTCAACCTGTCGGTGATTGCCGGTCCGGCGCTCGCCGGCGTGCTCGTCGGCGTGATCGGCGCGGCCTCGACGGTGCGGCTGCAGGCGGCGCTGACGTTGCTCGTCGCGGCGCTGATCGCCGCCAACCCGGCATTCGAGGCCCGTGACGCCGAGCGCTCGAGCAGCATGTCGAGAGCGCTGCGCTCCGGAATGCGGGCGCTCGCGCGCGAGCGGATCCTACTGGTGACCTCGCTCACGACCGCGCTGGCGGCGTTCGGGTGGGGACTGATGCTGATCGGCTTCCCGTTGTATGCGGTCCACACGTTGCACAGCCCGGCGCACGCGAGCGGCTACCTCTGGGCGGCCGTCGCCGCCGGCTCGATCCTCGGCACGTTCATCCTGCACGGAGCGCCCAGCCTGCCGCGATCGGGCTGCTCCTACGCCGCGCTCGGCCTCTCGGCGCTGCTGTGGCCGCTTGCCGGCACGCTCGCCGTCGGCGTCGCGCTGATCGGCGTGACGGGGTTTCTCGAGGGCCCGGCCTACTCGGGCTCGATCGCGCTGCGCCAGCGCCACGCGCCCGCGGCGGTCCGTGCCCAGGTGATGACGACGCTGAACGGGATCGCGGGGCTGGCGGTTGCGGCCGGCGCGCTCGTCGGCGGAGTCGTGCACGATTCGCTGGTGCTGATCCTTGTGTTCACGGCGATCAACGTGCTGGCCGCGACCGCGTCGATCGCGGCGGGCTATCTCGCGAGACCCTGAGCCCCGGTCCGGGAGCCTGGCCGTGAAACGCAACTCGTGGTCGCGGTTCTCGTCCAGCCTAATGCGGTTGATCGCCGTCGCCGTCTGTGTCGCGGCGTGCGGCGGCGGCGGGCGGGGGGTGGACCGGGGGGCTGTGACCCTGGCGTCGCGGGCCGGGAGCGCAGCGTCGGGGACGGGGACCGTGGGGTCGGGGACGGGGACCGTCACGCGCGATCGGCGCGCGAGCGCGACCGCTGTTGCTGCGGGCCGCCATTGGGTGATGGTCTGGCTGCCTTACTGGCAGACGGGGGCCGCCCTGAGCTCGGCCCTCACGGGCGCCGCGGCGATCGGGACCGCCAGCCCGTACTGGTACGCGATCACCGGCGAGGCGACGATCGAGGACAAACCGGGAGCAGGCGATTCCGCGATCATCGCGGCGCTCCGGGAGCGTGGCGAGGCGGTCGTGCCGATGGTCACCGAGGCGGCCGGCATGCCCGCCTTCGACCGGACGCTCGCGAGCCCGGCGCGCCGAGCCGCGCTGGTGCGCGCGCTCGTGCGGATCGCTCGCGACAACGGCGCGTACAGCGGGTTGGACCTCGATTTCGAGGAGTTCGCGGTCGATCCGGATCACGACGCTGCGCTGGCGGACCGCGCCGCGGCGCTCTACCCGGAGCTCGTGTCCGAAGCGTGCGGTGCCCTGCACCACATCGGCCGGTCCTGCAGCCTCACCGTGATGCCGCGCACCGGTCCTGCGCACATCTACTGGCACGGCGCCCTCGCGACCTGGGTGTACGACTACGGTGCTCTCGCACGGGTCGCCGACGGGGTCCAGATCATGGCTTACGACGAGCACGCGCCGGGTACGCCCCCCGGACCGGTCTCCCCGTTGCAGTGGGTGCGGCGGATCGTCGCGTTTGCTCGCGCGACGATGCCGGCGGGCAAGGTGGTGCTGGCGCTGCCCGCGTACGGCTACGACTGGACCGGCCTCGACACTCCGTCGATCACCGCGCGCGAGGCACCGCAGCTCGCCGCCGAGCACCGGGTGAGGCCCTCCTGGGACGCCGCCCAGGCGGAGGAGACGTTTCGCTACATGCAATCCGGCCGGCCGCAGGTCGTCTGGTACGAGTCGGCCCGAGCCGGCTACGACCGGGCGACGCTGGCGGCGGAAGCGGGATTTGGCGGGATCGCGATATGGGCCGCCGGTGACGAGGACCCGAGGCTGTGGCCGATGCTCCGCTCGCTGGAGCGCGGCGGCTGAGCGTTGACGTCACCGCGGCAGGGATCGAGCCGGGCAGGGGCGCAACCGCCAGAGACGCCATCGCGCGCCACGGGCGGGGATCGTGCGGGGCAGGCGCGCGACCGCCCGAGACGCCATCGCGCGCCACACCACGTCACGCCGGCTCAGGCCACGGCGGGCTCCCTCCTGGCCGCGAGGGTCGCCTCGGCGTACCTGCGGCCAAGCTCGGCGTCATCGGTCACGAACGTCGCGATGTCAGCGAGCGTCACGATCCGCCCGTGCGATCCCCACGTCCCGTTCGGGATCTCGGGCGTGATCACCCACACACGCGAGGGATCGCGTTCGTGCGCCCCGGCCTCGGCGTCGAGCACAGCGTCGGTGATCGCCGCCGCCATCGCGTCGCGGCGCTCGGGCGTGTACTGGCCCTCGGGGACCGATGCAACGAACTTGTACCGGGGCGCGCCTGCGGGCGCGCCCGCCACATACACCACCTCGGGCCGGTGCACGAACAGCCAGGCGAGCGCCCGGGCGCGCGCGTTTGAGGGGTCGACGCCCTCGTTGCGCAGCAGGATGTCGGTCAGGTCGGACAGCAGCTGTGCCTCGGCTGCGGCATCGAGCGCGTCGGCGGGGATGTATGCGTCGAGCATCGGCATGAACGTCGTTCCTCCTCCCGGCCGATGGCCGGGCTGTCGTTGACTTCCTGCGTGCGCGCGACCCTCCCGAGCCCTGCTCCGCTGGGTCGCTTGCTTGATAGGAGTGACTTGTACACGATTGGCTATCGTCATGCAAGCGATAATGTGCACAGTCGTGAAGCGGACCAGCCTTGCCGGCTACCCATGCTCGATCGCGCGCGCGCTCGATGTCGCGGGAGAGTGGTGGACACCGCTGATCCTCCGCGACGTCGCGTACGGGGTCAGGCGCTTCGGCGAGCTCCAGGACGACCTCGCGATCTCCCCCAACGTACTCGCGGACCGGCTCGAGGCGCTGCTGTCCGAGGGGATCCTCGAGACGCGCGTCTACCAGGAGCGCCCCCTGCGCAGTGAGTATCACCTCACCGAGAAGGGTGCCGATCTGATCCCTGCGCTGCTCGCGCTGATGCAGTGGGGCGAGCGCTGGACGTGGCCCGAGGGAGACGGACCGGTGCGGGTCGTGCACGCCGGGTGCGGTGCCGAGGTTCAGGTCGAGGTCCGCTGCCCTGAGTGCGGCCGCGCGACGGCACCCGACGAACTGCGCGCCACGCTGCGCCGGCCGTCGCCCGTGCAGATGCCCGCGGAGGGGGAACCCTGCGGCGTCTCCGGCCGGCTACTGGCGGCAGCCCCCACGGGAGTGCCGCTAGGTCGGGCGCTTCCCGAGCACCAAGAGCCGCCCGGCGGCGGCCGCCCGTCCGGCGAGAGCTGAGCTCAGCAGAGCGAGACGCTCACGGGCTCAGCGGCGGCAGGCGCTCACGAGCTCAGGGTCAGAGGCTCACGAGCTCAGGGTCAGAGGCTCAAGAGCTCAGCGGCGGCAGACGCTCATGCCGCGACGCGCTCGCGCTCGCCGTCGACGATCTTTACGACGAGTTCGGCGAGCACGGCCTCGGCGCGCTCGTTGGCGATCTGGCAGGTACCGGCGGCCTCATGGCCGCCGCCGCCGTAGGAGAGCATCAGCGCCCCGATATCCAGCTGCGAGGAGCGGTCGATGATCGAGCGCCCGACGGCGAACACGGTGTTCTGCTGCCGCAGGCCCCACAGCACGTGAATCGAAACCGTGCACTGGGGGTGGATGGCGTACAGGAGGAACCGATTGGTCGGATGGATGACCTCCTCGCCGCGGAGGTCGAGCACCACGACGCGATCGTGAACGGTGGAGCAGCGCCGGATCTGCTCGGCGGCGGCGTCGGCGTGCTCGCGGTACAGCTCGACGCGCTCGGCGACGTCCGGCGAGGCGAGGATCTCCTCGATCGAGAGCTCGAGGCAATGGTCCACGAGCTGCATCATCAGCTCGTAGTTGGAGATGCGGAAGTTGCGGAAGCGTCCGAGGCCGGTGCGGGGATCCATCAGGTAGCTGAGGAGGATCCAGCCCTGCGGGTCGAGGATGTCCGTCAACGCCAGATCAGCGCTGTCAGCCCTGTCCACCGCCTCCATCATCTCGGCGCTCACCCGCGGAAAGCGCGCCGCGCCTCCGAAATGGTCGTAGACAACACGGGCGGCGGATGGCGCTTGCACCTCGATGATGCGGTTCTCGCCGTCCTCGCGGACGCGCCGTCGCTCGGAGGAGTGGTGATCGAACGACAGCGCCACCTCGGGGCTGTAAGGCAGGTTCGTCGTGATGTCACCGGCTGTCAGCTCAACCTTGCCGTCCTGCACGTCCTTCGGATGAGCGAACAGGATCGTGTCGAGGATCCCCAGCTCCTTGAGCAGCGCGGCGCAGACAAGGCCGTCGAAGTCGCTGCGGGTTACGAGACGGTACGTGCGATCCAGCGAAAAGGGCGCAGAGGTGGGCATGCCCCTGTGGTCGTCCGGCGGGCTCGAACCTTGAGAGTGCGAGTCGCCCTCTCGTCGGACCGTCCGCTCTGGAAGCAGTCCACAGCCCCGGAGACCACCTGGCCGCGGAGCGCCATCGGTCGCCCCGCAGACGCTTCGTTGCCATCCACCTTGCTGCGCACCGTCCATCGGAAGGTGTGCTCTAGACTCACCACGTCCGCGGTTCGCCGACGTAGCTCAGCTGGTAGAGCACTTCACTCGTAATGAAGGGGTCCCCGGTTCGAGTCCGGGCGTCGGCTTCGAGAAGTCCCTGGAAATCGGTCGCTTTCAAGTGGGTGCGCAGACGGAATCCCGACTCGTTTCCCGTTGGGTCAACGCTGGGGTCAACATCGCGGTCCGAAGATCGGTGATTCTGTGCTGGCGCGCGAACCACCCGCAGGGGAAGGTGTTCAGCGAAGCGGCAGATGTGGTCGCTGGCGTGGACGCGGCGGGCCTCCAGGCGACGACACGTCTCCGGTCGATGACGGCACCTGCGCGGTGAAGGCGGACGGGACGGTCGCTGATGGGCGCGAGGCGGCTGCCGTCGGCGGGACGTCTGCTTTGGACGAGACGAGTCGGCTCCGCCCGGTAAGCGTGGATGACGCTGCCGAATAGGCCGTGGACGCCAAGGCGAACACCAACTACTCAACCGAGACGGACAACGGCGCCCATCGACCGCCGACGACCTGGAGCCGACCGACGCCGGTCTCGGGATCAGCGTTGATGCCGATAGCGCCGTTGCAGTACCAACAGCCACCTACCGCCAACAGCCAACCCCCGCATCACCGCCAACGCCACACCCCATACCACCCTCACCGCCGCCGTTACAACCCGAACCAGCATCTCGGCCTTGACCGACCCCCCTGCATCTCACACCCACGCCCGAGCCCACCGACGGCAACGCAGCATCCAAAGCGGACCCGCCGCAGACAGCAGCCCCGGCCCCCGGCAGTTTCGACGCCTCGGCTCGGATCAGACGAACAAGCGGTCACCGACCTCCACGTCCGGCCAGTAGCGGTACAGCGCCTTCGCCTGGTCGAGCACGATCCGCGCGCGACCGCATGAGCCGTGGTGGTCTGGACCGCGATCATCATCGTCAACATCGCCGTCGCCGTGCCAACGGGTGCTGACGTGTCGTCGACGTGCGTCTGTCGGCGTCGGCGCCAGGTTGCGACGGAGCGACGGAGCTTGCAGCGCGCAACACGGTGATCGGGTCGGCCGAGCAGCAGATCGTGGCGCGAGCCCAAGCGCATGACCGGCGTGCCGGTTTTCTGCTCTGACATCGGCACGCCCGAGGAGTTCGGCTTTCTCCGCGACTGGCCGGATCAGCGGGATGCCAGCCCCCTCGCGGCTTGGAACCCCCAGGCTCCCCAAGCTCGGTGGCTAATCGCTACAGCTGGTGCAGGAAGTAGCGGTCGAAGAGTCCCGCGTCGCCGATCGCGGCGAGGATCGGCTCGACGAAGCATGCGAGCGCGTCGACCGGCGTCACAGCGCTCGCTCCCCGCAGTCGTTCATCGGGTCGCTCGCAGACATACTCGTTGCCCTCGGGTTCATATCCGGCAGCGCGCATCCTCTCGTCTGCCTCTTCCGGGTCCGTCATCGCGCATGCGATGGCGACGCGCGGGTGACGCGAGAGCAGATAGCCGACGCTCACAGCAAAGAGCCGATCGCCGTCGCTGTTGATCAGACGCACATAGCTCCACGGGTCGCTTTTGTAGACCGGAGAGACCGCCAGGCAGATGTCGCTGGCGAAGCGCGGATATCTCGCCCGAAGCATCTCCTGCACGAAGTATCGGAGCGGCTCTGACATCGCCTTGAGCAGCGCCGCCTGAGCTTCTCTCTGCGGCATGTTCAGGTGGACGGAGCGCCGCGTGGGTGTGAAGTCTCCGTCTGCCTCCATCACCGCCAGTAACGCCAGCCATTGTTCGTCGGCCGGACAAAGCTCGCGCAGATCGGGAAGCAGCGACTCCCAACTCGCCACCCCGACCCAGTTCGGATGACCGGCGAACCGGTCGAGCGCGGCCACGCTCCCTCGGTTGCGCGCAATGAGCGCAACCGGGCCCCAGTCCAGGTACCGATCGATCTGTTCCTCGGTGACGCGCGCGTCGATCTTGATCTCCACGGCCATCCGCCAGCCGGGCGCGCTGAAGCGAAGCTCGACGTGGCCAGCGGCGCTTTTGAGCGCCTTTTGCAGTGACGTGCGAGCGTGAAGCCAGGGCTCGCCCTCACACGCGACGGTCGTCGGAATCTGGGCTACCTTCGTGCGGGCAATGGCGTTGCCCCGCTGCGCCCGCTCGATCACCGCGCTGGAGAAGACGCGGGCGACGTGCGGGTCTTCGCAGATCGCGGCGAGCACGCGAGAGAACTGGACCTCCTGGCGCGCGTACCGAAGAGCCCTGATCACCGGGGATTGATACTGACCGCTCATCGACGCCTCCCTACTAATTACTAATACCAGCATGTTGCGGAACACGGCGGGGGGGGCGAACAACCGCGAGAACCCACGGCAGGCGTGCGGCAAGTGCGAAGTCTTCGTGCAGAACTCGGGCACACCCTGGGGCCAGCTTGCATAGCGACCCCTGACTCTCTGGCATGGGATCGCCTCGTGATCGGCCGAGCCGACCCTGAGGTACGGGGGGCGCATTCTATGCAGCCCGCCCCTGCGGACACGCGTTGTCTCGCACTGCCCTGATGGCACCGATCAGCGCGTCGACCTCCGCGTCAGGGAACAGGGACTCGGGGCCACCCACAGCAAGGTTCGTGAACGGAGGCTCGTAGAGCAGAGCGGGGTCCATGCTCCCGTTGATCGTGAAGTGTTCGACGATCAGCGCGACGTTGCCGTTCACGGGGTGTCGCCGTGATGGCTGGGGTTCCTGCGTGACTTTATGTAGGGACGAGCGAGGGGATGGGGAGGCGGTGGTGGGCGGCAGTCGCGACGTTCTGCAGGTAGGTGAGAA
>JBKQIR010000261.1:0-5738 GCA_052148275.1 Solirubrobacteraceae bacterium
CACCCGCGTCAACACCCCAACCGACACATGATCGGTCAGCCGCGAATCAGACGCCGGTTTGCGCTGGCCAGCCCGAGGCACACCGCCAGACTAACCGACCCCCCGGACGCTAAGTTTACGGTATTGCAGCTAGCTCATGTCGGCGGCGTGGTCTAGGCGATATCGGCGGCAAACATCAGCAACACCGATGCTTGCGCAGCCGGAGCCGCGTTGGCGTCAATCAGCACGCGCTGATAAGCGGCACAGGTCGCGCCGAGCTCGCAGGGCTGCTGGTAGGCCGCGCAGATATGCGCTACCCGCTCGGCTTCCTCGAGCGTTTCGCAGCTCACGTGGTCGTGGTCAGACGGTTCGACGTCCCGGTCGTCGTGCGGGTTGAGGTCGGCGCGTACCTTCCTAGCGCTCATGGTGTCGCTTGGTCAGGAAAGGAGTCGTCGCGGCCCCGGGTGGCCTGTCCACCGCGCGGAGGCGGCAGACCCGCTCGGATGCTCATGCGCTGCCATACGGACTGCTGTTGTGTGGAGTGATGAGCTACCGGGGCGGCTTGGGGCTTTGTCCCGTCGCGGCGGCTCAGCGACCTGGCGGTGCTGTCGATCAAATCGCGCAGGAACTCAACTGCGTGCGTGGACCAGGCGTCGGCCATCTGCATTGGTGATCTTTCTTGCGACGACGGAGTGTCCGCGACTTCTTGTGGGAACGCCTGCTCGATCGTGATCACGGACTGCCCGAACGCCTTTATCGCGTCGCGCTGCTGACGGGTCATTTCGGTCTTCACTACCGCGCGCGGCTTGGTGGTGATCCCAACCAGCGGTGCTCCTTCCAGAACGTGCAAACCATGCCGATCTCGGTTATTGATGTTGATCGCTGGAGATGATGCTGACGCTCGATCAGTCGCTGTGCTCCTGCCGGTCATAAGCACAGCCCGAGATCTTCCTGGGAGTAGCGGGCGGAGTATGCGGCTGCATCCTCGTAGCTGTCGATCAACTGGCGGTGCACGACTCGGTGGTAGGCGTCGCACATGACGACCTCGCAGGGATGCCAGCCGGCCGCCAACCGATACGCCACGCGCCTTGCTTCGTAAAGGGATCCGCAGTTGATTGGGTCGAGGTGGACAGGAAGCGTGACCTCCCAGGCTCCATGTCTGTCTAGATCCACGCGCACTGTTCGAGGGCTCAACCGCGAGTGAGGCCTCTGTAGGGTTGCGGCTGTCATGGTGCTTGCTCCGATCCGGCGCTCTCAGACGAATGTGGACGGCACGGAGGATCGAGAGCTCGCCGATCACGGATCCAGCAACCACGCCGACCGAGTGCCAAAGCCGGAAAACTAGCCCGCCGAAGGGTTGAGGCGAAGCTCCTATTCAGGATACTCCTCCCGAGACGAGTAGGCCCGATCGGTGGAGCGGACTCAGGTTTAGACTTCGCCCATGGATCGCGGCACCACTGACCGCGGAACAGACCATCTACGAGTCCTGATCGCGAACGAGCGCAAAGAGCGACTCGCGCTCGTCGCCGCGACCGTGATCGGCCTCGGACAGGTCATGGCGCGCGAGATCGACGTCGAGGACGTCGGCCCAGCCACGGCTCGGGAACGCCCCGACGTCGCGCTCGTCGGGCTCGGCGAGAGCTCCGAGCACGCGCTGCGACTGATCGACAAGATCGTGCGCGAAGCCGCCCGCCCGGTGATCGCGCTGCTACACCCACCCGACCCGGCCTTCGTCGAAGAAGCGTCCAAACGCGGAATTTCGCGCAGATCAGCGACAGCGACGTCGAGGACTGGCAGAGCTCCATCGAGATCGTGCTTCGCCGTTTCGCCGAACACCACGACCTCGAAGGAGCGTTCGCACGCCGCGCGCTGATCAGCGCGCCAAAGAGATCCTGATGGAACGCCACTCCATCAACGAACAAGACGCCTTCGAGATGCCGCGCGACCACTCACGCACCACCAACCGCAAACTGTTCGACACCGCCGCCACCACCGCCGTCGTCGACGCACATCACCTACTCCCTCAACACGCAGACCCCGGCACATATCTCAAGGTTCCTACGTCAAGCCCCGCCTCGTGAGATGATCACGCTGGCGTTTGTTGGGACGCGGGATGGACGGCGAGGGGGAGAAGCAGGGGGTACCATGCCGCGCCGGGTGTTGTCTTGAGCCGCCGCCGGGATCATGGGCGAAGCACGCTCAAGGCCGAATAGCGGCGTTGCCTGGCCGCGCGCGATAAATCCTCGTTGTAACCCGCCCTTGCGAGCCCTCGGCTGGACCAACGACACGACCGAACATCTGTTTGTGTCAGCGATCCTTGAGTCTGACGAGTAGCTCCCGATCCCTCCGCGCAACCGCGCAACAAGCCCCCAGGGCCTGTAGCCGCCGCCACGCAACCACGCGACCTGAGGAATTCTCGCCCATGGGCCAATGCGCGGCGTGAGGCGCTGGCTGACGCGCTGCAGAGGCCCACTTGTGGTGACTAGTTCGCTCGTTGGTCTCCGTCAGGCCGTGGACGCTCGTCTGGGTTCAGTGTCCGAGCGGACGCGGCGGATAGGCTGAGGTGATGTCGCGCTCGTCGCGTAGTTTCTGGGTTTCGGGGAGGTTCTGAAGTTTCTTGAGCGAGAGGTTTTCGATTTGGCGGATGCGTTCGCGGGTGACGTTGAACGTGCGACCGACTTCGTCGAGCGTGCGCGGGCGCTTGCCGCCGAGGCCATAGCGCAGCTCGAGCACGCGCCGCTCGCGGTAGCTGAGGTTCTCGAGTGCGTCCTTAAGGGCTTCGCTGGCGAGGATCTCCACAGCGCGGTCGTAGGGAGACTCGGCTTGTTCGTCGGCGATGAACTGGCCGAACTCGGACTCCTCCTCGTCACCGACGGGCTTCTGCAGCGAGACCGGCGCCTGAGCGAAGCGCTTGATCGAGTCGACCTCGTCGGGATCGATGCCGGCCACCTCGGCGATCTCTTCGATGCTCGGCTCGCGGCCGAGCGCGGTGATGAGCTTGCGCTCTACGCGGCCGATCTTGTTGACCTTCTCGACGACATGAACGGGAATCCGGATCGTGCGCGACTTGTCAGCCAGAGCACGAGCGATCGCCTGGCGGATCCACCACGTCGCATAGGTCGAGAACTTAAAGCCCTTGCGGTAGTCGAACTTCTCCGCCGCACGCACCAGGCCGATCGTGCCTTCCTGGATCAGGTCCAGAAACGGCAGCCCCTGGTTGCGGTAGCGCTTCGCGATCGAAACGACGAGCCGCAGGTTCGACTCGACCATCCTCTGCTTGGCGTCCTGGTCACCGCGCCAGATCCGCTTGGCGAGCCGAACCTCTTCCTGGGCGGTCAGCAGCCGCGCCTTGCCGATGTCCTTGAGAAACAGCTGCAGCGAATCCGTCGTGACGTCCGGCTTGAGATCAAGCCCTGTCTTGAGTTTGCGTGGGCCACGCTTGTCGGGCGCGCGCTCGATGCTCAGGCCCGCCGTCGTCGCTGGGTCGAACTCCTCGAGCAGCTCGATCTCATCGTGCTCAAAGGAGCTGTGCAACTCTTCGAGGTCGCTTTCGTCGAGGTCGAGCTCGGCCGTGGCGGTCGCGATCTCGGCGTATGTGAGCACACCGACCCGCTGGCCGCGTGCGATCAGACCCTTGACCTCTTCAAACTCACGAAGCTCCGCTACTGACATCTGGTCTCGTTCCGCGCTCTGCCGCTAGCCAAAAGGGCTCGTGTCGGTGCGTGGCTTGCCGACCGAGCAAATCGCCGGTGGCGTTCGCGTGTGCGCCACCTCCGTCGCGAAGCGATCACCAGACCGGTGCTAGCGCCTACAGAAGTACGACACCAGCCCCGCAGACAAAACCAGTAGCCCACGCTCCTCGCCTCGTAGCGCAGATAGCGCCGTTGGTGGCTTTCGGACTTGGGCTGAGTAGTCCGGCCGCAGGGCCAGCTCGCGCTACCCACACTACTCCTTCCGCGAGCGTTTGTGTGGCCGCAGACCCCAAAGTATCCGAGGCCGCCGGCGGCGCCATCATCCGCGTGGAATCGAAAGTCAGTGTTTCTCGCCACCGTGATGCCGCTGTGCAACCAAGACAACCCGAGCAGCGGGGCACTTGGGCGGCGACGGATGCTCTACACGACGCCCGGCTCCGTCTGGGTGCCGGTCGGCTCGGCGCGGCCGGCGTCGTCTACGGCAGGAGAATCGGTCTCGTATCTGATCTGGTAGACGCGAGCGGCCTTGGCGATCGCCCCGGAGGTGCGAGCTTTGACAGGGTGGTGCTGACCGTCGCGCGGCTCAGTGCGGTGACGGCCACGATCTCGCCGACCGTCATCGTGCTGCCGTCCGCAGCGCGACCAGCGCCGCGGCCTTGGTCGCGCCACGGCGCGGTCCCGCGTCTAGCCGGAGCAGCGGCTGAGCTGGTGGCGTCCGCGCGTCACGCTCCCACCGCCTCCTCCCTGATCGCAAAGCTTGCGGTCTTGCAGCTGGTCGGCTGGGTCTGCGCACGGCGACATCTCTGTTGTGCGCCTCGGCTGCGACCGACTATCGCTGATCGCCGAACGGGCTTGCCAGCGCTGGCCCCCTAGGGCGTACGCCAACGCGTGGAAGCGATCGTCGGCTCGGTCGAGCCGGAGCGATCCCAGTTCTCGGAGGGAGCGGCTCAAAAGAGCGAGGTTGTCCCGGGGCTCTAGACCGAAGTTCCCCCTGGCCGGGGTGCCGTAATCCGGTGTGATTGCTGGGTTTGGGCGCCCGGCCGGGTGTCTTGATCGTGTCTACGTCGTGACGGGTAGGCTGGCCACGAGCTCGTGCGCGTGGGCTTGGAGGGGGGTGGGTTGGGTGAGCTTGTCGAAGGTCGCTGTCGAGCCGGCCAGTCGGGTGGTGTTGCGGGTCTGGGTGGCGAGCTCCTTGAGGAGGCTGCGGTAGTCGTGGCACGCCTCGCCCGTGGTGGTGCGTTTGGTCTGCGCCTTGTGTTGGGCGGCAGGGGAGCGGACGGCTTTGGCGACTGGGTCGGGATTGGTCGGGCGGTGCTCGTCGGTGAACAGCAAGGGTTTCCATGCGGTTTTGAGGTGCCAGGTGAGGTAGTAGGCGAGCATGCAGATCAACACGTGCGCGCGGACGCGGTCCTCGAGGTGGTGATGGATCGGTCGGATCTGTAGGTCGGGGCCTTTGAAGGACCCGAACGCCCGCTCGGCCTGCTCGAGGTTCTTGTAGGCGCGCACGACACCCTCCTGCGCGAGCGTCTCGGCCGGGAGGCTGGTCCGCAGGATGTAGAACCCGTCCAATGCGGCCTCCTGGTTGATCTGCTCGGTTTTGCGCTCGTAGGTGAAGGTTGTGTCAGTGATGGTGAGCTGGAAGTGTTTGCGCATGCGGTAGCGCTTGACTGCGGGACCGACCGCCAGCCCGATCTGGTCGGCGCCTGTCAGGGTGCCGTTCGCAACGCGCCGGGCGATCTCGGCGAGGTCGGTCTCGGTCGCGGTCAAGAGCTCTTCGCGCTTGCGGGTGCGTTGCGCAGCGACGAGTGGGTTGCGGCAGACGATCAGCCGCTCGTTGGGGAAGTCCTTGGCGTCGGTGATCGTCGCGAGGTTCTGCTCGTCAAACAGCGAGGGTTGAAAAACCCGCTGCGGGCGAGTTTCTTGATCGTCGGGGCCTTCAGCGGAGGGTGTCAGTTCTTCCGTGTAAGCTGACTATTTGAGTGTAACTGTTGTCGAGATAATGTCAATAGATGACGGATAACTTGCGTGAGCTGATGTTGCCCGTCGTGCGCTTCCTCAAGGAACACG
>JBKQIR010000262.1:0-12973 GCA_052148275.1 Solirubrobacteraceae bacterium
TTCTCACCTACCTGCAGAACGTCGCGACTGCCGCCCACCACCGCCTCCCCATCCCCTCGCTCGTCCCTACATAAAGTCACGCAGGAACCCCAGCCATCACGGCGACACCCCGTGAACGGCAACGCTGACGGCTACTACCCGTGGGGCTCTACTGGTCGGCTCCGCTGATTGAACGCTACTCGTAATCCCGCCCCAGAGCGGGGCGGACTCCTGACGGGCAGGGCGGAGCCCGGCCGGCAGCCGCCCGTGCCGGCGCAGCTCGCCGGGACTCCCTAACGAACCCCTGACAACAGCAACGGTCAGGCTCTGGGCGACATCACTGCCGCACCTTTACGCCCCGACGACCATCCTGTCAGCCGCATCGATCCAAGGAGCAAGAGCTCAGCCTGCACACGCGATCGAACAGCCCGACAGACGATGCGCGCTGCGCCCCGCCGACGAAAGCATCGACCTCCGCGCCACCGGCGACATCGATGCTTTTGGCGCGAAACGACAGTCTCGCTTTCTCCGCGCAGGTCGACGCTTTGAGCGCGGCGCCGACGTCAGGGCAGACGACAGCGTGATCGTCATCGCGCCACTGCTTGCTGGCGCGGACTCGCTCAGCAAGCGCGAGACCCGCCCGGTGAGTCCGTGTTGGCGGACTCAGGCTCCGCGGGTGGGGCCGCGGCGTCAAGCGTTGAGCAGCGGAGCCCTGCGATCGCATTCGCGTTCGCGGCCGCCCGTAGCTCGCGATTGCAAAGGCGACGAAGCCCAAGCCGGGCAGTGCTCTAGAGCCGTCGCGGCGCCTGCGCGGTCGCTTTGGTCGTCGACCGATCACCACACCAGGGAGTAAGAACCGCGCTGGCGCATTGGTTCCTGCAATGCCTAGCCGAGCGGCGGTCAACGGCTCCTGAACCTGGCAACCGCGTGGTTGTCATCTTCTTAAAGTCCGGGCTCTGCGAGCGGCATCGCGTCGTCGCGCTTTGGTCCAGGGGGGCATCCCGTCATCGCGCTCAGTCATCACTCATCACGGATGACACGGGGTGCCGGCTTCAGGTCGCCCATTCCGCTCGCGCGTGCCGGTACGCTGAGGGCGTGCACGGCGAAGCGGCAGCGCCGCTGCGATGGGCGCAACGCTCAACGATCGATACCGCGTGATCGGTCCGATCTCTGCCGGTGCCATGGGGGCGGTCGGTTGTGCCTGTGCTGATCAACGTCGACATGCCGGCCGCGGCCGATGTCCCCGAAACGCTGTTGCCGCTGAGGCATCGGAACGCCAAGGCGCTCTCGCGCAATCATTGGAACCTCGACGTTGACGAGTTGATCGACGCCATTCGGCGGATCGCCGGAGACCGGATTGACGACGCGGCGACGCAGTCTCTTCCCGAGCGTCCCCGGCACCGATCGCCCGGCGCAGTGGCACCCGCGCCGACCGGCAGCCACTACGACTCGATCGTCCGGTACATGACCAGCCGCGGAACTCTGATCCCTCTGCTCGGCTCCGAGCTGAGTGACACCTTCCCGACCGCCGCAGCTCTCGCGGCCGAACTCGTGCGCCGCTTCGGCGGCGACTCAGACACACGGGACTTAGCGAAAGCGGCGCGGGAAGTCGTCGGGGCTGCGGGCCGCGCCGAGCTCGATCGCGTAGTGCGAGAGCTCTTCACCACCGACACCGAGCCCGCTCCGGTCCATCGTTTTTTGGCTCGACTTCCAACCCAGCTGAGACGGCTGGGACTCGCGCCTCAACACCAGCTCATCATGACGACGAGCTATGACACCGCGCTCGAGCGGGCTTTCACCGACGAGAATGAGCCATACGATCTCGTCGTGTACGTCGCAGCCGGTCCGGATCGCGGCAAGTTCGTGCACCGGAGGTTCGGAGGCGATCCGCCTGTTCTAGTCGACATTCGATACAGAGGGCTACCAATCGATCAGAGGATGCGACTTAGCCGCTCGTTGACCGTGAAGACCCACGGAAGCATCGACGCGGCTCCGACCGGCTACGGACGCGTCGGTGATTTTGCGATCAGCGAAGACGATCAGACCGAATACCTGAACGGGGCCGCGGTCGAGAGCGTGTTCCCGCCCCAGCTCGTCGCCAAGATCAGGAACAGCCATTGCCTGTTCCTGGGCTCATCGCCGAGCGACTGGCGGTTGCAGATCCTTGCCAACCGAATCTGGCGGGGAAGGCCGCCGCAAATGCGCCTCGTGGGTCGTCGAACCAGAGCCTGTCGCCCGTGGGATCGACCTCTGGAGACAGTTACAGATCGAAGTGTTATCGGCACGCTGCGACGACTACGTCGGCGAGCTCTCCGAGCGCATCCAGCTCCGAGAGTCATCGACGGATCGACGCGTCTGAGAACGGTCGCCGAGGCGGGCCGCACCGGCGGCTGGTTCTCATTCTCTCCAATCGCGGAAGCCCCGCATGACCTCAACTTTGCCGCTGCCAAGGACGACGAGGGACAGCTACGAACCGGCCGCGGGATGCGCCCGCCGCTTCCGGTTCGAGCCGACGGAGCACGAGCCCGCGTCGGCCTCGAGATTTGATCGCTCGTGTCCGGCAGGTCGTCGACCGCGCTCCCGCTCGGCGACCAAAGGAGCTATGCCGTGGGAGCAGACTGCCCATCCGACGACGACCGGAATCGGACAGAACCGGCCACGTCGAGCGACGGCGACCGCGTCTGCGCCCCGACCAGGGATGACCCTGGAAATCGACGAAGCGGGAAAGCGGGTCCCCGAGCGGACAGACACTTGTCCGGTGCTGCGATGCCTATGCAAAGGAGCGGACTTGCACGCTGGTTGGTTGCCCTAGCTCGCTCGGCAACGTCTCTGCATGTCAGCTGGCTGCAGCGAGGTCGGCGTGCTCAGTGGCGTGACGCAGTGTGGCCTCGGCTTCCTGGACGGCCTTTTCGGCGCGATCGATTTGGCGTGTGAGGTCCGAGCGGGTATTGCGGATCGAGGTCAGGTCGGTCGTCGAGCTCGGTGATTTCGTGGTGAGCGCGCGGAGCTGCGTTTGGAGATTCTCGAGCTGGAAGTGCAGTCGGGTCGGTGCTTCGAGGTCGAGCTGGTAGACGCCACTTTGGGTGCTGCGCCGAACCAGGGGCGAGCGTGAAAGCTGGGTCAGGAACACCGCAAGGGGGTCCTTGCCCGCGATGGAATAGCCAGCGTTGTTGAGGAGCGCGAACCACTCGCGATAGTGGAGCGCCTCGGGCCGCTGCGGATGCGCAAGGAGGACCTTGACGGCGGTGGCGCGGATCGCTGGCCCGCGAAGCTCTTCACGGGCTTCCGCGCTCGGCGGGGCTGGGTGCGCGCTGGCGGGCAGTTCGTTGGTGGACGGTCCTGAGGGCTGATCGGCGGCGAGCCGGTCGATGAGCAGCAGGCGCTCATCGACATCAGTCACGGCCGCGTCGAGTTCACCGAGTTCGGCCTGCAACTGTCGGCGCCGTTCGAGAAGCTCGGTCCGCCGCCGTCGAAGATCTTCGCGCTCGGCCGCCACGGCGCGGAGCAGGCGAGCGGACGGGGCGGGCGAGCGACGCTTCATCGGCAACAGTCGTTCTACATCAGCGGGCATCCTGACCATCACGATGCCCTGTCGACAAGATGGTCATACGTGGCTCTGCGTTGTCAAAAACCGCCACGTAGCTGTCAGCAACGGTGTCGAGAACTCATCAAGTTCCCCCAAATAGCAGGATAAATCGGCGGATCTGCGCCGATTCTGCACGATCGACGCGGTCACAGCCTTCCTTTCCGTCCGACCCATGCGATCTCATACGCATCCAGCTGTAGCGCCTACGCATCAAGAAAGGAACCGCGCATGTCGGTCATTCATCCCCCAAAGCTCGGTCACGCCCGGCGGGTCTCGAGAGCTCGGCGGCGATCACAGCCGCTGCGGTTGGTGGCGCCCCGCGTGATCTCGCCACGGCCCCGTGAGGAGGAAGCCCAGCTTGTTGAGGATCTCGTCGCACTGATCGAGAGCGGACTCGTAGTGCCGATCCTTGACGGCGACGCCGTCCGATATGCCGCCGCTGACCAGAGCTGAGGTGGCTGCGGATGAGCGCAGCGTTCGTCAAGTACGACCTCGGACCGCTGCGAGGAGCGGAGCTCGTGACCGTCGCCGGATGCGGGGCTGGCGAGCGGCGTGCAGAATCGCGGATTTGCCTACGTACATACGTACGCGGCCGGCGCTGGATCGGCCTCCGAGCCACCGCCGGCGCCCCCGGCCAACCCACGCTTGGTCGCCAAGCCATAGCCGCGTTCGCCCCACCGCGACTGGGAAAGCAATCGTCGCGCTGCCGACCAGTCGTCGTCGCGGTCTGCGCAAAGCTTGTGATCGCATCCACGCGAAACCAGCGGTCCGACGAGCTAGAGAGCAGCAGTGCGGCGTCCGAACGCCAGCCCCGCACGGTTCGGCTCGCGCATCATCCGGGGCAAGCAGCCGTCCGCCGCGCGCGTCGAGACTGCTGACTACGTGGCATTGCGATCACGCCGATCCGACCCGGCGAACGATCGTTGCCGTCGAAAGCAATCGTCCCGGTACGGCGACCGTGGCTGCAGGACGATGCGACTACAGCAGAGCTGTCGATGACGCTCGGTGCTTGCAAGCGGCGTCGAGCGCGATCCTCAGCTAGCGCTCGGCCGCTCTCGCAATCCGCGACGCACCGAGGCGTGCGACATTGTTCTGGCTGCGCCGGCCCGGGAGGTACGCGACCTCAGATCGCACTTGCGAGCGTGCCGCACGAGTGTGGGATTCGTGCGTTCTTTTCGGGGTAAGGAGTCGAGCGCGTCGCGCGCTGTGGGCTCGCGCCGCGACGTCATCGGGTGCAAGGCATAGTCATTTGACAGAAGACATCGGATCGTCGCTGGACGAGAATCGTTCAGAGATCCGCGGCGCACAGATCGAGGCGGACGACCTTGGCCATGAGCCTAAAGTGAGCGAATCTCCGGCGGTGAGCCAAACCCGATGAAGGAGCCGGAATGTCTAGTCATGGCGTGAACCCCGCGCGCGACGGTGGTGATGGCAGCGTGGTTACGAAGTTGAGTCCTTGGTCGGTGGCGGACACCGTCGCTCGCTTGTCGGCGGTGATCGCGGCGAGGGGGATGAAGATGTTCGCTGTGATCGATCAGAGCGGTGAGGCACAAGCAGCTGGGCTGGAGTTGCGTGACACGAAGCTGGTGATCTTCGGTAGCCCGCAGGCGGGAACGCCGGTCATGGTGGCTGCGCCCCTGGCGGCGCTCGATCTGCCGCTCAAGGTGCTCGTGTGGGAGGACGGATGCCAGACGAAGGTCAGCTACACGGCAGCGAGCGAGCTCGCTGCTCGTTATCAGCTCAGCGATGAGCTTGCGGCCAGGCTGGCCGGCATCGACGTCGTCACGGATACGGTGATCGACCGGTAGCCGCCGGTCGGCCCTTTGTCGGGACCGGCCCGGGTCCCCTGTTCACGTTTGGCAGTGAACGCAAGTTCAGGCTTGGAATCAGCTCCTTATTCCAGGTCTTGGCGGTTGGTGCTGTTAATCTCGCTCACGTGCCGACCGCTGGATTGAGGAGCAGCGCCTGGTGCGCCGTGGAAAGAGTCATTTGACACTAGAGCACTTGTGACTCGGCGCCCAGAATGGCCAACGAGCTGAGCGCTATGACAAACGCGAACCACCGGCAATGAGACTCCTAACTCGCTGTCCTAGGAGTGCGGCTGCGCGTATCTCACTCTGTCCAGCGATCACGCCGCCGATGGCGGCGAAGATCCTCGGCGTCCGCACGGTCGTGCCGGTGCATTGCGAGGGCTGGACGCACTTCAAGCAGGGTGCCGACCGGCGCTGCGCGGCGTTCGTCGGCAACGGTGTATCCGATCGGCTGGCGCTGGCCGGCCCCGGAGCGATGATCGAGCTATGAAACCGAACCACGAGCGACTGCTGGCGTGCAGCCGCAGGACGGCCGGGAGGTCCAACGAGAATGTCTGAGGTCACTAACACATCCGGCGTGCGCGGCGCCAGGTCGGGAGCCTTGCCAAGGGGTCACGGGACGACGTCGTTGGCGGGTGCGCGCAACAAGAACATCGTGCTCGCTGCGATGGTGTTTGCGGTGGCGATGACGTTCATCGATCAGACGATCGTCGCGATCGCGGCTCCGAGCATCCAGAAGGAGCTGTCGCTGTCGGCGACCGGGGTGCAGTGGGTGATCAACGGGTATTTGCTCTCGCTTTCGGCGCTGTTCGCGTTCGGCGGCAAGCTCGGCGACGTGCTCGGCCGACGGCGGATGGTCGTGATCGGCGTGATCGGCTTCGCGATCGCGTCCGCGTGCTGCGGGTTCACGCCCAAGGGCAGCGTCGCGCAGGCGTGGATCATCGGCTTCCGGGTGATCCAGGGCGCGGCGGCGGCGTTGATGTTCCCAGCGGCGGTCGGGATCGTGGTCGCGTCGTTTCCGCTGCGCGAGCGAGGGAGGGCGATGGCGATCTTCTTCGGGATCGCGGGCGGCTTGACCGCGATCGGCCCGATCGCCGGCGGCTATCTCACGCAATGGACGTGGCGATCGATCTTCTGGATCAACATCCCGGTCGCGATCATCGCGCTGCTCCTGATCTGGAGATCGTGTACCGAGACCGAGACCCAGCCAACGAAGCTCGATTATCGCGGCGCCGTGCTGATCACCGGTGCGATGGGCCTGATCGTGCTGGGCCTCGAGCAGTCGAGCGTGTGGGGCTGGAGCAGCGCCACGACCTGGGGCTGCATCATCGCCGGGCTGCTGCTGATGGTCGCGTTCGTTGCCTGGGAGCTGCGTGCGTCGGAGCCGCTGCTGCGTCTGCAGATCTTCCGCGACCGGGGCTTCGCGACTGAGACGATCGCGCTCGGTTTGATGTCGGTCGCGTTCGTCCCGTTCTTCTTCTTCGCGAGCATCTACTCGCAGGTCTCGCTCGGTGAGAGCGCCTCGAAGGCGGGGCTCTACATCCTGTATTTCTTCCTCGGGTACGTGATCATGTCCCAGCTCGGCGGGCGGATCCTCGATCGCCGCGGCGCCAGACCCGCGGTCATCTACGGCAGCGCGCTCGCCGCGGTCGGGTTCTACCTGCTCGCCGGCAAGCTCACCGACCTATCGCTGGGCGCCCAGTGGGTCTACGTGATGATCGCCGGCGGCGGGATCGGGTTAATGCTGACGCCGGCTAGCACCGACGCGGTCAACCGCGCTCCGAGCACCAGCTACAGCGAGGTCACCGGCATCACCCAGACCGCACGTAACTTCGGCGCGAGCCTCGGGCTCGCCGTGCTCGGCGCGATCCTGATCAGCCGCAACGACACCAACGTCACCGGCGCGCTGACGAAAGCTGGGATTCCGAGCGCTGCCGCGCACAGAGTCGCCGCATCGTTCGCGTCGGGCGCTCACTCCGGATCCGGGCAACCACACGCGCTCGTGCACGACGTACAGCTCGCATTCGCGCACTCGACCCAAACCGTCCTCTACATCATGGCCGGCGTGATGGCCGCGACATGCCTCCTGTCACTGCGCCGGCTCCCCCGAGGACGGGTAGAGCCCGTCCCCGTCCCCGACGTCAACCTCTCGAGAGGAGTCTGAAGTGTCCACCACCACAACCGCTCCAAGCGCTCCGGCGCTCTGGTTCCTTGACAACCTGGCATACGTCCACATCGACGGCCAGCAGAATAGCGGGGCGTTTGGCCTGAGCGAGCTGGCCGGCGCCCGCGGGAACATGCCGCCGCTGCATGTCCACCACCGTGACGACGAGACGTTCTACGTCCTCGCGGGAGAGGTGACCGTGCTGTTCGGCGATCGCGAGGTAACAGTCGGCGCTGGTCAGGCGGTCCTGGCGCCGCGACAGGTGCCGCACACCTATCGCGTCGAGTCTGATCTGGCACGCTGGCTGGTGATCAATTCACCGGCCGGGTTCGAGCAGTTTCTGCTCGCGATGAGCGAGCCGGCACCCGCTGCCGAGCTGCCGCCCGGAGGCCGCCGCGCCGATCCGCAGGCCCTCGCGCTGGCCGCGGCTGAGTACGGCATCGAGATCCTCGGTCCCCCAGGGACCCTGCCCTGACGCCAGCGGGTCATCCACCTCGGCGCAACGCGTCGCATCTCTCCTGTCCTAAGAGCAGCCGCCACCGTCGACTGTGTCCAAACCGAAGGAGCCCCACCGCCGAGCGAGAAGCTGACGGGCCGGCTGGTCTCATTCGGACGTGAAGACAGCCGCTACCACACTAAGGAGCGTCAATTGACCGCTTCCGCCAGGGAGTTCTGGCTCGACCGCACCACCGACAGCGACGCGCGCACCCACCAACCACAACTGTAGTGGCCACTATTCACAACACGAACTTCGAAGGCAGCCTTATGCAACCGCAAGACACAAGCAGAGTCCTGAGCCGAATCGCCGAAACATCACACGGCAGGATTGTCGACGTCGTTGGTCCGATCGTCGAGTTCCTCACTCCGCTGGGTAACGATGATGACTTCTGCGTGCTGAAGGGGACGATCCCGCCAGGGGTTGTCGTGCCCCTCCACAGCCACCCGGATACCGAGTCATTCCTCGTGCTCGTTGGCACACAGCAAGTCCTGATACGAAGCGCGGACCGAGCCGAATGGCACGAAGTGCACGCTGGAGACTACGTCCACGTACAGCCCGGAACCCCTCACGCCTGGCGCAACGACACCGAGGACCCCGTCATCGACCTGATGATCACCACGCCGCGGCTCGCGAGGTTCTTCCAAGAGGCGGGAAAGCCGATCCACGCGGCACCCGAGCCGCCCACCCCCGATGACCTCGAACGTCTGGCCGCGGTTGCCGCTAGGTACGGCTATTGGCTCGGGAGTCCCGAGGAGAACGCTGCAGTCGGGATCGAGCTGCTAGCTCCGCTTGCAGCCAATCGATAGAACAGGTAAGTCGACCTGCTCAAACGCGGCGCGGCCGGGCGGCGTCTAGGGTAAGCGGTGGTCGCCCTTGCGACTTGTCGGTAGTCTGGTCGCGAGGTGATCGAGCGGTCCGGAGCGCCCTTATCGGGCAACGCTGAGGCGCCGCGGCCCTGCGCACGAAGGGGACTCGTCGGTCGCGATGGCGAGTTTGAGCTGATCCGGGTGTTTCTCGATCGGGCTCGGACGGACGGAGGCGCGTTGCTGCTGTTCGGCGAGCCCGGGGTCGGTAAGACGGTGCTCTTGGATGCCACGGACGACGCCGCTTCGTTGGCCGGCACTAAGGTTCTCCGTGCGGGAGGAGTCGAGTTTGAGGCCGACGTCCCCTACTCGGGGCTGCACCAGCTCCTCCTTCCTCTGCACGAGCAGTTCGCGGAGCTCGACCCTGCTCATCGTGAGGCACTCAATGTCTCGTTGGGTTTCGGCGTGGGCCCGGCGCCGGACCGGCTTGTGATGTCCAACGCCACGCTGTCGCTGCTTCGCCGGGCGACTGCGGGCCACTCGCTGCTGATGACGGTCGATGACGTCCCGTGGCTGGATCGCGCGAGCGCCGTGGTGCTGGGTTTCGTCGCGCGCCGCCTGGCCGGCACCAGGGTCGGATTCCTGGCCGCGGCGCGCTCGGGTAGCGAGGGGTTCTTCGAGCGGACCGGGCTGCCGGAGCTCGAACTGGGGCCGCTTGACGACGAGGCGGCCAGCAACCTCATCACGGCTCACTTCCCGGCGCTCGCCTCGCCGGTCCGGGCGCGGCTGATGGTGGAGGCCCAGGGCAACCCACTCGCTCTCCTGGAGTTGCCCGCGATGCTCACCAACGCGCAGCGGGCCGCGTTTCAGACCTTACCCGCGGCGTTGCCGCTCAGCCGGCGCCTTCGAGCGCTGTTCACATCGCGGATTGCCGAGCTCCCCGATCGGGCGCGGCAGCTGCTGCTCTTGATGGCATTAGACGGGACGGGCGAGAGTCGGGTCCTGGACGGGGTCGCGCCGAGAGGTTCCTGGATGAAGGATCTCGCTTTGGTTGAGCGGCAGCGGTTGGCGTACGCGTCGGAGAGCACGCACCGGCTGGCGTTTCACCACCCGTTGATCCGCTCGACGGTGGTCGACCTTGCGACGAGCGACGAGCGTCGTCGGGCGCATCGTGAGCTGGCGCAGATATGGACCGACCAACTCGACCGGCGGGCGTGGCATCTCGGCCGTGCGACGGCAGAACCCGACGAGCAGGTTTCCAAGCTGCTCGAACAGGCGGCCTACCACCACCTGCGGCGAGGCGACGGCGTCGGTGCGGTATCCGCGCTGACCCGCGCCGCCGAGCTGAGCCCGCTCGCCGCCGAGCGAGGCCGACGGCTGGCCGAAGCCGCCTACATCGGCGCCGACGTCGCCGGGGAGCTGCGCAACGCATCCCAACTGCTCGCCGACGCCCACCATGCCGACCCGGAGTTCACGGCATCGCTCCAGGCAGCGGCGACGGCCGCCTTCGTCCTGATCAATGGTGAGGGCGACGTCGAAACAGCCCATCGGCTACTCGTCGGCGCGATCGAGAGCGCACAGCGAGTAAACGCCACGGCGCTCGAGGAAGCGCTGAACACGCTCAGCCTGGTTTGCTTCTTCAGCGGCCGAGCGGAGCCATGGGCATCGTTCTACGACGGCCTCGCCCGCCTCGAGCCCAACGTCCCGAGGACGCTGCACCTGATCAGCACCTGCTTCGCTGACCCGATGCGGACCGCAGCTGAGGCGCGTCCGCTGCTCGACAAGGCGATCTCGGAACTCGCGAGCGAGGAAGATCCGACAGTCATTCTTAAGGTCGGTTTCGCGGCCGGTAACGTCGAGCGCCTCTCGGAATGCCGACATGCCCTCTGGCGCGTCGCCCGCGCAGGACGCGAAGCCGGCGCGGTCGGCTCGGCCATTCAAGCGCTGGTACTGATTGCGTTCGACGACTTCTGGACCGGTCAGTGGACTGAGGCCAAGCAACTGGCGGCGGAGGCCCACAAGCTGTGCGAGGCACATGGTTTCCCACTGTTCGCGTTCTCGGTGCGCCACGTACAGGCCGCGGTGGCCGCCGCCCAGGGCAACGACACCGATGCCCAGGCATTGGTCGATGCGATGATCGAGTGGGCCGCGCCGCGCGGAGTCGGCTTGGTCAAGCCCATCACAGGTCACATCCGGGTCCTCGCTGCGGCAGGACGGGGTGACTTCGAGGAGGTCTACCGGCTGGCGACCGCGATCAGCCCGGCAGGCACGATTCCTCCCCACAATCACGTCGCACACTGGGTCATGACGGATGTCGTCGAGGCAGCGATCCGTACCGATCGGCCGGCCGAGGCCGAGGCCCACGTCGCCGCCGTGCGCGAGGCGAACTTTTCCGCCATTTCCCAGAGGCTGGGGTTGCTCGCTAAGGCAACAGCAGCGATCGGTGCACCTGACGACCGCGCCCTCGAGCTGTTCGACGAGGCGCTCGCCACCCCGGGCGCCGACCACTGGCCGTTCGACCTCGGGCGCCTGGAACTTGCTTGTGGCGAACGCCTGCGACGGCTCCGGGCCACGACCGAGTCGCGAGTCCATCTGGCCGTGGCGCTCGACGCTTTCGAACGGCTTGGCGCCCGGCCGTGGGCCGACCGAGCGGCGAAGGAGCTTCGCGCCACCGGTCAGACCAAGCCAGGCGGGGTTGGGTTTCCGAGGGAGACGCTGACGCCGCAGGAGCGCGAGATTGCAATGCTCGCCGCGTCCGGCCTCAGCAACAAACAGATCGGACAGCGCCTCTTCCTCTCCCATCGGACGGTCGCCGCTCACCTCTACCGCGTGTTCCCGAAGCTCGGCGTCACATCGCGCGCTGGTCTGCGCGACGCGCTCGACTCGCTTCCCGCGGAGTAACCGGCGGCAATAGCAGCGGCGAGCCGCTTGCTGGTAAGCAGCGCGTGCGGATAGCGATTTTCGATCTGCGCGACGGCCGCTGGGCCGAGTGCCGCCTGCAGGCAGCCGCCGCGTGGCCGAGGAAGAGTCATTTTACGGAAGATGGGAGCGCGTACGAAGCGGGAGACTGAACACTCACGGCACTCATATCGCGCTTCCATCACCGCAGGAGAGAGACCGCAATGACCGCCCACACTGCCCGGACCAGTCGAGACCAATCCTCAGAACGTTGTGTACTGCGAAGCCCCGCACCCCGTGACAGAGTCCAACCGGGAAGTGGTACGCCCGGCCTTTGAGGCATGGCGGGTTGGGACAAGCGCGATCACCGACTTGTTCGCGCCCGACATGGTGTGGCGCATCGAGGGTCACTCGCTCGCGTCAAAGGAATACCGCGGCACGCAGCAGTTCATCGACGAGGTGCTCGGACCGTTCGGCGCGCGGTTCCGCTCGGGGAGCCGTTTCGGCCGGTCCGGATCCGAGCGATTCTCGCCGACGACGACAACGTCGTGGTGCTCTGGGATGGCCGTGGCGTAGCAAACGACGAGCGGCCTACGAGAACAGCTACGCCTGGTTCATGCAGTTGCAGGACGGGAAGGTCATCGACGGCACCGCGTTCTACGACAGCATCTCGTTCAACGAGCTCTGGACGCGAGTCAAGCCGAGTAACGACCCCGAAGCTTGTCGCGTCGCCGCGATACTCCCCCTTTCTCGTGACCCCAAGCTCGCGGTGGCCGGCGCAGTTTGACGGCGCTCCCGACTTCCGCTTTCGCCGCTCGGCGCGGAGCCGACCCGACACCTGCTTATCCAACCGGCTCCGCCCGATCCAGTCCGCGGACGGACTCTCGGTATCGCCCAAAACCGAGCGGCGCAGATCGAGCCGCGGCGGCCGGTCCAGACTTATGCATTCGCGACCCGGTCAATCTCAGCAGCGCTTCTCCCTTGTGACGCTCGCGAGCGCGACGGGTGCGGCTCTTCTGGAGTGAGGCAGAATCCCCGGAGTTGCGGGCGATCCGGGGGAGCAGAGGGCGCGGTTGCCCGCGTTTTGCCCGTCTGGAGCCGCGGTCAAGTCCTGACGTGGCATGCCGCCTCGGCGGCTGCTGGGATTGACTCCCTGCTCCGACGACCACAGCCGACCGACGGCGACCCGAAAGTCCCGTGGTTACGGGAGATTTGCCCGCTTCCGTCCTGGCC
>JBKQIR010000263.1:0-4342 GCA_052148275.1 Solirubrobacteraceae bacterium
ACTGCTCAGCCCAGACGCAGCCGGCCGCTACCGACCCTGGCTACAAAACGACAAGCGCCTACACGACCTCGTGCGCGAACTCGAAGCGCTCGCGATCCGAGCCGCTCACGACGCCGAAGGGTGGGGGGAGAAATGACGCCCGAGAAGTGCGGAACGAGAGTCACACCGCTCCTCGTATCGCGGGCGGCCCGCTGCGCTCGCCGAATCTGACCGAAGCCGGCAAGGCGGTTACGCCAGGTGATGGCTCGAGCGAGGCTGACATCGGCGCTCACGATGACAGGCGCACCGGACGGTGAAACTGTGTGCGGAGCGCGCGAAGCGTCGCGCAGCGGGTGTTCATGAGCGCGCTTGTTGCCGCTCACGCTAGGTTCGAACGTGAAGCGTTGTTTGGAACGGCAGTTTCGAATGTGCAGCGCAGTTTGGAACGGGGGGCCGCGGATCCCGGAAACACTGGGCAAGCTGTTGGTCGCCGACTGTTGGATCTAGCCCTTTGCGACACTCTGCAGCCATGGCAAACGAGCAGGTCAAGTCGGCCCTACTTGAGCTGGGCCTTGAAGACTGGATTCCACTTCCGGAGGCAATGTCATCTCCCGAAGTGCTCGCAGCCGCTGGCGTTGAAGACGTCGAGGCGGCGATTCGCGAAGCGCTCGTTGTGCTCATTCGCTCAGGAGAGATCGCTATCTATCGCGGGCCCTGGAACGAGGAATCCGAGCCGGTCGACACATCCGTCGCCCTCCGCCTTCTCGACGAGTCGATGTGGTACAGATTCCGGATCGACGATCCGCACGAGGAACGCCTCTACTTCGTCAACGTCGAGAACATCCGACGCTGAGCGCTGACCTGCCGCTTGGACGAGATTCAACTGCCCGAGCGCATCTCACCCACGCAGCCGAGAGCGTGAGCGGCGTTGTCCGCCTCTAGAATCGGGCGGTGCCTGAGATCCTGATCGAGTTGCCGGGCGGTGAGGGTGTCGTCCGCCGGGACGATGGGGAGATCGTCGTTACCAGTGATGTCAGCAACGGTTGGGGTACTGTGCTGCGCGGCGGTGGTCAGCGTCCCGGCATCACCTGGGTCGAGGAGGACCGCTCGGTTGTGGGCGGCCTGTTGCCGGATGGGGCGGTCAGCGCCGAGGTCGTCGACGTCCGGGCTGTCCGGATCGCTGCCGCCGTTGGTGGTGGCGCCTACGTGGCGATCGTTGATCAGTCGATGGCCCGCCCGGACCCCGTCGTCTGCTGTCGAGATGAAGCTGGCGGCCCGGTCCGCTGGCCACTACTGGCTGACTATCCGAGCGTGCCGGTGGACGATGCGGAGGAGCACTGCCCAGCCTGCGGCGCGGTGAACTGGGAGGAATACGTTCCGACCGAGTCCTGGCATGGCCCCCGGCTAGGCTTAGATACCAGCACGACTCCGAATCCGATCGTGGTGTGCTGTGTGTGCGGCCACGAGGAGCCGGAGGGCACGTTCTTTGGCCCTCAGGCGTCCTTCGAGGAGGCTGAGGACGGGGCGGCACGCGAGGCCCGGTTGGCGCGGGTCCTGGCTGAACAGCGTGTCCAGCGGTGGTATTCGGACACGATGACGCTGCGCGCGGTCACGTTCCCGATCTACGCCGCGGAGGGCTGGCCAGCGATAGTCGGCACGCAACGCTCACGCAGTGATCAGCTCGTCACACTCACGATCAGTCACAACGACCGGCACGACGCGGACTTCTATTCCGGAGACTTGCCCCGGATCGAGATCACCACCTCGATCGACGAGCGGTATCGCGGTGAACTCGGGGAAGCCCAGGCGATCCTCAGAAGTTGGCTTCAGCATGGAGGTTCAGACTGGCCGGACGCCTCCAACGCCTCCAACGCGGCCCGCACCCTGTGGCACGCTGCCCACGGTCGCGAGCTGCGTCGCAAAGTCCTGGAGGCGACCCGCTCCGAGTCGCTGATCACCATCGACGGCACGCCTGAGCCGTTCCTTAGGCTGAGCAGCCCGACCGGCCGCTGGGTCGCCACCCGCCGCCACAACGACCTCACGATCACCGTCGCCGGCCACGACCTCGACCCCACGACCATCACGATCGAACCGATCGCCGACCCCGCGGCGCGCCTCCTTGGCCCCAAGCCGAAGGATCCCTGAGAGACCGAGGCTAGAACACGGTTCACCCAGGCGCCCGCTGCCGCTTGGATCGAAGAGCGACAGCGCTGAGCAAGGACGAGGCGGTCGTCGTCCTCGAGGCGCGCGCGTGTTGACTGGCGCTGTCCGGGGAGGTTCGTATCGTGTGCTGCGTGACTTCGGCCGTCGGCTCGGAGTTTGTTGTGGGAGGCCCTTTCGAGGCGTCAGTTCGCGTCGGCGCGGAGGAGGTTCGGGGCGGCCTGGCGGACCTTTCGCTTGATCTGCTGAGGCGTTGCGCGCCGGTGCGGAGGCCCGGTGCGTATCAGCGTCAGCGGCATATGCCGGGGCGCTGGTTCTCGACCACGGCGGGGCGGTTTCTGGAGTACGAGAGCCTGCTTGAGCGGGACTGGATGCTGTTGCTGGATTTCGACCGCGACGTGGAGTGGATCTGCGAGCAGCCGTTGCGGCTGCGATATCGCAAGGACGACAAGCTGGCGTGCCATGTCCCGGACCTGTTGGTGTGGCGCGCCGGGAGGCCTGAGCTGTGTGATGTCAAGAGCGAGGAGCGCCTTGAGGATCCCGAGTTCCTGGCTCAGGTCGAGGCGACTGGGCTGGCGTGCGCCGAGGCAGGCTTCGGCTACCGGGTGCTGTCGGAGCCTGATCGTCAGCTGCTGGTCAACGTGCGGTGGTTGGCGGGGTTTCGCGAGCGGCCCGCTGATCCCGATGGTGAGCGAGCCCGGATGCTGTCGATGCTGGCGGCCGGTCCGAGCACGATCGGCGAGCTTGTCTGCGGTGCGCGGGAGCCGATTATCGCGCGGCCGGTGTTGATGCACGTGTTGTGGGCCGGCGAGGCGCTGACTGATCTGGCGAGGCCGATCGGCGAGGACAGCCGCGTGTGCGGGCGGCTGCGGATGATGGCATGACCGGGCAAAAGTGGCCGTTGTGTATCGGTGGGCAGCTCGTGATCGACGGGGAGACGATCACGGTCCACTCCGTCGATGGCGCGGACGTGCGCGGCTACACGGCGGGCGGTGAGCGGGTCCGGTTCGCGCTGACAAGGGTCGCGGAGGAACCTGCGCGCGCGAACGAGGAGTGGCAGTTCGGCGCGGTGCTGCTCGACGCCGGCGCGCTGAGCGACGCGCAGCTGCGGGAGGCCGCCAGCCTGCTTGGGGATTTGAACGAGGCGTGGTTCGGGTATCGCTCCGGAGATCCGCAGCGCCCCACGTCTGGCGAGCCGAGGGCCAGGTTTGATCCTGCCCTGACGACGCTGCGTCAACGGGTCGCGGCGAAGGCCAACGAGCTTGGCTGCTCGGTCGGGAAGCTGCATCAGAAGCGCGGCGAGCTTTTGCGCAGGGGCGTTGCAGCGCTCATCGACGGCCGCACTGCGCGCTCGGCAACCGGGTCGGGAGTCGACACGCGGCTACGCGACGCGATCCTCGCCGAGGCGAAAGAGCTGGCCGAGGCCTCGGATGTCCGCAAGATGCAGTTCCGCGCCCGGGTCGCGAGTCGGCTGGCGCGGGAGAGCGGCGAGCCACTGCAGCTGCCGGCCTCGCGGCAGACGTTCAACCGGATCGTCGACGACGTGCTGCGGTCGACGGGGCTGTTTCGGTTGCCGGCGAAGAGCCGCCGCAGCGCGCAGGCCGCGCCGAGCGAGACGTTCGGGTCGCTGCTGGCCGAGCGGCCCGGGGAGTACGTCGCGATCGATACCACGAGCCTTGATGTGTTCGCGATCGACCCGTTCACCTTCCAGTGGGTGGGATTGGATCTGACGGCCGCGATCGATGTATGCACCCGCTCGATCCTGGCATTCCGACTGACGCCGTTCTCAACCCAGGGCGTCGACCTCGCGTTGCTGCTGTCTGATCTGCTCTCGCCCACGCCGATGGACGGCCGCTGGCCGGCGGACGTTCCCTATCCGTATTGCGGGGTGCCGAAGAATCTGGTGTTGCGCGCGTTCGAGCTGCCGGCGGGCACGTCGTTAGCGCCGCGACCGACCGTCAGGCCGGGGACCGTGGTGATCGACCGCGGCCGCAACTACCAGTCGGTTGCGTTCATGGGCGCGTGCGAGTACCTGCACATCAACGTGCAGTCCGCCCGCCCGTATCGGGGTTCGGACAAGGACAGGGCTTCATACTGCACCTCCTGGGGTTGATGAGATGGATTCTCGATTCCTGAGCCGCCATCCATGGCGTCTGAGGAGCCGCGGGTCGTCTGCTGCGGGCGGCTCGTAGAGCCGCTCGTT
>JBKQIR010000264.1:0-9542 GCA_052148275.1 Solirubrobacteraceae bacterium
ACCGTTGCTTTCCGCCTCGTGCTAGCAGCCGAGCGGCATCGCGGCTAGCGGTTTCGCCCGCCTGCACACCGCGCGAACGAAGAACGGCGCGGCGTGAAGCCGCGCAGCACAGCCCTCCTCATCGCCGATTGCAGAGCGGAGCCGCGGGTGTGCAGAAATGCTCGCTTGCCTAGGCCTAGGCCAGGCCTAGGCCTAGGCACGGAGAGCGGAGACGCGGTCACGGCGCACCACCGCTTCAGCGGCATTGCGGCGGTCTCGAAGGCCCGAGCTGAGACCGCTGCTTTTGCGGATTGCGCTTGCTGCCGAACGGGGGGCAGCTAGCGCTCGGGATGGGCCGGTCGGCGCCGAGCTGGGCTCCCGCCGCGCCGCGGTCTCGGCTGTGCTCGTCGCCGATTGGAGGGCTCAGCCGCGGTCGTGCAGATAGGCTCGTCTTCCTCGGCAGGGCGAGCGGAGAGAAGGTTGCGACGCACAACCGTTTGGCGGCGGAGCAGCCATGCTCGGTTGCTTCGGCTTCATGATCGTTGCAACAGCGACGGAGCGTTTACGTCGGTGTTACCCGCCGCGCGCTACAACCTAGGTCGATGATCAGCGCAGAGGGCTCCAAGCTGCTGGCCACGCTCGCCGCCGTGACGTGTGCGGCAGTGGTCGCCGGGTGCGGCTCCTCGTCGCTGATCGCGGCAAGCTCATCATCGAGTGGCGTGTCGCAGGGAGTGAGGTATGCCGATTGCATGCGCGCGAACGGCGTGCCGAACTTCCCCGACCCGTCCGAGGGCAGCGGTATCCCGCTTGGGACCTCGCCAGCCTTCGAAGCCGCGCAGAAAGCCTGCCGTCACCTACTTCCAGACGGAGGCAGTGTTGCGCCGGCCATTGAAGCACAGAAGCTGCAGATCTTCGCGATCGCACGGTGTATGCGCGCGCATGGCGTCTCAGGGTTCCCCGATCCGATCGGCACGCCGCCCGCCAGCCCTGCAGGCTACATCCTGATAGTCGGTGTCCGAGGAGCGATCCTCGCGATCCCGAGCACGATCAACCCGCAATCACCGGCCTTCAAGCAGGCGGCGGCGGCGTGTCAACTGCCCGGGTTCGGAAGACACACGTGAGCGCCCGGGTCCGGTCGAGCGACCGGCCTAGAGCTGGCCTAGAGCTGGCCTAGAGCTATTGGGCCTAGAGCGCGCCGTACTTCTAGACATGACGAGACTTCTGGATTGGACCAGCCGCATCAGCCTGCCAAGAGTGTTCGTCCATGATCGTTGCGAAAGCGCTGTCGGAGGCCGTGTCTATGAATGTCATCCGGGCCGCACGTGCCCGCCTATAGTCGTCGGCATATGTCGGCTACACCGTCTTCTCCGGCAGCTCGCGAGCCGCATCAAGCTCGAGAGGCAGCGGAATCGTTCGGGGCGGACCCTGAGCGCTATGACCTGCTTCTGGCGATGAGCAGGTGGGCGACGACGAGGCGCGGATGAGACCCGCATTCGTGCCCGTGCGGGTGGTGAACGGTTACGCTGAGGATTGCCGTCCGGAGAGGGAACTGGCCCCCCATGCGGGGTCGTGCGGGAGTTCTGCTGATCGTCATGTGCCGGCGTGCGGTGGCGCGGCGGGTAGTCGCACCGTGACGCTGAGCCCGCCGGCGGCTCGGGGGGTGAGGGTGAGGGTTCCGTCGTGTGCTTCGGTGATGCTCTTGACGATCGCGAGGCCGAGGCCGACGCCTCCGTGGTCGGTGCGTATCCGCTTGGAGCCACGCTGAAACGGCTCGGCAAGCGTGGCGACCAGCTGTGGGTTGAGCTTCTCGCCGGTGTTCTCGACGGTGAGTTCCACGCTGTCCGGGTGAGTGCTGGTGGTGACCCACACGGTGGCGCGTTCGTGCAGGTTGTGGACGATCGCGTTGTGCACGAGGTTCGTCGCCAGTTGCAGTAGGAGGACGAGCGAGCCGACGGTGGGGGTCGTCTCGCCCGAGCTCTCGATGGTGACGCCGCGTTGTTCTGCGGAGGGGAGGAGCGTTTCGGTGGCTTCTTCGGCGATGAGGGACAGGTCGAGGTGTTCTCGGGCGAATGATCGCTGGTCGGCGCGGCTGAGCAGGAGCAATGCTTCGGTGAGGTCGATCGCTCGGGTGTTGACGGCGTGGAGGCGGTCAACGAGTTCGCTGTTGGCGCGGTCGGGGTCGTTACGGGCGACGTCGAGCAGGGTCTGTGTGATCGCCAGCGGGGTGCGCAGCTCGTGGGAGGCGTTGGCTGCGAAACGCTGCTGTTCGGCGTCGTGTGCCTCGAGCCGTGCGAGCATGGCGTCGAAGCTGTCGGCGAGCTCGCGGAACTCGTCTCTGCGGCCCGGTAGCCGGATGCGGTGGGAGAGCGACCCGGTCGCGGCCGTGCGGGTGGCGTCGGTGATGCGAGTCAGGGGGGCGAGCATCCGGCCGGCGAGCAGCCACCCTCCCACGAGGCCGAACGCCAGCAGCAACGCCAACACTGCGGCTGCCCTCGGGGCGAAAACGTGCAGGAGGTTGGACCGGACGGGAAAGACCCCACGAAGGGAGGTGCCGGTGCTGCCGGGGACGATGAGCGCACGGTCCGGGACGTAACGCAGGAGGAACAGCCACACGGCGCCCATCAGCAAGGCGCCGGCGAGCATCAGGAAGCCGGCGTAGCTGAGGGTGAGCTTGAGGCGAACGCTCAAGCCAGGGGCTCTATCCACGGTCTCCTCCTTCATGCCGGCTGTCTGGTTGGGTGCTGATGCGGTACCCGACGCCGGCTACGGTGGCGATGATCGGGGGTTCGCCGAGGCGCTTACGTGGTGCTGAGACGGTGATGCGCACGGCGTTGGTGAACGGGTCTGCGTTCTCATCCCACGCCCGCTTCAGGAGCTCTTCGGCGCTGACGACTCCACCCTCGGCAGCGATCAGGACTTCAAGCACGGCGAACTGCTTGCGGGTCAGCGCGACGTAGCGGCCCTCGCGGTGGACCTCGCGGCGGAAGGGATCCAGTCGCAGCCCGGCGATCTCTCGCACGGGTGGCCTGCTGTGGCCGCGGCGGCGGTCGAGTGCTCTGAGACGGAGCACCAGTTCTTGCAGCTCGAACGGCTTGGTGAGGTAGTCGTCGGCGCCGAGTCCGAAGCCGCTGGCCTTGTCATCGAGCCGGTCGGCGGCGGTGAGCATCAGGATCCCCGTGCCGCTCCCGGACGCGACGATCCGTTTGGCGATCTCGTCGCCGGAAGGCCCGGGGATGTCGCGATCCAGCACGGCGATGTCATAGGCGTTGACGCTCAGCAGCTCCAGCGCGGTGTCGCCGTCGCCGGCAATGTCCGCGGCGATCGCTTCCAGGCGCAGGCCGTCGCGAATGGCTTCGGCCATGTAGGGCTCGTCCTCGACGATCAACACGCGCATGCTCTCGATGCTGCCAGCCCGGACATATCGTGGGCATATCGAAAAACGCATACGTGCTGGCAACACCCCGCGGGCTTGACTCGGAGGCCTGACCAACAGGCAACCAGCACGAACCGCCGCCCGCCGTATCGAACCAACCGCGTACAGCGTGCGGCGCCGCCGGGCGCCGCTTGGCGCGGTACTCGCTCTTCTCCTCGCCGCCATCGCGTTTGCGGCAGCCGGCCAGCTGCTCAACGCCAAGCCCAGCATCCTCAACGACGAGTCCCCCACCTACGCGTCGCCGGTCGGGTGGCCGCACAGCGGCCAGGCGGCCTTAGTGATCGGCAACGGCCCGCTGGCGGCAAGCCCGGACCAGCAGCCGGCGCCGATCGCCAGCCTGGCGAAGGTGATGACCGCCTACCTGACGCTGGAGCGCTACCCGTTGGATGGCGCACAGGACAGGTTCACGATCACAGTCGACGAGGCGCAGGCAAAGGATGAGGCCCAGGACGCCAGCCATGGTCAGTCGGAGGTGGCGGTCCAGGCCGGCGAGCAGCTGACCGAACGCCAGCTGCTCGAAGCGCTGCTGATCCCCTCCGGCAACAACATCGCCCCGATCCTCGCCGCCCAGGTTGCCGGCAGCCAGACACGCTTTATCGCCGAGATGAACGCCGAGGCCCGCGCGCTCGGAATGGACCACACGATCTACACAGATCCGAGCGGGTTCGACCGGGGCACGGTCTCCACCGCCGCCGACCAGCTGCGCGTCTTCCAGCGCGCGATCAACTTCCCCGCCTTCCGCCAGATCGTCGCGATGGCCAGCGTGACGCTACCCGTCGCCGGCACGCTCACCAACTACAACCCAATGATCGCCGAGGGCTACGCCGGCAAGACAGAGTCGGACTCCGCGGCCGGAGGGTGCCTGGCGTTCATCACCCAGCTGACGGCCGGCGGGCGCTCCCAGACGGCGGTCGGCGTGGTCCTGAGGCAGGGGGGCAGCGACACGTCGGCGCTCCTCGCCATCGCGGGCGAGGCCGCCACGCAGCTGGTCGAGTCCGTCGCCCCCGTAAGCCGCGTGGGCACGATCGCTACGCCCGCCGCAGCCAGCGGCCCAGGAGCAGACGCCGGCCGCCCCGCTCAGCCACTGCCACCCGCTCCCGGTCGCCACCTGGCACAGCACTGCTATCGACGCAACCGCCACCAGCAGGAGAACACATGAATAGGAGACGACGGGCGCTGGCCGCCCTTGCCCCGATCGCCATGGCCGTCGTGATCAGCGCGTGCGGTTCAAGCGCACCCGGCAGCGGCGGCAACAGCGCCGCCAACGCTAAGGAGCCGGTGAAGTT
Source organism: Solirubrobacteraceae bacterium (assembly GCA_052148275.1). GTDB lineage: Bacteria > Actinomycetota > Thermoleophilia > Solirubrobacterales > Solirubrobacteraceae > Palsa-465. The sequence goes on from JBKQIR010000264.1 coordinate 4,699, forward strand.
CGCCGAGTGCATGCGCAGCAACGGAGTCAGCGATTTCCCGGACCCGGGCGCGTCAGGCAAGCTCACCATCGACGCAGTCGCAAACGACTCGGCGTTGAACACGAACGCCCCGGCGTTCAAGCAGGCCCTCAGCGCATGCAAGGCCCTGGAGCCAGCCGGGTTCACGGGCAGCAAGCGGAGCCCCCAGCAGCAGCAGGCAGCGCTCCAGTTCGCCGAGTGCATCCGCAAGAACGGCGTCAACGACTTCCCGGACCCCACCCCGAATGGGCCCCTCATCGACACGAATCGGATCCCATCCGCCGCAGAACCCGGGGGGATGAGCGCTCTCCACGCCGCGATGCAGAAGTGCCGCGACGTCGCAGCCACAGCGGGGGTCACGCGGTGAAGCGCAAGACGTGGGTGCTGGCCGCAGCGGCCATCCAGATCGCGCTAGCCGCCACAGGCGCCGCGGTCATCACGGCCGGTCCGAAGCAATAGGCCCTAGCCGCGCAGCCGTCGCCGGTGACGACCGCGCAGGTGCAGAAGAGGACGCTCTCGGCGATGGTCTCCCAGCCTGGGACCCTGACCTACCGGGGGCAATCGGACGGCTCGCAGTATTCCGTGATCAACCAGTGCTCCTGACCACCAGCGGCTGCGCCGCCCCTCGTCGGAGACGGCTCCCTTCACCCAGCACACGAAGAGTGGCCGAGATGGCTGCTCCAGGCGGAATGCCGCCACGAGGCCCGTCCTCGGCCAGGCTGCCGGTCCAGGCATCTCGAGCAGCGAGGACACCGGGTCGGCCGGCCCTGCTTCCGTTTCCCGGCGTGCATGTCGGCGTCCAAGGAGCCGGCCCCTCGTTTTGCGCGGCTTGCGGTCAGCGTGCCTTCAGGCCCGGCGCGGGAACTGATTCGATCTCGTCAGGGCGTAGGACGGCGGTGCCCTGCGGCACGAACGCGGCGATGACGGGCCGCTTGTCCGACCTTCGGCGGGTGATCCGAGGTGGCTTCTCGCTGAGGTACTTGTCACCCCATTGCCGCAGGCCGGCGAGCGTGACCGCGAGGTCCCGGCCCTTCGCGGTCAGCCGGTACTCGTAGCGCTCGGGGCGCTCGCTGTAGCGGGTGCGATCGAGGATGCCCTCATCGACGAGTCTGTTGAGTCGGTCAGTGAGGACGTTGCGGGCGATCCCGAGGCTCTCTTGGAACTGGTCGAAGCGACGCAGCCCGAGGAACGCGTCGCGGATGATCAGCAGCGTCCAGCGCTCGCCGACGATCTCCAGCGCCCGCGCGACCGAGCAGTCCTGTCCCTGGTAGTCGTTTCGCAGCATGGACTAAGCGTAGCAGGAGCTAGTTGCATCACGAAACCGACTGTGCTACCGTTCCAGGGCATAGTTTTGTGACGCAACTCACTTGGAGGCAAGCCATGTCCGCACTCAAGGCTCGAACCGATGTCAGCTACCGACCGTCGCTACACGCGGTTCCGCCTCCGGCGCAGCGGCGACGCACGTTGCCGAACCGGTTCGCCTACGGGCTCGTCGCGGGCGTGATCGGCCTGGGCCTGTTCGCTTCAATCACTCCGTCGCCGCTCTATCGCGCGTACAGCGTGCTGTGGCACTTCTCGCCGCTGACGCTGACCCTGATCTACGCGACCTACGCCTTCGGGGTGCTGACCAGCCTGTTGCTCGTCGGGGCCGTCTCCGACGATGTCGGGCGTCGGCCGGTGCTGCTCGTCGCGCTTGTCGGGCTGATGGCGGCAACGGTCCTGTTCATGTTCGCCGACTCTGCGGCCTGGCTGTTCGTAGCGCGCGGGATCCAGGGTGTTTCCACCGGGGCGGCGCTCAGCGCCGCCAGCGCGTCGCTTCTGGACCTGCATCCGCGCCGGGATCCGACCGGCGTCGGGCTGACCAACGCCACGGCGGCCACTGCCGGGATCGGCCTGGGCATCCTCGTCTCCTCCTCGCTCGTGCGGATCGGGTGGGAACCGCGCGTTGTGCCCTACGCCCTCTTGCTGGTTCTGGCCGCGATCGCGTTCGCCGGCGCCTACTGGATGCCGGAGCCGGTGCTCGAGCGCTCGGGCTTCCGGCTGACCGTCCAGCTTCCGAAGGTCCCTTCAGTGGTCCGTCCCCGGTTCGTGCTCGCCGGCCTGGCCGTGCTCTCCTCATGGTCGATCGGCGCGCTCTTCTTTTCGCTCGGCCCGCAGCTCGCGCTGCACCTGTTCCACTCGACCAATGTGATCGTCTCCGGGGTCGGGATCGTCGCGCTCGCCGGCGCGGCGACTCTCGCCCAGGTCCTGACCGCACGGACCGCCCCCTGGGTCGCCGCGAGCACCGGGTCGATCGCGCTGGCCGCGGGAATGGTGTTGATCGTCCTCGCTTCTGCGACCGACTCCAGCACCATCTACCTGGCCGGGTCGATCGTCGGCGGCGCCGGCTTCGGCGCCGCGTTCCTCGGCGGCCTACGCGCTCTGGTGGCGGCGATCCCGCCCGGGCACCGCGCCGCGGTCATGGCCGCCTTCTACGTCGTCGCCTACGCATCGCTGTCGGTGCCCGCGGTCCTCGCCGGCGTGCTCGTCACCCACATCTCGCTGCAATCGACGTTCGAGATCTTCGGCAGCGCCGTCGCCGCGATCGCGCTCATCGTCGCACTCACAGCCTGGCGCACCCGACCGAACCGCCACATGATCAAGGAACGCGCCTGGCCCCGCGACTCATCCCCCCGCGAGTTCGACGCGGTCGCCACGCCGAAGATCGCGGCCAACATAATCGACATCAACACGATCGAACTGGAGCGCTCGCGATGACCGCCACCAAGCTCCAGCCCCGCACCACACCGGCCGAGCGCAGCAAGCTCGTGTCCTGGCCGGACCCCGCCGAGCTGCGCGCCGCCACCGCCGGGGGGTCCGGACGCGAGTTCCTGGAAGCGATCATCGCCGGCGAGCTCCCCCCGCCGCCGATAGCAGCCCTCGTCGGGGCCGAGCTACTGGCAGTCGGCGACGGCGAGGCACTGTTCGCCTGCACCCCCGACGAGTCGACCTACAACCCGATGGGAATCGTGCACGGCGGACTCCTCTACACGCTGCTCGACACCGCCGCCGGATGCGCGGCGCACAGCCTGCTCCCCGCCGGCGCCGGGTTCTCCTCGATCGAGCTGAAGGTCAGCTTCCTGGCGCCGCTTCACGCCGGCGACCGGATCGAGGTCCGCGGAAGCGTCCTGCGGCTCGGCGGGCGCCTCGCGTTCGCCGAAGCGCACGCCCGCGACGAGCGCGGCCAGCTCGTCGGCCACGCCACGACCACACTCGCGATCACCCGCCCCTGACAACCACAAACCAACGAAAGGCCACATCATGTCCAGCACCACACCAGCCGGCACACCGATCGAGGGAGCCGCCGCGCTCGTCACCGGCGGCAACCGCGGCTTCGGCCGCGCGATGGTAGATGAACTCCTCGACCGAGGAGCGGCAAAGGTGTACGCGACCGCACGCACACCGCACACGCCACCGGACGAGCGCATCATCCCACTCGTGCTCGACGTCACCGACGATCACTCGGTCGCTGCTGCCGCGCTAACCGCAACCGACGTATCGATCGTCGTCAACAACGCAGGAATCAGCCTCAACACCCCCGTGCTCGATGCGCCATTCGAGGACATCCGCGCCGAGCTCGAGACCAACCTATTCGGAACCATCCGCGTCGCCCGGGCGCTCTCGCCGATCCTCGCCCGCCACCCCTCCAGCTCGCTCGTCAACGTCCTGTCGGTCCTCTCCTGGCTCGCGTTCGGCAACGGCTACGAGATCTCCAAAGCCGCCGCATGGTCCGCGACCAACTCAATGCGCCTGCAACTACGCGAGCAAGGCACAACCGTGACCGCCCTCCACGTCGGCTTCATGGACACCGACCTGACCGCCCACCTCGACGTCCCCAAAGCCGATCCGCGCGAGATCGCCCGCCAAGCCGCCGCCGCCATCCTCACCGGCCGCTACGAGATCCTCGCCGACGAAACGACCCGCGCCGTCAAATCGCAACTCTCGCACGACCTCACGAGTCTCTACACACAGCTCGCCGCGGCATGAACCGACCGGAAGACCTGAACCGAACTGCATGACCAGCTGAGAGCCGGCGTCCGGCACCCCGACCCGCCCACACAGAAAGCCAGACGCCCTCGGCCGGGTCGTCATCGCGTACCGACGTGCGCGAGTGGGCGCCAACTCGCGCCGCGGCCACGTCGCCGACGCCCACATCAGGCGCCCCGGCTTCTCGCCCGGGCGACGACGCTGACGGTGCCGGGCGCGATCGTCATCAGGACCATCACGACGAAGAAGGTGCCGTAGCTGGTGGGGTTTCGTTCCCGACCGGCCCGCACGGTTCGTCCGCCACACGCCCGGCACAGACCTCCTCTCGTACCGCCACGGTAACCGACCCAAGATCACGCGGCGGCACCGCATCGCGGCTAGCAGGGCTGCGCCTTGTGGCTTCGCATGGACCTGCGTTGCGCGGAGATGACGGCTGCCCATCACGTCTGGTTGGCTCCGGCGTCGCTGCTGGCGCGGGTGCCTTGAGACGCGCGGTTGGTCTGGCTTTGTTCCATCCGGTCGCGTTGGATCTGGTCTGCGTCGTTTGTGGTTTCGGTGTCTCAGACCTAGATCAGTGGGTAGCGTACGGAGGGTTTGGGCGGCGGCCGCCGGAAACTGTTGGACCGTAAAGCAGAAAGCCCAGCGGTGCTGGGCTTTCCGTCTGCCGTCACTGCCAAGTTGCAGGTGTGAAAAGAAACGCTGACGGTGAGGCGGCGTCACCTTGCGGGTGAACGCCGGTAACGATGGCAGAGGCCCCGGACGGCTGAGGGTTCGTGCTGATGATCCGGCGTTGACGCCGT
>JBKQIR010000265.1:0-4070 GCA_052148275.1 Solirubrobacteraceae bacterium
ACAGATGCTTGCGTACATCGAAACCTACAACCAGACGGCCAAGCCGTTCAAGTGGACTTACACCGGCAAAGTGCTGGAGGCGTAACCCCAAAGATCGGGACGGCACTTACAGGACGACCCACTAGGATCCCACGTACTATCGGCCTGGAACTGCTGCAGGCTGGAGAGACCGCCAGCGCCGTCGTTACGAGAGACGAGGAACTCGCCGAACGTGTCCGGCTGATGCGCCCCCATGGCGAGCGCACCCGCTACCCCATGAGCTCGTCGGCACGACCGCACGTCTCATTCGCTGCAAGCCGCGATCCTGCACGTCAAGCTTTGCAGGCTCGACGGCTGAAACAAGGACTTTCGCCGGATTGGCGCGGAGCTGACCCGGGCGCTGCGGGATTGCCGTGTCGTCCCGCCGAGTCCCGCCCACGAGAACAGCGACGACGTCTTTCATCAGTACGTCATCGAGAGCGAGGATCGCGATGGCCTGCGGGACCATCTGGCGGCTGCGGGCATCGCAACGGCGATCCACTATCAGATAGGTGTTCGCCTCAAGAACCTCAAGCTCGGCCAGGCGCTACGGCACCTACCCTCCGGCGACATCAACGCCCACCGCGTCTGGCTGACCGCCGCGATGTTCGCGATCAACCTCGCCGCCTACTCCTGTGACCTCTCACCCGGGCGAGCGACTCAGGCGCGGCGCCCCCGCGCACCCCGCTACGCCGCCACGCGGCAACACTACGCCGGATCCAGTTCAACGTCGCCGCGCGGGTCATCCGCACCGGCCGGCAGCTGATTCTGCGGCTCCCCCACTGCTACCAGCACGCCGACATCTCCCAAGCAACCCTCGACGCGATCCACGCGCTCCCGCCGCCCTGACGCCCTGGCGTCCCAACCGCCATCACGTTCACACGCGTGAATCACTGCCCCACCGGGCTACTTCGGCGACCCGCGAATCGGCCCCAACGGCGCCCCACGACACGCAATCCGGCGATCCGGTCTGTGTGCTCAAGCCGCGACACGGCTCTGCAGACATCACAGCCACCGCCACCCAAATTAACTTCTAACCAGAGCGAGCCGCCGAGCCGCTACTCACTGAAGTAGGTCAGACAACGGGCACGGCGTCGCCCGCGATCCTCATCGTTCTTCCTTGCGTCGCAGCCAGATCTCTCGCCAGTAAAGATCGGCTTCGCGCGAGCAGAAGCCGTTGTACCACCCCCCACAGGTGACACCATCCAGGACCAGACAGGGATTGCGCATCCGCCGCAGCTCGCCCGTGCGCTCATCAATGCGAAGCTCTACGCGGTGACGGACGACCGCTGTCTGTCCACAGTACGGCAGCATGTCCGCGCTCATACTGAGTCCACGATTGGTTCCCCGACGGTCGAGGGTCGCGAGGATTTCCTCGTGAGATCGGATCTCAACGGTCTCGCCGGCCTGGATTCCGGAGTTCAGTTCGGGCGTGGCCTGGAGCGTACCGACCGTATCCGGGTAGGTGCGCGCGCCGCGGATCCAAAGCCGCCGTGGAAGGATTCGCCGGCTCGCGTTCTGGTACCTGTTGAAGATTGCGAGGGGCAGTCGCCTGAGCAGCGCACCCAGTGTGATGTTGCTGCTGCGCAGGTCGTCCCAGTACTGGTGCGGCGACCAGATCGGCAGCGGGGCCGTTGCCAGGAACAACTCGGTTGACTGGCAGCTGAAGGTTCCGCGGTCGGGGTCGCGGCCCCGGAGGCGCGTCGTCCGGGCAGCCTTGCGCTCCAGGTCCTCACGGCCGGGGACGAATGTCTCGCCCTGGCCTGACGGCTGATCGCCGTCTGAACCATTCGGGGGCGCGGGCTCGAGCCACTCGTCTTTCCAGAAGAACGGGCAGCGGGATTGGCAGCCGCCGTGGGACGAGCCGTCGCAGTGTGCGTCATGGAGAAACACCGCGGCGCCCATGCGTCGCAGCCCACTGCCCTCATTCTCGTCGCAGGTCTTGTGCGCGGAACTGCGCACCTGGAGTGTGCGGCCTGCGAACCTCGCCATCTCACGCATGAACGGCAGGCCGGCAAGACAGCCGTTTTCGTTAAGCGTGGAGGCGATGTGGCTTGGGCTGCGGACGCGCACCCAATCGCCCCGGCGGTAACGGCTCCGGGGGTCACCACCGGTGCGCAGTCCGGGCTGCGTCACGGTGCCGTGCACCGGGCATCGCCCTTCGACCCAGTCGGTGCGACCAGTTCGCTAATCGCTTTACTCATCGGCACGCCTCTCCACAACCCCTTCGATAACGACTCAGTGCCGGCGTTATCACCCGCTAATACAATATACAGCTGCCGTCAATCAATCAAGTAACGTAGTGGCTCCGGTCGGCTCATCCGGGAAGTCCGTGGGTTTGCGTAGAGCTGCAGCCCGCTGCAGTGGAAGTAGATGGCTGTCTTGAAGTGCTCGCGGTTTTGTTGCCGCGGCCGGCGAGACGGATCGGCTGGATGCATGATTGAGGGCTTTGGCTGCGGCGTTGGATCGGTGCGTCGACTGCGCGTGATCCCAGGTGGTCGACTTTTCGCTCGGCCTTCGCAGCTCCGATCGTTGCAATGAAACCGATGTGAGTAAGCTTGATGGCGTGAGCATACCCGCACGCAACTTGCCGAACCACCGACACGGTCCCGAGGCGCCGGTTCGCGTGGTTTCGCCCGTACCGCCAGCTGATTGGCTGCGCTGTGTCGGTTCGTCGGATGTCCTGCCGACTCAGACGCCGCCGTGGGCTGCCTGTGTGAGTGCGGCTGGTGGCTGGAAAGATCGGAGCCGACTCTATGAACTCGCCGATGGTCGACGCCTCGTCGTGCCGTTGGTGGGTCGCGCGGCGGTGCTCGCCTCATGGCCGTATGGCTGGGGCTATGGCGGTGCGCTGGCGTCGGACGGCCGGCTGTCGACGTCGGACGTGACCACCGTCGTCCGCGACCTGGCGGGTTTGGGGGCTCTCCGGGTCTCCTTGTCGCCGTCGCCGTTCGAGGACGTGTGGCAAGCTGCACTTCCGTTTGCCCGAGCCAGGGTCGAATACCTCATCCAAGTCTTGGACCTGAGCGGCGGATTGGACGGCGTGTGGCGGGGCTACAGCCGCAACGTGAAAGGCAGCATTCGCCGTGCCGAGCGCAGCGGGCTTGAGGTGCGGCGTGACGACACCGGGGCATTGCTGCCCGTGTTTACTGATCTCTACCGGATGTCAGCGCGGCGCTGGGCAGCCGCGTCGGGTCGGCCCGCACATCTGGCCCTGCTGCAGCTACGCATCACCGAGCCGCCGCGCCGGCTCGCAGCCATTGCAAGCGCGCTGGGTCCCGCGCTTGTCGTTTGGGGCGCGTTCATGGATGGTCAGCCGGTTGCGGCGCTCGTCGTGCTCCGCGGACATTCGACGGTTCTGGCCTGGCGGGGAGCAATGAACCGCGACCTCACGGCTCGTACTCAAGCCAATACCTTGCTGCACCACAGGGCCATCGAGGAGGCGGTGTTAGAAGGAGCCGCGTGCTATTCCTTCGGCGAGTCCGACGAGTCGTCAGGAGTGGCGGAGTACAAGGCGAAGTTCGGCGCCCTCCCACTGCGCTGGTCCGCCTACCACCTCGAACGTCTGCCGCTGACCGCAACGATCTCTGCAGCGCGGGCGACATACACCCGGGCCGCTCGGCTGCCCGCCGGTGTGCGTGCCCGACTGCTACGCCGGGCATCACCGATCTCGTGACCATCAATTCGTCACTCAGGTACCTGCTTGGTGTGTTCGACCGTGACGTTATTACCCCGGCCTGCAAATGGGTCAAGCGGCGTAAGTGGCTGGGTGAGTGAAGAATCGCTTGATGATGTGTGGCTGTTGCTGGAGACCGTGTAGGTAGGAGCGCACCTCATCGATCAGCTCGCTCAGGGTCCGCGGCCAACGGAGGCCGACCGCGTTGGCCTTCACGTCAAGGTTGAGCAACTCCACCGGGTTGAGGTCGTGCTGTCCGCCGAGTGCCTTGACGAATTTGACGTTTTTGATGTTCTTGACGCTCGAGGCTATGCTGTTGTCATGTCGTTGAAGACGCTCGAGCATGAGGTGGCTCAGATTCCCGAATCCGATCGCC
>JBKQIR010000266.1:0-6212 GCA_052148275.1 Solirubrobacteraceae bacterium
GGGCCACGCTCACGGCTACGGACGCTCCCCGCCGCCCACGACGCCGCGCAGGCCGCGCTCACCGCCACCGGCGCGGAGCGCTGGATCACCTACGACATCCAACAGTCAACCCAGGAAGGCTTCCGCCAGGAGAAACGCGGACGCCCCGGATCCGAGACCCGCTACCGCAAGACCGAGAAGACGATCTTCAAGCTCACCTTCAAGATCGACGAGCAGAAGGTTGCCTACGACGCCGCGACAGACGGCTGCTTCCCCCTGGTCAGCAACGACCGCACGCTCAGCGACGCCGAACTGCTCGCCGCCTACCGCTACCAACCGAACCTCGAGAAACGCCACCACCAGCTCAAGACCGTCCTTCAAGCCGCCCCGGTGACACTGAAGTCACCATCCCGGATCGAGGCACTCGCGTGCGCCGAGTTCATCGCGCTACTCACCCAGTGCCTGATCGAGCGCGAGCTACGCACCGCGATGACCACACACAACGTCACCGACCTCGCGCTCTACCACGAAGGCCGCAGCAGCAAAGCACCAACAGCGGCGCGCGTGTTCGATCTCTACGCTGAGACAACCCGCAACCACCTCATCCGCGACGGCAAGACCATCCAGATCTTCGAGCCCGACCTCACGCCCCTCCAGCGCCAAGTACTCCACCTCCTCGCAATCCCCCAACACGCCTACCTCACCAGACCACCAAGCCTTGACCACCCGCCCCTTCACCAGATGGGGGGAGATATCGACCCCGAGAAGTGCGGAACGAGAGTTCTAGTACCGCGCGGTGAAGTCCCTGAAGGACGGCGAGCAAGGTTGGTCGAGTCCGTGCGTCGGGAACAGCGGCTAGAAGATCGTGCTCATCGGCGACCAGCATTGCGGCAAGGTCGCAGATATCGTCCGACTCGCCGATGAAGCGCAAGCGCTCGTCGACATAGACGTCGGCATAGGCGGGTTCGCCCGTAAGCAGGTATTCCGCGAGAAGCCGGAGAAGGGGCCGCAGGTAAGCGTCGCGGTAGGATTCTCGGGCGTCGTTGAACCACTCCTTCTCGGCCGACTCGCGCACGGCGGGATAGCTAAAGATGCCGGTGGCTCCAGCTATCGCTGAGGTTATCGATCGAACGCGTGACGGCGCGGGACAACTCTCTAGCTGATGCGAGTCGCTTCGGACCGCGCGATGAGGAACTTGCGTCGCCGAGAACCGGCGACAAGTCCGTGGGCGCAAGTGCCTTCCGTTGCGCTGCAGGCATTACAACAACAGCCTGCTGAGCGCCGGACTTCTTCCGCGCCCATCTCGACCCGCGATGTTTGTCCGACGTGACACCGGACCGTTACGTATACGCTAGTAGAGGGGCCGAGATAAATGCAAGACACATGCCTGGGCGCAGCGGTCGAGCGTGCAAGGCATCAAAGCAACGTGCCCCAGCGGCATGTCGTTCACCCAATCTATGGCGCCCACGCGGTGCAGAACCACGGTCGGGCACCGGTCGCCTGTTGCCAATATCCTGTTGGCGTGATGTCGTCATGATGGTGATGGCGGATCTCGATTACGGATCAGCCATGGATTATAGACATCAGTGTGCTCGAAGCTCGTCCATCACACCCGCAAGATGTCCTCCAAACGCCTCAAACGCTGCTCACGCGAACTAGACACCCCGAACACCTACCCGGTCAGCTGTGCGTAGCCGGCAAGCAATCGCTCGGCTGAGCGCTCCCATACAAGCGTCGGCACGCGTTCACGGGCGGCTCGCGTCAACTCCTGGGCGAGCGCTCGGTCTTTCGCAAGGCTCGCCACGAGCCCAGTAAATTCCTCCACGTTATTGCACGATGCGTACAGCGCCGCACCACCGGCCGTCCGTCGTGTCTCAAGTAAGTCGAAGGCGACGATAGGCTTGCCGGCCGCCATGTACTCGGCGATCTTCATCATCGTTGATGCATCATTCAGAGGGTTGCAAGGCGCCGGATCAACGCATACGTCTGCGCCAGCGAGCCGCGCTGCTACGTCGCAGTGTGGTATCCGTCCGGTGAAGCTAACCCGATGAGCCAGTCCACGGCGCTGGCAGGCTCGCGCAAGAGTGGCCTGACAGGAGCCAGCCCCGATTGCCGTAAGGTGTGCCGACACGCCATGACGACGCTCTAGCAACTCGAGTATTTCGGCCAAAGTCTCTGCTCCGTCCTGCGGTTCCATGGCCCCGACGAACACCAGCTCGAAAACCGCCCTGTCAGTTGGCTTATCGCAATTTCTGAACCCGTATGGGATCGTGGCTTCATGAGGTCCGTTACGAACCACAACGACCGACTCAGGTGCGCGGCGCGCAGCTTGAAGTACGATCAGTCTTTGCGACTCGTTGGTTGTTAGTACGAGATCCGCGCTGCGGAACGCCAAGCGCTGAAAGACACGCAGGAAACCTGCAATTACGCGGTTGCCGTACCGAAGCGCAAACAGCTCCGGAAAGAGGTCGTGATTGTCAAAAACGGCCTTACGTCCGAAGAGCCGCGTGAGTATGAGTAAGGGCGCAAGCGTATCGGGTGGATTGCAGACTTGCAGCACATCGGCGCCGCGAATGAGAAGGCGAACTCCGTGCCATGCGAGCTGCAGGTGGCCGACAAGATACTCGACCAAGAAACCCAGGATGCTTTGCCCAGGCGTGGGGAGCCAGAAGCGCACCACATCGACGCCTTCGATCAGCTCGCGTCTCGCTTGATCAGCTCCGCGCGGAGCGACGACGGTGACTCGGAAGCCTGCTGTTGTCAGTGATTCAGCCTCGTTGCGGACACGCACATCCTGCGGATACGTGTCGTTTTCGACTAGGATCACCGCCCACATCGCGCGGGCACGCGCCGCGCGGCTAATCTTCGACTTGAAGGGAGCCATCGTTCGTTGCTTCTATCACGTTTTCTGTCGCGGGAGCTTGATCGTGTTTGACAGACCACGGATTCCGATTCGGGACATGTGCCTGCCCGGTCTGCTGCCATCGCGCGTTCAACGCGCTGCGTACCGTCGGCGCGGATACCGAATAGCTGACGACGTCGAACTTGCCCCAGGAGTCGTGATTGATGCCGATGAGGTCACCATCGGCCCCGGGACGAGGCTTGGACTCGGGTGCGTCCTGCGCGGAAAGTCGATTACGATCGGCCGCCGCGTCACTATCGGGGCGTTTTGCATATTTGAAGGCCGTGCGTTCGTCATCGGCGACGACACGGTCGTAAGAGAACAGGTGTTCGTCGGCGGTCCGCTGCTCCCGGACTCGAAGCTTGAACTTGGTCGCCGTGTCCGCGTGTTCCAGAACTGCTTCTTGAATCCTAGCCGACCGCTGTCGATCGGCGATGACACCGGCGTGGGTGGGCGTTCATCGATCTTCACACACGGGTCCTGGCAGAGCGCGCTGGAAGGGTACCCTGTCGTCTTCGAACCCGTGGACATCGGAAAGAACGTTTGGCTACCGTGGCACGTCTTCATCTTGCCTGGCGTGTCGATCGGCGACGGAGCGACGATTGGCGCCGGCTCAGTCATCAATCGATCGATACCCGCCGGCACTCTTGCGGCGGGCGTTCCTGCCAAAGTGCTGCGTGAGGCTGACTCCTGGCCGCACCAGATCGACGACGCTCGTCGCTGGGAGATCTGCCGTCAGGTGACTGAAATGATGGCTGAGTACTTCTGCGATTGGGGCACGGCTACGCGCATCGCTGAGGATGACAGTGATCGGATCCTGTTGGTGCTCTCAGTCGCTGGAAAGCCCCGCGAGGTGGAAGTCGTTCGCGATCCCGCTTCGGCTCGCGGGCGCGATGTCGTCATCGGACTACGCTTCCCCGCTCCACCTTCGACGAGCGGCGTAGCTACGGTTTTTGGCCTCCTGGAGCGCCGCCGCGCCGGACGGCGCGATTCTCTAACCCATGCCGTCGAAGATTTCTGGGCTCGCTACGGGATTCGATTCGCGGACGCTGCCGAAGCCGACCCTGTGCCTAGCGCAGATACATCTCAACCTGAGGTATTCATCTGATGTGCGGCATCTGCGGCAACGACGCTTCCCTGCTGCGCCAAGCCCAGAGACATCCACTGGAGCGACTGCTGGCACCTATCAGCCCACTGGCGTTGATCGACGGCCGAGCCTTGGTGGGAACCCGCGATCGGGGTGTCGTTTGCGTCCCCGCTTCCGGTGTGCCGCAATGGCTCCATGGTGACGGGTGGCAGCTATACGCCACACCGGCGTTCGTCGGCTCTCAGGGAGAGGAAGTGGCGGTGTTTCGCGCCCCGGACGGCCGCATGGTCAGCGTCAAAGCCCGTCCAGATGGGTGGATAGAGGTGCCATTCAGCCTGTCCGAGGCATACGAGAACTACGTGACTGAGCGGTGGGTGCCAGGGACAGGTCAGCGCCGCCTTCCGCCATGGTCGCTTCGCGCTTTTTACCGCGGGAAGCGCCGGATACCGCGTCAAGCCCAACTGGCCACGCGCCGCGCGCTGATCCGCTGGCAGGGCTTGCCCAGTTTCCCACGATGGCCGTTCGACGCCAGCGTCGGCAAACTACTCGAACTGTTCGTCCGGTGCTGCCTCATGGCCGCCCATACCGATGAGTTGCCTTTCCGCTGGTTCTGGCCTCGCGGCTACCGCGCGGCTCTGATTCTCACTCATGACGTGGAATCCGAAGCGGGGATTCGCAACGCGATTACAATCGCTGATCTTGAAGAGGAACGTGGACTTCGCTCTTCCTTCAACATCGTCGGCGATTGGTATCCGATCGATTGGGGGATACTGGCCGAGCTCCAACAGCGTGGCTTCGAGCTTGGAGTTCACGGTCTATTCCACGACCGATCTCTGTTCGGTGACCGGTCCGAATTCGAGCGCCAACTTCCGCTGCTGCGCGCGTTTCGGGGCCGCCTCCGCGCCGAAGGGTTTCGCTCACCCGCCACGTATCGCGTCAACGACTGGCTGTCAGAGCTTCCGGCGTCGTACGACTGCACGATCCCGATGAGCGACCCCTATGAACCACAGCCGGGAGGCTGTTGCTCGCCGTGGCCGTTCTTCTTGGGGGACGTCGTCGAGCTCCCCTATACGATGCCGCAGGATTACACGCTCTTTACGCTCAAGCGCGAGCGGACAATATCAACGTGGAAAAGACAGCTCGAGTCGCTGGAGGAAGCCAATGGGCTGGTTCAGTGCGTGACCCACCCCGACCCTGGCTATCTCGGAACGCCAATGAACCGCGAATTGTATGTGCAGTTCCTCGACGTGGTGCACAGCCGGCGAGACGTGTGGCGAGCGCTGCCGAACGAGGTGGCAACGTGGTGGCGGCATCGTGACGCCGGTGATGGTGATGACCTAAAGACTGGTCACGTCGTCGTTGACAGCGAATCAGGCCGCGTCGCGTTTAACCCTCCCGCAGCGGTCAGGTGAGCACGAAGCTCCCGACGTTGCCGTGCCCCAGACGGGCCGTCCAACGCGGACGTGGTTGGACGGCAGCTGAGGCCATCTGGGAGGGCAGCTGCGCTCCACGACCCAGCTCACGAAGCGGGTAGGTCCCTAAACCTCTCTTATGGAGGGTCGTTTGTCAAGAGGGAACGATGAAGTTCCCGCATTGCTGCGGGCACGGTCGCCGGCTGAGGGGCGGCGGGCTGGCCTGTTGCGCGACGCGCGGTCAGACTCTTATACGCGGTTCAACTGCCGCAGGACCGGTTTTCGGCGTGAGAGCCCGCTGTCTAAACATCGAGCGTGGCCTTGGGGCTGCTCATAGTTAGATCGCGGTTGTTCTCGCGCGTGTGCCAGGTCCCGCCGCTCCTCAGCCGGCTGACGTGAATCGTCGGTGCTACTCGGTGCGGGTGATCGCCCAGCAGAACCCGACGAGCTCGCGAGCGACAGCGACCGCGACGATCGTGCGGCGTTTGCCGCGCTGCTCGTCGAGGCGCTCCCACACGTGATGCAGCCGGCGTTGGGCTTGCCAGGAGATCGCGACCACGCGCGGGTCCTGGCCGTCTTGGCGGCGTGTGAGCGTGACGCCTCGCGCGGGCTGCTTGCGGGTCGAGGTACGACGTCGGCGAGGTGCCCTTGCGGGTCCTTCTCCGACGCCGCCCTCCCGAACCCGTTATGTGGAATTCCACATAACGGGTTGTATGTCCCGCGAACGGTTATGTTGAAGACGCGATCGACCGTCCGAGTTTTCCCTGCTCAGCGAGTTTTGGGATGGTCGGCCGTTCAACATAATCAGAGGGCTTCAAGGAACGCGAGTAGC
>JBKQIR010000267.1:0-7876 GCA_052148275.1 Solirubrobacteraceae bacterium
CGACGACTTCAACGCCTACTGGGAATATCACCTCGCCCAAGAACGACACCGCAACCACGACCTACGCTACGCCAACAGCGTCATCCCACGCGAGGCATAACGTCCCTCCAGACGAGCCGCACCCAACTCATTTCGCTGTTCCCCTCATAGCCACTATATGCGAAATCCGACTCTAGAGACGCTATTCTTGGGTCAAATGTCCTCGAAGCAAGCACCGACCTGGTCTTTCCTGACCAATCACGCCCGCGTGCTTCTCTGCATCGCACAAGACCCCGGCATTCGCCTGCGCGAGATCGGCGACCGCGTCGGGATCACCGAACGCACCGCCCACGCCATCGTCACCGAGCTCGCCGCCGCCGGCTACATCTCGCGCGAGCGGACCGGCCGCCGCAACAACTACACGATCCACCCGCACCTCCCGCTCCCCGACCGACTTGACCAGCAGCAGCGGATCGGCGACCTCCTGGGAATCCTCACTACACAAGATCCCCATTGATCGAGCAAGCCGGCGTCCAGCGCCAACAGCAGGAGCATGCTCCGTAGACGTGATCCGGAACAACCCGCACGTCAGCCAAGCCCTCTCCTGTGAACCTGCGCGCCCCAACGCGCGGGCGCCGGCGGGCCGACAAGAAGCGCGCGGGACGATCTGGGCCGGGTCCGGCCAGGTCCGTTTGTTCAGTGGACTGCTCGAGCGATGCCCAACGGTACGCCGGCCAGGTGAGATGCGTCGGCCTCCGTGTAGCCAAGACGCCAAGCAGAAGATGGTCGAATCTAACCTGCGGCCTGGTCGTTTTGATCGCGAAAACCCACCGCAACCAGGGCTGCCGTTTCTCGATCTGATCCAGGGAGGCACGATCGGTCTCGTGCGTGCGCCGGACAGGTTCGACTTACCGCAAAGCTCTAAGTTCTCGACTTACGCGACCTGGTGGATCCGCCAGGCGATCGCCCGTGCTCTGGCTGACAAGTCGCGCACGATCAGAGTTCCTACGTCCTGGAGACGGTCACTAGGATCGGCCGTGCTGGGCGCAAGCTGGTTGTCGCGCTCGGCCGCGAGCCGACGATCGAGGAGATCGCCGATGTCAGCGGCATCAGTCCCGACAAGGTCGACTCGATCAAGTGCTCAACGCCGCCGCCGGTCTCGCCTCTTCGCTGCCGGCGGGACGACCACGACCTCATGAGGCTCGCAGATGTGATCGATATCGCTGGCTTCCGTGGCGCCGGCGGGTGCTCGCCCGCACGACCTGAGCGGACGTGGTCGAGGGCACGTCGGGGCGTGAACGGAGACTGTGGCGTCGGCGGGTCCGGCATCCATTGCTCGGTGTCGAAGAAGCGGGATCGGCGGCGTCTTCTCGGGGTTGAGCTCGGGTGCTGGTAGGGTGAACTTGTCGACGCGCGCCGTTGCCGGCGCGCAGTCGTGCGCTCGTTCGGTCCTTTCTGACCTCTCTGCTGTGCGACCGCCACCTTTGAGAGGCTCGTCAGGAGCGGCTATGGATGCTGTGAGCGCTAGGCGTGTTCGCCGGTCGGGGCGCCGGAGGATCGGACCGCGGCCGTGGGCCGAGGCGCCGAGATTGTCGGTGCCTGGAACAATTTCCCGGCTCGCGTCGGGCCCTGTACGGGTGGCGATGCTCGCGCCGCCGTGGATCTCGGTTCCACCGCCGGGGTACGGTGGGGTGGAGTCCGTCGTCAGCGCGCTGACGGAGGCGCTGGTCCGCCAAGGGCATGAGGTGACGCTGTTCTGCGCGCCGGGCTCGGCGTCGAGTGCGAAGGTCGTGACGCTCCTTCCCGATTCCCACCCGGACGAGATCGAGCGGTCGTTGTATGAGGTCGACCATGTGGTGCGCGCGTTCGACGAGGTCGAGGCTGCCGTCCATCGCCGCCGCTTTGACGTTGTTCACGATCATTGTGGTTTCACGGCGCTCGCGCTGGCCGACCGTATCGAGACGCCGTTTGTGCACACGTTGCATGGACCGTTTACGCCCAGCACGGCAGCGTTCTACGCCCACCACGGACACAAGGCGGCGCTGGTGGCCATCAGCCGAGCACAGCTCGCCTCCGCGCCGCCCGGCCTCGAGCCGCTGTGCTCGATCCCAAACCCGATCGACCTCACGGCGTGGACGCTGCAGGAGCACAAGCAGGACTACCTCCTGTGGGTCGGGAGGATGACCCCGGAGAAGGGGCCGCATCGCGCGATCCTCGCCGCCCGGACGGCGGGCGTGCCAATTGTGCTGGCCGGCGTGATCCAGCCTGGCCAGCAGGCGTTCTTCGACCAAGAGATCGCCCCGCATATCGACGGCGCCCGCGTGCGCTTTCTCGGCGAGATAGGCGGGTCAGTGAAACGCTCGCTGTTCGAAAATGCGCGCGGGCTGCTGATGCCGATCCGCTGGAACGAACCGTTCGGGATGGTGATGATCGAAGCACTTGCTTGCGGGACGCCGGTGATCGCGTTTGCCGAGGGTGCCGCGCCTGAGCTTGTCGTGCACGGCGTGACCGGCTTCCTCGTCGATTCAGAGCAGGCGATGGCCGACGCGGTCAGCCGGCTACCCGCGATCGCTCCGCGAGCTTGTCGGGCGTGGGTCGCCGAGCACTGCGACGTCGAGGTTGTCGCCTCCGCATATGCTGAGACATACCGGACGGTGGCGCATCTGGCCGCCGAGCGGCTGGCGGCGAGTGGCTGATCGCACCCTCAGCGTGCTGGATGGGAGCACTTTCGTGATCGGCGATCGCCTTGGTGATGTCCGCGCTCATGAGGGCCGCGAGCACGGGTTCTTCTCCGAGGACACTCGCTTCCTCTCGCGCTGGGTGCTGCATGTCACGGACGCGCCGCTGGATCTGCTCGGTCTGGACCAGAGCGTCCACTTCGCCGCCCAGTTCTTCCTGACCCCCAGCGTCACACCCGAGGATCAGGCGCCGTGCTCGATCCTGCGCCGGCGCGTTGTCGACCAAATGTGGGTCGAGCAGATCACGGTGATCAACCACGTCCATAAAGCGAGCCAGATACGCGTGGCGCTCGAGGTTGACAGCGACTTTGCCGACCTGTTTGAGATCAAGGACGGTGTGATCGCCGAACGCGATATCACCTGCCACCACGATGACCGAGCACTCACGCTGGCCTATGAGCGCGAACGCTTCCATCGCTCAGTGACGATCACCGCGAGCCGCGCCGGATCGATCACACGCCACGGCTTCTCATGGTCGCCGGTCCTGGCAGCAGGCGAGCAATGGTCAGCCACGCTCAGCATCACACCCGACTCCGCACAACCCCGCACCAAATTCGTGCATCGCGCTCCGCGAAGCGATTTGGACACGATCTGTGCGTCGAAGTCGGCCGAGCTCGAGCAGTGGCTGGAGGCGGCACCGATCCTGCACGCCAGTGACGCGGCGTTGGCTCGCACATATCGTGCGAGCCTCAGTGATCTCGGCGCGCTACGGATGCACCCCGATCTGGACCAGAGCGCGACCCTCCCCGCGGCGGGGCTGCCGTGGTTCATGGCGCTCTTCGGCCGTGACAGTCTGATCACGAGCTTCCAGGCACTGCCGTACCTGCCCGAGTTGGCAGCGACGACTCTGCGGGCGCTCGCGGCTCGTCAGGCCTTGCTACGCGACGATTTCCAAGAGCAGGAGCCGGGCAAGATCCTACACGAGCTCCGCTTGGGCGAGCTCACCTCACGCGGACAGCGGCCGCATGCCCCCTACTTCGGGACCGCGGACGCGACGCCGCTGTTCCTCATCCTGCTGGACGAGTACCACCGCTGGTCCGGCGACGACGATCTCGTTCGCTCGCTCGAGGCCAACGCCCGCGCAGCACTCGCGTGGATCAAGAACAGCGCCGACGGTGACGGCTACATCGCCTATGCGCGTCGGAACCAGGGCACGGGTCTGGCCAACCAATGCTGGAAAGACAGCTGGAACGCGATCCAATCCGCCGACGGCAAGCTCGCACGAGGACCGATAGCCACCTGCGAAATCCAGGGCTATGTCTATGACGCACAGCGGCGCTCGGCTCGTCTCGCCCGCGAGGTGTGGGGTGACCCTCGGCTTGGCGAGCGACTCGACCGCCGAGCTGCTGATCTGCGAGCGGCGTTCCGCCGTGACTTCTGGATGCCCGAGCGCGGCTGTCACGCGCTCGCGCTCGACGGCGAGGGGCGCCACGTCGACAGCCTCACCTCCAACATCGGCCAGCTGCTTTGGTCCGGATTGCTGAACCAGGCTGAGGCCGCCACGACCGCCGAACTGCTGCTCGGCGAACAGCTCTACTCCGGCTGGGGCGTCCGAACACTCGGTGCGCGGGAGGCCGGATACAACCCGCTCGGCTACCACACCGGGACCGTGTGGCCCCACGACAACTCGCTGATCGCGGCCGGACTCGCACGCTACGGCCACCACGAGGCAGCGAGCACCATCGCGTCGGCAATCCTGGCGGCGGCACCCTACTTCGAGCATCGACTGCCTGAAGTGTTCGCCGGATACCCCGCATCGCTGACCTCGGTCCCGGTCGCTTTCCCAACCGCATCACGACCACAGGCCTGGGCAGCAGGGGCGCCTCTGCTCCTCCTCACGACCCTGCTCAACCTGACCCCCGGTTGCGCCGAAGCGCACGCCAACGGCGCCTCCGGTATCGGCGATCTCGTGCTCACCCGAACCAACCGCTAGCCTCCATGGCAATGAACGATCCTGAAATCCGCGCCTTGGTGTCGCGACTCGCGCGTCCCCATCCCTCTGGCGGTCAGGTCATCGAGCGAGCCGCGCTCCTTGCCGCAGGATCCGACTTCACAGACGTCATTGCGTGGATAACCGCGCACGCCGGCCAGCCCGAGCAGACGGCCGCCTCAGCTCACGCGCTCGGTCTGCACGGCACCCGGATCGCCGACGGCGGCGCACCACAACAGCGGGCGCCGCACCGTTACGTGCTTCCAGCCGGCGAACTGAACTGAGCGCAAAGGTGTGTGAACACACACCTTTGGCGCGAAGAACTTGACGATGGATGGTAGAAACTTGCACCCGGAGACTGCTCATCACCGGTCAAACACTCCCGTCCATCTCCTGCCCGGCGTCCCGCCGCCAGCACGCGATGGCCGGGGGCGGCGCCGCGCCTGCTCGGAGCAGATCCGCTCGGGTCCTCGGCTGCCTGTTGCCAGTTGCTGGAGAACCGAATGACCTTCCAGACGAAGATTGCGTCCGCCTCGCCGGCCAGAAGCCGCCCCATTGCAATGCCGAACTGCGCCCTTGCGGCTGCTGCAAGACTGATCCTCGTCGCTCAGCCCGTCGCTTAGTAGTTCGTAAGCCGTGGTTCGGTGCGGTTCGCTGGATGCTCGAGAGCTAGGAGTTCACGGAGGATCAGGACGGGCGGCACCTATCACACCACGCGCGCGTCCTTGGCGAGTGTGTCGACGAGCTCCAGGGAGCACGTGCTCGCGCATGCACCGCGGTGATCTTCTGTGATCGCTGCGCCGCGCTCGGGATCGAGATCTCCCGCTGGAGCGTCATCGACCGCTTGGCAACGCGCCCTCTGCGAGGCGTTTCACTCGACGTCGAAGCGAGAGCTCGTGCACTGCCGTCCGCGGGCGCCCCGCGGGAGTTGCGGACCAGCGTGTTCGGCTACATCGAGGGCTTCTCCAACACCCGCCGGCGGCACTCGACGCGCGGCCACCTCTCGCGGGCTCGCGACTTCTGGTGGTGCTGGTAGCACGCAACAAACCGCACGTGCCCAGTTGACATCGTTATAGTCTCGACGAGGTCGGCGACCCAGCCGTGGCAGGCGTACACGCGGGCCCGACCCCGCAACGACGGCAAGCAAACCTGGGAGGAGTCGCCATGTCACCCGTCATTCAACTCGACCCCGACTTTGCGTTCGTGGGGATTCCCCCGATCGAGGCCGCCGAAGCCGCGGCGGTGGCGGCGGGGAATCCGCTCGGACCGCTGGCACAGTTACCCGGAACCTGGACCGGGAATGGGTTCAACACGATCTGGCGACCGCATAATCCGTCTAACCCTCAGGATCGCTTTCTCGAGTTGAACCTCACCACCGAGACGCTCGTCTTCACCGAGATCAACGGTCCGATCCCGAACCGGGGTTTGCTGATGCCCGACATCAACCTGTTCGGCGTCACATACCTGCAGCAGATATCCGAGACAAGCAGCGGAGCGGGTCTTCACGTCGAGCCTGGAATCTGGGTCAACGTTCCGCCGACGAGCAACCCTGGCGAGCCGGCGAGCGTCGCGCGCCTGGCCTCCATCCCGCACGGCACCGTCATTCTCGCGCAAGGAAAGACAGAGTTCGTCGAAGGCGGGCCTCCGACCGTGCCGGCGAACAACATCATCCCCTTCGCGGTCGGGGGCACTCCGCCGCCGAACTCGGATTTCGGTCAAGCGGAGCAGGAGTTTCCCGAGCTCAACCTGTCCATGAACACCCCATTCCGTCACGCCTCCCCGGGCGTGACGCAGGCCATGGTTGAGAACCCGAACAGCGTCATCGAGACGCAGATCCAGGGTAAGCCGATGAAAAACCGCACCTTCATCGAGATCTCTTCCACGGGGAGTCTGATCGCCGGCGGCGGAACCGCCAACACCGCGTTCCTCGCTGATGCATCCAATCCTCCGATTGGCAATGCGAAGGCGGTCGAGGTCAATGCCAACTTCTGGATCGAGACACTTCCCGGACCAAGCGGCCAACCGGACATCTTGCAGTTGCAGTACTCGCAGGTCGTGCAACTCGTCTTCAACGAGCTCAGCTGGCCGCACGTCACGGTCGCGACGCTGCGCAAACAATGAGATCGTGGCGCTGCGATTCGGGACAGACCAGATCAGGCTCGCGGAGCAAGGGCAGATGCCAGGCGGAAGTCGGGAACGACAGCGGCGCCGCCAAACGCGGGCCTCTCTCGGCCTTCGCGCCTCTGCTGCCAGGCTGAACATCGCGTTGACCGTTGACGCCGTCTTGGAGAAGCACTGCCCGGCGTGCCCCCGTCCCATCACAGCCGTCTGCAGCGGCCACCAGTCGCTCAGACATGAGACGGGGTCCCGTGGGCCCTCGAGATCCGCTCCCACCGAACAGCTGCTCCGAGGGGTGTGACGGCCGCGATCGCACGAGTGCTTCCCGTGAACTCGAGCCTCGGCGCCGCCGGCGTCGGACTGCTCCGTCCGGCCATCATGAACCTTGAGCATGCCGGCGCCGGACTATCGCTTGCTCCCCCGGCGTCTCGATTCCTATCGAGTTGGCGACGGAGGACTCGCCCGCCGGTGCTCACGAGGCGACGAGTCCGCCTTAATGCTGTCGCGTGAACCCGATCGTCGGCTCGTCACGCCCGAGCGATCCCAGACGCCAGACGGCGGCTCAAAAGCACGATCGTGCTTGTAGCGCTTACGCAAGCGCTCCCAGAAAAAGCATCGTCCTCGAGCCGGATTCGACGTCCGACGAGCGCCGAGACGTCGCCGAACAAGCGTTCAAACACGAATGCCGGGACGCGCGGGCGCACGCGTCGCCAAGATTGAACCGATGGCCCCCAGCTCTCAGCGCCGTACCGGAGGACTCCGGCGCCGATCGTACGATCCTGACTACAGGCGTCCGCCGACACGGCGGGGAGCCTGCTGCTCGCCGGTAACGGGGCCCGCGCGGTGACGGGCAGCTATCGTGATTTCCCTAGGCCTCGGTACGGTGCATGGCAGCGGTCCCTGAGTTTTGGCGAATCGCAGGTTGCTCGGCTCCCGTCCGTTCAGGACGCCTAGCGTAGTCTAGTAGTCTACTTCCCCCGGAAAAAATCGGGTGGGGTGACACCGGGGTTCCGTCCGACCTCCAGGTCATGATTTACCTGCAAATGGCGGGTGTCATGAACCATCTTGGAGGTGCTGGTGCTAACGCTTTTGGCGGACGGGGCAGAGTCGT
>JBKQIR010000268.1:0-12850 GCA_052148275.1 Solirubrobacteraceae bacterium
ACCAACCACCCCCGACACCACCCAGACCGCTCCTCAACCACCCCCACAACCACGCTCACACCCCGCCGGGGCCATCCCGGCCGGCGAACCCGGTCTCACACGGCCCGATCGCTTGTTTTAGGGCTAGTCCGAACTCCGACAGCCGACGGAGGCGGACCGACCCGACATGATGAGTCGTGGATCCGCCCCCCGGTGCACTTGTGGTCGGCTGTTTAGAGCCCGATGCAGACTGTTTTGGTCTCGGTGTACTCGTGGATGATTTCTTCGCCGCACTCGCGGCCCCATCCCGACTGCTTGTAGCCGCCGAACGGCAGCGCTGCGTCGAAGATGTTGTAGGCGTTGACCCAGACGGTGCCGGCCTTCAGTTTTGGGATCAGGCGGTGTGCCTTGGTCAGGTTGTTGGTCCAGATGCCGGCAGCCAGGCCGTAGATGGTCTGGTTGGCGGCGGGTGTGACCTCGTCGACGTCCTTGAACGGGATCGCGGTCACGACGGGGCCGAAGATCTCCTCCTCGAAGACACGGTTGCCCTCGTGGGCGCCGTCGAGCACGGTCGGTGCTACGAAGTAGCCCTTGTCGCCGACGCGCTTGCCGCCGACAACGGTTCGCACGCCCTCGCGGTCGCTGGACTGGAAGAAGCTGGTGACGCGCTCGAGTTGCTCGTCGGATACCAGCGGGCCCATCTCGGTGTCGGGATCCAGTCCGCGTCCGAGCTTGATCTTGGTGGCGCGGTCCGAGACGCCGGCGATCACGTCGTCGTAGACCTTCTGCTCGACGTACAGCCGCGAGCCGGCGCAGCAGCACTGCCCGTGGTTGAAGAAGATCGCGTTTGCGGAGCCCGGGATCGCGGTCTCCATGTCGGCGTCGGCGAACACGATGTTCGGCGACTTGCCGCCGAGCTCGAGCGAGACCCGCTTGAGATCGTTAGCGGCTGCATTGACGATCAGCTTGCCGACCTCGGTCGAGCCCGTGAACGCGACCTTCTCGATCCCGGGATGCGCCGCGACCGCGGCGCCCGCCTGCTCGCCGTAGCCGGTGACGATGTTTACCACGCCCTTCGGCACCCCGGCCTCGAGGAGCAACTCGCCGAGACGCAGCGCGCTCAGCGGCGTCTGCTCAGCTGGCTTGAGCACGACCGTGCAGCCAGTCGCGAGCGCCGGCGAGAGCTTCCACGCCGCCATCAGTAGCGGGAAGTTCCACGGGATGATCTGCCCGACGACGCCGATCGGCTCCTTCAACGTATACGCGTGAAACTGCCTGTCGGCGTAGGGCACCGAGACCGGGAACGTCTGCCCGAAGATCTTCGTCGCGAACCCAGCCATGTAGTGAAAGATGTCGGCCGACAGCTCGACATCAGCCGCGCGCGCAACACCAACCGGCTTGCCGTTGTCGATCGACTCGATCGCCGCCATCTCATCGGCATGCTCGAGGATCAGGTCACCAATCCGCCAGACGATCCGACCACGATCCGACGCCTTCATCCGGCTCCACTCCGAATCCTCAAACGCCGCGCGGGCCGCCTGGACCGCCAGCTCGACGTCCTCAGCCTCACCCGCAGGCACATGTGAGACGACCTCGCCGTCCGCGGGATCCAACACCTCAAACGAGTTGCCGCTACGCGCGTCAACCCACTCGCCATTGATCAGCATCAGCTTGCGCTGCGCCATGAACGCGGCGGCCGGCGAGGCCGCCTCGGCTACGGTAGCCATTCTGATCTCCCTCTGCTAAGAGGTGGCTGAACCATAGGTTGCGGGTCAGCCAACCCCAGTTGGACTCCCTAGTTGCACTCGCGTTTGCGAGTACTCCCGCACGTGGAACGTGAGGATTGCTTACCAGACCGACGCTCGATCGCAACGCTCCAATCGTCGGGGCTGGTTTTCAACCGCAGGCGGACAGAGCCGGGAGCGGCGGCCCGTTGGTGGCCGTCCTGATGTAGCTCCAGCGCACGCCCGCCCGGAGCCTGCCCATGCCAGCTAGCTAAGTTCACCACCGAGCTACATAACCCTTCCCACCACCTACCAGAGCACTACTAGAACGATGCGTAAGGCAGCGCTGCCCGCTGGTTTCGTTGCGAGCCGGCGGGCCTGATGGTCGCGCACTATGTGCGCGTTGTCGCCAGGGAAAACCCTAGTCTTGACCCTAGCTCTACTGTCCGCGGCTGGGGATTTGCGTGTTAGCGCTACGCGAAAGCGCATTCCGAGTGCTAGCCTGCTGGCGGCGGGCCAGCTAAGTTCGAGCCGATCTGCCACGGCTGCTTCGTAGGCGTCGGCCGGGGGCGTCCAGTAGCCGCGCGGCTGCGCCCGGTCTATGTATGATAGGCGCCATATGGGGCCGTTTGTCGGTCGGGGTGAGGAGCTCGCGATCCTCCGGTCGGAGTTGGCGTGTGCGTTGTCGGGGCACGCGCGGGTGGTGTTCGTCGAGGGTGACGCGGGGGTCGGGAAGTCGAGTCTGCTGACGGCGTTTTGTGGGGAGGCGGGTGGTGGTTGTGTGCTGCGCGCTGCCGGGGAGGAGAGCGAGCGGCTGCTTGCGTACGGTGTTGTCGGGCAGTTGTTGGGCGGCGAGATGGTTGATGGCTCGATGGATCCGTTGGCTGTTGGGATGCAGCTGCTGTCGGTGATTGATCGAGCGCAGGGTTCTGAGGGGGTTTGCCTGGTTGTCGTGGATGACTTGCATTGGGCTGACCAGCAGTCGCTCGGGGCGTTGCTGTTCGCGTTGCGTCGTCTTGTGGCTGACAGGGTGCTTGCGTTGGTGTCCGCGCGTCCGGGTGAGCTGGTTGCGGGGGCGGGGTGGGAGCGGTTTGTCGCGGGTGATCCACGCGCGAGCAGGGTGAGGCTCGGTGGGCTGCTCGCGGGCGATGTTCAAGCGCTTGCGGGCTTGCTCGGGGTCGGGCCGTTGGCGATGCCGTTGGCCGTTCGGCTGGTTGAGCATACGGGCGGGAACCCGTTGTATTGCCGTGCGTTGCTGCAGGAGCTCGGGCCGGGTGCTCTGCGCGCTGATGGTGCGCTTCCGGCACCGAAGGCGTTCGCGAGCGTGATCCTGTCGCGGCTGAGCGGGCTGCCTGGTCACGCTCAGCGGCTTGTGAGCGCTGCTGCTGTGCTGGGCGAGCGCTGCGAGCTGCGCAGCGCCGCCGAGCTCGCTGGGTTAGACGATCCGCTCGACGCGCTGGAGGACGCGCTCGCGGCTGGCTTGGTCCGCGTGGCGGGTGTCGGCGCGGGCTCGGAGGTGTCGCTGTCGCATCCGTTGATCCGCGCGGCGATCTACGACGACCTCGGTCCCGCGCGTCGGCGGCGGCTGCATCTGCACGCCGCCCGCCTCGTTGGATCGCGGGACGCGCTGGGGCATCGGGTCGCGGCTGCGGTTGGTTCGGACGATCGCCTCGCGGGGGAGCTCGAAGCGGCCGCCCGCCAAGCGCTGCGGGATCGCGAAGTGGTGCAGGCCGGCGCGTGGTTTGCGCAGGCGGCGGGGATCAGCAGCGCGCGCGAGGACCGCGACCGCCTGGTGCTCGACGCGATGCAGGCGCTGTTGTCCTGCGGCGAGGTAGCCCAGGCCGAGCGGCTCGCGGCCGCTGCCGCCAATGTCAAGCCCAGCGCGCGGCAGAGCATGGTGCTCGGCGAGCTTGACCTGCTGGCTGGGCGAGCCCTCGCCGCCGAGGATCGCCTCGTTCGGGCATGGGGTGCCCATGATCCAACCCGCGAGGCGGCCGTCGGTGCGGCAGCGGCTGTGCAGCTCGCGATGCTGTGCTTGATTGCGGGCAGGACGGCGGAGGGGGTCGCGTGGGCTGAGCGGGTGGCGCACTCCGACGGAGCTCCAGCGGCCTTGCGGGAGCATGCACTGTGCGTGCTCGCCGTCGGTCTGACAGCGGGCGGTCGAGGATCCGACGGGCTCGGGACGCTGGCGTTCTTGCCATCGCACCCCTCCGAGGTCCCGCTGGAGCAGACCGACGCGCTCGTTATGCGCGGCGCCGTGAAGCTCTGGGTCGAGGATCTGGAAGGCGGGATCGCGGACCTGGGCGCCTGCGTCGCGCGGCTGCGAGCCGGAACGCCATTGCGCTACGCCAGCCAATCCCTGAGCTATCTGGCTGAGGCCGAGTACCGCGCTGGTCGCTGGGACGACGCGCTCGTGCATGGCGAACTTGCGGTCTCGCTCTCGCACGACACCGATCGCGCCTGGGACTACAGCTACGTGCACAGCTACGCGGCCGCGGTGCCCGCCGCACGGGGCGATCTGAAGCTCGCGCGCGCCCACGTCGCGGCGGCCCAGCGCGCCGCGCAGGCCCTCGGCGCCGCAGATGCGATCGTGTGCGTGGCCACTGCGCAGGCAAGGCTCGCGAGCGCGAGCGGTGATCTCGAGAAGGTACTCGAGGCGGCGGCCGCGGTCCGCGCGACCGGCAAGGCAGCGTTCATCGGCCGCCCGGAGCGCCACGAGTGGCTCCCGCTCGAGGTTGAGGCGCTGCTCGGGCTCGCGCGCCTTGAGCAGGCGGCCGAGGCGCTCGCCGAGCTCGAGCATGCGATCTCCCCCGCCAGCCCTGTCTCGGTGATCGTGACCGCGGCCCGGCTGCGAGGCGCGCTCGCGCACGCCGTCGGTGACAGCGACACCGCCGCCGCGGCGTTCGGGGCGGCGTGGCGACACGCCCCCAAGCTGCGCCAACCACTGCCACTGGCGTTGCTTGAGATCTCCGATGCCCGTCGCCTGCGCCAGACGGGTCGCCGTGACCAAGCTATCGCCGGTCTGCGTTCCGCGCGGGCGCGACTCGCCGCCCTGCGCAGCCGCCCGTACCTGGAACGCTGCGATCACGAACTCGAGGTCTGCGGCGTCCAGCCCGCCGACGGGGCCGTCGACCCTCTCGCCGAGCTCACCCAGGCAGAGCTCGCGGTCGCGCGCCTCGTCGCCTCCGGCAGTTCGAACCGTGAGGTCGCCGCGGAGCTGTTCATCAGCGTCAAGACCGTCGAGTTTCACCTCCGCCACGTCTACGCCAAGCTCGCGATCCGCTCGCGCGTAGCGCTCGCGCGACAGGTCCACGACCGCGGGTAGCAGAACTAGGGTCAAACCCAGGGTTTTCCCTGGCGACAACGCCCCCACAACGCGCGACGATCGGGCCCGTTCGGACGTCATGGAACAACAACCCGCAACGCTGGCCACGCGCCTGATCATGAACATCACACTTTCTCGCGAGGGTAGGTACGAGGGCGAGATCCGCTCCGGCACCGACACGGTCCCGTTCTCCGGCACGCTCGAGCTACTCAAAGTGCTCGAGGAGCTGGTCGTACACCCAGCGGCGACATCCATGACGGCTCACACGGATTCCGGCCACGACAGCGGCTCAATCCGGTGAGAACTGGTAACGCACAGGTGATTGACCTTGTCGATGAGAAAGGACGAACGACTTGACGAGCGTGGAACAGTCCGTCAACAGGGGGTACAACCAGCTTGAGGCTAACGGTGTCCCGGCCACAAGCGGTGCAGAGCACCGATCGAGCGCCCAGCTGCTCCCGCAGCTGCTATCCGTTGTGTTCGTCTCGGAGAGCCGCGCGGCGGTCAAGGCCGGTTGCGCCGACGGCATACGGTGGCGGCTCACCAGGCATGCGGAGGGAGAGCAGGTGGCGCGAGAGCTCGCAGCGGAACTCAGTCCCTCTCCACCTGGCAGCGCCCACTCGGTGAGGTCCTGGAGCAACGCGTGATCGCTCCAGGGCGGTTGCCTGTTCCGATTCGCCGCCTAGACAAAGCGACAAGCGAAAGGACACGAGCTGACAGGTCGATGTGCGCCTGAAGGGCCATCGCTCCGACATGCGTCGGATGGGAGGGACGTTACGTTGCTGGTCACGCACGGCGGCACCACCTTCGGCTGACGGCCGTGCAGTCGGCACCTCGCGCACGGCAGCGACCCGCCGAGATCGGTCATGCCCTCCCCAGGATCACGCTTTTGAACCGATAGCACTACCACCTCTACCAACCCCATAACACCAACACGCCTGCCAACTCCGTACTGGAGGAGTCTTTGATGAGCAGCCAGGATTTGCAGGCCCGCGCCGAAGCGCTCTTTGCGGCTTGGAATCGCCGCGATTACGACGAGGTCGCCAAGTTTCTCAGCCCCGATGTCGTTCTCGTGGACCACATCCGGAGCACCACGATGAATGGCCCGGATGGCTACATAGACCGCTTCAAGCCCATGATGGACGCGTTTCCCGACATGGCCGGCGAAGCCACGTCCCTGTCTGTGAACGGGAATGTCATTGCTCAGGAGACCGTCTGGCGTGGCACGCACACCAGCCCATTGGTCCTGCCGAGCAGCCGTGAGATCGACCCGACCTACCAGCAGGTCACGGTGCATATCGCCGTTTTCCTGGAGTTCAATCAGGAAGGCAGCGTAACGGCGATTCGAACCTACGGTAACCCCACCGAATCGATGCTCGACCTCAGGGCCACCTCGTCTTTGGCCGGAGGCACAGGCTGAGCAAACCGACCACGCCGGGTCAGCTGGGCGCAGACGACCAGCGTGCGCATCGTCCCGACCTCGCCGGCTGGAATCTGGAGGCGGTCTTGAAGTCTTAGCCGTCGTCGCGGCGGTGTTCGGCTTGTCGAACAGAGGTGCTGTGAAGCACCTCTGTTCGCCATGACTAGCTTGTCTTCCGCCGCGTCCTCGCGGTGCTGCCGACGAGCTTGAAGTGTGGCGCCCGCTCCAGACCGGCGCGGGCGTGGCGGCGCTTACCCATCGCGCGCTCGGTGGCCGGACTCACCCAAACCGACAGACAGGAGAAACCCGATGGGCGAAACATCGCTCAGTCAAGCAGGGCGAGGACGCGGTCGGGGTCGGCCGCGTGCGTGGGCGCGTGCGGGGCTGCTGGGCGCGTGCTCGGTGATGGCGGTCGGGGTGTGGGCGCAGCCGGCAGCAGCGATCACGTACTCGCAGACGCCGCTGGCGTTCATCGGGCTCAGCGGCCCGCTGGGTGTGGCGGTCGATGCCGAGGGGGACGTGTTCGTCGCCGACACTGGCAACGGCCGGGTGGTTGAGCTGACCCCCGGCGGGGAGCTGCCGCTGGACCTTTACTTCAATCTTGCCGTCCTGCAGGGTGTGGCGGTCGATGCCGCCGGGGACGTGTCCGTCACGGAGAATTGCTCCAACGATCTTGGTTGCGATTACAACGGGGTGGTTGAGCTGCCCGCCGGCGGCGGGTCGCAGATGCTGCCGTTCACCGGGCTGAGCGGCAGCGTCGACGGTGTGGCGGTCGATGCCGCTGGGGACGTGTTCGTCGCCGACACCGGCAACAACCGGGTGGTTGAGCTGCCCGCCGGCGGGGCGCAGACGCCGCTGCTGTTCAGCGGGCTGAGCGGCCCGGAGGGTGTGGCGGTCGATAGCGCGGGGGACGTGTTCGTCGCCGACACCGGCAACAATCGGGTGGTTGAGGTGCCCGCCGGCGGGGCGCAGACGCGGCTGCCGTTCACCGGGCTGAGCGGCCCGAAGGGTGTGGCGGTCGATACCGCGGGGGACGTGTTCGTCGCCGACACCGGCAACAACCGCGTGGTTGAGCTGCCGGCCGGCGGGGCGCAACAGACGCTACCGCTCAACGGGCTGAGCGGCCCGGACGGCGTGGCGGTCGATACCGCGGGGGACGTGTTCGTCGCCGACACTGGCAACAACCGGGTGGTTGAGCTGTCTCCGACGGTGCCTTCGGGTTCGCTGGCGCTCTCGCCGGGGTCAGGGCCGGCTGGCGCGGCGATCAGCGTGAGCTCGGTCACGCCATGCCCGGCTTCGTTGTCCAGCTCTGCTGGCTTCGCTTCGACACGGGCGACATCGGAGCTGTTCACGCAGTCCGGCGCTGTCGTTCAGAAGGCGACCACGACGCTTGACAGCTCTGGCGACTGGACAACCACGTTGACGATCCCCGCGACCGCCGCGAACGGCACGACTTACCTCGTCGGGGCCGGCTGCAGCGATGCTGCGGGCATCGACGCTCAGAACTACGCCGACGCCGCGTTCACGGTTCTCGCCGCAAGCAGCGGCGAGAACGGTCCCCAAGGACCTCCAGGGCCACAAGGGAACCAGGGCACGAACGGGACCAACGGCACCAACGGGACACCAGGACCTCCGGGGCCGCAGGGGAACCCGGGCAAGAACGGGACCAACGGCACCAACGGCACCAACGGCACCAACGGGAACAACGGCACGAACGGAACCAACGGTGCCGCTGGCGCTGCCGGCAAGAACGGGACCAACGGCACCAACGGCACCAACGGGACCAACGCTGCGAGCCCGACCGGGTCAAGCAGCACGTGCACGGCCAAGACCAGCGGCACAACCACAACAACTACGTGTACGGTGACCTACACCTACAGCGCCAGCGAGTCCAGCGATCTGCGCGACGGCGCGCGGGCGGACGCGACCGCCACGATCGGCGGCAAGAACGTGGTCGTCGCGACCGGCACGATACGCAAGCACAAGCTTGTGCTGAGGTTCAAGCACCTGGTGCGCGGGCGCTACAAGCTCACGCTGTGGCAGGTGCAAGCTCACCGCACGAGGCAGCTGATCGGGCGCACCTCGCTCGTCATCAGCTGAACCGGGGGCAGGCAGTGAAGCGCCCGGTGCGCCGCG
Source organism: Solirubrobacteraceae bacterium (assembly GCA_052148275.1). Lineage (GTDB taxonomy): Bacteria > Actinomycetota > Thermoleophilia > Solirubrobacterales > Solirubrobacteraceae > Palsa-465. The sequence goes on from JBKQIR010000268.1 coordinate 8,585, forward strand.
AGCGAAACGCAAGCGGTGCACCTTGGCGGCCGTGTGCCGCCGCTGGAACTACGAAGGCACGGGCGCCGGCGAGTCAAGCAATCACGCGAAAGATAGAGGGATGAGTAATGCGTATCGGAGCGTTGGAACACTCTCTTACGGGCGGACAGAAGCATTCCACCCCGAACCACGACGCTGATAATCGTGCTGTACGCTGCCTGACAGGGCGGCTGGGCTGCGCTCTTCTGCAGGGCGTGGGGTGACGGGAGCTATTTTGACTGCGGGGTCGGTGTGACGAGCCGGGGTGATCGAGAGCCCCGACGGTGCGCATCTTTGGCGCGCACCGCTGGAGCCTTGACCGAGCCCCGAGAGGGCTTGAGCTTGCCCGGGGGGGCGGCAGGCGCACGCGCACACGAGCGCACGGCCAGTGACTGCGGTGGCCGCACGGACGGCTGCTGAATGGCATGACGCCCCCACAAAACAGGAGGACAGACGGTCATGAGATCAACCAACTGTGAAGCGCTGAGAGCGGAAGGAGCGCGGCCGCGGCGAATGTGGCCTGCCAGCGCAAGGGTGCGGCTGGTCGCGGACTGCTCCGTGACCGCGTCGGGTGTGCCGGCGGGGTCGGCGCGGGCGATCAGGTTCTGGCAGAGCACGCTGCCGTTCGGAGTAGTCGCAAGGGCGCGCGTGGCGTCGCGCTGGCTGGCGCTATTGGCCGCTGTCACCGTTGCGGTGGTGGCGATGGTGTCGGTGCTAGCCGCTCCGACCGTGCAGGGGCCCGCGCGAACGGTTGCCGCGAATGGCGGCCTGTCGGTCGCGGCGTGGGGGCCGGTATCGGCCGCGTTGGGTCGCGATGCCCCGGCGTACCGGACGACGGCGACCGGCGCGGGGTTCGTGGCGCGCAATACCCGCCAGCGGATCCGGGCTGGGTTCTCGCCCGCGGCTGTCAGCGTCCGCTCAGGCGCGCTGCTTCTCGGGATGCACCTGAGCGGGTACGGGTACGGCGATACGCTGGCCCCTCTGCGGCCGGTCGCACCAACGGCGTCGGGGAATCGTGTGCTCTACAGCCACGGCGCTTTGAGCGAGTGGTATGCGAACGGGCCGCTCGGGCTCGAGCAGGGCTTCACGCTGACCGTACCGCCGGCGGGTCGTCAGGCCGGCCCGTTGACGCTCGCGCTGGCCCTCTCAGGTAACGCGCGCGGGGTGCTCGCGCGCGGTCGTAGCGTGATCAGGTTCTCCCACGACGGAAGCTCGCTCTCCTACGGCGCGCTCGTCGTGACCGATGCGCGGGGGCGGACGCTTCGCGCGTGGCTTGTGCTGCGCAGGCGAGAGCTTTTGGTGCGCGTCGACGCGGCCGGCGCGCGCTACCCACTGCGTGTCGATCCGTTCATCCAGCAGGCCAAGCTGACCGCCTCAAACGGCCTCGCCAACGATAACCTAGGATTCTCGGTGGCGGTCTCGGGCGACACGATCGTGGCTGGCGCGCCGTACGCGACCGTCAACGGCAATGCTCAAGAGGGAGCCGTGTACGTGTTCGTCAAGCACCTGGGCAGCTGGGCGACAGCCGCCCAGGCCGCGACGCTGACGATCGCCGACGGCGCCGCTGGCGACAATCTCGGCGCCAGCGGCGGTCTCGGGAACAACGGCGTGGGCATCTCCGGGGACACGATCGTGGCCGGCGCAGCCGCATTCTCCGCGACCCTGTCGGATTCCCCTCAGCCCGGGGCGGTCTACGTATTCGTCAAACCAAGCGGCGGCTGGCGCAGCGAGACCCAGACCGCGAAGCTGACCCCCTCCGATACCGCGCCGGGCGACAACTTCGGCTGGGCGGTCGCAATCTCCGGGCCGACGATCGTGGCCGGCAGCCCCTTTGCCACAGTCAACGGGAACGACGGCCAAGGCGCCGCTTACGTGTTCGTCGAACCGAGGGGCGGCTGGCGCAACCAACCCCAAACCGCGAAGCTCACCGCCTCAGACGGCGCAGCAGGAGACAACCTCGGCTCGTCGGTCGCGATCTCGGCCGACAAGGTCGTGACCGGCTCGCCGATCGCGACCGTCAACGGCAACTTCGCCCAAGGCGCCGCGTACGTGTTTGTCGAACCGAGAGGCGGCTGGCGCAACCAACCCCAAACCGCGAAGCTCACCGCTCTCGACGGCGCCGAAGGAGCCACCCTGGGGATCGACGTTGCGATCTCGGGCAACACCGTTATCGCCGGCGCGCCTGACGAGCAGCAGGCGACTCCAGGACCCGGCGCCGTCTACGTGTTCCATCAGCCCCAACAGGGCTGGCAAAACGCGACCCAGACGGCCGAACTGACCTCCTCAGACGGCGCATCGGGCGACACGCTCGGAGCGTCGGTAGCGATCGACGGCGGGACGGTCGTCTCCGGAGCGCCATTCGCGACCGTGAACGGGAACCCGTTCCAAGGCGCAGCCTACGTCTTCGTCGAGCCCCGACAGGGATGGGCCAACGAGACCGAGACCGCCAAACTGACGGCCTCAGACGGCGCCGCCGGCGACGTTCTCGGCGCGATGGTCGGGCTCTCAGACGACACGATCGTCGCCGGAGCGCCCTTCGCCACCGTCAACGGCAACGCCAGCCAAGGGGCCGCTTACGTCTTTGGACGCTGGGTCCCCGGCCTAGATCCGCCATCACCAACCGCCTCGGCAGCGCCTAATACTCGCCCCACCACCGCACCGCGGCGATTCGCACCGTGTGCACGCTACGCGATTCCCCACGGCAAGCACGCGCGACGCCTGCTGTCGCTGCAAGCAAGTCTCCCCAGCGGCACGGAGTGTGTCATTACGGGAATGCCTCGGCGCTAAACGTCTAGCAGCCGCAGCAGTCCTTCTGCCTTAGTCCCAGCCCAAGCGATCAGCGGCCGCTTCAAGCCATCGCGGCGGAGCCCCTTGCATCGCTCCTGGCCACCAAACGAGCAGTCTCGATCGCGGGCGGTGACTTCTGCGTCCGGGCTATAAGGGCCTCACGCTAAGCCTGGATCCACCGATTGACGCCGTCGGCTCCGTCCGGGGCTCATGTTTAAATGTCCTCCTGAGCAGGGACTTTACAGCGACCGTGTGTGGCACTCGCGGCCCTGTCAGGAGGTCACTCATATGGTTCATGAGGCATCGGACGTTCCGGCAGTCCCCCTCGAGCTTGGATTCGGTGCGTGTCGCGTTCGACGAGGCGCGGCTCGTGAGTGACGCGGGGTTGCCCCTGAGCGCGACGCTGTCGGACCGTCTCGGGATCGAAGAGTTGGTGAACGAGTCCGTGTCGCTGGGGTACCGGACGCCGGGCGCGGCGCTGCCGGGCCGCAAGGTGCTCTCGCTGATGCACGGGATGCTCGCCGGCGCGGACAGCATCGATGACATGAACCTGCTGCGGGCCGGGAGCACGGGCTTGGTTCTGGGGCACCGAGTGATGGCTCCCTCGACCCCCGGAACGTTCGTGCGGGCGTTCACGTTCGGGCATGTCCGCCAGCTTGACCATGTCCTGGATGTCGCGCTGGAGCGGGCGTGGGAGACGGGCGCGGGGCCCCGCAAGCGGGGTCGTCAGCAAACGGCTCGCGAGAAAGTGACAGTTCCCGCGATTGCTCTGCCGGCTGCTCGCGAGAACCGCGCTATGACCCACGAGCAGCCGTCGCTTGGCACAGGCCGGACGCCCTCTTTTCCGCTCACTGGAGAAGCGCCTGGCGATCGCCCGGTCGCTCGCCGTGTCTAGACAGACGCGCGTTTCTGCACCCCTGCGAGTCAGCCCTAGTTTTATCCCGACTTTCCGGTTATCCCGACTTGGCGTGAAGCGATGAGCATTCTGCCTGCACTGGGGCCTTGGGAGACGTGATCTGGTCGGGGATAAATTCCCGCTGTTGCGGTCGCGCGTGCCGACATCCGCCGGCGTGATCCGACGGCAACCAACAACCGAAGGATCTCGAGGCCGTGGTGATCTCTGATCCGCTCGAGACCTTATGAGGCGGCGCTTTCCGGGCCGAGGCGTATCTTCGGCACCCTCAGGACGGCGCTCGTCAGGCGGTTCGCTACAGGCCCGGCAACAGTCCGCCGACGCGTGCAGACGGAGCCGATTATCCCGACCGCCGCTCCGGGCGATTCACGCTGAGCTGGGGATACGCGGAGGAACGAGGCTCGGGTCGGGATAACCGGAAAGTAATGAGTTAGCGGGTTCCTGACGCGCCGGGAAGGGGTGCGGCGTGCTGCAGCGAATGTTGCAGGCGTATGGATCGGCGGCCGTGTTGCAGGGATTCTCGTGTTGGTGGTGGAGTGCGAGTTCGG
>JBKQIR010000269.1:0-9481 GCA_052148275.1 Solirubrobacteraceae bacterium
GCGAAGCGCCCGGCGAGTCCATGTGGGCTGACCCAGACTCCGCAGCAATGGTCCGGCTTCCAACGTTGGGCAGCGGAGCCTCGCGATCGCATTCGCGTTCTCGCCCGCCCGTAGCTCACGATTGCAAGGGCGACAAAGCTGTTGTCGGACCGGGGCTGCGCACGCCGGGCCGTTGCATAGATAGATATCGCAGCAATCCTGCACGCCGTCAGCCGAGCCGCGCTGTCGGCGAGCAGGAGGCTCCGCCCGTGTCCGCGGACGCCTGCACTCGCGACCGCGGCGATCGGCGCCGAGTCGTTCGGTACGGCGCTGAGCACCGGAGCCGTCGGTTCCAATCCTGGCGACGCGTGCCACCCGCGCGGCCCGGCCAACGCGGTATCGCCGAGTTCGAACGCCCGCGCTCGACGACGTCTCGGAGACGCGGAGGTCGTTGTGCGGCGCCACGCGGGCTGGCTCTTCGGATCTCCACGCGCCGAGCTCTAGGTCGTGGATAGGCGGTACGGGCCACGGGTGGAGGTCGCTGCCCACTTCGCAAGGACTTCGCCCTGGTCTGGGAGGGTTGAGCGCGTCACAAGAACCTTGGCATCGAATCTGGCGATGATCGACTCTCCGTTGAACTGCAGGCCGTTCCGGGCTACTTTCGCCTTCCAGGCGTCGTTGCGGTCGAGCGCTTTTTCCTGGGAACCGACAGCAGCGCCAACGTAGAAAGCCAGGTCGATTTCGCGGTGTCTAGACGGTGCACTAGAAGTAGACAAAAATCCGGCCATCACCAGGAAGCCAGGAGTGACTTGGAGGAAGCCGCGATCGCGGTCTGCGAGACGGGGGTGCTGCGCCACCATTGCGCCGAGCACGACTTCTCGCGCTGGGTCGCTGGCGTCTTTAGCAACGAGCCGCTCGCCGCCAACATCGCGGCGGCTGGGGCGCAGCTGTCCGCCGAGAGCCCGCCTGAGACAGTCGAGCACGCGCGCCTGGCGCTCATCGCAGCACTCCAGGCTCAGCAGGCCACATAGAGCTTGGGTCGTGTTCTTACCATGGCAGCGGTTGCCCGTCGCGGAAGAAGCCGCCGGTCGGGCCGTCGTCTTTTAGGAGAGCGGCCCAGACCACGCTGGCGGCTCCTGCGGCGACCGGGCGCCCGCCCCCGCCCATGTCGGTCGCGGTCCATCCGGGGCAGACTGCGTTGACGAGGATCCGCTCGCCGTGGAGCTCGGCAGCGAGTGTGCGGGTAAGGGCGTTGAGCGCTGCTTTGGTGACGCGGTAGCCCGGGGTGCCGGCGCCCATTTCGCTGATCGAGCCGGCCTCGCTTGAGACGTTGACAATCCGCGCGTGAGTCCCAGCGCGTAGGAGCGGTAGCAGCGCGAGCGTGACCCGCCAGACGCCGAGCGTGTTGGTCTGCCAGGCACGCTCGACGCGTTGCAGGTCCGCAGCGGCGGCGCGCTGGTCGGTGTCGTAGTCGATCGCGGCGTTGTTGACGAGCACGTTGATGTGGCCGAGGTGCTCGTGCGCCCAGCCGGCGAAGCGCTCAACGCTGAGGTTGCTGACGACGTCAAGCGGCTGCGCTTGCACGTCCAGCCCCAGCCCGGCCAGCTCAAGGGCAGTGGTCTCGCCCCGTCGAGGGTCGCGGCTGGTCAGCACCACCTTCATTCCGCGCCGAGCGAGCTGCCGGCAGACCTCCAGGCCGATACCGCGGTTGGCGCCGGTCACGACCGCTACTGCGGGCTCATCGGCAGGCATCCAGAGAACGCTAGCGCCCCGCCAGCGCACCGATCCCGTCCTCGGACGGTGCTGGCGTTGCTCAGCCGAGCTTGCGGGCCTTCCAGACCTCTTCGCAGGGCCAGCGTTGAGCCCACTCCAAGGTGATGAATGGGTAGCGGCTCGTCGAGCCGTCAGGAGGGCGGATCTCGAGCAACTCTTCGACGACGAAGCCAGAGCGGCGCAGCAGCGCGATCATCTCTCCATGGGGGAGGTGAAATTCGACCGAGTCGTCGTCGGACCATTCGAAGCGGTGCATCCCGAGATACGGGCGTAGCAGCCGGTCGCTCGCGGCGACATTCTCCTGATCGGGAATCGTGAGCATCGCGAGCACTCCGCTGGTCAGGAACGTCAGCTGGCCGTGTGGGCGTAGCAGCCGCGCAGCCTCTGGGATCCAGCGATACGGGTCACACCAGATGCAAGCGCCGTACTCGGAGATCGCCAGGTCAAAGCTGGCGTCCGGCAGCGGCACTTCCTCGGCGTTGCCGTGCAGGAGCGGAAACACGAGCTCGAACTCTCGCTGAAACGCACGGGCTGTCCGCAGCTGGGCTTGGGAGTTGTCAATCGCGACCGGCCGTGCGCCGCGACGCGCCAGCCACGCCGACACGTATCCCGTCCCGCACCCCAACTCGATCACATCAAGACCCGCGAGCTCGTCGGGGAGAAGATGCAGCTGGGACTCCGGCACGCCCCAGATTCCCCACGACGGCTCGCTCTGCGCCCAGTTCAGCCGTCCTGGGGCCTCGTAGTCCCGCGCCCATCCATCCCAGGTCACACGGTTGCGGATCACATAGTCAGGAAGCTCGCTCACGGCAACGAGTTTCCCGCAAGCCACCGCCCCGGCGTCCCACGGTCAGAGCGCATCGCATCGGCGCACCGCCGATCGAGTTCGCCAGCAGCGCGAAGCGGGCCGTGCCCGCGTCCGGCTCATCTCGCTCGTCGCTCAGCGCACGGCGCTCGCCCGTGTGTGAGAGTCAGCGCGCGCTCACCCTCGCGCGTGCGCGTCGCTAACGGCTTGTGCTTGGGTGCTGTCCATCCAGATCTCCCAGCGCCCCGATTTCGAGGTGTGGTCATCGCGAAGCCGGTAGCGGCGGCGCCCTTCAAACTCGGTGGTGCGCAGATGCCAGACCCCGCCGAGGACGCTTGAGATCCGCCGTCGTGGCCAGAGCCGCCGGCGTGTTCGATCGGCTCGCCGCCGACACGCTGAAGAGCGTGGTCACGACCTTTGAGGTGTTCGCCCGCGACCAGTTCACTTCACGAGCCGCCAACCCCCTGGCGCTGAAGAGGAACGTGTTCCAGCGGCTCGATAACACCGCGAAGCTGATCGCTCAGCATTGCGGTGTCGATCTACCGGCGACGGTCGGGCTTGCCGTCTGGGCGAGGCTTCGTGAGGACTTCGCACGTCGGCACGTGCTGACTCATTGCGGCGGCATCATCGACGCGAAGTTCCTGGCGGCCGTTCCGAGCAGCTCGCTGATGATCGGGCAGCGCCTCCTGGTTGGACGCGCTGATGCTAAACGAGGGCACGATGACGTTGAGACCGTCGTGCAGACGCTCGGTGCGCATCCGTGACTCGAGCGCGGCGAGCGGCGAGCGCTTGGCCGCCCTCGGCAGCCGGCTTGTGCACGACGCGCAGCGCTCTGGCCTCGGGTGTGTCGTAGCCGCCCTGCCGCTCGTGGTCGCGGCGATCGCTTCGGTCACGTAGTCGGTGCCGATGCCGACGACCGCTTCGGCGACCAAGCGCTGCCGGCGCGCGTTTGGCCGCTGGTCCGGTCGCGCTGGGGTTGTTACCATATTGCGGTGCGATGAGTGACCGGTTCAAATGACGAGCACCACCCCGGCCTGACCCGATGCCGCCGCTCCCCGACGTCCCGAACGTGCTCTCGATCGAGCTGAAGCTCACCGTGGGCGACGCGAACGTCCTCTCCCGCGTGCACGTGAACTACGCGTCGGCTGCGCCGACCCGTCACATCCTGAACGAGTATGCGGCGAGCATCGATTCTCAGATCGCAGCGCATCTGATTCCGCTGTGTTCGACCGAGGTCCGCACAACCGAAATCGTCGTCACCGACCTGACCAGTAGGACGTCGGCACGTGGCATCGCCGAGAGCCGGCAGATCGGCACGCGGCCCGGCCCACAGAACGGTGCTGGCGTCGCCGCGCTGATCAACTTCAAGGTTGCGCGCCGATACCGTGGCGGCAAGCCGCGGCTCTACGTTCCGTTGTTCGTCGCCTCCGATCTCACGCCCGGGCTGACATGGTGTGACAGCGCCCTTGAGGCGGGTACGGCAGGGTGGGCGGCGTTCATGGCGGGCCTGCTCACCCACACGCCGGCGACGCTGAGGCTGCTCGGGCAGGTGAACGTGTCGTACTACGAAGGCTTCCGGGTCGTCACCGACCCTCTCACCGGCCGCTCCCGTAACGTCTCGCAGCGCCGGCCGCAAGGCCCGGCGGTCGACCGGATCACTGGCTTTTCGATCAACCCGAAGCTCGGGAGCCAGCGACGACGGAACCTGCACTCCCGCCGGCCGGCCCGCATCCGGCGCTAATTCGATCGGATGTGGGCGTCCGGCCGCACGATCGCATCCGCCGGCAAGGACGCGATGTTGGCCGACCTCAGCTCTACATAGGCGCGCCGGTCCTACTCTCGACGGGTGTTGAACGGAAGGCGCCAGGCTCGTTGAGGAGCGCTTCAAGTGCCCGCCGGGGATCTCGCCCGAGATCGTGTTTGCCGCGGCAACCTGACGGATACTGGGGACACCGCAGCCACCAGCCGTGGAAGGACTGTGCGAGAAGCATCGGGGTGGAGCATTCGGGGCATACCCAAGCGCGGTCCACGATCCGGGCCTGGTGAACGAGGGAGCTCGCGCCGGCTTGATCGAGACGAGCGAGCAGATCCCGTCCGTCGAGGAGGTCCATCCTGAGGTGCTTGGCCTCGGCGATCGCGGCGGGTGTGAAGGTCGAGGAGGTGACGAGTAGACCCGAGCTCCCCTGCAGGCCCTCGCGGAGCAGGGTTCCCGCGAGCTTGCGGACCTCATCGACGCCGACACTCCACGCTTGCCAGTGCTTGCACTGCACGAGGCGCTCGTCGGTGCCGCGCTGGACTCGAAGATCGACGTTGCCGTCTGGCTGCCCCTCACGCCCAGTCTCTCTCACTTCCCATCCCTCGCGTCGGAAGAGTTCGCCGACGAGCAGCTCGAACTCGTGTGCGGACAGGTGGCGCAAGTCGGCTGTGAGCTCGAACTGCCGGCGGCGCAGCCGGGCCTCCACGACCGGGAACAACCGTGCGAGAACGATGGCGCCAGCGAGAACCACGCCGGTGGTGTTCATGATGAGCAACCACGCGGTCTGAGCGCCAATCAGTAGCGGCACGGCGACACCCCACGCCGCGTACGCCGCACAGGCGATCCCGAGCACGATCGCGGGATCGAGCGGCGCCAGCGCGCGAATCAGACGGTCATCCAGCGTCGTCGTCGTTCGTCCGGGAGACCGGACAGCTTCGCGAGCGTCCACACGGCAAGCATCGGCACACGCGGCGCCGCTCTACAGCACGCGCCGGGAAGCTCCCGCCCGCCAGCCGGAAAGCTCTTCCGCCCGACGAGCTGGCCGCGGACCGCTACACCGCTACCCGGCCTCGAGACCGCGCGATCCGATCCCCACAAGTCCTAAGCGATTATCCGCCCAGCGGTCGAACGCGTCGGTCGGCGTGATCGCTCGGTCGCCTTTGCGATCGCCATGTCCGCGCCAGCGCGGCAACGAAGGCACTCGTGCGCCCGGACGCTCCAGATTGGGCGAACGCGATCGTCGGGCGCGCCGCCGATCCCGGCCGGCCCTGGCGAGCGCCTTGTCGCCTTGCGATCGCCGGCCACAAGCTGCCCGGGAAGGCAAAGCGATCGCCGCAATGCCTCCGGCCGCGCGGTCGCGTTCGTTGCATACGCGAGCCCGCCCTCGACGACGTCCTACCTCTGGGGTGCGGCTCTAATGGCAGCGCAACGGCCACGCCGAACAGCTCGTCGCGGCGTCCGACGCGCTCGTCTAGATCTTCTGCTTTCGCGCTTGCTGATCATCCGGATCCCGGCTAACAGCAGCACGCCGGCGTCGATGAGTTCGACAACGAGCGAAACTTGCGCCCGGCCGTCGGACAGTTCGGCGGTCGCGTCACAGGCAGCAAGTGCGCTTGCGACGGGCTTAACGGACATGCCGGTCTGATCCCTGAGCTTGGTCCAATCTGCGCACGCGTCCCAGGCCGCGGGCGCCCCTGCGCTCGCTCTCCCTCAGCCGTCCGCCGTCGGCAGCTTCTTGAGGCTGCCTGTGAACCGAACGACCCTCGCGGGATCGACCCGGAATGTGATCTTCCTGACCGGGAACTGCGCGAGATCCGCATCGCGGATTGCCTCCTTGAAATGCAGCTTCATCGTTCCCCGACAGGCGGGATGGACCCGGCCCATGTCCCATACGACGTGGAGCCCGTCAGGCTCGAGTGTCAGCGTCGCCGGTCCGTCGGCCTGCATTGTGTAGGCAACATCGACCGCCTTACCGGCGCGAGTCGTCCCAACCACACGCCGATCGGTCACGGCGAACGCCCCGAAGGAGAGCTGCTTGGAGCCATTCGACGTAAGCCCGGGAACGTGGCCCGAGAAGGTCTGCACTGCGCGGATCCCTTCGGTCTCGAACAAGACCCGCTCGCCTGCGAACTCCGCGCGGACCGTCCCAGGCATTTTCCCGGCTCCGAACAGGCGATACAACAGACCACCCGGCACCCAAGCGATTATGCCGTGTCTTGCCCAATTGCCGTGAACCGCGCTACCGGGCCGGTCCCGACAGACTCCGGTGGAGCGCGAGTAGCTCTCTGGCCCGCGCGGTCCGGGTTGCCGGGTCGCGCGCCGCTCGACTTCTACTCCCAAGTCGCTATACGTCAGCCACGCACGTTCGTCGCAGAGTTTGCGAAGCTGGGGTGCGTGACGGGATGCGGTGGTCTGTCCGAGGACGCCTTGAAGGCGGATTTGGTCCGTCGTGGCGAGCTGCTGGTCGAGGGCGTCGACGAGATCCGGGATGCTCGCGGTCGAGACGTTCCCGCGCCGTTTGTGGTGATCGCGGCGGGGGCGTGTGACCTCTATCGCGTGACCCTCGCTCTGTGGCGTCAACCGGGCTCCCGGCGTCCGGCGAGCACGCGGACGGAGTATCTGCACCAGTTGTCGCTCGCTGACCAGTTGGTCAGCATTTCTACCAGGGCGTACCTCGTGAGCGGGGACTCCGCGGAGTATGCGTACCGGGTATGGCGGGCGTTTCACGAGACGTCCGGGTTGGCTGCGCGTCTGCTCGCCGAGCTGTCGGTCACGGGAGAGTCGCCTCCCGAGATCCCCGCCGACCGCGGCGCGCGGATGCTCGCCCCGGGCTGGGAAGCCATCGTCGAGCCCTTGCGCACGCTCACGCCGGCGAGCGTCCCGACGCCGCGGGCGGAGCTCGAGCAGACCCTGCTCGGCGTCGCCCGCTCCTACGAAGGGTGGATGAAGTCACTCGGTTTCAGCTATGTCTCTACCGCGGACGGAGGGATTGAGTTCGCGGCGCTCGACCCCGCACGCTGGACGCGGACGCCCCTAGCTCCCCCGCTCGACGATCCTCCCGCTGCCGAGGTTCCCCTGCGCTGGCTGTTCTCAACGCTCTCGACAGCGCGCGATCACGCAATGCGTGACGGCCGCTTTGATCCGATGTTCATCGACGGATCGATCCGCCGGTTGATCCGCGCCTGGCGTGCGGCAGGGCTGGGAGAGGCAGGGGTGCTGGCATCGCTCGCGGTCGAGTCAGTCGTCGCAGAGGCGATCGAACCGCACGCTGAGGAGCGCGACGCCCGCATAAGGCTGCACGATGTCCGCTGGCGCGATATCGCGATCAGCGCGATCTATCCCAACTCGCTTTATCCGAACGCCGAGCCGCAGATGTCGGTATTCGTCGATGCCGAGGCGCGGGACGATCGTCCGCCACCCTTGGTAAGCGGCTACGTCCCTCGCCCGCTCGGCTTCACCCTGTTCTGGACGCTCGGGTGCGATGAGCCCGACCCGGGTGTCTGGCGGCTCCGTCGCGCCCACGCCACCACTGACGAAGGACTTGCCTCGACGCCGTACATACTGCGCCGTGAGACCGTCGAGGAGTTCCGCGAGCGTCTCGGCGCTCCGGCCCTGACGCCGGTAGCGCCCAGGCCGCGAACAGGACCACCTTATCGCTACCAGATCTCCTGCGACTACGCCGAGCATGACCTGCGGATCGGCGGATCGGCGGTGAGGACGATCGAGGCTGACACCGCGCCGACGCGCGCGGAAGCCGAGCTACTTATCACCCCGGCAGTCCTCGACGACCTCCGTCAGCGCACCCAAGAGCAAGACCTGAGGCCATCGATCAACACACTCCAGACACGTGAGCTACTCGACGGCGACTGACGAGGGACGAGGCCGCCCCCGGGGCGCCAGGCTCAACGAAGCCCGCGCCCGTCTGCGCCAGCATACGGCTGGCAGGAGGTGCCCCGCAGCTCGGCCGCGATCTCGCCCTTATCGAGCTCCGTCGACCGGCGGCTCCGGGAGCTTCGACGCGGCGGGGGTTGCCGCGTGCGTTGCCGTCGGCGGGACGATCGGCTCGGTCGAATACTCCGCACGGAACCCCGCGTCACGGGTGGACCAGAGGATCCACTCCCCGTCTGATCGCGACAGCGTCCAATACTCCTCGATGGCCACCCTCTGGCGGCCCTTGTCCTCGGGCAACGCTCGCCGCTTGCCGCTTGAAAGCTCCAAAGCGCGACGCAGCTTCGCGCGCACCCGCACGCGCACCTGCCCGCGATCGCCAAGCAGCCCAACGTAACCCAAGCGCGGGCCCGTGAGAACCTCGACCCGGTAGCGGCCGCCGGCGGCGGCATAGCGCTCCACGCGCTTGGTCCAGTCAGACATCAAATCGGGATCGCTGAGACCCCGAAGCCGCTCGCGATCGCCGGCGTCCCACGCCGCCATCACCTCGCCGAACAGCCGAGCCGCCGCCGCGTAGACAACCGCCGGACCGTACACCGAGCTCTCAGCGGCCGCGGCCTCGACCGCTTGCACGCGTCTGCGGAGCCGACGCTGCGCCGGCAACCTGCTCAACGCAAGGACGCCGTACATGAGCCCGAACGCAATCGCGACGGCGAGGATCGTGAGCGGCACCTCCTGCCACACCGGCAGCCCCGAATCAGGAACGGGCGGAACGTAAACGCCTACCGCGAGAACCATCCAGGCACGAAACATAACGCGGCGCCGACAACCATCAGCCAGCACGTCTTCGCGGTCCACCGCGACTGCATCAGCGACGTCCGGATCACGCCGCTCGCCGCGCCGTAACGCGGGCGCGTGATCGCATTCGCGCCAGCCTGACCGTCGGGCGAGGCGCCGAGCGTGCGATCGGAATGCCACGATCGCGTTCGCGCCGCCGGACCTACTGCGGCGATCGCTCTGACACTCCGACCGGTTCGTGGCCCGCGATCGCAAAGGCGACGAAGCAATTGCCCCGGTTGGGCCCTGGCGCCCGGCGAGGATCGCTTACTTATCCGGCGGCCCTGTGTCAAGGCTCATCCTGGTTGCGTTTGGTTTATGTCATCGGTTGGGGGGTGGGTGGGAGCGTTGGGTCGGGCGGATGGTTTGCGCGCGGGCGCCCATGCTTACTTCGGCCCTCGACCCTCGGGTTGGCTCCGGGGCCGGCGACAAGATGTTGATGG
>JBKQIR010000270.1:0-5969 GCA_052148275.1 Solirubrobacteraceae bacterium
CTGTTCGTGCACTGGCAGAGCGCGTCGTCATCACCCAAGGGTCGACCTGCAAGAGCCGTATGACGGGAGACTGTCACGTACGGTTCTGTGAGCGCCGGGGGGTGAGACTCCCCCCGGCTACTCGACCGGCTTGACCGGCAGTGGACCGAGCGCGGGCACGGGACTCTGACCGAGCGCGGGCGCGGGACTCTCGTGCGTTTCGCGGATGATCTGCTGGCGATGTGCCAGACGCGGGCGGAGGCCGAGGCGGCGCTTGCGGCGCTGCGGCTGATCCTGGCGGAGTTGGGCCTTGAGCTCAAGGACGCCAAGACCCGGATCGTGCACCTGACCGAAGGGGGCGAGGGCGTTGACTTTCTGGGCTTCCATCACCGGTGGGTGCGCGCCAACCGCGCCAGGCACGTCCAGTTCCTCGCACGCTGGCCCTCACGCCGGGCAATGCGGCACGCCCGCGACCGCGTCCGTGAGCTCACGGCGCGCGAGCGGCTGCTGCTCCCCGTCGAGGATGTCGTGCAGGACCTCAACGGGTATCTGCGCGGCTGGGCGGGCTACTTCTGAGAACGATGCTCTGAACTGGCCCCACTGCGACGTTTTCATACTTCCGATATGGAAACTCGGCTCGCCACTTCAACGCGATCGAGCACCATGCGCACGACCGGCTCGCGCTGTTCATGGCCAAGCGCGATCAACGATCGCGCGCGTACGGGTGGCGGCTGGTCACCTACAGCTCGCCAAATCGCCTGGGGCTGATCAGCCTCGCTGGAACTGTCGTCGCGCCCAGGCCCCACCGGGCCTGGCGAGGGAAATGAGTCGACTGCCAGAACCCGGCGTGAGGGAAGGGCCGCTGCTTCGTTCATGCGTTGCGTACAGGGAACGGCCGGTGAGTGCCATTTATGGCTAGGACCGCCAAGCCAGTCAAAGTCCGAGAACTGCAGCGAACGCTCTACCGGGCGGCCAAGACCGATCCCGGACGTAGGTTCCACGCGCTCTACGACAAGGTCTACCGCAGAGACGTCTTGGAGTGGGCGTGGGAGCTGGCGCTGGCGGATCTAGACGCGTCGCGGACGGTCGCTCGGCCAAAGAACCCCGAACGCCGCCCCGGTTAGCATGCTTTCTGCCTGTGCGACCGGCTTCTTCTGCGAACCGGAGGTGACTACGGGCTGCTCCCCATCGGCAGTGAGGGAGCTCTCTTCGGCGTCGTCGCGCGCTTCGTCGAGCGAAACCGGGGTCGCCCCACCCTCTCACCACCAGCGGCCTGTAGTCGAAGTAGTGCTGAAAGAAGAGCTTCGCGGACGACCGGTGGCCCACGGTGAATGGATGCTGTTCACGGGGGCGTCCGCGGTCTACTTCGGAGTCGTCCTCGCGACAAACTGGGCGGTCGTCAGCGAGACCAAGATTACGACGGCGATCCCGGCCGGCCTGGGGTTTGGAACGGTGGACGTGGCGGTGATGACCCCGTTGGGCACCTTGACACGGGCTAATGACAAGTTCACCCTGGAACGTGAGCCAATCATGAGTGGACAGCGGTCGAATTTGGGGTTGGCGCGCGCGGCCGGCGCCGGAAGACTCCAGCGTCTGCGGATCCGTCGGGCTGGGGGGGTAACGTCGTGCGCCATCCCCATGCTAGGAGACGGTGTAACCGAACGAAGGAGCGACTGATTCCCAAGCCTCGTCTGTACGGATGCCGCCTTGCAGTGCTCGATGGAAACCACGCCCGTGACGTTGCGCCGCCACCGGACAGGCGGTCATGGGACCCACTACGGCTGGGGCGGTGACCGACGTCAGCATGGCGAGTGTTCCTAGCCTACTTCGCGCCCGCTTGACGACCCTACGAAGCTCAGGCGAGAGCTGACCGGTCTTGAGCCGTGGCCCGAGGGCCGGTAATGCTCGGAGCTCACTTCGATCGGGTGGGCGGAGGTCGGCTGTTCCGATAGTGCGTGCAACCCAAACGAGGACGTCATGGTCGTTGCAACCACTGAAACGCCCCTGTGACAGCGCGAGCCGCGTGAAGCGGTGCTCGGTCTTCGACAGCCACCGAACCCGGCGGATGTGACACAGGTCCCAGCCTTCGATGTCGTCCTGGTCAGCGTCGAACTCGTAAGGACCTAGGACGCCGATGCCCATGGCGAGTCGCTTGCCGTGTTTCGCGATCACGAGGTCGCCCGCCTCGGCGTACTCGGCGAAGCGACGCAGCTCATGTGCAGGCCCGTAGTTCTCGCTTGGCCACGGTCCAGCCCACCCGGAGCCGATCGCTACGACGTCGTTCTCGAGCATCCAATCGACATACGGCCTTGCATCGTCTCCGGTCCCAACTTGCCGCACGCGACGATCTAGTGTCACGGTCCGCCCTCCGGTGCCGTCGAGACGGTCGGCTTGATCACGGCGTGCAGCCGGCGGCCCATCGCCGCGCCGGACGCCGCGAACGTGTCGCATAGCCGGAAGAAGTCGCGCTCGCTGCGGATGTACTGCTCCTGGACCAGGCGCGCTGGCATCAGCACCGCGGCCGCGAACAGGTTTGCCTCGTCCTCGGCTGGAGGGATTGGCGCACGAGTCTGGGGCGCCTCGGGTCCGATCGACCCCGAGCGGCAGAAGACGCCGCGCTCGACGCCCCGGTGAAGCCGCCAGTGCCCGAGTTCGTGAGCGATCGTGAAGCGGCGTCTTGCCGGCCACTGTCTGGCTTCCTCGGCGTTGACCCAGATCTCACCGACCGCGGGTAGCAACAGCCCCGACAGGGCCTGACCGTGGCCGAGCTCGGGCGCACCGGGCGCGGTTCCGAGGTCCTCGACGTCGCGCACGAGCAGGCCGACGTGAGTGTCCGCGATCTCCTCGATCGGGACCGGCAGGGTGGCGCCGTCCCACACGTAGCTTGGGATGCCCGCAAGGAAAGCCTCGGCGGCGCATTCGATCTCCACCATCAGTCACCATCGTATTTCGCGGGACCACCGCACAGGCCGAGTTTCACCACGAGCGTGCCGTAGGCGCGTCGGGCGCCGAGGGACGCCGCGCCCGGCTGCCCCCCGAGCATTCGCGCGATCAGCTCGACGAGTCGCCAGTCGCCCGCCTGGACGGCGTGGCGCACGAGCGCCGCTGGGTCGTGGGCGTCTGGCATCGTCGATCAACGAGATGGTCGTCTGGCACCGCGGAACCTGACGTCAGGCGCCGCGGAACAGCTCGTCGACCTCGTCCCACTCGCCGACGTGCGGCGTGTGGGCGGCCAGCGCAGGAGCCTCGGCGGGCTCGGCGTACGCGCGCCGCGCAAACGCTGCCGGTGCCGCGGCCGGACCCTCACCCGTCGGCACCAATGCGCGTCCGGCCTCTCTGAGCGCCTGTGTCGTCTCGCCGACGAGCTGTCCGAGTGCGCTCAGCACGCGGTCAGACACACCCTGCGCGGGCAGCAAGCCCTGCTCCATCTCGTGGTAGTAGTCGGCGACCTTGTCTTTGCGATCCCCGACCCCGAGCGCCGCGGCTAACCGCTCGACGAGCTCCGAGCGCTTGAGCCCCGCCTGGTCGCGCAGTCGTGGCAGCAGCGCGGGCCATAGCCCGGCTTGTCCGGCGATCGCGCGCTCGAGCTCGTCGACAGTGCGTTCGGCGGTTGAGCCGCGGAACATCGCCTCGTCGAACTGCTGACGGGGCGCCCGGGCCAGGTAGGCGTCGATCAGTGCGGCCAGCTCCGTCCGCTGCGGCGGCGAGGCTCTGGTCAGGAACTCCCGCGGATCGGCGTCGGCGCCGGCGCGGTGCTCAGCGACGTACTCGGCGAGGAGGCGGTCGACGTCGCTCATTCCTGATCTCCAGAGTCGGGATCGAGCCGGGCGCGCAGCTTGGCGCGGAACCGCGAGGCGATCTGGGCGACGTTGTCGACGCTCATCCCGTCGATCCTGTCGCAAACCTCGCCGGCGGTCAGCGTGGCGAACACATGCAGCTCGATCACGAGCCTGTGTTTCTCGTTGAAGCTCTCGAGCACCTCCTCGACGACGATCCGCAGCTCGACCGCGGCGGCCTCGCCGTCGGTCGCCGGTTCGGCGCCCCAGACGTCCTCTTCGCCCTCATGCTCGCTGGGGAGGATCGCTTCCTTTGGGCGCCGCTCGGCGCGGCGGAAGAAGTCTACGGCCGTACGGTCGACGATCGTGTGCAGCCAGCTGCGGAACTCGCCGACGGAGGTGCCGTCGAACGCGGCCGCGATCGCGCGCACGAGCGCGTCGTGAGCGAGGTCGTCGACGACGTGCTTGGGCACCATGATCGACAGGCGCCGCTTGACGTCGCGCTCGTAGCCGTAGACCAGGAACATCAGGCCGCGCCGCGCGGCACCGAGCTCGCCTGCGGCCCGGCCGTCGCGGATGTATGCGATCAGCTGCTCGTCGCAGAGCTTCTGGAGTTCGTGGTCGGGGAGCGGTTTGAAGGTCACGGAGGCGAGAGCCAGAGCCTCAGTCGGCGAGATTTGGGCAAGCTGACGCACGGTAGCGCCAGGTCCCGACGCCACAACCCGGTCGCGCTCCACCGTCGGGACCGAGCCGAAACTGAGGGCTTGTCTGCTCGTCATGCCACGGGCGAGCGGCCGAGGGCTCCGGCGTACCGGCGCTGTCAGGTCTCGACCCGTCGATGCGACTGACGGAGGAGAGAACACTGAGAACGAGACTGTGATGCCGACACTTGCCACCCACCTAGCCGTCGAGATGACCGTAGCCGCCCCGACCGTCGTCGGATCGCTCGCGGTGTTCCCGCTGATCGCCGACCGCGAGCCGTCGGTGCGCTACATCTCCTTCGCCGAAGCCGTCCAGCAGGGCGCGACCGTGAAGGAGCTCGGCGGCGGCGCCAGCGTCAACGACCTCGTCGTCCACAACTCGCTCGACGCTCAGGTCCTTCTGTACGAGGGTGAGGAGGTGCTCGGGGCGCAGCAGAACCGTACGTTCGACGCGTCGGTGCTCGTCGCCGGCCGTTCCGCGCTGGAGGTGCCGGTCAGCTGCGTGGAGGCAGGGCGGTGGGATGGGGCGCGCCACGACGAGGCGTTCGTCCCCGCGCCGCAGACGGCGAATCCGCGCCTTCGCCGGTTGAAGAACACGCAGGCACGGGCGAGCCTCGCCGCCGGGATGGAGGCGCGTGCCGTTCAAGGCGAGGTGTGGCGCGAAGTGGCCGACACCGCCGGTCGCCACGGCGTCAACTCTCGGACCGGGGCGGTGCACGACGTGTTCGAGCACCGCCGTGAACAGCTCGAGGCAGTCCAGAGCGCCGTCGAGATGCATTGCAGCCAGGTCGGCATGCTCGCGGCGATCGGCGGCCGCTTCGTCGTGCTCGACCACGTCAGCGAAGTCGAGGCGTTCGCTGCGCTCCACGGTCCGCTCGTTCAGGGCTACGCCCTCGACGCGCTCGAGGCTCAGGCCGCGCCGCCGCCGTCGATCGATGACGCACGGGACTTCGTCGACCTGCTGCTCGGCGCTTCCTGCACGCCCGGACGCACCGTCGGGCTCGGAGAGGGGCTGCGGTTCGCGTTCGGCGGGCTGGCCGGCACCGGTCTGATCTGCGATGGCGAGCTCGTGACGCTGACCGCGTTCGCGGACGAGCCGGGACACGAGCGCCCGGCGGTCGCCGGCCGCGTCCACCGTCCGTCCCGTCGCCGGCCGCGGTAGTGGGAGTGCTCGAGGCGAACCAAGCGGAGGCTGCTGAGCGCTCGTCCGGAGTGCGAGCGAACTTCACAGGAATCTGTGAACTTCGGTAACTCGTGTGATCTTGGGCTGGCGCGGCTGTAACGGCAGAGGGGCCGCCAAACGGCGGCCCCTCTGTCCTCGAAACCCACGCGGTGCTGAGCCCGTGGCTTGTCGGTCCCAGTAAGACACCGGGCGGATTCGAACCGGAGCTATACCCAGAAGTTGTGGATACGCGTGAAGAGGAAGGCGGCGTACCTTCCCGGTTGATTGAAGACCGAAGCCGGCGATGGCCGGCAGGAAGGCACGCCATGTCAGATGTTCGCACGCCGCAGA
>JBKQIR010000271.1:0-26561 GCA_052148275.1 Solirubrobacteraceae bacterium
GCTACTCGCGTTCCTTGAAGCCCTCTGATTATGTTGAACGGCCGACCATCCCAAAACTCGCTGAGCAGGGAAAACTCGGACGGTCGATCGCGTCTTCAACATAACCGTTCGCGGGACATACAACCCGGCGTGATCGTTTCCGATCACCGGGCTTTCCAGTAACTATGCCGTTGACGTGATAGGCCTCCACGAGTGGATGCGGGCGTGACAGGGTTCGCACACCACGAGGGTCTTGCGTCGCTGTTTTGCCATGATTTGCACCCATTGGGGGAGTGACTGCCCGGGCCTGTCGAGCTCGGCGAGGTTGCGGATCTGGTGGACCTGCACTCTCGCTGGTTGCTCACAGAGTTCGCACCGCCCGCGCAGCAGCCGACGGATCAGCTGGCTTCCTCGGGCGGTGGGTCGGGTTGGTTCGCGGTCGATGATGACCGCGTTGCGCTGTCGTCGTAGCGGGATACCGCCGAACGTTGCGACCAGTGGTTTGCGGTCCTTGCCGCGATCCACGCTGACTTGAAGGCAGGTACGGGTCCCGCGCGGCGTGTCGATCGTGGCCCGGTACTTGTGGGCCATTTTCGATACCGACGAGTCGTACTTGCCGGCCAGCGTCTTGAGCAGCGAGGTCGCCATCACCCAGCGCAGCCGGTTCAGTCGATAGACATCCCCGGCCAGTAGGTAGTACTGGACGATCCCCCGGTACTCGGCCCCATAGCGGCTGATGATCGCGTGGTCAGTCTCGTTCTTCAGCCAAGGCCGGTGCGCGGGTTTCCCCCGCGCCGTGTATCGGGAGCATTTGGCGTTGATCATGTCCGCCGGCACGCGCAGCCCGATCACGCCGTTGGCCGCACGTCGGCCTCCGGCGATCACGTGGTTGGCGTGCTGGACGGTGATCCCGTAGCCGAGAAACCGCGCCGCGCTGGTGCGGGCGTGGGTGATCAGCGTCTTTGTCTGCGACAGCTCCAGCTTGAGGTCCTCATGCAGGAACTGGGCAAGGCGACGCTTGATCTCCTCGGCCTCCGCCTTTGGTCCGGCGAACCCGAGCAGGATGTCGTCCGCATATCGCACGTAGCGCAGCCTCCGATAGCCAGGGTCACGCGGATCCTGGGACGGGAGCTTGCGCTGCTGCTGGCGCAGCGCCCGCACCTTGGCGTGATCGCCGCGGCTGCGTGCTCGTGTGAGTGCGTTTTCTACCCTTTTGTACTCAGGATTTCGTCTCCTGAGCCTCCCTCGGGTGTATTCCGGCAACAAGACTGTCTCGACGAACGTGTCCAACCTGTCCAGGTAGATGTTAGATAGACACGGGGAAAGGACCCCACCCTGCGGCGCGCCGCTGAGTGTGGCACCCCACACCCAATCCTCCAAATACCCGGCCTTGAGCATCTGACCGACCAACCGAAGGAACCGGTGATCGAGGATCTTCTCACCGAGCGTCTCGACCATGACCTGATGGTCAAGCCGGTCGAAGCACTGGGAGATGTCACCTTCGATAAACCAGGTCGTACCCGTCCAATGGTCCGCTACCTCGCAAAGCGCGGTATGGCACCCGCGGGCGGGCCGGAAGCCGTGAGAGCAGTCAGAGAACCGCGGCTCGTAGTACGCCTCCAACAGCAAGCGCATTACTTCGCCGAGCAGCTTGTCTGACCACGACGGCAATCCCAGCGGCCGCTGTTTTCCGTTCTTCTTGGGAATGTAGCGGCGCCGGACGGGCTTGAAACGGTAGCGCTCATGACGCACCGCGTCGATGATGCGCTCGATCTTGCCCATGCTCATGCCGTCCGCGGTTTCCGCGTCGGGTCCCGGGGTCATCGCTCCCTGATTGGAGTAGATGCGCCCGTAGGCCAGCAGATACAACTGCGGGTTGAACAACTGCCGATACAGCTCGTCGCACGGCAGGCCGAGCCTGCCACGTTCACGGATAACATTCAGGACCGTTTCGGCGTTCTGCATTACGCATACCTCCCGGCTCTTGAATGTCCAGTCACCTGTGCCCCTTCGCCCTGTGGACGGCTCTCCCGTCCTCCCTGGTGGGTCGCCACTCCCACGACTACTACGGGCACTCCGTCGCCATGGGGCTCGCGCCCCGTAGGCGATCCCACGTTCGTCTCTGTTGCACGTGTATAGCGTGATTTAGGTGTCTCGTTCGTCGCCTTGAATGCCTTCGTTAGGCATCGCTCCGTACCCTGGAGGTTGCGGCGGCCTGAGTAGGATGCCGTCGCAGGGCCGGCGCCGGTTACAGACGTCTTTCCGGCGGATGAGGAGTTGCATCTTCTGGAGACTGAGCTATCAAGCAATCCAGCTTTCACCATGTCACGCGGACCCCCCAGCGCGTCGCCCCATACGTCTGGGCACGACCGCTGGTTTTCTGCCAGGCTACTGTCCCTTTTGTCTTTCGACTCCGGGTTAGGCATTGGATCCAGGAACATTCCTCCAAGTTCCTCCCGGCTGTGCCGGGGATACAGCAGAGCGCCTCGTGGCGCAGCACTCATCTCCTTAATTGCCCTCACTGGGCAACGCTCCACGCCCCGAAGGTGCGACCGCTGAGGGGATATGCCGTCGCAGGGCGTGACGTCGGTGATCAGGTGTCGTTCCGGCGGACGAATCGTTGCGTCTGCTGGAGATTGGGCTATCAAGCAATCAAGCCTTCGCCATATCACGCGGGTCCCACGACGCATCAGCCCGACACCTGGGCCTGATCGTCGTTTTCCTGGCAGGCGATGGTCCCCATCACCTTTCGGATCCGGGTGGTAGCCATCGGACCCACGAACCTCCTTCGAGTTCATCCCGGCTGCGCCGGGGATACGACAGGGCGCCTCGTGGCGCAACCCCTCCCGATTGTGCGCCCTGGCGGGCGCCTTGGAGTCGGGGAACGACCCTGCCACCCCGGCAGGGCCTCGACCCCAAAAAAGGGAGGGACTGATGACTCCACAACCCGCCGCTACACGCCCGGAGCACGACCCCTCCGAGCTCTACCGCTCTCACGCCCGCACGCTTGAGCGACGCATCGCCCGCCGCGTCCAGACAAGCCGAGAGAACCTGCAGGACGCGTGCTCGTTCCGCGTGGATGCAGCTGCTCACCCACACCGTCACCGACGACTACGTCCTGGGATGGTTGTTCGTCGTCGCCTGCCGCCAGGCGCTCGCACTCGAGCGGCGCTCTCAGCGCACCGTCGCGCTCCCGGAAAGCCAGGATGGCCAGCAGCTCGAGATCGTCGATCCGGCTGACCAGATCGCGGCGCGCAAGCGGCTGATCGACGCCGGCTCGGTGCTCGAGCGCGCGCGGTTGACCGATCGCCAGCGCCGGATGCTCGCCATGCAAGCCGAAGGCCTCACCCACAAGGAGCTCTCCGACCGAACAGGAGACAGCATCCTGACCGTCCAGCGCCAGCTGCTACGCGTGCACCATCGCATCCGCCAGACCCGGGAGGAACGTGAATCCCGCTCCGCCGCGGGCTCACGGACATCAGGATGATGCTCGTGCGCTACCAGAACCAAGTAGCCGGGTTCGTCGGCGCGACGGTGTACTATCTCGCGCCGCACCTCGCGCGCCTCCCACCCAGCCACGTCGACCGTCGCCGTGTCGAGGTGGTCTGCCAATGGGCGCTCGTCGGTGGTCGCGCTCGCCGGCGCCGAGCCGGGACAGCCCCCGGCCACGCCTACCAAGCGCGGCACCGCGCGGCCGGCTCGACATGCTCTCGGCCCGCCAAGGAGGGGTGTCGGCGACCCGGGCGCTGGGGTCCTCCCGTCCCGATTTTGGCGCCCTGCCGGGCGCCGTGGGGTCGGGCAACGGCCCCGCCACCCGGGCAGGGCCGCCGAGTAGCCAGGATGCCAAGATGCCCAAGACCCGCAAGCAGCTCAGCGACCAGGAGCGCGAGCAAGCGCCGCGCCGCCGACCGCGAGCGCGTCAAGCAAGCCGCACAGGAGCTACTGAGCTCCGACGGTTGGGGCCGCTGGGTCCGCGCCCGACGGCTATTGCACCGCTACTCGGCGTTTATCTTGGGTGCGGCGTGTCGTTCCTGCCGGCTTGCGGTGGTCTGCTGTCGTTGACATGTCGCTTGTGTGGGTGCGCGGGTGCGGGTTGAGGTTCCGCGTGCGTTTAGGCGAGTGGCGCTAGTCGAGTTCTGCGCGGAGCTGTTCGACCCGGTGGGCGATGTCGTCGCGTGCGGCGCGGACCTCGTCGAGGGGTCGGCCCTTCGGGTCGGGTAGTTCCCAGTGGATGTAGCGCTTGCCGGGAATGACTGGGCGGGCGTCTCCGCAGCCCATCGTGACGACGACGTCGGCCTGTTCGGCGAGCTCGCGGGTGGGTCGTTGGGGGCGGCGGTCGGACAGGTCAATGCCGAGCTCCCGCATGACCTCGACGACCTTCGGGATGGACGTGGCCGTCGGGGTCAGCTTCGCTGCCCGCGGAGAGCGCTTGGCAGCGTCCATGCGCGTCGCGGTCAAACAGCGCGGCGCTCATTTGGGAGCGACCGGCGTTGTGCAGGCAGACGAACAGGGCGCTTGCCATCAGAAGCCGTTCACGTGTTCGGGTCGCGCCGCGTCCGCGGGGAGTGCGGTGCCGTCGGGTTTGCGGGCTCCGATGATCGCCGCGGACGCGTGCTCGTGGACGCGGTGGGTCTCGCGGATCTGGATGTCGATGAACCTGGCGGTCCGGAGTCCCTCGCGGAACTGCTCCTCGGTCAGCGCGCCCGCGATGCAACCGGTGTAGGCCGAGAGATCGGCGCGCGTGGCGTCGTCGAGGTCGGGGCCGGCGATCACGTCCGAGACGGCGAAGCGCCCGCCGGGCTTGAGTACGCGCGCGGCTTCGGCGAGCGCCTTGGGCTTGTCGCCGGAGAGGTTCAGCACGCAGTTGGACAGGATCACGTCAACCGTGGCGTCAGGAAGCGGGATCTCCTCGATGTACCCCTTGACGAACTCGACGTTTGAGACGCCGGCCTGCGCGGCGTTGGTGCGCGCGAGCTCGAGCATCTCGTCGGTCATGTCAAGCCCGATCGCCTTCCCGGCCGGACCGACGCGCTGGGCGCTGATCAGGACGTCCGCGCCGGCGCCGGACCCGAGATCGAGCACGATCTCGCCTTCATGCAGGTCCGCGACGGCGGTCGGGACTCCGCAGCCCAGCGAGGCCGCGACCACGCTGTCGGTCGCGCCGTGGGTCTCAGCGTCCTCGTAGAGCGCGGCCCCGAACACATGCGTCTTGTCGGCGTCGGTCAGCGCGATCGGGCCGCAGCACGACCCCGGACCCTGGTGCTCGGCGACCGCCAGCGCGACCGCCGCGTACTTCTCGCGGACCGTCTCGCGAATGTCCTGGACGCGGCTCACGCTCGTGGGGTCCGCGTCGGCCGTCTCGCCCACTGAGCAGCCGCAGCTCGCGCCGGACGCGGCCGCGTCACAGCACGCCGCCTTTTCAGGCGGCTCGCAGCAACCTGTCTGTGTCTCGGGCGGGCAGCAGGCGGAGGTCGGGGTCGGGTTGGTTCTCAGCTCGGCCATGTGGTCAGCTCCTTGAGAGCAGGTGTCGAGACGGAGTAGTAGGCCCACCGGTGGCGGCGCTCGACCTCGACGAGGCCGGCGTCGACGAGCTTCTTCATGTGGTGGGAGAGCAGCGACTGGTTGATCTCAAACAGCGCGACCAGCTCGCACTGGCACACCGGACGCTCGCTTCGGCGCAGGACGTCCAGGTCACGGACGCGCAGCGGCTCCGCCAGCGCCTTGGCTGCGGCCGCGATCCGCCCGGCATCGAGCGCGTCGTCAAGGCCGACGGACGGAGCGCAGCACTGCGCGGCGGCGGGACCTGCGGGAAGAACGGGAAGAGCAGAGGTCATATTAAAAATCGTCAATCTGACGTTGCCAGACGTTCGTTAGCACACTGGCGGACCTCATATCAAGGTGTGTTTATGAGACGAGGGGAGCCGTTGCCGCTGGCGACGCCTGCAAGACGCGGGCCCAGGCCGCGGTCTCGCCCGCGACAGGCGAGGCGAGCAGGCTGACCGCTCCGGGGATGCGTCGTAGCGCCCGTAGTTAGCCGAGGGCGACATCAGGCGAGCCCCGGATTCCCGGCACGACGCACGGAGAGAGGATTGGGGGAAGGAAGGCACGCGTGCACGAACAGCATTCAGCGGTGCAAGAGGCCACGATCGGCGCTGAGACCGGATCGCGACTCGTGGACGGCCGCGGCCGTTCGATCTCGACCGCGATTCTGTACGAGGTCGCACGCGCGCTGAGGGAGCTTGCGCCGGGGGACCCGATCACGGTGCGGACCGATCCGCTGCCCGCTGTTGACAGCGACGTTCGCGCGTGGTGCAGGACGACCGGCCACGAACTCGTCGAGGTCAACGAAGCTGACCACGCTCGCGACTATGTGATCCGCAAGGCGGTCGCGGCGCTCGAGCAGCCTGCGTGGGCGATTGTGATCTCCAACCCTGGCCTCGAGGAGCTGCTCTCCCCGCTGGGATTCGCGCTCGCCGCCGCGCTCGCGGGCAGCCCCGTCGCGATTTACTTCCAGGGCCCAGCCGTGCGCGTGCTCACACGCTCGTTCACCGAGAAGCTGGCGGGCTGGCAGCGCCCGTTCAGCGCCTTCGCGCGCCGCGGCCTGGAACGCGCCGGACACCCACCCGCGCACGAGAAGCTCAGACAGCTCCATGACCTCGGCGCCCGCATCTACATCTGCGGCGGATCGATGGCCCACTTCAAGGTCGCCGCCGAGCAGCTGACGCTCCCCGCGATCCGCATCGCCACCTATCCGACGTTTGTCGAAGAGATGAACCACGCCGGGGTGCAGATCTTTCTGCAATAGGCCGACGCGCCGGCGTCGCGGTCCCCGAGGTCAATAGCGCCGGGTGCAACACGAGCTGGGCGATGTTCAGAGGATCTGGCTCAGATCAACCCTCTTGATCAAAGCTTTCCGCGGCGCGTCAGTGTGTGGTTGTCTGTGCGGGTCGCGGGTTGGGGGAGGTCTGGATACTGGTTTGGATGTAGCGGGTGGCGACGAGGCATGCGATCACGCCGAGGAGGCGTCGCAGCGCTTGCTCGGGTAGTCGGCTTTGGACGCGCGCGCCGAGGTAGCTCCCGAGGAACGCCCCGAGCGCCCAGTCCGGGGCGATCGCGCCGCCGTGGGTGGCTTGCAGGATCTGGTAGGTCACGATCCCGGCGATCGAGGTCAGGAACGTGGCGGCGAGCGTCGCCGGCGCGACTTCGTAGGCCGAGTAGCCGAGCGCCATCAGGATCGGCGCGAGAATCGACCCGCCGCCGATGCCGTAAATCCCGCCCACGGTCCCGACGAGCAGCGACAGCGCCCAGATCCAGCCTCGTGATCGCCGTGTGGGTGCCGGCCGGGCCGGAGGGAGGCGTTGGCTGCCGAGCGCCAGCCACAACCCGAGTGGCAGCAGCACACCGGCAGCCACGAACATGAATGTGCGGCTGCTGGAGAGCAGCTGCACGCGGATGATCGCGCCCGCGATCACGCCGGGAAGCGTTCCGGCGACGAGCAGCCAAGTGAGAGTGTTGAGCAGCCGTCGTTCGTGCCAGAAGCGCAGCAGCCCGCCGGGGATCGACGCGACGTTGAACAGCAGGTTGGTCGGGGTGACGGCCGGGCTGGGGACGTGCAGAACGCTGAGCTGGATCGGGAGGAGCAGCACCGCGCCGGACACCCCGGCGGGTGTCGTGACGAGCGCGAGCAAGAACGCGCACAGCGCACCGACTGGCCATTCCCAAGGCACGCGCGCAGCGTAGAGGCAGCGTCGCTGGGGGGGTCGCACCGGCGATCGCGAAGGACCGACCGCAACGGGGCCTGACCGTCTGAATTTTCGCACCCCTGACGGGGCGCGGTTGGGACGGCACAGGCCCGCAGCGGGCGGGCCCCCGCGAAAGGAACGCCGCCATGGCCACCAACTCACGCCGTCGCTTGACAGATGAGGAGCGCGACGAGCGCCATCGCGCGGACCGCGAACGGCTGCAGCGATCAGCCGAGCAGCTGCTCAGCTCGGAAGGGTGGCAGCGGTGGGTGCGCATCCGGTCTCGTCACGGGCTGGCACGGCTGTCGCTGTCCAACCAGCTACTCCGGTCGCGCTCGCGCGACCGGACGCGACGTTCGTCGCCGGGTTCAAGGCATGGCTAGCACTCGGGTACTGCGTGAACAAGGGCGAGCGCGCGATCGCGATCATCGCCAAGCGGGCAATATTGCATCGGATGCGATCGTGCCCGGTCGCTACGAGCGTACTTGCAGGCGGGGCCTGAGCGCGGGGGGAGGTTGACGGCGGCGGCGATTCGCCCGCTGTTTGCGGGGTGAATGGCTTCGGGCGTTTGGTCGTTCGCATCTCATGCGTCATGGTTGCATCAGATGCGAGCCCAGATTGAGACTGCCGCGGCGCGGAGCGAACCGCCAGGCGCGTTGGAGGCGGCGATGGATCGGCTGTTCGGCGAGGGGGTCCGGCCGCTGCGTTTGGAGGACGCGGTATTCGCGGCGATGCTTGATGGGTGGGAGCGTCAGCAGCGCAGCCGCATGTTGCGCTCGGCGACGATCGTTGCCGGGGTGCGGTTGGTGCGTCGCGTTCGGGTCAGCGCTGATCGCTGGCCGTGGGAGTGGGCCGCCAGCGACTTGGAGGACTTCATCTCCGATCTGGCGTCCGCGCCTCATCACCGCCGGCCGGCGACGCTGCGGAACTACCAGTCGCAGCTGCGCGGGTTCTTGGACTACCTGGTCGATGAGCGATACCCGTGGCGACTGGTGTGCACCGGGTGCTTTGACCGGACGCTGGTGCAGCTGCTCGATCCACGCAACGCGATCGTTCACGTCGGCGAGCACGAGAGCGATCCTGGCCGGCGACCGTTGACTCGTGATGAGCTGCAGGCGTTGTTTGACCGGTGCGATCGCAGGGTCGCGGGGCGGCGGGCGCTTAAGCGCAAGGGGAGCCTTGCGGCGCTGCGTGACGGTGCGATGTTCAAGGTTTGCTACGGGTGGGGGCTGCGCCGCACCGAGTTGATCGGCTTGGATGTGTGCGACCTGCTCGCCAACCCGCAGCAGCCGCGTTTCGGTGGCTGCGGGATCGTTCGTGTCCGTCATGGGAAGGGGTCGCGGGGAAGCGCTCCGAAGCGCCGGGATGTGTTGACGGCGTGGCCGTGGGCGGCCGGGGTGCTCGAGCAGTACGTCCGCGAGATCCGCCCACTGTTCGGGTTTGACGAGCATCCAGCGTTATGGCTGACCGAGCGCGGCGGCCGAATCTCGGGTCGCCACGTCGACGAGCGCTTTGCTGAGCTCCGCGACGAACTCGGGATGGATCCGGTGCACACCCCTCACGCCCTGCGCCACAGCTATGTCACGCATCTACATGAGGAGGGTTTTGATGCGTTGTTCGTGAAGGAGCAGGTCGGCCATCGGTACATGTCGACCACCGCGCTTTACACGGGCGTGAGCTCGGACTACAAGCAGCGCGCGTTGGCGGCGGGCCTGGACACGCAGTTGGCTGCGATGGCGGGGTTGTGACCGGAAATTTGGATTACCGCTGGCGGCTGCGGGAGCTGATGGCGTTGCGTGGCCTGTTCACGACGGCTGATCTGGCGCCGTTGCTGGCGGCGCACGGGATCAAGTTGTCGGACTCGCAGGTGTGGCGGTTGATCACCGGCCGCCCGGAGCGGTTGAACCTGCGTCTGCTGGTTGTGCTGTGCGAGATCCTCGACTGCAAGCCCGATGATCTGATCGAACGTGTGCACGCGGTCCCAGTCAAGAAGCGCGCCGCGGGTGGCCGCGCCGCTGGCGCGGACGTGGTGCCGAAGCCGGCTCGCGTGAGCCGCCC
Source organism: Solirubrobacteraceae bacterium (assembly GCA_052148275.1). Lineage (GTDB taxonomy): Bacteria > Actinomycetota > Thermoleophilia > Solirubrobacterales > Solirubrobacteraceae > Palsa-465. The sequence continues at coordinate 9,780 of JBKQIR010000271.1, forward strand.
CGACGGCGCGTGAGCGTGGCCGAGATCTCGGTTGGCCAGCGTGGCGTTTCGGGCTGCTGAGCGTGACGACGACATCACGGCGATCAACGACGTCGCCCTCCGTGCGTCTGTGTGGGGTCTGCGGACGGGTCCGCAGGATCAAGCGGGCTGCGGTCGATGGCGACCCGGACATGTGTCAGGCGTGTTGGAAGCGCGATCAGCGCAGCTGGCGGGTGTGCGGCCGTTGCGGCGAGTCGCGTCCGTCGCAGGGCCGCGACCCTGCCGACCGCGAAAAGATGATCTGTCAGCGCTGCTATTCGCACGCCCGCCCGGCGGGGACGTGCGAGGAGTGTGGTCGCAGCGGCCGGCTTGCCCGCACCGGCGCCCGGGGTGGACCGAAGCTGTGCGGCGCCTGCGCCGAACGTGCCCGCCGTCCAGTCCGCGCGTGCGGGCGCTGCGGGCGACTGAAGCCGATCGCGGTGCGTGAGGGCGCTGACGGCACCGAGGACCTGTGCTTCGTTTGTTACTCAAAGACGCCGCGCCGGATCTGCGGCGGCTGCGGCGAGCTCGCTGCGATCCAGCGGCGCGGCCGCGACGGTCTCCCCGATCTGTGCACCCGCTGCTATCGACCACCGATCGCGCGGTGCAGCGTCTGCGGTCGCGAGAAGCCGTGTTCCTACGCCAGCACCGCTTCGCCGGTGTGCTGGTCGTGCAAGCCGCGTCGGGTCGACCGTTGCGTGGTGTGCGGCGAGCAGCGGCCGGTCAAGGCCGCGAGCGCGATCGGCCCGTTGTGCGGCGGCTGTGAGTGGCGACGCTTGCGCGCCAAGGCGACCTGCGAGCGCTGTGGTCAGCAGCGACGGCCCGCACTGCACACCGGCACCGAGGTCCTCTGCGGCGACTGCGCCGGGATCGTGCAGGCGCGGGTCTGCACTGATTGTGGGATCGAGGACGTCACATATGACCGTGGCCGGTGTCCCGCTTGCTCGGTGCATGCCCGGCTTGAGCGCTGGCGCGCCGACGCGCCGGCTGGGGTGATCGCGCGGCTCGAGCCGCACCTGGCGGCGCTTGAGAGCTCATCAAGTCCGCTGTCGGTGTTGCAGTGGCTGGCGAAGCCCGGTGGGCGCACGCTGGCCGACATTGCCGCCGGCAGCCTTGAGCTCTCGCACGGCGCGCTCGATGCGTTGACCCGTGGCAAGAGCACGGAGGATCTCCGGGCGGCGCTGGCACACACCGGCGTTCTTGAGCGCCGCGACGAGGTGTTGGCGACGATGAGCCACTGGACCGCTGACCGGCTCGCTGCGCTCGATCCAGGGCCGGACGCGACGAGCGTGCGAGCGTTCGCGAACTGGAAGGTCGCCCGCGAACTCGCGGGCCGTCGAGCTCGCACGCCCCGCCCGGACCCGCTGGCCACGACGATGCCCAAGCACTGGGTCACCGCCGCGGTCGAACTGACCAAGTGGCTGGACGCTCGGCAGCTCGGGCTGGACGACCTCGACCAGCCGCTCTTGGACGCGTGGCTGGCCGACGGACCTGCGGCCCGCGGTCGCACGGTCCGGCCGTTCGTCGCTTGGCTTGAACGCAATAATCACCGCGGCCTGCGGATCCCGACGAGCCGTGCCAGCACGCGCGTGATCGCTCTCGATGACGAGCAACGGCTCGTGGCTCTACACACACTGCTGCACGACGATGCGGTCGACTCGCGGTTGCGTCTGGCTGGCTGCCTGGTCGCGCTCTACGCCCAGCCCGTCGCAAGGATCGTCCGTCTCACCCGCACGGATCTGCAGCTCACCGAAGCGGCGGCGCAGATCCGTCTCGGTCGCGACATGGCCGCCCTACCTGCCCAGCTCCGTGGTGTCACCGAGTTAATGATGGCGGTCACAAGCGACGACGGCTGGCTGTTCCCCGGCCAGAAGGCGGGACAACCGACCCACCCGGCGCATCTCGCCCGACGCCTACGTGGCCTCGGGCTTCCGGTCGCTCGGACCCGCCCGAGCGCGTTGGCGGCGCTTGCTCACCGGATCCCGGCTCCGGTTCTCGCGGACCTGCTCGGCTTCGACGCGCATACGGTCTGCAACGCCAGCGGCGATCTGAAGGTCGACTACGCGCGCTACGTCGCGCGCCGTACCTAACGCCTGTCGCGTCGAGGGCTGACGCGGCTGCGTGACCGACCCGGGCCACTGTGGCAACGGCATCCGTGCCGTGCTGGCCGTTTCGGGGATCGGTCCCGCAGCCGGCGGGACCCCGAACGATCGGAGGACCCCATGCCGACAGCGACACTGACCGAGCAGGAGCGCCAAGCCCGGCGCGAAGCCGACCGACAGCAAACACGTGAGGCGGTGGAAGCGCTGCGCGCGAGTGACGGCTGGCAGCAGTGGCTGCGTTTGCGCCGCCATTTCCGCGAGTACTCGCTGACCAACCAACTGCTCATCGCAATCGCGATGCCCGACGCGACACGAGTCGCCGGGTTCAAAGCCTGGCTCAAACTTGGGTACTCGGTTCGCCGCGGCGAACGGGCCGTCATCCGCATCTGGATGCCGGTCCCCCCGAGCAAGCAACAGCTCGCTGCGTGGCAGGCTGCCGGTGCGGATCCGGGCGACCGGCCGCGGACCTGGTTCCGTCTCGGGCCGGTCTGGGACCGCAGCCAGGTCGAGCCACTACCGGCACCGGCCGAGCCCGCGACGCTGGATCCACCGATCGCCGAGCCCGACGGCGACACGCTCGGCTGGACGTTCCCGGCGCTCACCGCCCTGGTCGCCGAGCTCGGCTGCACGCTGATCTACGAGGATCATCCCGCTGGCCGTGGCGGCTCCTTCACACCGAGCACCAAGCAGATCTCGATCAACCGTGCCAACGCCGTCAACCACCAGGTCAAGACGCTCGTGCACGAGCTCTCGCACGCGCTGCTCCGGCACGCGAGCCAAACCGAGGAACGCGAGCTCAGCTATGCAGAAGAAGAGCTGATCGTCGAGTCGGTCGCATTCAGTGTGGTCGGCGGCCTCGGGATCGACACCTCCGGGTACTCGATCCCCTACCTGACCTCCTGGAGCCAAGACGACGCCGACATCGAGATCATCGAAGCCCGCGCGGAGCTGATCGACCGCCACGCCAAGCGCATCGAAAACGCCATCGGCGATCCACCCAACCCAACGAGGACTAGCGAGACCGCATAGCGGCGGGCCCCACCGGCCGCGGGGCGCCCGCGACCCGCGCCTCTCATTCGGGAAAGGCTGGACGGAACGCTCAAGGCAACGTTCAGGTCGGACTGCGGTCGCTCGTGCTCGCTTTCCGCGCGAAGCTGAGAGCGCCCTTTGCTGCGCTCCAAGCCACGTCCTGAGGTCAAAGCGGGTCCGGGCGTACCACGGCTCCCTCGGGCGGGTGTGGCTCTAGCGCACGCCAGCTCTGCTCCGCCGCGGGTCCGAATCGATCACGCCGGCGATGTCGACCGCGACCCCGCCCGCCGCTGGTCCCGGACGCAGGCAGTCACGAAGCCGCCGACCTCTCATGCCCGCGCGAGCCGCAATGGGGGTCTCGACTCGCGCGTCGCGACGCGCCTGCTCGTCGCCAAGCTCACGTCTGGCGGTGAAGCTCGGCCGGGAGATACGCGAGCGCCCCCTCTCCGCGCAAGACCGGGTGCGTGACTTCGAGCGGTTACGCGCACTCGTGGCATCCGATGCAGGTCTCGCCCACTCCCTACCCACAGGCTGGGTTCCTGTGCTTGATCAGAGTCGGCGAGCGATGCCGGGGTAGTCGATGACAATCCCATCCCGGTCGACTCTGATGTTCGCCGCGAAGCTGCCGTCGGTTGCCTCGTAGTGGATCACCCGCTGATCCTGATCGGCGCTGACGAAGTCGTAGCGCTGGCCGTCTGCCTGCACGCTGAGGTCGGGCACCGAGACCCAAGCTGTCGTGAGCTGGAACGGGTCGCCGCCGGAGAGCAAACCGTGGCGGAGCACGGGCATCAGATTGGTCACGGGAGAGAGGCCAAGATCGCAGTCCATTGCGTCGGCGAACCCGCCTGGATCGCCGCCAGGCGCGGGTAGATCGACCGGACCTTCCTCCTCGGTCCGGAGCGTCCAGGTCCCTTGCCCGTCGCGCTGGAGTTCGATCGTTCGGCGCCAGCCCTGGCCGCGGCTGACGACGTGCAGACGCGACGTAACGAAGTCTGCTGCGGTCTCGAGCGTGTAGTCGAGTCGGTACGCAATCGGCCCGCCGGCTATGGCGACTCCGCGCGCGCTGAGGTGGTTCGTTGCCAGGTCGATCTCGGCGAACTCGACGCCGAAGGGATCATCCTTTACCCAGGCGACCGCTCGCTTCCGCAAACCCACGCGAGGATTCTACGAAATGCGTTCCGCGCGAGGCGGGGAGGACACCATGCACGGCATGAGGCCGTCTGAATACACGTGCAGGTGTTTTGCGGGGGGGTCGTGGATTCGCGGCTGGTCGCGCTAGCGTTCAACGGCCGGCGATGAGTCCGGCGGCTTGCGGCGGTCTTAAGGGGAAGACCCCCAGCCGCATCGACCCCCGCTTCATGATGTCCGCGCCGAGCGCGGAATTCTTCGACGAGGGCGTCGGAGGCACGGGCGCAGTCATCGCGGGCCGCCGCACTTACGAGGTATCCGGGGCTTGGGGAGGGCGAGGCGCGATCCCCGGACTGCCCCTGTTTGTCGTCACTCACCGGGTGCCTGAAGTGGTGCCAGCGGGTGACCCGCCGGATACGTTCGTTACCGACGGCGTTGAGGCCGCGGTCAAGCTGGCGCAGGCAGCCGCTGACGGCAAGAACGTACATCTGATGGGGGCAAGCATCGTCCAGCAGGCCATCCGCGCCCGGCTGCTTGACAAGCTCGTCATCAGCGTCGTGCCGGTTGTGCTAGGGCGCGGCGTCCGTCTCCTGGAAGGTCTGGGTCCCAACGACCTCAAGCTCGACCTACTGCAGGTCGTCGACGCCCCGGACGTGACCCATCTGACCTACCGAGTCACAAGGTAGCTCGTCGCTCGGGAGTGTTGAGCGACACGCTCGGTGGTGACGGCGGGGGTCGTCGGCGACACGCTGGGTGGTGATGGGCTGGCGCGGGCGAGGCGGCCGACGACAGGATGGTGGTGATCCTGTTGATTGAGGGCTCCCTCGCCGAAACCTTGACGCGGTGAGGTGAGGGAGCCCGTGACGCCGTTGGAGGACGTCACGCTCATCGTCTCAGACGACCGTGCTGTGGTCGAGGCGGATCTCGCTGCCGGCCGGTTGGTCTGCCCGCGCTGTCTGGCGGGGGTGTTGGGAGGTTGGGGTTGCTCACGGTTGCGGGAGGTCCGGACCAGTCTGGGGGTGCGTCGGTGGCGGCCGCGTCGCGGTCGTTGTCGTGAGCGGTCGTGCCGGACGACGCACGTGCTGCTGCCGGATGTCTGTCTGGCGCGCCGGCGGTACGTCGCGGAGGTGATCGGCGCGGCGCTGTTGTCGGTGGGCCGGGAGGGGTATCGGCGTGCCGGGGAGCGGCTCGGGGTGCCTGGTGAGACGGTGCGTGATTGGCGGCGGCGGTTCGGTTCGCGGGCCGAGCTGATCGGCGCGCATTTTCTGCGGTGGGCGCGGGTGCTGGACAGCTCGCTTGATCCGCCGGTCGGGCAGGGGTCGCTGGTCGCTGACGCCATCGAAGCGATCGGCATGTGCACCAGGGTGACGTCGCTGCGGTTGGGCCGCCGGGGACCGTGGTCGTGGGCGTCCGCGCTGACCGCGGGCGGGCTGTTGGAGATCAACACGAGCACGCCTTGGCCTGTGCCTGAGTGACCGCGATCCTGGCCGCTCGGTTCTCGAAGAGCGGCCAGGAGGTGACTGGGTGGACAGGGCGCAGGAGATCGGGTTGTTCCGCTGGCAGATCGTCGGCGAGGCGACCGACGTCTCGTTGTCGGCGCGGGAGCGCGGACGGCTGGTCCGCGCGTTGGCTGAGCGTGAGCATCTGACCCCGGACGGACGATGGGTTCGTGTGGCTCGCAACACGCTGGATCGCTGGATCCGCGCGTATCGCGAGGGCGGGTTCGACGGGCTGGTCCCGACACCGCGGCGGGTCGCGAACGCCACGCCTGAGCGGCTGTTGGAGCTCGCGGTCGCGTTGCGGCGTGAGCAGCCGGCCCGCACGGCGGCGCAGATCCACAGGATCATCGTGGAGGCCGCGGGCGCGGCGCCGTCGGCGCGAACGATCCAGCGTCACTTGGCGACGGCAGGACTGCCGCGGAAGGGAAGCCAGATCGCGCGTGCGCTCAGACGGTTCGAGGCGGAGTCGCGCAACGAGTTGTGGACCGGGGACGCCCTGCACGGCCCGTTGATCGACGGTCGCCGCATGTTCCTGTTTGAGGCGATGCTGTCGGGCTGGGGCAGTCAGCAGACCGCCCGGTATTTGAAGGCCAAGACGATCCGCGCGAACGAGGCCGGCGTTAGGCGGTTCATCGCGCATGTTGAGTGCTGGTCGTGGGAGTGGCGCGTGTCGGATGTTGATGAGTACTTCGAGGATCTGCTGGTCCGCCCGCAGCGCCTGGCGCGCTCGACCCTGCGCGCTTACCAGCTACGGCTCAAGGGCTTCTCGGAGTATCTGTGCGACCAGCGCTACCCGTGGTCGGCGATCTGCGAGCGCGAGTTCGGCCGCAGCCCCGGGGCAGCTGTTCGGCGAACTCAACCAGGTCGCGCACCTGGATGAGTTCGAGGGCGACCCGCGCCGGCGGCCGTTGATGTTCGCGGAGCTGGAGGCGTTCTTCGCGGCGTGCGAGGCGCGGATCGAGACCTGCCGCGCGCGGGCCGCAAGGGGTCACTGGAGGCGTGGCGCGATCAGGCGCTGTTCAAGGTCAAGTTCGGGTGGGGGTTCGCGCCGAACCGAGGTCGCGATGCTCGACGTCGTCGATTTCCGCCCGCACCCGAGCCTGCCCGAGTTCCGCGGCTGCGGGCAGGTGCATGTGCGGTGGGGTAAGGCCAAGCGTGGCGGCGGGCCGCAGCGCCGCACCGTGTTGACGGTGTTTGACTGGGCGATCGAGGTTGTGGAGCAGTATTTGGTCGAGATCCGCCCGTCGTTCGGCTGCCTGGCGCACCCCGCGTTGTTCTTGACCGAGCGCGGGACCCGGATCTCTCCGGCGTATATCGATGAGCGCTTTGCGTAGATCCGTGTCGAGGCCGGCCTGGACGAGATGCTGACGCCACATTGCCTGCGCCACAGCTACGTGACGCATCTGGCGGAGCAGGGGTGGGCGTCGAAGTTCATCCAGGACCAGGTCGGTCACAGCCACGCCGCGACGACCGCGATCTACATGTCGGTCGGCGATGACTACAAGGATCGGATGGTCCGCGCCGCGATCGACGAGCAGCTATCGCGTCTACGCGATGGAGGTGCCGATGGCGATCGGCTATGAGTGGCGGCTGCGGGTGTTGATGGCCGAGCACGGCATGTTCAAGGCGATTGATCTCGCCCCCAAGCTCGCCGAGCACAGGATCCGCCTGTCGGACTCGCAGGTCTGGCGGCTGGTCACGGGCCGCCCGGAGCGGCTGAATCTGCGGCTGTTGATGGTGCTCTGCGAGATCCTTGACTGCGAGCCCAGGGAACTCGTGCGGCGCACCGACGTCGCCGCGGCGATGGACAAGAAGGAGTCGGTGAGCGGCCCGGACGATCCGCAGCGACCTGAAGCCCAAGCAGGTCAGGCTCAAGCGTCCCAGCAGCGGACCGTGACCGCCACGGGGAAGCCGGTTCGGCACCGTGAGTGCAGGGTCTGTGGGCGGATCGCGAGGATCGAGCTCCGAGCGCGCGATGGCCGGCCGGACATGTGCTCGGGCTGCGCGCCGCGGCCGCTGGGGACCTGCGGTGTTTGCGGTCGCGAGCGGAGGATCGCGCGCAAAGCGACCGCGTCGGCGCCCGCGATCGGGGTCTGTTGCTAGCGGCTCCCGGTCGCAGTGTGCGCGGGTTGCGGGCGGGAGCGACCGTGCTACCACGCCGGTGGCGCTGAGCCGTTGTGCCCTTACTGCACGAGGATCCGTCGCGCGCCGCTCTGTCTTGACTGCGGGCAGCGGCGTCCCGTCCACCGCCGGGTCGAGGGCGGGGTGATCTGCCGCGCGTGCGACATCAAACGCGGCGGCACGATCGGCGCGTGCCACCAGTGCGGCGCGTCCGAGGCGTTGACCAAAGGTCTGTGCGCCGCCTGTCAGCTGCGTGAGCGGGTCACCGAGCTCGCCGCCGGCGCCGACCCGACTGCCGCGGCCGTGCTCGCGCCGTTCCTGCGCACGCTGGCCGCGTCGGAGAACCCCCGCTCGACGCTGCGCTGGTTCTACACGCGCGGGTTCGCGACGACCCGCAAGCTGCTCGCGGGCGAGATCCCGATCACCCACCAAGGCCTCGACGACGCTGTGCACCTGGCGCCGAACGCGGTCGCGTTCCTGCGCGCGGCGCTGGTTGACAGCGGCGTGCTGGAGGTGCGCGATGAGGCCAGCGCGAGCTTCGCGATCTGGCAGCAGCAGGCTGTGCTGCAGATCGCGCCTGGCCCTAACCCGTGTGCACGTCCGCGCCAACGCGACTTGGCAGGTCGCGCACCAGCTCGCGCGGACCGTGCGCCGCCACGGCGAAGCGAGCCAAGCATCGCGAAAGTACGCCCGGTCGCTTCTGAGCGAAGCGATCAAGCTCGTCTGTCGGCTGCACGAGCAGCAACTCGAGCTCTGCGATCTGCACCAGGATCTCGTTGATCAGTGGGTCGCGCACGGGGCCACGACCCGTCGGCGCGTGCGGTTGTTTCTGGCCTGGCTCGCCCGCGCAGGCGTCACGGCAGCGCTCGAGGTCGCCTGGGATGACCGGCTCCCGACACGCCCGGCGCTGAGCGACGACGCGCGCTTCGATCTGTTGCGCCGGCTGCTGAACGACCGCGAGCTCGATACGCGCGACCGGCTCGCGGGTTGCCTGGTGCTTCTCTACGCCCAACCCCTCACCAAGATCGCGGCGCTCAAGACGAGCGATGTGGAGCCCCGGGCAGACGGACTCACCGCGATCACGCTTGGACGCGGCGCGGTGCCGCTCCCCGAGCCGCTCGGATCGATCGCGCTCGCGCTGCGCTACCAGCGTCTCCAGGGCACCGGCGGCGAGGGATGGCTGCTGCCAGGACGTCACGCCGGCACACACATCAGCTCCGAGCACCTACGGGCACGTCTCAAGCGCCACGGTATCGACCACAGCCTCCCTGGCCGGCACGCCGCGATGGTCGCGCTTGCAGCGCGGCTGCCAGCCCCGATCCTGGCGCAACGGATCGGCATCCACCAGGCCCGCGCCGCCGAGTGGGCCCGCGTCGCTGGCGCCACCTACGCCGAGTACGTCGCGCACCGAACGTGCTGATCTCACGCGCCCTTAGCGGGGCGGCGAGTCTGGCGGACGGGCCCCGGGTGGTGGGGGTGGGATCGTGGTCAGTTCGGGCGTGGTGTCGGGCCAGATGAGTAGTACTCGGCAGGGGGCGTGGTCGATGACGAAGCGCGTCGCGGGGCCGAGGCTGCGCGGTCCGAGCCTTTCGCGGTCTCCGTCGCGGGCCAGGAGGAGGATGTCCATGCCCTCGGCGGCGGTCACGACCTCGCGTTCGACCCGCCCGCGGCGGGCCTGGACTGTGGCTGGGCGCCCCAGGCGCGTCTGCGCTTCGGCGAGCAGCTCGTTGGCGGCCTGCTGTGAGATCTCCCGCAGCGCCTCGGGTGCCGTGGGTGCGGGTGGGTGTCGCCCGAGCAGGCCGCGGCGGGCCGCGCGGGCGAGCGTTTCGGGTTCGGTGCTCGCGACGTGCAGCAGCGTGATATCGGCGTCGCTGGGCAAAAACTGTCCGGCGTCGGCGACGGTGGCCTGCCAGGTGTCCTCGATGATCCAGACGAGCGCGCGCATATCGCTTTAGACCTTCAGAGCTAACCATAGGAGCACGGTCGCCGCGATCAGCGCTGCCGGCACGGTCAGCGCGCCGAGGCGAAGGAACTCGCCGAGCTCGACGTCGGTGTCCTCGGCGCGCAGGACGCGTCGCCATAGCAATGTCGCCAGCGATCCGACATAGGTGAGGTTGGGGCCGACGTTGACGCCGATCAGCGTCGCGAGGACCGGTCCGGGACCCGCGGCTACCGCTGCGACGGGCACGAGCATCAGTGTCGCCGGCAGGTTGTTGACGAGGTTCGCGAAGATCGCGCTGAGCGCGGCGATCGCGAGCAGGTCACCCAGCGAGCCGCCCGTCGGGAGCACGGCGCGCACGGCGCTGTCCAGGCCGTTGGTGCTGGCCGCCTGGACGATCACCCCGAGCCCCAGGACGAAGATCAGAAACCCGGGCTCCGCTGAGCGCGCGAGCGCCACCGGCGCCAGCGTTTTGCGGGCGAGCGCCGGGATGCTGATCGCCGCGGCGCCCGCGGCGGCGAACCACACCGGCTCGATCCCCAGCACCGAGCTGAGCGCGAACCCCGCCAGCGTGAACGCCAGCACCGCGACCGCAAAGCGCGGTAGCGCCGGGCGCGCCGGCCGCGCGCCGGCGTGGCGCGGGCGTGTGAGGTCGACCGCGAAGAAGCGCCTGAACACGACCCACTCGACGCCGATCGCCGCGATCGTCGGCAGCACCATCAACGCAGCAAACCGCAAAAACGACAGGTGGCTGGCGTGAAACGCCAGCAGGTTGGTGAGATTGGACACCGGCAAGAGCAGCGACGCCGAGTTGGCCAGGTGCGCGCACGCGTAGACCTGTGGCTTGGCGCTGGTGCGCATCCGTGCTGCCGTCGCGAACACGACAGGTGTGAGCAGCACGATCGTGGCGTCGAGGCTGAGTACCGCCGTGATCGTCGCCGCGATCACGAACACGAACGCGAGCAGCCGCTGTGGGCTTCCCCGCGAGCCGCGGGCCATCACCGCGCCCATCGCGTCAAACAGCCCCTCGCGCCGGCAGCCGTCGGCGATCAGCAGCATCGCCGCCAAGAAACCAACCGTCGGTCCCAGATCCCGAAGCGCGTCACCCGCCCCTTTGAGCCCGATCGCGCCGACGATCACGAGCAGCACGCCACCGCCGGCGGCGGCGAGCGCCTCTGAGAGGTACGGCGGCCGTGCCACCGCGACCGCGAGCGTCGCCGCCAGCACAACCAGCGCGACTGCGAGCGCGAGACCGTCAGTCACGCCCACACTCCTCTTCGAACCGGCGGTAGTGCTCGATCACACCGCTCATGGATGCGTGCCCGGGCGCGAAGGGGGTTGCGGCGCCGGAGGGTCGTGGCGCGCATCGATACCGTGGCGCGGGGCGTGACCGTCGGGGCCGGGCCCAGGCGGCGCGCCGTCGCCCGGCGGACGCGGCGGAGGTACCGGCGGCGCGCCGGGAACGGGCGGGCGCGGGCGGCGGTAGCCCAGAGCTGCCTGAACGCTCGAGGGCCTCCACTCGGCGCCGCCGCGAGGCGTGGGCACTCCATCGGCGTTCAGAGCGTCGGCGATCGCCTGCAGGCTGAGCCCGCGCCCGCGCAGGAGCGCCAGCCGCTGTACGAGCTCCGGATCCACCGACGAGAGACCCGGACGGCCACGTGGGCGCCGAGCGGGGTGAGGCTCGCGATCCCAGCGCTCGACCTCGCGCAACAACGCGACCGCCTGCCGCGCACCGGCCTCGCCCGAATCGAACCCCACGTCCACCGCGATCAGGTCCGCACATGCCTCCGCGAGCCACGCGAGCAGCCCGACCAACTCCGCGAGCGAGCTCGCGGCGTCCCGGAGCTGAGCCACGACCAGAACCCCGGCCACGCCGGCGGCGATCAACTCCAGTGCACGAGTCAGTCCACTCCGCGCCGGACCACCGCCGTCGCCGACGACCTCGACCGCCTCGACACCATCAATCAACAAGCGCCCGGGGGCCCCGGGCGCCGGAGCCTCGCCGCCGCTCGGCAGATAGAAGATCGCATCGCGCGCCATATCCACAGCATACGCCAATCATTTGCGTACGCTGACGACTTATCGTGCCCACCCACGGCCCCTACCCCAGTTTCCGACCAAAACTTTTCGCCGCTCCGAGTACTGCTCCGCGTCGCAGTGGAAGCGACGACTGAAGATCCCGGAGATCAGACGACGAGCCAGAGCGCAGGTCAACACGGAGCTTCCAGCGATACCGGTGCCGGTGCAGGCGGCCGCGCAGTGCCCTCAGAACGACGATCTTTCGCACGAACTCTCAACGGACCCCCGCGCGGGCCGCGCGCGGCCGCGTCGGGAAGCTCCGCCCTCCGGGCTCCGCTGCCCAACGCGGCCACACCCAGACCACACCTCTGAACGCACAAGCCCCCGTCATCTCAGGGCGTGTGGAGGCTCGACTGCGCCCCCACGGTTGCCGGCGCCGACTAGGGCCTACAAGCCCTTCGGGCTCGCTCACGCGCCCTCCCTCCGGTCGGGTTCCGGCCCGTCAGACGCCTGCACCTCGGGCACATGTCCATCACCACACCCCACGAGCCGCAGCAGCTAATTCCGCGGTTTCGAATATCGGCACGTTGCCAGCTACCGCTACCTGGAGCCAGCGCTCATGACCACCGCCAGCCCGACCACCACCAGCCGCGCGTGCTGCCCGACCGTGGGGGAGCGCCGCGAGCTCGGGCGCTACAGCACCCCCGCCGATGGCGAACGAGTCCTGTTTGGCCAGAGGATCAACGGCTCAGTGCGTTTTCTGCCGGATCAACCTGTCGTTCTCGAGCCGCCGTCGAGCGATAGCGAGGACGGCGGATGTCGTCCTCGTGGGTCCGTCGAGGAGGACGCACGACCGAACGCCGCACGACCGAAACGACCGAACGGCGACGGCGAGCCGGCGGCGGCAGCTGACGTTTCGGCGCGCCCGGGTGGCCGCACGGGCGCCAGAGTCGAGTTGGCTCGGTATGCGTTTAGCGGAGGGCGAACGACTGCTGTATGGTCAGCGTATTCGGGGTCGTGAGGGTGACTGACGTCCCCTCGCTCCCGGGCGGACGTGCCTATCTCGTCGAGCGGGCTTGAGGAGGAGGCGCCGGCGCCAACGCGGCATTGCAGGCGTTGATCGCGGACTATCTGCGCCAGGCGCGCTGGCTCGGCGCTGTGCCAATGGCTCGGCGTCGCTGGTGAGCACATCCCCGGGTTACGGCGGTCCCCAGGGTCGATCCTGGATGCCGCCGTACCACGGTCCGCGTCGAAATCCGGCGGGGTTGCGGGAATATGCCCATCCGATCAGGAGAAAGACAAATGGAAGAACCGCGACCTGGCTCCAAGCCCACCATTGCGACCCGCCATAGATGAGATATGCCGTTGGCCCGATCACGGCGAGTGTGATCGCGAGCGCCCATTGAAGGCGGCTGGGCAGCCGGCGGTGAAGCCAGAAGAGCACGACGACGATCAGTGGCAACGTCAAAGTGAACCCAATCTGGTATGAGGCGACGCCGGGCCACAGGGCGTAGTACGACGCGCCCGCGACGGCAGCCACCGAAAACCCAGCGACCCATCTCACCTTCGCGCGGCGACTCAGCAGCGGCCGTCGCCCGGGCTCCGGGTCGGCCCCGCGGCGGCCGGCGTGCTTGGTTCTGGGTGCGTGGTAGCCACGCTCCGTCAGCGTCCACCCGCCGTCTCTCTTGGCGCGGTGAGCGACCCTCACGCTGGCTGTAGCGTCAATCTCACGCAAGATCACGTCGAGCTGCCTGCGCGCATCCTCGATCTGCTCGTTCTTGAAAGCGCGAACGACGACAGTGGCAGCGTTCCTATCGATCGCGACGTCATCTGGCAACCGGCGTCGGAGCTCGGCGAGTACTTTGACGGCCGGAGCACGGGCTGGGCGACGAGTTCTTGAGGCCGTCTCGCCCGACAGTCGTATCTCAAGTCGCCAAGCTGCGCGGTCCGTCAGACGTTCGCTCATCTGCCTCCTCGGATTCTCACAGCTCACCAGCCCCGCGAGCGGTCCGGTGCAGCCTCGAACCCCAGCGAACGACCCGCGGCCGATATCGGATCCTCCCCCCTCAGGCCGACAGCTGAGCAGCCCATCGCGCCAAGACTCTGGGACGATCCGCAGCAAAAGTCACAAGCGTTGACATCCACTCGGCCCGGGTGTCGTCCTATCTTGTTGAGCGTGGTCTCGGGGAGGAGGGCGCTGGCGCCAACGCGGCATTGCAGGTTTTGGTCGCGGACCCACGCGCGCTGGCTCGGGCGCCGTGCCGACGGCTCGACGTCACTGGTGAGGGGGGGGTGGGGACTTTGGGTGGATCAGGGTGCCTGGCCGCGGAATCGCCAATCTCCGATACCAACTCCGCGGCCGACTGCGAGTAAGGTTCGGCCAGAAATGCGGAAATGGCTGTTCGGCAGGCAAAGGTACGCCTTTCCGTGGATGAGGTGGTTCGGGATGCCTTTGTTCAGGGCTGGCTTGCTGCTCCTCTGCATCCCGTTGGTCGTGTCGGGTCATTCGAGCATCGTGAGTGGGATTGGTGTCGTGATGATGGTTATCTCGCTCGTTGCTGACTTCGCCAACATCCTGCTGCTGCGGTCGCGTGAGCACCGCCGCCGGGCGGCAGCGCGCTAACGGGCGCCGCTTCATCGCATTGATGGAGAGTTGGTCAATACGCGGCGTATCGGGACCGCTCAAACTCGCCGGCGCTTGTGAGACAGCCCTCAGTGGACTTTGGGAATCCAGACCTCAGCGGCCCGCCCACGGCCGTCGGTGTGAGCTTGGCGCTTGAGACGACCGGCATCCCCGAGAGCGCCGAGGGCGCGGTCGATCTCGCGCGCTTTCTTGTTCCGGCTGAACAGGTCGCGCACCTCGGTGCGGCTAATGCCACCGGGGCGGTCTTTAGCCAGCGTCCAGATGTCATCGGCGCTCGGGTCGCCGACGCTTTCGCCGAAGATCCAGCCGCTGCTGGCCTGCGCGTAGGTCCACACGGCGAGCGCGGCCTCGAGGTGCTCGAGCGCGATGTGCTCGCTGGCGTCGAGCAGTGCATAGATCAGCGCGAGTCGCGCGGTGTGCGCCTCAGCGCGTGCGGTTGCCGCGCCGTGCATTCCGGGTCGCTCGGCGGAGAGCTCGGGGTAGGCGGCGATCCAGCGCTCGCGGGCGACGCTGGTGAAGGACACCGCGGCGTCGCGGCGTGAGCAGCGCAAAGCGGTGCGGACGTTGTCGCGGACGTGTTCGAGATCGCTGCCCGACAACTGGCCGCCGAGCGGCAGCAGCTTTGACCGCTGCACGGCGATCACCAAGAATCTGTTGAAGAATCCGTTCGCGAGCTCGGTCGCCGCGAGGTAGCGCAACAGCTCGGCGGTCCAAGCTGCTGGAGCTGTTCGGTGTGCTGCTCGCGGCCCGGGCGCGGATGGACGGCAGCGTCGCGGCCGAGCAGGTTGGCGCGGTCCGCAACCCCGAGCCGACGTTCGCACCGCCGGCGTTCACGCCGCTGCCGCCCCCTCGCTCGTCCGTGAAGGGCACCGTGGCGTGAACGACGCGTGTTGAACATGACGAACGCCAAGCGGGCCATCAACGAGGAGAAGTTCGCGCGCTTCCGAGCGGTGATCGCGCAGATCAAGGACCAGGGCCGCACGATGACCTCAAGGCAGCCGTGATCGCGCGACGAGCTGGCCTTCACCGCTCGTTCGTCAGCAACCACTTCGCCGCTGAGATCGCGCACGCAAACACCGCCGATCGAAGCCAGCCGCCACCATCCCAACGAATTCGCAGTGCTCGTGGGGCTTTCTAGCAAGGGTCGGAAGGGATCGGCTTGGGATCACGTCGAAGCCGTTCTAAGCCCGCGCCGACCCAGCCTTCGCCCGGGGTGAGTTCCTCGAGCGCGCCCTCGCCGGCGCGGATCAGGGTGCGGACGGTGCGGATCTCCGCGTCGACGGGAATCGCTTTGGAGCGCGCCCACTCCGCGAGCTGTGGGACCGCGGCGCGGAGCCGCTCGCGAGTCTCGAGCAGCCGCTCGAGGTAGGCGTAGAGGTCGGGTAGGTGCGAGGGTCGGTGCGGAAGTGCTCGCATCCGAGTGCTCCGCGGGGAGCCCGCCGAGACCGCCGACGCTGCGGCGGGCGACGAGCGCCTGCCCGACCGCCTCTGGGCAGAGCTCTACCGCCAGCTCGGCAAGCTCCACGCCGACAAGGCCCGCGAGCGGCGCGCCGGGATGCTCGCGGCGCTGCGCTCGCTCAGCGAGGCCGCCGCGGGCCTCGCCGACGCGCTCGACGACACCTCGAGCTCACCCACACCAACCACCGACCTTGAGGCGGCGGAGCACCCGGACCCTGACGAGCCCTGAGCGGTGCCGCCGGCGGCGGCGGGACCGTGAGCTCCGTTCGCCCGCGCCGCGAACGGCGAGCACGGTACCTGGCGGGCGGGGGCTCATAACGAGGATTTCTCGCGCATTGCCGACCCCGCAAGGCCGGCATTCGCCTCGAGCGCGCTCGCGCTCTCACCCGCAAAACAAGCTTACGCATGGGACGTGCGGGCTAGGATCACTACCCGCCCCACCCACACCCAAGGACCACTCTCCCCCATGCTCGACCAGATACACCGCGACATCCAAGCCCGCCTCGACGAGCTGCACGGCGAGATCGACAAGCTCCGCCGCGCGCTGGCCGCGCTCACCTCGCGCGAGCGCGAACCGGAGCGTTCTGGTCGCCCAGCGCCTGTGGCCGGCTCGGCCGCCGACGAGAGCGTCGCAAAGAGCGTGCGTCGGGTTGCGCGGACACGCAAAGCCTCAGTGCCGCCGCGACCAACAGCGCCGCCGCCCGCCATCTCAGCCGCTGCCCCTAGGTCCGCACGGACCGCGCCGGGCGTGACCAAGACCGCGATCCTCACCGCGCTCAAAGACGGCAGCGCGATGACGGCCGGCGAGATCGCGGCGGCCACGGG
>JBKQIR010000272.1:0-7045 GCA_052148275.1 Solirubrobacteraceae bacterium
AACGCGCTGCAACTCCAACTGCTCGAGCTCCTCGGGGTCCCCGCCAGCGCCTACAACAGCGACCCCGTCCCCTGAGCCAGCCAGGATGGGGGGGAGATATCGCCCGCCAGACCTGCGGAAAGAGAGCCTCGATGATCATCGACTTGCCGTTGTTCGTCGGTCCGATCAGCAGAAGATTCGGCATCCGCTGCCTGTCGGGCCATTGCACGAGCGTCTGCAGCCGAGCGAGCGCTTCGTTGGCGCGGCTGTAGCCGATCCACCGCTCCGCCCGCACGTGACGCAGCCGGTCGCTGTCAGGCAGCCGCGCGAGCGCTCGGGCGCTCTCGTGCAGATGCGACAGCTCGCCCAGCCCGGCTGTGTCGCCTACCACTGCTCGATCACCTCAAACGGCCTGGCGGCAATCGCATCGCCATCCGCCGGGCACGCCGGCGGGAGCGGCGCCTGCGTCGATCGTGCCGGGGTCGCCGCCCGCCGCTCGGCGTTCCGGCGGGCGCTGCGGGTCGTGTTCGACGCGGTGTCGGTGATCGCGCGCATCTGCTCGACCATCCGAAACAGCGCGTGCTCGTCGACCTGGGCGCGGCCCGCTTCGCGCAGCCGGGCGACCGCGGCGCGATGCTCCCAGACGCTCACCGGTGGATGCGACAAGGTGCGATATGGCACCTGTAGGTAGCTCTCGCCGGCGGGATCCAGCACCCAGATGCGGCTGATGTCGCGCGGATCGCGGCGGATCACGAACCGCTCCAGCTCCCGCCGCCGGGCGATCCATGGCTTCAGGGCGTTCGCGAAGTAATGGACGTAGTCGATCACGAACCCGGTACGCGTCAGGGTGCGACGGATCACCGGCAAGAAGTCCACGAGAAACACCGTCGGCGTCGCGACCAGCGCCGGAACCCCGACCTCAGCGACGCCCTGCGCCCACCGCCCGGCCGGCGTCTGCTGAAGGCCGCGATGGACGCTGCCGTGATAGGTCGCGACCGCCAGCGCCAACCACCGCTCCAGCTCCCGCATCGTCAACGCCGCCTTCCCCTCCGCGTCATAGGAGCCGCGGTCAGCGACATTGGAGAACGTCGTGCCGGGAAGCTCATGCACCTTGCTCATCGCGGTGCCGATCACCCGCTCAACGATCCCGCCGTAATGTGGCTGCCCCGGCGGGCGATACGCGAGCACGATCCCGTGCTGCTCGCAGCCACGACGCAACGCCTCGCTCTTGAACTCCGCGGCGTTATCGACGTACAGCCGCCGGGGCTTGCCGCCCATCGTCCAGTCGAGATCGAGCCCGAGAGCCTCAAGCCACGGCCGCTTCTCGCAGCACACATGCGCCAGGCACAGGCCAACCGACACGGCCGAGGGAGCCTCCAGCGTGATCACCATCCCGAGCAGGCACCGGCTATAGACGTCGATCGCGACCGTCAAGTACGGACGGCCGATCGGGAGTCGCTCACGCTCGTCGACGAGCATCACGTCGATCACCGTGTGGTCAACCTGAACCTCCTCCAACGGCCCAGCAACCTCCGGCGCCGTCCCGCCCGCTCCCCGCAACCGACGGGCAGCCTCCATTCCTTCGCGAGCCTGGACGACCTTCGCCTGATCGAGCGCCGCGACACGCCGAGCGACCGTATTCCGTGCCGGAACCGCCAACCCCTGAGAGATACAAGCACGAGCGACATCACCACACACCGCAGCGACACTGAACCGCTGCCGATCCAGATACCGCTTACGGAGCGCCTCGGCGATCACCGCCTCGACCTCGTCCGGCAGCCGCGGAGCGCCGCGGCCGCCGTCAGACCGGCCAACAGCGAGATCCGTGACCAGCCCCGATCCCTGCCTCCACCGCGCGACCAACGCATACACCTGCCGCCTCGACAACCCGAGCCGCTCACCAGCAGCATCCGCCGCGCTCTGCGATACCGGCCCCGCCGCCAACGGGCCGATCACCGCCGCGCGACGCCGAGCCTCATCCCAAGCCGCCGGCGACATCGATAGCAGCCCACGCTCAACGACCCGGGCGTCATCTGACGCCACAGCATCATCATCACGAGAAGACCCGTCATCGAGCACGAGTGGAGCCTAGTGCAGACGACTTCTGACAGAAACCGCTTCGCGACCGCTCACGGCGCCGTCAACAGGCGACTGCACCACCCGTAGTCCAGGCGGATCCCGGTGCAGCCGACTCCTGACATCGACACCCAGCTGATCAGCTGTGCCGCCTCCGAGGTCGCTGCGATGATCGAGGGCGCCGTCCGTCACGGCACCACGATGGCGCTCGAGGGCAACTACGTCGACTCGCACGGCCAAACCGAGATCGGGTTCGCGATCGCGCTGCTGCTCGGCTTCGACCTCCTCCCGAGGATCAAGCAGATCAACAAGGTCAAGCTCTACCAGCCCGACCGCGGGAACCCCGACGCCTACCCGGCCCTCACGCCAGCGATGACGCGCCCGATCCGCTGGGAGCTGATCGAGCAGAACTACGACATGCTCGTCAAGTACGCGACCGCGATCCGCGTCGGCACGGCGTCGACCGAGGCGATCCTGCGGCGCTTCACCCGCAACGCGTCGCACCCCGTCTACCAAGCGATGCTCGAGCTCGGCCGCGTGCAAAAGACGATCTTCGTCGCGCGGTACCTACGCGATCGCGACCTGCAACGCGAGATCGAAGAGGGCCTGAACCTGATCGAAGCATGGAACCGCGTCAACGGCGTGATCTTCTACGGCAAGAGCGGCGAGTTCGCGACCAACCGCCGCGAGCAACAGGAGCTCGGGATGCTCTCCGTGCACATCCTCCAAGCCGCGCTCGTCTACGTCAACACCCTGATGATCCAAGACGTCCTCGCCGAACCCGAATGGGCCGGCGTCCTCACCCCCGAGGACCTTCGCGGCCTGACGCCCCTGTTCTGGGCGCACGTCCTGCCCTACGGCGAAGTCGAGCTCAACATGACCAAGCGCATCCCCCTCACCGTCGCCCAGATCGACGACTCCGACGCCGAGTCGAGCTGAGGGGCCGGCAGGCCAGGACGGAGACCGGCCGAACTCGGCCTACTTGTCACTTGGTGCCACGTTCCTTAACGGCACCCCAGCTTCACCGGATTGACGTAGGGGGGGTACAGCCAAGATACGCCGGAAACCGGCAATAGCCGGCGAGCTATTCGCTCAGATGGAAGATGACGAGGTTGCGGACGGGCCGTTTGGTGACAGAGAACGTCCTCGGAGGTGCACGTTCGAGTCAAGTTTCTTGACGGGCGAGCGGGGTCGCGGGATACTGCTCGGCACCCCTTCGAGGGGCAGCCGCGTAGCGGCTCCAGGCGGGCGGAATGCCCGCATCTAGTGGACGTACGGGAAAGCCAGGCCGCCGATGAGGAACTGCCAGCCCGGTTCAGACGAAGGCCACACGGTCCTGCTGGCAGCAGCCGCCGGGGACTCAGCGCTCCCGACAAGGAGCGCTCGGGCGAGCGAGGCTCATACGAACTGCCAGCAGCGTTTCATTCTGCTCGCTCGGGGGTAGGAGGCTCGCTCGGTAAAACTACAAGTCTCTGTTGCAGACAAATCCAGGGTTCCGATACGAAAATACGAAACGGGCAAGGGACGTAACGCTGGTGCGCAACATAACCGAGGGGAGCGCGATGGGAGTGCCAACTCATTGCCGTTACTTTGCTCGCAAGGGTGAAGATTGGGGCGTAAGCTCCATCGTGCTTGGCTAGGCCGCCATTAGGCGGCCTAGCTAGCTATCCAACGTAGCGGGGTATCTGTTTCACCTTTGATCAGAGAAAGAAAGAGGAAATGAATGACTAGGAGGCGTTATCTTGCCGTTGCTCTATCGGCGCTCGCGTGCGTCGGTGCTACGACTCTCAGCGTTGCTGCAGCAGCAAGTCCAAAGGAATATGCGACCACGATCAGCTTCCAGATCAAATCCGTGACCGCCGGAGGCGTCACTCGTCCGACCGTTGAGGGCACGCTTAGCTCCCCGAAGGCGGCCTGCGTAAAGGATCGCTTCGTCTGGGGCGACTACTTTACCGCTTCGGCACCGCACAGGCCTGTAAACCTGGGAGGGACGGACAGCAACAGTAACGGCCATTTCGCACTTCCCACACGTGCTGCTCCGGGGAGTGTGAGGAGAGTGCAGCTTGAGGCTGATTATGAGACGCTGGGCACCGGCACCTTCTGCGAAACAGGGCTTAAAACGAAGACGTTCTGAATATAAAACGAAGACGTTCTGAATAGAGTGCATTCATCAAGCTCAGAGTCTTGAGAGCCAATCTTGAGGCTCTGAGCTTTTTGTATTCGGCATCCCATCGTGGGGACATTGGTGATGTCCGTCTCGGGGGACGCAGGCCACGGCAGCGGAGTTGGCGGCGTTACGCGACGCTGGGGGTCGTGGGCTGCCAGTTCGAGGTGGAGCGCTTGGTTGAAGCGGCGGGTTGATCTCGCTGCCCGCCGCCGAGCTGACCGGGACTAGCCGCTGGCGAGGTTGGCGAGCATGACGTTCATGAGGGGGGCTTCGGAGGCTTCCGAGGGTTGGGGGCCGATGCAGGAGTCCTGTTCGTCTATTTCGTCGGTGCCTTGTTGCGCGCTGAACGCGGTGAATGAGCAGGTGCGGTTGCTGTTGTAGGGGCTGCAGTAGTAGGCCGCCTGTCCGACGCCGCTGACCACCTGCGGCGTGGTCGGGCAGGCGACGGAGTGCCCCCACGCCACGGCTCCTTCGTTCGCAAGGTAACCGGCAGGGTAGGTGTTATGGACATCCAGCTCCATCGCGCCACCGCCTTCTCCCATTTGCTGCTGCGCCGCCGTCACCTGGACGCTCCAGGTGCCCTGCTCCGGTGTGTCGATAACTGGAAAACACTCGACTGGGTCGTCGTCCACGTCCGCAGCCCCGAACCATTGCTGCGCCTGGGCTGAGGTCAGCAGATTGCACGCGGTCGGAACCGGAGCGCACGGCACCTGCCAGACGAAGTCGTTTCTGTTCGGCGCGACACCCGAGTCCCCGCTGGCATTACCGTCCAGCGGATCGTTCGAGAAGCCACCCGGGTCCGCGACGGCTAGCTCGTTGTTCACCTTCAACGTGAGCGTTCCTGCCGAAGCGCTCGCGGGCAGGTTCACCTGGAACGTCAGCACCGTCCCGTCCTGATTCCACGCCTCGTTGCTGACCGACGCGCCGCCGCCGCACCCGGACGCGGTGATCACACCAGTCGTGTTGCTCGGGCTCGTGTCCATCGCCGCGTCGAACTGCACCGACCCTGCGGTCCCGCCGCCCGCGGTCACCAGGCCTCCCGTGGAATCGCAAACCGACATGCTCGCGCACGGATCAGCCGACTCGACCGCAGGCGTCAAGACCAGGTTCGCGCCGATTAGCTTGGTTCCCGCGCTATACCCTTTCCCGCCGCCCCACGCCGCTTGCGTCGTCCGTAGCGTGGTCCCCTCGAACCCCGCGAGGCGCGAGAAAAACTTCTCCATGTCCCCGCCGGCCGCCTCCTTGGTGCAGGATGTCTCTCCGGTGTAGCTGAAAAAAGCCCGAGCGTGGAAGTCGCCGGCCGTGGCAGACGAGCCGCAACCATCCGAGAAAATGAGCCCGGTGTCCTTGCCTTTGAAGAAGTGATCGATGCCGAGAGGCGTAAGGATCAAAGCGAGCTGGCGGCCGCCACGGCCGGTAAGTCCTTGTCCTGTGCTCAACCAGCTCGGGTCCCAGCCGTAAATGTGGATGTAATCATACATTGTCACGTTGAGTGCAATGGCCCCAGCAGCGTTGTATGACCACTCCTCACCAACCACCCCCTTGCTTCCACCCCCATGCCCATTGATGATGACGATCCCCTTACCGGCCATCCGGACGAAGTTAAGCAGCGTGATCCCGTGGTGGTTGTGGAAATCTGTCCCGTCGGACGGGTCCCGCCAGTCGTCGATGATTATGTAGTTATCGTCTCTCAGCCAGCCGATGATCTTGTCTTCGGCCTTAGTCGTGGCCTCTTGGGAACCCTGGTCGTCGAAGATGGCAACGTAGTTGTTCGGTGGGGTCGTCGCCACGGCGCCCCAGGCTCTATCCGGGGCTGTCATGACGGCCAACGCGATGACCGCGAGGACCAACGCGGCGGCCCACCCGTGGCCCTTTGGCCGGTGTGTCGTCAAGACGATGAGCGGTTTGTGCTTTGACTCGAACACGGGACACCCCACCCGCCGCATCATAAGGCGCCCCGGGCTGCCGGCGCGCCGGTTCGCGCTGCGCGTGCCGACCACCAAGTCGCCCGTCCCCGACGTAGAGATCTCGCGTCTCGCGAAGGGTGCGGTCATGACTGGTGTACCGGGGATCCTCGGGGCTGCCTTTGGGTGGCGGAAATCGCCGCTGTGGTCAGATTCTGCGCGCGTTCGATGTCCACGCCGAGGTCGACGGGGGCGTCTCGATCCGTCGCGCTCGCTTCGAGATCGCGTCGGCAAAGCGTCCCGTCGAGCATGTTGCCTCTCTCTTCGTCCCGCAATCGTTACCTCACCCGAGTCCCCAGCGACTACGCAACAGCGACTAACGGGATTTGGCCCGTGGAACCGGCGCCACCGGGGAGTCCCACAGCGACTAACGGGACGGCGACTAACGCTTAGCGTTGTCCCACTCAGACTTGTGGTCGGAACCCCCGCCTGTAGGGCGTTGTGTGGCTCTGCGAGCCCGGTCGACGCGACCGAATGGCCGTCCGCGCCCGCGTTCTATCCCGCCGCCCCGAACCGCTCAGGGCGGCTGATGGACTTTTCCGCCTTATGTTGGCCGTACCCCCTATAGGCAAACCAGGCACGAAGCTCGGGGGCCATAGAGCATCGACGCGTGCCGCTCTGCGCCAGTAGCGACCAGCTACTCGTCGCGGATCGGATGACCCGATCACGCCTCACGGGCCACGGCGGCAGGGAACCCGAAATTTGCAGCCCGGCCCTCCGGTAGTAATGGAACGGGCGTGGCTACTTCAGGACGGGTTGCCAGGAGTCCTTGCGGTATAGCCGTTGTTGGTCGAGCTTGATGTGGTGTTCCCAGTAGTCGGTGAGGTCGCCGGAGAGGTGGGCGGCTCGGAGTTTGAGG
>JBKQIR010000273.1:0-43995 GCA_052148275.1 Solirubrobacteraceae bacterium
TGCGCATCGACCCAGCGGTCCACGACGCCCTGGCGCGGTGGGCCGCTGCCGACTTCCGCAGCCTCAACGCCCAGATCGAGATGCTCCTGCGACGCGCTCTCGATGACGCCGGCCGGATGCCCCGACACGCAGCGCCGATGCCCAAGCGCGGGCGGCCCTCCAGCCGGAGCGGCTGACGGACCGGCGATCGGCCGCTCCTGTCGGGTGCTCAGCCTCGGGACCGTCTCCAACCTAGGGACCGTCTTCAACGTAGGGACCGCGATCTCTCGCTTGAGGGACATGGAGGAGAGTCAGATGCAATCAAGACTGAACCCACGCGCGACACTCAGCGTCGTCCTGCTTGTCGGAGCCGGTCTGCTGGTTACGGCCTGCGGCGGCGCCAGCACCAGCGCCGCTTGCGGCCTCAGCAAGAGCGCCACCCCGACGAGTGGGGCAGCTCCCGCGACGGCGCCAGCGTCGGGCTCGTGGTCGTACTCGAATGCGGATCTTGCCAACACGCGGGACGCTCTGAACTCGACGATCTCCTCGACTAACGTGTCCGGGCTCGTACAGGCTTGGACGTTCAAGCTCACAGGAATGGCGGCGGCGGACGTAAGCCCATACGGTTCGTTGGCTGCGAACCCGATCGTGCAGGACGGCGTCGTCTATTTTCAGGATCTCGACTCGAACGTTTACGCGCTCGCGCTCGCGACCGGGAAGCTGGACTGGGAGTATCAATGCAATCAGCCTGAGAAGAGCGGGCCGGGACCCAACGGCGTCGCCGTCGTCGACGGAAAGGTGTACGGGCTGTCCCCAACGGCGGCCTTTGCGCTGAGCGCCACCACCGGCCGGCCGATCTGGGTCAACAGCCATCTCCTCACAAAAGGCCAAGGGACCTTCGGCATCCAGCCACAGGTCGCCGACGGGAGCGTCTATCTGGCAAGCCAGTACGGCTCCGGACCCGGCGGCGGCGTGCTGATCGCGCTGAATGCGTCAACCGGAGCGGTGCTCTGGAAGTTCAACTCGGTCATCGGCGCCCACCAAGGCGTTCAGTCGCTTGGCGTCGGCTCCGGCGGCGCGTGGGAGACGCCGCTCGTGGGCCGCGACGGGTCGGTGACCTACGGCATCGGCAACCCGTATCAATCGCCTGAGGCGGCGATCGCGCATCCCTCCGCCCAGCTCTACAGCGACAGCGATGTGAACCTCAATGCGGCGACCGGGAAGCTGCGTTGGTACTACCAGGGCGTGCCTGATGACTTCAAGGACTACGACATGCAGGCCTCGCCGATCTCGGCGAACATCGACGGCGTCTCCGTCGTGATCGGCTCCGGCAAGATGGGCTATGTCTACGCGATGAATGCCGAGACAGGCAAGCTGATCTGGAAGACTCCGGTCGGCGAGCACAACGGCCACGACAACGACTCACTCGAGGCGCTCCAGCACAGGAGCACACTGAAGGCGCCATTCACGATCCTGCCCGGATCGCTTGGCGGCGTATTGACGAATCTGGCCCTCGCCGGCGGCACGCTCTACGTGGTGACCTGCGATCTGCCGCTCACGTACACGAGCATGACCGAGCCCCTCCCTACCAAGGCCGCCGGCCCAGCCACCGGAGAGGTCGAGGCCCTCAACCTCGCGACAGGCAAGGTCAAATGGGACACGAAGGTTCCACAACTACCGCTCGGCGCCGCCACGGTTTCCAATAACCTCGTCCTCACGACGCTCTACAACGGCCTGCTGATCGCGCTGAACCGCATCACGGGCGCGATCGTGTATCAACACCAGCTCCCGACCTCGACGAACGCGCCGATCGCGATCGCCGGCAACACCGTGATCGTGCCCGCAGGCGGCCCCACCACGAGTAGCAGACGCGGCGATCCACAGGTCATGGCACTCACAGCGCCATAACGGCCGCTCATGAGCTTGCCGTCAAGCGCTTCGCGCTCGGGCCACCGCGAGACGGTGCGGGCTCCGGGGACTGCTCCTTCTAGGCGATAGCGCAAGTCAGCGTCCCTCGTGATCGTCTCGATACTTGCTGCCTGTCGCTTCCTCCCACGCTCGCGCGGCCTGGTGCACGGACGCCGCGATGACATCAGGGGAAAAACGACCATCGACGTTCGCGAGGTCAAGCAACCGGATGCGCGTGTCGCCATCGACAGTCGCCAGCACGACGGCTGGAGAGGCACCGCTCGGGCTCTGCGGGTCCTGCGGCGCTTCACCCGCGGCGGGCCGAAGCACCCGACCTACAACGCGGCCCACGTTCCAAGCGCCCACCGCTCTCTCGGCATCACATCGACCCTCGGAATCGATCCGGGCAGCGATCGGCTTTAGTGTGCGGACGTATGACCGACTCGTCCACAGCCCCGCAGTTCGACGCCGCGGCGCTGATCACGATCGACGTGCAGCGCGACCTGCTCGATGACGGCGGGTTCCCAATCGCCGGCACTTCCGCGACCCTCCCCTCGATCGGTCAGCTGCTGCAGGCATTCCGTGACGCCTCACGCCCGATCGTTCATGTCGTGCGGCTCTACGAGCGGGACGGAAGCAACGCCGAGCTCTGCCGTCGAGATGCTCTCGCCGCCGGCGGTGGCCTGGTCATCCGCGACACGGACGGCTGCCAGCTCGCCACCGAGCTGCTCCCCAGCCCCGAACTGCGGCTCGAGTCCCAACTACTCATGGACCGCGGAGTCCAGTCGCTCGCGCCGCACGAGGTGGCGATCTACAAGCCGCGGTGGGGAGCGTTCTACGCGACGGCGTTGGAGACGCATCTCTGCCAGCTGGCGGTCTCGACGCTCGTGTTCTGCGGATGCAACTTCCCTAACTGCCCGCGGGCCTCGATCTACGAGGCGAGTGAGCGCGACTTCCGGATCGTCGCCGTGCGCGACGCGATCTCCGGTCTGTACGAGCGCGATGAGCTCGAGCTGTACGGCATCGGCGTGGTGCTCATGACCGCCGGCGAGGTTGCCGGCGCGCTTCGGAGCGCGTACGAGGGACGGGCAGCTACGGTGTCCCCCACGATCGCGTCCGACGCCGCAGCGGCGATGTGATCAGCCCACGGCTCGTCGCACCCGAAGGCTCAGACACGCCGGCGGCGCCCGCGCAACGAGTGCAGCGCCGCGCGGTGCCCCGCGTCGAGCCGGAGCATCGGCCCTTCATCGGGTACGAGGACTGGACGTGGCGGTTCCGGCCCGAGCCTCGCCCACACGACCTGTTCAGGATCGACGAGGATCGGGACGGCGTCGTGCTGGCCTGGGTACTCGCTCACCTGACTGGGCGCCAGAAGCCACAGCCGTCCGTGCCCACAGGCCCTCCAGAGACCGCGCCTGACCCGCCGCGAGTCGACCGGCCGCCAGGTCTCGGGCCCAAGCGTCTCGAACGCGACGTCTCCTTGAAAGAACAGGAGCAACTCGGCGCCGAACACCAGGGGCGTCTCATCGACCTCGACTTCGACGAGCAGTCTGCCGCTCGGCGTGCCGAAACCGATCCGTGTCTCGACCGACGCGAGCCATCGCGATGCAGATGGGAAATCCGCGAGGAACTCGGCCCGTACGCCGTCCCCGATCCACACCGGCAGCGTCGTTGCGTACAGCGTCTGACCGGCCGCCAGCGTCACGATGGCCCCCCAGATGGTCGCGCCGTTCGGCGCCCGCGAGAGCTCCACCCGGGGCCGCGCAGCCGACTGCTCCGACGCTCCAGGCTCACTTCCCTCCGGGAAACCGCGGTTGTCTCGCGTACCACCCACCTCGACTGTGGAGGCTACTTGCTCGATATCGAGGCCGCGACAGAGGTGTTCCAAACGCCCGATAGGCTGACGCTCGCAACGGCGATCGTGCCCGCTCCGAAGCCGGCGTAGGCACGATCAGGACGGACACGGGCGTCGGCGGCCGCGTGGGTGCGCGAGGATCGCTGGATAGCAAAGAAGGTGTATGGCCTGGTCGGGGTGCTGATGGCGTTGCTCGTGGTGATGGCCGCGATCTCGATCTCCGGCCAGTCCTCACGCTCAAGCTCCATGCCAACGATCGTCGTGCTCGTGGCCGGGCTGGCGGTCGGTGCCGGCGTGGCTTTCTTCACGGTCCGCGACCTGATGGACGGCGTCAAGGAGATCACCGACTGGCTCGAGAAGGCGACGGTCGTCGGCGCCGGCCGGCTGAAGGACGGCCTTGAGGCGCTTGCCCAGGGCGATCTCACCCACGAACTGCCGATCACCACGAGCGCCATCACGGATTTCGCCGGCGATGAACTGGGGCACGTGATGCGAACGTTCGAGGACCTCCGTGCAGCGATCGTCGCCTGCTATGGGGCGTACAACTACAACACGACCTGCTCCAATCTACGCGGGCTGATCGGCGACGTGACGAGCACCGCCGGTTCAGTTGGTGCTGCCTCGACCGAAATGGCGAGCACCTCGGATGAGGTTGGCCGAGCGGTTGGCGAGATCGCAACGGCGATCAGCGACATGGCCCACGGCGAGGAGCGCACCGCGGCGTTCGCCGAGCACGTCAGCCAAGACGCGGAGAAGCGCAAGCACATCACCGGCGAGGTATTCAACGTGGCCGAGCAGGCGTCAGCGTCGGCCGAGCAGATCTCAGCGGCGACCGAGCAGACCTCCGCATCAGCGCAGCAGATCGCCGCCTCAGCGCAGGAGCTCGCCGGCAGCGCCAAGAAACTCAACCAGCTCGTGGTGCGGTTCAGAGTCGCAAGCTGACAACCCGGGTGCGCGTGTCCGCAGCACGTCCACGTTGGCGATCGAGTCATTCGGACGCGGTCGTGTCGTGACGCTCAACTGGTAGCCGCCGAGGTCCTACACTGGTGTCGTGGCCGCGCGCGTCACCGACTGGGGGCTCGCGGCGCTGGTCGCGTTGTTGATCGCGACCGGCGCGCTGACGCTGTTTGCGGGCTCACCGCGCGATGGTTGGGTGTTCGCGGCTCATGACGCGCTGGGGATCGCGATCGCGGCGCTGCTCGTCGTCAAGCTGCGCCGCGTTCGGTCGCGCGTGGCTTCAGCAGCACGCTCGGATCGGCGCGCGCTTGCCGGCGTCCTCGCGCTCGCGCTCGCCGTCGCCGCGCTCGGCTCGGGGGTGCTGTGGGCCGGCGGCGTCACGCCATCGCCGGCGGGCTACAGCCTGCTCAGCTGGCACGAGGCGTTCGGCGCGATGCTGGCGCTGGCTGTCGTGACCCACATGGTGCTGCGGGCAAAGCCGCTTCGCCGAAAGGACATCGCGGATCGCCGGCAGTTCCTCGCCGCCACCGGCATTGCCGCCGGATCGTTCGTCGCGTGGCGGACGCAGACGCCGCTTGAGGCGCTCCTCGGCCTGCCCGGCGCCGAGCGAAGGTTCACCGGGTCCTACGAGGCCGGGTCGTTCGCCGGCAACGCCTTCCCCACGACATCTTGGGTCGCCGACCATCCCCGCCCGATCGACCTCGACTCGTACCGGCTGCGGGTCGGAGGTCTCGCTGCCCGTGAGCTCACATTGTCGCTCGGCGACCTGACGGCGGTCGACGAGCAGGTGGCGACGCTCGACTGCACAGGCGGCTTCTATTCGACGCAGCGCTGGCGGGGGACGCGCCTGCGATCGATCCTCGATCGTGCCGGTGTCGGAACCGGCGCACGGCACGTGAGCATCGCCTCCGTCACCGGTTACCGTTGGAGCTTCGCGCTCGACGAAGCGCGCGGGCTGTTGCTGGCCACGCATGTCGGCGACGAGCCGCTCAGCCATGCGCACGGCGCCCCCGTCCGCCTGGTTGTGCCCGGAGCCCGCGGCTTTCAATGGGTCAAATGGGTCGATCGGATCGAGCTGCGTGAGACTCCGGACTACGGCGCGCCGGCCTCGACGCTCTGGAGCAGCTTCACGCCCGCCGGACGCGGCGACGCGCAATGATCATGCAGACTCGGGGGATGAGCTCAACCGACACCGGCGGCGGCGGCGCGCCAGTTGCGTGGGGGCGCGGCGTACCAGCCTCGTGCCATCAAAGGTCACGACTCATATCATGCGAGGCCACTGACACTTGATCGCCGAGGTTACCGTCGGCGCACTGCAAAACTGTGCAGCGGGCGTGACATCCGCTCGTACGGACGATACCGATTTGACCGCCGCGCGCAGCCCGTGCTAGGTTGCGGGGAATCCACAGCAGGGACTCCCGCGGCGCATCCGCGGGGTTCTGTAATCACAACACAGGGACCTCCAGCGAAGTGACTGCGGGAGAGGCGAACGTGCTCTTGAGTATCCGAGTGCCGAACGTCTCCGTCGCTGCTTCGCGGGAGCTCAGGTTGTTCGGTCTGCCTCACGGCAAACTGCGTCTACCTTCCTCGTTCGAACAAGGAGCATCCTTGCCCACAATCCACAGTCCCTCCCGCGGGATGAGCCTCCGCCACAGGCTCACCGCGAGCATCCGAGCGCTGCGGTCGCTTGCGCTTCTGGGAGCGGCCGGGGCCCTCGGAGCGCTGGCGTGCGCCGGCTTCA
The DNA here is from genome assembly GCA_052148275.1 of Solirubrobacteraceae bacterium. Classification (GTDB taxonomy): domain Bacteria; phylum Actinomycetota; class Thermoleophilia; order Solirubrobacterales; family Solirubrobacteraceae; genus Palsa-465. The sequence continues at coordinate 6,441 of JBKQIR010000273.1, forward strand.
CGACGGCGTCCGCCTCCGCGGTCACGTTCCCGGCGCCGGTCGGCTGCGCCTCAGTGCCCAACCAGTCCTCGTTCTTCGAGTGCTACCAGTCCTCGTACCAGTCCCGGACGCTCGATGACCCGGCCGATCCGACCTTCAACCAGCTGCTTGGCATCAACACGGCCGGGGTGATCGCGGGGTACTTCGGATCGGGCGTGCCAGTCGGCAACCAGGGCCACCCCAACCAAGGATACCTCCTCTTCCCGCCGTACTACGAGAACTACTACGCAAGCAACAACTACCCAGGCTCGTTGCAGACACAGGTCACCGGGATCAACGACAACGGCATTCTCGTCGGCTTCGATTCGACGATGAACAATGCCGGCAACATGAACAACGACAACCACGGCTGGTACAAGGCCCACGGTCAGTTCTTCCAGGCCGACTTCCCCACAGGAGCTCCGGCGGTGCCGCCGGTCGATCAGCTGCTCGGTGTCAACGACAGCGACATCGCGGTCGGTTTCTACACCGATGCGAGCGGCAACAACCACGGATACGCGTACAACATCCACACCGATCAGGCGAGGGCCCTCAACAACCCGACCGGCTTCACCAACGTCACCGCGGCCGCCATCAACAACCGCGACGACATCGCCGGATTCGGCACCGCGACGGGCGGCACGACGGACGGGTTCTTCGAACCCGACGCGCTCGGCGGTGCAAGCACCGTGTTCACACTCGCCTTTCCCGGCGCGACCTCGACCAACGCGCTGGGTGTCAACGACGCGGATGAGGTCGTAGGCGTGTACACCGACGCCAACGGCGGACTGCATGGGTTCACCTGGTACCCGCGGACCGGTTTCACGACGATCAATTCCCCGTTCGTGAACCCGGGCACGACGACGATCAACGGCGTCGACGACTGCGGCGATCTGGTCGGCTTCTACGTTGACGGAGCCGGCAACACCGACGGCCTGCTCATGAGCCCGAACTTCAACCGGAACCAATTCACGACCATTGCGACCCACGGTCTGCGGTCTGCCGACCAGCGGGACGGCGCCCGCATCGCGAGGATCAAGATCAACACCAAGAAGCTGCATTTCAACCTGGCAGCGGCCTGCTGACCCAGTGCAGTGACGGGCGCCCGGGTCAGCCGGGCGCCCGTGAGCAGCACGCGTCGAGCTCGCACCGCTCGCCGGTTACGCGATTCGCGAGGCGGCGAGGTACTCGGCGAGCGACCCGGGGACGCCGAGGTAGTACCCCTGCCCATAGTCGACGCCGAGCTTCGCGAGCAGCTCGATCGTCGGCTCATCGCCGACGGCCTCCGCGATCGTTCGCTCGCCGAGCCCGCGCGCGATCTTGACGATCGACGCGATCAACAGCTGGTCGGTGTCGCTGGCCGTGCAGTTGCGTACGAACTCGCCGTCGATCTTGATCAGATCGTAGACGAGGTGCTTGAGGTAGAAGAACGAGCCGAACCCGGCGCCGAAGTCGTCGATCGCGAACTCGCAGCCGATATCGGAGAGCCGCTGTCCGAACGCACGAGCATGGACGATGCTGCCCAGCGCGGCGGTCTCGGTGACCTCGAAGATCACGCGCGCCGGATCGATCCCGGTCTCACGCAGCTCGTGCTCGATCTGGTCCAGCAAGGCGGCGTCGCCGAGCGAGGCGCCCGACAGGTTGATCTCCAGCGCGGGACCCGACTCGCCCGCGCCGAGATCGGCGAGCATCCGCAGCCCGTTGGTCACGACCCAGCTGTCGATCTGCGCGATCAACCCGAGCCGTTCGGCGATCGGTAGGAAGCTGCCGGGTGCGATCAGCCCCTGCTGCTCATCGCGCATTCTGAGCAACAGCTCGTACTGGGTGACGGCGCGGCTGGCGAGCTCCATGATCGGCTGTGCGAGCAGCACGAGTCGGTGCTGCTGGAGCGCGGCCTGGATGCGCTGCGCCCACGTGACGCGGCTCTTCATGTGCCTCGAGCTGCTCCGCGTAGCGCTTGCGCACACCGATGTCCTGCACCTGGCTGAGGAAGTACAGCGGCTGTTCGCCATCGCCGCGCAGCAGCGTGGACTGCACGGCGACGTCGACGAGGCCACCCGATGCGTGTCGGTAGCGCTTCTCGATCACAGGCGTCATGCGCTCCCCCTGTAGCAGTCGGTCCCGCTGCGCCCGCTCGGTGCCGACGTCGTCCGGATCGGTGATCGAATCGACGCTCGCCCCCACGAGCTGCTCTGCCGAGCAGCCGACGATCTGGCAGAACGCTCCGTTGACCTCGGCGTACAGCCCATCGAGGGTCAGAATCGCCATTCCGATCGGCGCGTCTTCGAACGCGTGCCGGAAGAGCTCTTGCGCCTCCCGCAGCGCGGATGCAGCTCGCCCGCGCTCGGTGACATCTCGCGCGATCATGGAGAGGCCGATGACCATACCGGCCTGATCACATAGCGGCGAGACCATCCACTCGACCTCGATCACCTGACCGTGCTTCGTCATCCGAGAGCCCTCGGACGGGGCGAGTGCTTCGCCTCGGAGGAGCCGTCGGACCCGGTCCTGACGAGACGCCATCGCGTCGTCGTCGGAGCCGACGAGGCTCTCGACCGTCCGTCCGACGGCTTCCGCCGGGCTGTAGCCGAAGAGGCGCTCGGCCGCCGGATCACCTCGGCACGGTCGTCGGCGTGCGACTCGGAGGGGGCCAGCGAGCTCATCGTCCGGCCGATCGCCTCGCCGGCGCTGTATCCATACAGACGCTCGGCGGCCGGGTTCCAGCTCGTGATCACCCCCTCGCGCGTGACGCCGATGATCGCGTCGTACGATGACTCCACGATCGCGGCGAGTTGCGCGACCGCACGTTCATTGCGCTTCCGCTCGGTGATGTCCCGTACCACCGAGCCGAAGCCGACCGGCTGTCCCTGGCGATCGCGCACGGTCGAGACGGTCAACTCGACCTCGACGCGCTCGCCGCCCTTCGTGTGCCGGGTGGCCTCGACGTTCATGAGCTGCTCTCCCTCCGCGAGTCGCCGGAGGATCTCAGCACGCTCGACGGCATCGCGCTCGGAGCTGACCAGCGACGTCAGCGGCCGACCGATCGCCTCGGCGGCGCGGTAGCCGTACAGCCGCTCTGCGGCCGGGTTCCAGCTCGTGACGACGCCGTCCAGGCTCGTGCCGATGATCGCGTCATACGACGACTCGACGATCGCGGCGAACTCGGCGAGCGCGCGTTCGCTGCGCTTGCGCTCCGTGGTGTCACGGACGACCGCCGACAATCCGACAACGCGGCCGCGGGGGTCGCGCAATGGCGAGATCCTGAGCGTGACGTCGATGATCTGACCGCTCTTGGTCCGGAGGTTCGTATCGAGCTCGACGAGCGCCTCGCCGCTGACGATCCGGCGCCGGACCTCGGTCCGCTCGGCGTCCTGCTCCGCCCCTACGTTGGTGATCGACACCGGTCTGCCGATCGCCTCTGCGGCCGTGAAGCCGAGCATTTCGCTCAGCCGCCGGGTTCCAGATCGTGATGACCCTGTCCAGCGTCGTCGCGATGATCGCATCGTATGATGACCCCACGAGCGATTCCAGCAGCGTTCCCGCATGCTCGACCGCCTCGACGGCTGCAGCGTGCTCACCCTCTGGAGAGACTGTGTCCGCTGGCTGCCGATTCCGACCGAGGACAGACATCGTGGGGCTCTGTGTAGGGTTCCCGACTTTGCAATTGACGGCTCCGACGGCGTCTGGACGGCCTGGCGCCCGCCCTCGAATACCACCGGTATTATCGCGGCGGGCCGGGAGCGCTCGGCACCAGACACGCCCAACCACTCGCCGGACTGCGCCACTTACTCAGCCGGGAGCCGTTCGCAAATCAACGGAGCTCCCTCGCTGATTCACGCGGCGTCAAGTCGGGGATTGCGCGGCGCTCGGTCGGGCGGCCAGGCCCCTGGTGCTCGTCACCCACTGCGCGCGTGAGCCATGGGACGCCACCGCGCCCGCCGGCCCTTGCAGCGGCCACGCTCCAAGAGACGCGCGGCTGCGGCGCGCCGCCCGCGCGGCCATCCGGAAGGCGTCGATCGCGGTGAGATACGCGCGCTCGTAGCCGGCGGCCGCGATCGTCACGTCGAAGCGCGCAGCGACGTCGGCTCGGCACTGAGCCGGATCGATCGCTCCAAGACGCGCAACGGACGCCGCCATCTCGCGCTCGTCGCTGACGAGATAGCCGTTGCGGCCGTTGACGACGATCTCGGAGGCGGCGCCCTGCGGGAACGCGATCACCGGCGTGCCGGCGGCGAGCGCCTCGACCATCACCATCCCGAACGGCTCGCGCCAGCTGATCGGCATCAACAGTGCGCTGGCGGCCGCGAACAGCTCCTGCTTGGCCGAACCCGTGACCTCTCCGACGTAGCGAACGCGCTCGCCGTCGATGTGCGGCTCAACCTCACGGGCGAAGTACGTCTCCTGCCCGGGCTGGATCACCCCGGCGAGCACGAGCGGCCGTCCCGCCATCCGCGCGGCGTCGATCGCCCTGTGCGCGCCCTTGATCGGGTCCATCCGTCCGATCCAGAGCAGGTAGTCATCCTTCTGCGAGCGGAACGGCCAGCGACCAACGGCTATCGGGTTGCTGACGACGCCGCTGATGCGCACTCCGGGCGGGGCGCTGAGGGCCTGCGAGCGGCTGATCGCGATCAGATGCGCGCGATGCCCGTGGCGCTGGTAGAAGCGCGCCATCTCGTCCGCGAGGATCCCGTGGATGGTGTGCACGAAGGGGATCGCGAGCCGGTCGGCGAACGCGAGCGCCGTATAGCCCGAGTGGTCGTGCACGATGTCGAACGGGCGTCCGCGCGCTGCGGACTGCTCGATCCGATCCCACGCTGAGGCAACGTGGTCCGACTCGTGCATCGCGCAACCTATCATGTCCGGATAGACGTCGTCGAGAAGCTCCTCCACCGCAGCCGAGGATCTCGAGCCGGGAGCCGCAAACAGGGTCACGTGATGGCCGCGATCGACGAGCCCGTCGCAGAGGAGCTCGACGACCGCCTCAATGCCGCCATAGCCGGGCGGCGGCACCGCGATCCACGGAGGTGCTATTACCGCAACCCGTAAACGCGGCACGTTGCACTTAATACGCATCGGCACAAACCAGTTCAAAAGACATGGTAATACCTCGTCAACCGCTGGCGTATCCTGAGGCTGCTGACACAGAACCTTCACATCCATGCTGAGCAGACGCGACGCAACATCGGTCACGACCACGACCACGATGGCAGCGGTGCTCCGGCCGTCTCCGTCGAGGCGCGCGAGGAGCTGCTCGCGCTCAAGTCCGGCAGCTTGTTCCTGTGCCTGCGGCGCAACGGAGACATCTCGGAGCGACCGATGTCGGGCATGGGCCTGTACGCAGACGACACGCGCCACCTCTCGCAGCTCTACCTGACCGTCGGCGGCCAGAGACCCGTGCCGCTGTCGGCGGCGATGGAGTCCGGGTACCACGCGGTGATCAACTCCACCAATCCGACGCTGCCCTCCCGGCCGGTCAACGACGCACGCGAGCGCACCGATCGACCTGAGCAGGAGACACAGCCGCTCGCGCAGGAGACCGTCAACATCAGGCGCACGATCGTCGTGGGCGAGCAGCTGCACTATGAGATCGCGCTGCAGAGCTTCTCCCGCCGGCGCGTCGGAACCACGGTCGAGCTGTCGCTCATGGCCGACTTCGCGGATGTGTTCGAAGTGAGGCAGATCGAGCGTCGCACGGCCGGCACCGAGCTCGCACCGGTCGTGGACGGCAGCCGCGTGTCGTTCGCATACGTCGCGCAGGACGGCGAGCGCCGCACGACCTCCGTGCAGCTGAGCCCGCCGGCACGGATCGAGGTGGACGGCCAGCGGGCGCATGCGGTCTGGGAGGTCGAGCTACATCCCAGCCGCACGCTCGCGCTGTCGGTCGTCGTCGACCCGCGGAGCATCGCCAAGCCAGAGCCGACCCTGCCGCGCGCCGCGGCCGAGCTGGACGGCTCCTACCGGCGCTGGAAGGACGCGTGCACGAGCATCAGCACCGACAACGATCTCGTCAACCGTCTGCTCGGCGCGTCGCTGCGCGACCTGCACGCGCTGCTGATGCCGGCGCCCGGTGGCGTCCTGCCGGCCGCCGGGATCCCATGGTATGTCGCCCCGTTCGGACGCGACTCGCTGCTGACCGCCTACCAGAGCCTGATGATCAACCCTGATCTCGCGCGCGGGACGCTGCGCGTGCTGAGCCGCCTGCAGGCACGCGAGGACGACGCATGGCGCGATGCCGAGCCCGGAAAGATCCTCCACGAGCTGCGCACCGGTGAGCTCGCACGCACAGGACAGGTCCCGCACAGCCCGTACTACGGCACGGTCGACGCGACGCCGCTGTTCCTGCTGCTCGCCGGAAGCTACTTCCGCTGGACGCAGGACCTGGAGTCGATGGCGCTGCTGCGCCCTGCGTTCGACCGCGCGTTGCACTGGATCGACCGGTGTGGCGACGTCGACGGCGACGGGTTCGTCGAGTACCGGCGGCGCTCCCCGGCCGGGCTCGCCAACCATGGCTGGAAGGACTCCGATGACTCCATCATGCATGCCGACGGCTCGCTCGCCGAGGGGCCAATCGCGCTGGTCGAGGTCCAGGGTTATGTGTTCGCCGCCAAGCTGCTGATCTCCGAGGTCTACGAGGCGCTCGAGGACCGCGAGCGGGCGGCCCTCCTGCGTACGGAGGCGGCCGCGCTCGCCGTCGCGTTCAACGAGGCGTTCTGGGATCCCGAGGAGGGCTTCTACGTCCTGGCCCTCGATGGCGCCAAGCGGCAGGTTCGCAGCGTCACCTCCAACGCCGCGCACTGCCTGCTCAGCGGGATCGTGGATCCCGAGCGCGCAGCCCGCGTCGCGGAGCGCTTGATGGCGCCGGACATGTTCTCGGGCTGGGGAATCCGCACGCTCTCGCGCACGCACCCCTCGTACAACCCGATGAGCTACCACAACGGCTCCGTCTGGCCTCACGACAACGCGATCGCGGCCGCCGGGCTCAAGCGCTACGGCTTCCATGAGGCGACCGAACGGATCGCCGAGGCCCTCTTCGAGGTCGCCGCCGGGCAGCGGGATCTGCGCCTGCCGGAGCTCTTCTGCGGCTTCTCGCGGGGGGAGTCGAGGTCGATCGTCGACTATCCCGTCGCCTGCGTCCCGCAGGCGTGGGCCGCCGCTGCGCCGTTCATGCTGCTGCAGGCGCTGCTCGGGATCTCCGCGCATGCGCCGGACAGGCGACTGAACGTCGACCGCCCGCAGCTCCCCGGCTGGCTGCAGAGCGTCGATGTCCGCGGGCTGCGCGTCGGAGCCGCGCGCACGAGCCTCGGCTTCAGCCGCACCGCGAGCGGCACGACCGGCTTCTGGCTGCTCGAGCACGACGGCGACCTGCGCGTCACGATGTCCGCCTGAACACGTCGTCAGGGCACCGCACCGACTCACACCCCGCCGAGATCACGATGCTCGCAGCGATCATCTCCGACACCCATCTGCCGCGCGGCACACGAGCGCTCCCCGAGAGCTGCATCGAGCGCCTGCGGACAGCCGACCTCATCATCCACGCAGGCGATCTGAGCTCGATGGCCGTACTCGAGCAGCTGCGCGGCTACGGCGAGGTCGCGGCGGTGCACGGCAACGCCGACGAGGCCGACGTGCGGGAGCTGCTGCCGGCGCGCCTGGAGCTCGAGCTCGGCGGCGTGATCGTCATCGTGACCCACGACGGCGGGCCCCGTGATGGACGCCTGCAACGGCTGCACGCCAGGTTCCCTGGCGCGGGCGCCGTGATCTTCGGACACTCGCACATCCCGCTGCACGAGTCCAGCGCTGCCGGCGCGTTTCAGATCTTCAACCCCGGCAGCGCGACCGACAGACGCCGCCAGCCGCACCACACGATGGGCATCCTGCGCGCGAGCACAGAGGGGCTTGCGTTTGAGCTCGTGACGCTCGACTGAGACCACAGGCAGCGGCTCCTACCCTCGCATCCCGCCGCACGGCGCGGTAGCGCGCCCGTCAGAGCGGTCGCTGAGGCACCGCTGGACTCTCGAAGGAGTCGGAGCTGCTGCTCGACGCGAGCAGCCCGGCAACCGGGACAGGCTTGCCGACGTAGTAGCCCTGGGCGTAGTCGACCCCGAGTCGGGTGACCATCCGCATCGTCTTCTCGTCGACGACGAACTCGGCGATCGTCTCCTTCCCGAGCCCGCGGGCGACGCGCACGACCGCTTCGATGACGAGCTGGTCGATGTGCCCGCTGGTCGCGTGCTGGACGAATTCGCCGTCGATCTTGACGTAGTCGAACGGCAGGTGCTTGAGGTAGTAGAAGGATCCGAACCCGGCGCCGAAGTCATCCAGCGCGAAGCGGCAGCCGTGATCGCGCAGGTGCTGAGCGAAGGCCTGGGCGTGCGTGATGTTGGCGACGGCCGCCGTCTCGGTGACCTCGAAGATCAGCCGCGCCGGATCGATCCGGCTCGTGCGCAGGCGCTCGTCGATCGCTCCCAGGAGCTTCCGGTCGCCCAACGAGCGTCCGGAGATGTTGACCTCCAGTTGCAGCTCGGGGCGCTGCTCGATCAGCTCGATCGCCTGGCCTGCGACCCATTCATCCAATCGCGCGATCAGCCCGAAGCGCTCGGCGATGTAGAGGAAGGAGGCGGGTGGGATCAGGTCGCCGTTGTCGTCGAGCATCCGGATCAGCAGCTCGTGCTGGCGGACCTGTCCGCTCTGCAGGTCGAGGATCGGTTGGGCGAGCAGGAGGAAGCGATTCTCCGTGAATGCCCGCTCCATCCGGCTGACCCATGTCAGCCGTGCCTGTGTGCGGCTGATGCGATGCTCGGTGGTGGCGTACAGCGCGAAGCCGTCCCGACCAGCCTCCTTGGCGTCGTACATCGCGAGATCGGCCTCGATCAGGATCGTCTCGCCGGAGAGCCCCTCGACGTTCGTGTTGAACATCGCGACACCGATCGAGGTGGTGACGCGCTTGCGCTCCCCGCCCAGCAAAGTCGTGCTGGACGACACCGCTCTCACGAGCGCCTCGGCGACCCGCGTGGCCTCGGCCTCGTCGGCTCGCGGCAACAACAGCGCGAACTCGTCGCCGCCGAGCCGGGCGAGGACGTCCGACTGCCGCACGCGCTGGCGCAGGATGCTCGCGACCGAGACGATCAGCTCATCGCCGGCGTTGTGTCCGAGGGTGTCGTTGACGGACTTGAAGTTGTCGATGTCCAGCACCAGCAGCGCTCCCTCGGGCCCGTAGCGCCTGACATAGTCGACGTGCCGATCGAGCTCGGCCTCGAACTTGCGCCGGTTCTGCAGGCCGGTGAGCGGGTCGTGGTCGGCCATGAACTGCAACTGCTCCTCGAAGCGCTTTCGCTCGGTGACGTCCTGGAACTGGCAGAGCAGGTGGCGCTCGCCGGCCGCGTAGCGCAGCAGCGTTCCGCGCACAGAGACGTGAAGCGGCGATCCTACAACGGGAATGAACCGCAGCTCGAGCCCGATCTGATCGATGTCGCCGGCGGCCAGTGCCCGCAACGCCGCGCTGCCGGAGTCGGCGTCGGCCGGATGCAGCAGCTCCCGCAGGCGCATCCCGGAAAGCTCGTCGCGTGTGTGGCCGGAGATCGCACCCAGGGCCGCATTGGCCTGCTCCAGACGGCCGTCCGCCGAGATCAACGCCATGCCGATCGGAGCCTCGTCGAACGCGCGCCGGAAGCGCTCCTCCGCGTCGCGCAGCGTCTCCTGGGTTTCCTCGAGGTCGGCGAGCGCCCGCTCGCGCGCGCGCTCGATCCGCTTGCGCTCGCTGATGTCGAGGGCGATCGTCGTCACCCCGACCACGCGGCCGTCGACGTTCCAGGGCGAGACCGTCAGCAGCACGTCGATGATCGTGCCGTCCTTGCGCGGCTGCCGGGTCTCCACCTGGTAGGCGGGCTCCCCGGCCAGGATCCCCAGGATCGCCTCCCGGGCGCGGTCGTAGGCGATCTGGCCCGCGCCGGCGACATCGTTCAGCTCGTGGATGCTGCGCCCGATCGCCTCCTCGGCGGTGAAGCCATAGAGTCGCTCCGCGCCGCGATTCCATCGGCGTACATGCTGATCGACGTCGATCGAGACGACCGCGTCGCTGCCATGCTCCGCGGCCTCCGCCAGGCGCTTGAGCTCGCGCTCAGCGCTCTTGCGCTCGGTGATGTCCCGCACGATGCAGGAGACGCCGACGACCGCATCACGCGTGCGAACGGGCGACACCGTGGCCCCGCAATCAAAGCTGCCGCCGTCTCTGCGCAGCGCGTGACCCTCGATCGTGATGGTGTCGCCCGCGAGCCCGGCGGCGAAGCCGGCGGCGGGCGTCCGCTCGTCGCAGAACCACAGCATCGCATGCGAGCGTCCGATCACCTCGCTCGCCGGAAAGCCGTACAGGCGCTCCGCCGCGGCGTTCCAGGATTCGATCACGCCTGCGCTCGACAGCATGATGATCGCGTCTTCGCAGGACTCGACGATCGCGGCCAGCCGCGCCGTGGCGTCCTCCGCGCGCCGGCGCTCGGTGACGTCGCGGATCGCGGCTGACACCAGCAGGCCGTCATCGGTCTGGATCGGATTCAGCGTGATCTCGACCGGGAACTCGCTCCCGTCCCTGCGCCGGGCGTGGGGATCGAGTCCGACTTCGACCTGGCGCACGCGCGGCGCCGCAACGAACCGTTCGCGCTGCGAGGGGTGCGCGGGCCGCAGCCGCTCGGGAACCAGCAGGTCGATCGATTGCCCGATCAACTCGTCGCGCGCATAGCCGAACACGGCCTCCACGCGCGCGTTCGCGACGACGATCTCGCCGGCGGCGTTGACGACCAGGATTGCGTCGGGCGCTGACTCGAGCAGGCCGCGGAGCTTCTGCTCGGCTCGCCGGCGCTCGGAGACGTCCCTGATGATCCCCGCCGCGACTGCCTCGCCCTGCGCCTCCCAGGTCCCAATCGAGATCTCGACCGGGAACTCCCGGCCGTCGCTGCGAGTGGCCGTCAGCTGTCTGACGCGGCCGAGCGGGTCCGGATCCTCACCGGCCACGAGCCTCGCCAGGCTCGTTCGCTGCTCGCGCGCACGCGCGGCGAACAACTCCTCAAATGGAAGGCCGACGACCTTTCCGGCCGCGTAGAGAAACATCCGCTCCAACGCCGGGTTGGCGTAGGTGATCGTGCCGGTCGCACCGACGGTCACGATCGCGTCCGAAGCGCTCTCGGCGACGGCTCGCATCATCCCCTCGACCCGGCTGCGGTGCACGTCGGCGCGCTCCGCAGAGCGCGCGATCACCCAGGCGGCTGCGGCGAACGTGAACACGACGGCGCTCGTGAACACCCAACCTTCAACGGTCGCTCCGAACAACCCGAGGCCGTGGCCGGCCAGCGTCAGCGCGGCGACGCCGACCGGCAGCACGACCGCGGCCGGCAGCAGCCGCCGCAGCACCACACCACCCTGGCCGTCGCTCGCAAGCAACGCCAGAGCTCCGTGCTGCGGACGTGCCAGCAACGATCCGATCGACACCAGCGTTAGCGCCGCCGCCGAGCTCAGCGCGATGTGCTGGTGCGCGCTGAGCTCGATCAACGCCGCCGCACCGGTGGCATAACCGATCAACGCGAGCATGCCGAGGGCCAGCGCTCCCCACGCCGGCGGGTCACTGAACCAGAGCCGCCCAGACCGCACATCCCAGAAGAGCAGACTGGCACCCAGTGCCACCAAGCCCAATGCCGTGTTCTCAGCCGGCCGGCCCGGATTCGGCGCGTTCGCGCCCGCATGGTCAGCGAACAGCAACTGGTCGATGCCGAGCTTCCAGCCGAACGCGTACTCCGCAAGCGTCGCCGCGCCCACCAGCACCACCACCGCAGCGCACGCCGCTGCCGCGCGACGCAACCCCGACCCCGGCGCGGAGCGGGCGTATGCGAGCAGCGAAACGCTCACCAGGAGGAAGCAGATCGCCGCGTTCGCTTTCATCGTCGGCAGGCCGGGCACCCATCGCTCGAGGATCGGGGCATCCACGATCCAGCCAAGCAGCGCAACCGCTGATAGCCCCGCGGTGATCGCGGCGCACACAACGGACGCCGCCCGCAGCCGCGCGGCGAATGGGTCCGACGGAGAACGCGATGCCGTCCCTGGCTGCACTGCTACGCCGCTGCTCGGAAAAGTGTGAGGCAACACGCCAAATGAGGTTCCGGAACCTGCCCGGAGAACGCTGGGCTATTAGCACCTTGTGTCGGCTGACACATGCGCACGTTGAAGGGCGATCCCTACGAATGTTGGTTTGCAACTATCCGCCGGTGGTCAGCGCTCGATCAGCCGGAGCCGAGCCAGGGCGTGAACGGCAGCGCCAGCGTCAGCAACGCCGTCAGCGAGCAGACGGCGAGCGCAGGACGGCTGCGCTGATCGCGTCCGGCGAGCAGCAGCGCCGCGAACATCGGGATGCTCAGCCGCGTGTAGCTCCACGGGTCCCCGAAGACGACCACGAGCAGGCTGCACCCGAACAGCAGCGCCGCGACACTCGCGGCGCTCACCCGCCGCCACGCGAGCCACGCCGCCACCGCCACACCGGCCATCATCAGGGCTAGATACGCGAGCTCCCAGACGGTGTCGCCCAGGTGCGGATCGTCGAGCGCGTGACGCACCTCGTCGGCCACGCCCACAAACGGCGGCAGGTACGCCGAGCTCGGGCTCGCGATCGAGCCGCCGAATCGGGCGGTCGCGTACACCTGCCAAGCGATGTACACGAGCACGGGCACGACGACGACCGGCCAGAGATCGAGCCCGAGCGCCCGCAGCGCCCCCGGCCGATTGCGTCCGCGCCACCACCCCAGCAGCGCCTCGACGGCGATCCCGGCGACCGCGAGCAGCATCGGCTCGCGGGCGAGCACGGCGACGCTCAGCAGGACGGCGGCCCCGCGGGGCCGCCGTAGCTCCCACAGCATCAGGCCGCCGAGCATGCTCGCGCCCGCCAGCGGGTCGCTGAGGTCGCGCAGCGTGCCGGCGAGAAAGCCCGCCAGCAGGCCGACCGCCAGCGCCCACCATCCCGACCATCCACGAGCGCGCGCGTACGCCGCGACGCCGAAGGTGAGCGCCACCACGACGATCACGTTGAGGACCAGCAGCGTCCACGCGAGTGCGCCCTTCCGGCCCGCGGCGAGCAGCCACGCGAGCACCGGGTAGGCCATGCGCGCGACGCGGAACGCCTCGCCGCCCGGCCCCTGGAACGCAGCCACCGTGGCGTTGTGCACCAGCAGCGGATCGGTCGCCTGCAGGTAGAAGAACTGCCCGTCGTAGCCGAACTGAGAGTTGATCAGCGCGCCGTGCGGCGGGTGGATCCAGTGGGCGAAGTACTCGCCGAACAGGACGAAGCCGGTCGCGTTGCCGCCATATGTGTGCAATCGGTTGGCGACGAGGACCGCGAACAGGGCGCCGACGAGAACCGGCGGGCCGATCAGGTCCAGGTGAACGCGCCGCACGGGGCGAGCGCTCACCCTGACATCTTGGGACCCGACGGCAGCGCCGGGTCACCGTGCGCGAGCACCGCGAGCAGCGCCAGCGAGACGGCCGCAACGCCGAGCGCGAGCGTCGTGTGGTCCAGCGAGCGAAGCGTCACGGCGAGCACCGGGAGCGCAGCAAGCCAGGCGTGTGCACGCCCGAGCGCGACGAACGTCGAGATGGTCGCCACCGCAGCGGCGAGCATGATCAGGGTGACGGCGCCCCACGCGCTGTGCGTCACGTCGTCGTGGACGAGCAGCGCGGGCCCGGCGTGGCGCAGCGCGAACCAGCTCCCGACCGCGACGACCGTGAGCTGCAGGTCACGCCGCGAGACCGCCGGTCGCGGCGTGGCGCGCGCGAGCAGGGCGAGCGCCACCACGAGGAACGCCGCGAACAGGTAGATCGTGATGCCGCGCGTGGTGAACGTCCCGCGCAACAGCATCCGCCACCACTGGTCCGTCGAGGAGAAGATCGAAAGGATCGGCAGGGTGACGGTCGCCGCGATCATCGTCGCAGCCGAGATCGCGCCGAGCGCCAGCGTCGTGATCGGCGCACGCCGGTAGGCGGCCGCCAGCGGCAGCGCCAGGAACGGCAGCATCGTGATCATGAACCGTGGCCCCGGCACCGAGCCGCCGAACGGAAGGTAGTAGCACAGGTTGTAGACGAAGTACGCGGCCGCGGCCGCGCCCGACACGATCGCCAGCTCGCGCTCTCCCTCGCGGTAGAGGACGGCGATGCCGCCGAGCGCCGCAGCACACACCGGCGTGACGATGAGCAGGCCGCGGTCTGCGAGCAGGAGCTTGACGGCGGCGTTGAAGCTCGGCGCGCCGAGCCCGAGGAACCCGCTCGAGTTCGCGGCGACCGACTCGTAGGAGAGGTGCAGTGGCGAGCCGAACGCCCACATGTTGTACGCCAGCAGTGGGATCAGGCCGATCAGGACCCCGCCGGCGAAGCTCACGAGCGCCCGCAGCGGCGCCTGGCGCCAGGCGACGTACAGTCCGAGCAGCGCGACGAGGATCGCGACCGGGAACTCGCTGCCGATCGCATATCCGCAAAGCACGCCCGCGGCGGCGATCAGTCCGAGCCCGTCCCCGGCGCCGCGCTCGCGCCGGCGCTCCCGCTCGTGCAGGAGCAGGCAGAACGCGGCGAAGCCGAGGCACGCCGAGAGCACGTGCGAGAACAGCATCGTCGCGAACGGCAGCAGGATCGTCCCGGCCCCGAGCATCATCGCGACGACCGCGCCGCTGCCCCGATCGCGGCGCTCCACCAGCCGGTAGGCCAGCAGCATGATCACCAGGAACGGCAGCGTGCAGCCGACCAGGACGAGCAGATGCACCATCCCGTAGGACGGCGAGATCAGATGCAGGCTGTTCACGACGTAGAACGCCGGCAGCACGAACAGCGCCAGGCCCGGAGCCTTGTCGGAGTACCAGTGACCTTCGAAGAACGCGCGGTCACCCGTCGTGTGGTGCCAGCGGTCGATCCGCGGCGTGCCGCTCGCGAACGCCCGCACCTGGGCGTAGTGCGAGAGCTCGTTCCAGCCGACCGCGTGTTGCTCGATCGACGCCGCCGCGAGCGCGAGCGCGATGATCGCAAGGACCCCGGCCGGGATCTGCCATGCACGGAGTATCGAGGGCATCGCGGGTGTTCGTCTCAGAGGGTCAGCGCGTCCGGCGGGCGGACGCGGAGGTCGCCGGCGTGACATACGGTCTGGCGACCCCGGATCCTGTCAGACCGCATCTAAGCGAGCGCTAAAGACCTGCAGCTGCAGGCGAAATCCGCACTCCTTCAGCTGCGGGCGCGCTCGGCGACGGCGGCGATCACATGCGAGAGGCGACTGCCCTGCCAGGCGATCGGCGAGGAGCCGGGCGGGTCTCGCACGAGCTCGGCACCTGGGATCGCGTCCGCGTAGGCGGCGCCGACCGCGAACGGATGCTCGGGGTCGGCCTCGTCGTCGCTCGCCACCACCGCTACCGGCGCTTCGATCCCGCCCAGCTCGGCGATCGAGTGAAACGGCCGCGACCGCGGCACGGTCTCCAGCGCGTCGGCGACTGCCTCCAGATGGGTGTGAGCGGAGAGGCGCTGACGGATCACGCGCAGCACCGTCTCGCGGAACGCCGGCGCCACCCGCGGCTCACCCTGGGCCGCCAGGAGGCCTTCGACGCCGCCGGCCCTCAGGCCGGCGGCGAGCGCGTCCCACCGCGCCAGCCGCGCCGGATCCTCGACCTCCTCGCCCGTGTACGCGGGCGTGATGACGACGATTCCCGCGACCCGCTCAGGGGCGCGTAGCGCGAACGCGAGCAGCGTGTGCGCGCCCATCGATGCCCCCGCCAGCACTGCTCGCTCGATCGCGAGATCGTCCAGGACCGCCTGCAGGTCGCCCACCAGGTATGGGTACGAGTACGCGTTCGGAGCCGGAGCGGGCGAGGAGCGGCCATGGCCGCGCGCGTCGTAGGCGATGACCCGGTGGCGGGAGCGCTCGAGCACGCGCGAGCCCATCACCACATAGCGCCGGGTCGCCGTGAGGCCGTGCAGCAGCACGACCGGGATCCCCTCCCCCGCGTCCGCCACGGCGAGCCCGACGCCGTCGCTCTCGACCAGGTGCTCGACCGCCACACCGGGCTTTCTAGAGCATCCGCGACCGGACGCGCGTCGCCGCCCCGGTCCCAGCGTGCCCGGGGCTGCCACCCCGTAGCATCTGGGGTTATGGACGTGACTGAGCAGACTTTCCGGACGGCCGTCATCGAGCGCTCGCGCGAGCTGCCGGTGGTCGTCGACTTCTGGGCGGCCTGGTGCGGCCCGTGCCGCCAGCTGGCCCCGGTGCTCGAGCGGGCGGTGGCCGCGCGCGCCGGAACGATCGAGCTTGTGAAGGTCGACACCGACGCCAACCAGCGGCTCGCGATGGAGTACCGGATCCAGGGCATTCCAGCTGTGAAGGCGTTCAAGGACGGGCGCGTCGCCGCCGAGTTCGTCGGCGTTCAGCCGCCCGCCGCGATCGAGCGCTTCCTTGACGGGCTGCTGCCCTCCGAGACGGAGATGCTGGTCGCGCGGGGCGACGAGCAGTCATTGCGACGGGCGGTCGAGCTCGAGCCGGGACGCGCGGACGCGGCGGTGCCGCTCGCGCGGATCCTGCACGGGCGTGGCGAGCTCGATGACGCGCTCGCGCTGCTCGCGCGGGTGCCACGCAGCTTTGCGGCCGACGGGCTCACAGCGCGCATCGAGCTCGAGCGCCTGGCACCGACCGATTCTCCGATTCCGGCCTCCGAGCTGCGCGACGCGTTCGCGGCGCTAGACGACGGCGACACCGAGCGTTCGCTCGACCTGCTGCTGTCGATGCTCCCGAGCGCCGACGGGTACAAGGACGGCCTGCGGCGCGTGATCGTCGGGATCCTCGAAGAGCTCGGCGTCGAGAGTGAGCTCGCCCGCGAGACCCGCCGTCGCCTCGCCTCGGCGCTCTACTGAGACCGAGCGCCCACGAGGATCGAGCACCCGCGAGGTGCGGGCCTGCGGGCCCGCACCTGCACCAGACCTCTCAGCCGGCGGCCTCGACCTGAGCGATGAGCCGCTGGGCGGCCGGCTCACGACGGCGCCGCAGCCAGAGCGGCATGTACCAGGCACGCTCGCCGAGCAGCGTCAGCGTCGCGGGGAGCAGCACGCCGCGGATCACGGTCGCGTCGATCAGGATCGCGGCGGCGAGTCCGACACCGAGCTGCTTGAACTCGATCATGCTGAGCGTTCCGAAGATCGAGAACACGGCGACCATCACGATCGCCGCGCTGGTCACGACCCCGGCGGTGCTGCAGACGCCGCGCAGCACCGCCTCGCGCGCCGGCAGACCGCCGTCACGGGCCTCGCGGACGCGGCTGAGGATGAACACGTGGTAGTCCATCGACAGTCCGAACAGGACCACGAACAGGAACAGCGGCAACCATGAGATGATCGGCCCGCGGCCCTCGAATCCCAGAATCGAGCCGCCGTGGCCGTCCTGGAAGACGAGCACGAGCAGTCCGTAGGCGGCACCGACCGACAGCAGATTCAGCGCGATCGCCTGCAGCGGGATCACGATCGAGCCGAACGTCACCATCAGCAGCAGGAACGCGACGCCGAGCACGAACGCGAACACGATCGGCAGACGTGCGTTCATCGTCGCGTCGAAGTCGATCGTGCCGGCGGTGTCCCCGGTCACGCCCGCCTGCACGCCCCGAACGCCGCCGAACGTTCTCTGCACGAGCGCGCGCAGGCGTCCGACCGCCTGTACCGAGCGGGCATCGATGCCGTCTCCGGCGAGCGGCACCGAGATCGCCAGGACGCGGTGATCGCCGCTCTGGCGGACGCTCACCGGACCCAGCAGCCCCGGCGTCCGCGCGGCGAGCTCGATCATCCGGCGCTGCGCCGCCTGGACCGATCCGGCGCGGACGTCAGCTGCCAGCACGCCGACGACCGCCGGCGCCGAGCCGCCGGGGAACGCCGCCTGGATCCGGTCGTAGGTCCGCACGATCGGCAGGTTCCCCGAGAGCGAGGCGGCGCCCGGCAGCGCGGTCCGCATCCCCAGCCCTGGCAGCGCGAGCGCAATCAGCGCCAGCGCACTGATGCCGGTCGCGGCGCGCGGGTGACGCATCACGCCCTCCAACACCCGCCGCCAGGCCCGCGACTCGCCTCGCGTTCCGCGGCGCAGCCGGTGCAGCAGTGGGACCCGGCCGCGATCGACGCGGGTTCCAAGCGCGCTCATCATCGCCGGCAGCACCGTCAGCGAGCCGATCACGGCCACCGCGACGACGAGGATCGTCCCGATCGCCATCGACGTGAACACGCGCGAGCCCGCGAGGAACATCCCCGCCATCGCGGCCATCACGGTCATGCCGCTGATCATGATCGCGCGGCCCGAGGTCGCCGCGGCGGCCTGCACGGCCGCCGCGGGGCCGGCGCCCGCCGCTCGCTCCTCGCGCTCGCGGCGCAGGTAGAAGAGCGCATAGTCGACGCCGACCGCCAATCCGATCAGCAGCACGACCGAGGAGATCGCGCTGTCGACCGGGAGCAGCTGCGACACGGCGCCGACCATCCCGAGCGTGGCCGCGACGGCGCTCAGGCCGAGCAGGACGGGCAGTCCGGCCGCGACGAGCGCACCGAACGCCACCACCAGGATGAGCAGGGTGACCGGGATCGACAGCGTCTCGGCCTTTGAGAAGTCCGCTCCCAGCGAGCGGTTGATCGCCTCAGCGGCGCTCGCGTCGCCGAACTCCCCGATCCACAGCGAGGGGTATGCGCGCGCGGCGGCGGCGGTGACCGCCAGCACGCGATCGACGTTGCCGCGTGCGCCGAGCTGCAGCGTGAGGAGCGCTGAGCGCCCGTCGCGCGAGAGCGCCGGGCGGGTCACGGCGTACACGTACGGGATCGCCCGCAGGCGCCTGGTGAGCTCGCGGACGGCCGCCGGGTAGCTCGCGGCGGCGGCCAGCGGGCCGCCGCGACGCTGCAGCAGGATCGCCTCGCTCTCGGTCTGGGGCAGGTGCGCCGCGAGGAATGTGCTGACGCGCTGAGACTGCCCGTTTCCCTCCTGGGTCGCGTTCTTCGTGCCGAGGGCGGCTCCGATCGCGATCGCGATCGCCACGAACGCGAGCCATCCGACGATCGCGCGCTTGGGATGTGCGGCGCTCCACGCACCGGCGCGCGCCGCAATGTTCGTTCTGCTGACTGCCTGTCTGTTCACGGTGCTGTCCTTTCGCGAGTGCGGCGGATCCGTTGTCTGCCTGCCGTTCACCGTGCCAGCGGCGAGCCTCGCCGTGAAGGACGCCAGCCGGTGTCAGGGGGTGGGGAAAACCAGAGAGCGCCGACGGTGGCCGGCCGCATTGCGCGCGACGCCGCGACGGCGCGATCCTGTATGTGATGCCGTCAACGCTCGCCACCGTCATACGCCGTCCCCTCACGCGGGGCTGCCGGCGCGACGCCGGCTATCTCTGGATGTCGTTCCTGAGCGCCACGCTCGGCGGCTCGTTCCTCGTATATACGGGCCTGATCGCGGTCGCCCTCGCATTCGTGCTCGTCGGGATCCCGCTCGCGGTGCTGATCGCACACGTCGACCGCTGGTTCTGCATGTTCGACCGCTCGCGCGCCGCGCGCGTGCTCGGGCGCCCCGTTGCGGCGAAGTACACGCCGCCCCGCGGACCGGGCAGGATCTCACGCTGGTTCTCGATCCTCGGCGACCGGCAGACCTGGCTCGACGCGGCCTGGCTGCTGCTGTCGCTGCTGCTCGCAACGGCCGGCTTCCTGATCGCCGGAATTCTCTGGACCGCCGCGCTCGGCCTGTTGAGCGCGCCCATCTGGCTGTGGTCGATCCCGGGCTGGATCCACCGCAACGTGATCTGGATGTCGATCCTGTTTCCGTTCCTCGCGCCACTGACGGCGATCGCCGCCGCCTGGTTCATGCGCGGCTGGACGCTCAGCTACGCGATGATCGCGGCGAACCTGCTCGCGCCCGGGCGCGAACGGGCGCTCGAGCAGCGCGTGCGCACGCTCGCCGAGACGCGGGCCGGAGCGATCGACGCCGCCGTGAGCGAGCTGCGGCGCGTGGAGCGCGACCTGCACGACGGTGCCCAGGCACGGCTGGTGGCGCTGTCGATGGACCTCGGCCTCGCCGAGCAGCGCCTCGCCCACGACGACCGCGACGCGGCCCGGGCGCATCTGCAGAGCGCGCGCGGGCAGGCGCGCGCCGCGATGGCCGACCTGCGGGACCTGGTCCGCGGCATCGGCCCGAGCATCCTCATCGATCGAGGCCTCGACGCCGCGCTCACGGCGCTCGCCGCGGGCCGCACGCCGCCGGTCGATCTGCACGTCGAGACGCGCTCGACGGAGGTGGGCGCCCGCGAGACGGCCGCGTACTTCGTCGTCGCGGAGGCGATCACGAACGCGCGCAAGCATGCACAGGCGACGCGCGTCTCCGTGCACGTGTGGGAGAACGCCGCCGGCCTGCTCGTCGCGGAGGTCGTCGATGACGGCATCGGCGGCGCCGATGAGGCGTCCGGCAGCGGGTTGGCGGGTCTGCGCCAGCGCGTCGCGGCGCTCGACGGCCGCCTCACGGTCGACAGTCCCTCCGGAGGACCGACGACGGTCCGGGCGGAGCTGCCGTGCGCGTCGTGATCTGCGCGACGACGGTCCGGACGGAGCTGCCGTGCGCGTCGTGATCTGCGAGGACCTCGCGCTGCTGCGCGACGGCCTGCGGCGGCTGCTGCAGGACAACGGCATGGAGGTGGTGGCCGCGGTCGCCGATGGCGATCGCTTCGTCTCGGCTGCGTTCGGCCACAAGCCGGACGTGTGCGTCGTCGACGTGCGCCTACCGCCGAGCTTCCGCGACGAGGGGCTGCGCGCCGCGCTGGCCGCACGCCGGCAGCAGCCCGGGCTGCCGGTGCTGATCCTCTCCCAGTACGTCGAGCACACCTATGCGGCCGAGCTGCTCGCCGACGGCGCCGGCGGGATCGGCTACCTGCTCAAGGACCGGGTCGGCGACGTCGACGAGTTCGTCGCCGCTGTGCGGCGCGTTGCGGGGGGCGGCACGGTTCTCGATCCGGAGGTGGTCGCGCAGATCCTCGCCCGCCGGCGCTCGAGCGCGATCGACGGGCTGACCCCGCGCGAGCGCGAGGTGCTGGGGCTGATGGCCGAGGGGCGGTCCAACCAGGCGATCGCCGAGACGCTCGTGATCACGGCGGGCGCGGTCGAGAAGCACGTCTCCGGCATCTTCGGCAAGCTCGGGCTGCCGGTCAACGACGAGGACAACAGGCGCGTCCTCGCGGTGCTCGCGTACCTGCGGGCTGATGCGTAACGGCCGCGTACGGTCTTCTCATAAGTCGACACGTTGCGTCACGCTCCACCGGACCCTCGACGAGAAAACCGCGCATGCCGCGGTTGTCTCGTCGAGGCTCGCGTCACGGGTCGAGCGCGAGCGTCAGCTGCTGGGAGGCGCTCTCGGATTCCTCCAGGCCGGCCACACGGACGCCCAGTAGGCGGACGGGGCGCTCCGGCGGCGAGCGGCGCAGCAGATCGAGGGCGACCGGCAGGACGCGAGCGGCCGAGCTGACCGGCTCGCCGAGCGTGCGGGCGCGGGTGTAGGTTGTGAAGTCGTCGAGGCGCACCTTGATCCCGATCGTGCGGCCGTGGTGGCGCTGGCGCTCGAGCGTCTCGCACAGCTCGTCCACGAGCCGTGCGAGGATGCGTTCCAATTGCGCCAGATCGCCGATGTCCCGATCGAACGTCAGCTCGCGCGATTCGGAGATCACCTTGCGCTCCTGCGTGACCGCGCCATCGTGCTCGAAGCGCGCCAGCGCGCGCAGTGCAGCGGCGGCCCGCGCGCTGACGCGTCCAGCGAGCTCCGGCTCCTGAGCGGCGGCGAGCGCCGCGATCGTGGTGATGTCGAGCGCCCGCAGGCGCTCGACCGTCTTGGGGCCGATCCCGGGGATCAGCCCCGGCGAGGCGTCCGCGAAGCGGGCGCACGCCTGCTCGCGCGTGAGCACGACGAAGCCGCGCGGCTTCTCGGCGTCGGAGGCGACCTTCGCCACGAGCTTGTTCGGGCCGATTCCGACGGAGCACCCGAGCCCGGTCGCCCGCTCGATCTCGGCCCGCACTCGGCGCATGCAGGCGTGCGGCGCGGGCAGCCCCGTGAGCTCGAGGTACACCTCGTCCAGCCCGACGATCTCGATCAGCTCGACGTGCCGGCGCACGATCGCCATCACCTCGCTCGACGCCTGGCGGTAGTAGGGGAAGTCGGGCGCCAGGAACACCGCGGCAGGGCACAGAGCCCGCGCGCGGGAGGACGGGATCGCGGAGCGCACGCCGAACGCACGCGCCTCATAAGAGGCGGTGGTGACGACCGCGCGCGGCCCGCTGCCCGCGACGACCACCGGCAGCCCGCGCAGCTCCGGGTGTCGGCGGAGCTCCGCCGACACGTAGAACGCGTCCATGTCGAGATGAGCGACGCAGCGATCCGGCATCGGCCTGGGTCACGGTAGCGGTCGCACGAGGTATCGCATCCGGCTCTGGGGCCGGCGCACGCTCCGCTCCAAGAGTCCAGAGACCGCTCCGCATGCGCCGGCAGTCACCACGGCCGGCATCCAGCCGGCCTCCGCATCCGGCTCTGGGGCCGGCGGCATGCTCCGCTGCAGGAGCGCTGAGACCGCTCCGCATGCGCCGGCAGTCACCATGGCGTACATCCGGCCGGCCTCATGGGCCCTCGACCACGAGTGATGCCAGAATCCGTCTTGTGAGCGATCGCGAACGTCTCTCCGGCCTCGACAGCTCCTTCCTGCACCTGGAGAACGACTCGACGCACATGCACGTGGCTGCGTGCGCGGTGTTCGAGGGAAGGCCGCCCTCCTACGAGGATCTGCTCGCGTCGATCGGCGAGCGCCTGCATCTGATCCCGCGCTATCGCCAGCGTCTCGCCAGCGTGCCGCTCGACCAGGGTCGGCCGGTCTGGGTCGACGACCCGCACTTCCACGTCAGCTATCACGTGCGGCATGCGGGGCTGCCGCGGCCGGGGGGCGAGCAGCAGCTGAAGCGCCTCGCCGGTCGGGTGTTCTCGCACGCGCTGGACCGCACACGGCCGTTGTGGGAGGTCTGGCTCGTGGAGGGGGTCGCCGAGAACCGCTTCGCCGTGCTCACGAAGACCCATCACGCGCTCGTCGACGGCGTCTCCGGCGTGGACATCGTGACGGTGCTGTTCGACGCCTCTCCGGACCCGCTCCCGGTCGCGCAGCCGGCGCAGGCGTGGGCGGCTCGTCCGCTGCCGAGCAGCTCGCAGCTGCTCGCTGAGGCGCTGCTCGAGCGCGCGAACGTGCCGCGTGAGATCGCGCGCGGCGTGCGCGCGGCGATCCGAACCCCCAAGCAGGTGGCGGACAAGCTCGGTGAGACGCTCGTCGGCCTCGGGGCGATGACGTCGGCCGGCCTGCGGTTCGCCCCTGACACGCCGTTCAACGTCAAGATCGGCCCGCACCGGCGGTTCACGTGGCTCACCGCGGAGCTCGCGGAGTTCAAGGCGATCAGGCACGCGCTCGGCGGCACCATCAACGACGTCGTGCTGAGCGTCGTCGCCGGCGGGCTCGGCCGCTACATGCGTCTGCACGGGCACAACACCGAGAACGTCGTGCTGCGCGTGCTCGTTCCGATCTCGGTGCGGGCCGACATCGAACGGGGCGCGCTCGGCAACCGCGTCTCGGCGATGTGGGTGCCGCTGCCGGTGGGGCTCGCCGACCCGATCGAGACGTTCACTCGGATCAGCGCCACGACGGCCTCGCTCAAGGAATCCGGACAGGCGGTCGGCGCGAGCATCCTCACCAGCCTGTCCGGCTTCGCGCCACCGACGATCGTGCACCAGGCCACGCGCCTGCAGGCGCACCAGCGGCTGTTCAACCTCGTGGTCACCAACGTCCCCGGGCCCCAGCGGCCGCTCTACCTACTGGGGCGCGAGCTGCAGGCGATCTACCCGATGGTGCCGCTCGCGCAGAACACGGCGCTCGGCATCGCGATCATGAGCTACAACGGCCAGCTCGACGTCGGGCTCGTATCCGACTACGACGCGCTCCCGGACCTCGAGGCGGTCGCCGACGAGCACCGAGCTGCGCTCGAGGAGCTGTCGGCGGTCGCGCTCGGCGCCAGGCCCACCGCGGCCCCGCTCCGCAGCGGGACGCGTTCGATCACGTGAGGCTGCTCTGGCTGGAGCGCCTCGCGATCGCCGCCGCCTCGCTCGCCATCGCGGTCGCTGCGATCGCGGTCATGTCCGGGTACTTCGCCGGAAATGACACGGCGGCCGTGTCAGGCACCCACGATGTCGGACTGCGTTTCGTCGATCAGGGCGACGCCGCGCTGGCGCCCGGGTACTCGGCACCACCGTACGACTCCGACCCGCCCACCAGCGGGCCACATGTCACGGCGCCGGTGAGCGCCGATGGGCGAGAGCTCAGCGACAACCAGATCCTCACGGCGCTCGCCGCCGGGAACGTGGTGATCGTCTACGGCGGCGCCCGCCCGCCGGCGGGCCTGCAGAAGCTCGCGGGGCCGTTCACGCCGGCGCTGGCGGCCGCCGGCGATGCCGTGATCCTCGCGCGCAGGCCCGCCAGCACATCTCTGACCGCGCTGTCGTGGACGCGGATGCTGAAAGCGAGCGGTGCACGGGATCCGCTGCTGGCGCAGTTCATCCAGGAGTGGCTGGGGCGGGGTGCGCCCGGGCGCCGCTGAGCACCGGGGCGGGGTCGGGGCGCCTGCGAACGTCAGTGGCTCACGCGGGCTGCGGGGCGTCCCTGACGGCCACGGTCACCCGCGAGAGCGCGCACAGACGGCCGGCGTCGTCGCTGAACTCAGCCTCCCAGACCCAGGTCGTGCGGCCGCTGTGCTTCGGGTAGACACGAGCGTGGATCACGCCCGCGGTGACCGGGCGCAGGAAGCTCGTGACGTTCGAGATGCCCATCGCGACCTTGCCGTCTTCGTGGACACCGAGCACCGTCCCGAACGACGCGAGCCCCTCCGCCATCGACGCGTAGACGCCACCGTGGACGAGGCCGAACGGCTGCTTCAACTCGTCCCTAACGGTCACGGTCGCGATCAGCTGCTGAGGCGAGGCCTCGCTCACCTCGAGACCGTAGAGGGCGTCGAACCCGATCGGCCTCTGCAGGGAGATGTCGAAGCTCACGCACCTAACCCTAACGCGGGCACGAGTCAGAAGGCTGAGCACACGGACACGGCTCAGGCTCCACGCGCCGTGCGGTTCTCTACGCTGGGTGGTCTCGATGGCGACCGTTGACACCCTGCCAGACGACCAGCGCGCGGTGCTGTCACTCGTCCTGCAACGCGCACGCAGCTACGAGCAGATCGCGACGACGCTCTCGATCGAGCGCGCGATCGTGCGGGCGCGCGCGCTCGCGGCTCTCGACGCGCTGGGGGGATCCTCGACGCTCGACGAGACGCGGCGGGCCGAGCTGGGCGACTATCTGCTGGGCCAGATCTCCGTCCAGGCCGCCGACCACGTGCGCGTGGCGCTGACCGCCTCCGATGCCGAGCACGAGTGGGCACGCGGGGTCGCGACGGCGCTCGCGCCGCTCTCGGGTGCACCGCTGGCGGCGATTCCGCCACCCCCCCGCCCCCCCGGCTCACGGCGCGGTGGCGCGGTCCTGCTGGCCGCCTGTGCAGGGATCGGCGTGGCCGCGCTGGTCGCGATCCTCGTGGTGCTCGGCAGCGGCTCGAGCACCGCCCAGCAGGGCGTGCTTGCAGCGCGCCCGCAGGCGCGCCATCGCGCGGCTGCCAACAACCCGCGGCGCGGCTCAGGCGCGACGAGCGGCACCCCCTCGGCGAACGGCACCGGCTCGACGGGTGCCGCCGACCCCGCAGGCGCCACCACAACCGCGAGCACGACCACTCCCGACGTCGTCGCCCAGATCAACCTCACCTCATCCGACGCGGGCGCACCGGCCGCCGTCGGCGTCGCGCAGGTGGTGCGCGCCGGATCGAGCACCGGAATCGTGATCTACGCACAGGGCGTGCCCGCCAACCCGGCTCACGAGTTCTATGCCGTGTGGCTCTCCAACACGCCGTCCGACAGCGACCTGCTCGGGTTCCTCCCGCAGCGCGTGACCGGCACCGGAAAGCTCGAAGCCGACGCGATCCTGCCCGCCGACGCCGCTCGCTACTCGACGCTGCTGATCACGCTCGAGAGCCAGTCCCATCCGGCGCAGCCCGGGAGGGGCGTGCTGGCGGGCCCATTCAAGCTCCCACGCTGACGCCTCAGGCCACCCGGCCGAGGATCAGCTCGTCGACCTGCGCGGCGACCATCGCGGCGAGCTCCCTGTGCTGCTCCTCGGCGGTTGCTGCTCTGATCTCGAAGCCATCCGCCGTCGGATCCTCGAGCTCGGCGGCAAGCGCATCGACCACCTGCGGATCGAACTGGATGCCCGCCTGACGCCTGAGCTCGTCCCTGGCGGCCCGCGGACTCTGGGCGGCCCGGTAGCAGCGCTCGCTCGTGATCGCGTGATATGCATCACACGCCGCGATGATGCGCGCCGCCAGCGGGATCGCCTCGCCCCGCAGGCCGTCCGGATAGCCCTCCCCGTCCCAGCGCTCGTGGCTCGCGCGGACGATCGTCGCGACCGGGCGCAGCGCCGGCGCGGCACTCAGGATCCGCTCGCCGAGGATCGTGTGCTGGCGGACGAACCGCCACTCCTCGAGGTCGAGCGGGCCGGGCTTGGCGAGGATCGCGTCGGGCAGCCCCACCTTGCCGATGTCGTGCAGCGTTGCGGCACGGACCAGCAGATCGAGCTGCTCGCCGCCGAGCGCCAGACGGCGCCCGACTGCGACGGCGAGCCTCGCGACGCCGTCCGCGTGCTCGGGCAGGCTTGATTGCTTGGCGCGCATGATGTGGACGAGGACGTCCTGCGCCTGCTCACGGGCACCGGAGCTTCTGCCTTGCTTGCGAGCGTACATGCGCTCGTCAGCGAGCTGCAGCGCGTAGTCGGGGCTGCTGGACTCGTGCGGGAGCAGCACGGTGCCGCATGAGGCGGTGATCGAAAAGGTGTTTCCCTGCTCCTCGAGGGCACGCGCCGCGGCGGCCACCGCATTCTCCAGCTGCTCACGGTGGGCCGGCAGCAGGACGCAGAACTCGTCGCCGCCGAGCCGGTAGGCGGAGCCATTCGGTGACACAGCGCTGTCGAGCTTGTGTCCGAGCCGCGCGAGCAGCGCATCCCCCGCGAGGTGACCGAACGTGTCGTTGTAGGTCTTGAAGCCGTCGAGGTCGAACAGCATCAGCAGCATCGGGTCGCGCTCCGCGTTCTCGGACAGCTTCCTGGCGAGATCCGTCGAGAGCTTGCGACGGTTGCCGAGCCGGGTGAGCGGATCGGTGAACGCCTGATCTCGCAGTACCTCGTGTGCGACGATCTGCCCGCTCGCGGTCTGCGCGCGCTCGACGAGGCTGAGCATGAGCTTCTCCTCGTCCTCCCGGAACGCGCGACCGCGCCTGACGACGGCGAGCGCGCCGCGCCCCTCGGCCCCGACCCGGACCGAGACCGCGAGTGCCCAGACGCCACTGACGTTGAGCTGATGGGTTGCCTGGGTCGCGCGTGCGACTTCGCACGCCGCGTTTGCGAGCGCTTCGAGCTCGGCCTCCCCCGACGCCCTGCGCACGTCGGGCCCGGCGCCACCGACATGGATCAGGACGCCGGCGTCGGCATCGAGCGCGTCGATCGAACCGCCGAGCAGGAGCTCGACGAGCGCGCCGAGATCGAGCTTGGCCCCGAAGGCATCGCCCAGACGCTTGACCGCCGCCTGCAGGCGGGTGCGCTCGCGCGCCACGAGCTCCAAGCGGTGCTGGGACTGCTCGATTCGCTCCCTACGGTCGCGATCGAGCAGCAGCAGGAGGCCGACGAGCGGGACGACGAGCAGGATCGCGATCGGTGCCTCCCGCGCGGCGAGTGCGACCAGCAGCCCCAGCGGCGCCAGGCACGAGTCGACGAGCCAGATGAGCGCGACGACACGTCCCTGCAGACGTGGGGCGATCGCCAGCGCGAACGACTCGCGAGCGGTGGAGATCACGAGATCGACGACGAAGCCCGCCACGAGCGCGGCGACGTAGACGCCGGCGCGCTCGACGCCGTGCACCTCCCCCGCGACGCTCAGCACGAATGCGGGGCCGATCGTGTGCCACGCGTCCGGGATCGAGAAGAGAACATCCTCGGCTCTGCCGCGGCGGGCCAGGAGCCGCAGCGCCGCGCCGGTGACGAGCGCGAGCGCGCACAGGATCGGCACCGCTCCGGCCGGGAGCAACAGGAGCATCGGCACGAGGACGAGGTACGACGGGACGACCGTGCCGGCGCCAGGGGGAACTTGATCGTTCGTGCCACGACCATGTAGACCGTGACCAGCAGCACGGTCAGCCCGAGCGGGAGCTGCTCGTGGGCGAGCGCGTGGACGGCGAGCGGAACGGCTGCGCCGAGGAACAGCAGCGCCGCGATCGTCTCGACGAGCAGCTCGCGTCGCGAAGGTCGCCGCGTGCGCGCATCCCACGAGTCCTCGAGCAGGCGCTCGACCGGGTTGGCGGCCCGAGCATCGTCGACGGCCGTCTCCGCCGAGCCGGCCTGGGCCGGCGCGAACGTCGCCCCTGAGCCCCCGGACGCGACCTCAACGAGCGTGAGCGCAGCCCCGCCACCGACCGCAGCGGGGCTGGGCTCCTCCGCGGCGTCAGCCACCACCACTGCCGCGGCCGACGTCCTCACCGCGTGGCGGTCCCCTAGTCGCTCGGGCTCCGATGCAACGATCGGCGCCAGCGTCTGCACCACCTGCGGGTCGAGCTGCGTGCCGGCGCACGACATGAGCTCGGCGAGCGCGGACTCGTGTGGGATCGCCTTGCGGTAGGCGCGGTCGGTCCGCATCGCGTTCCACGTGTAGCAACCGGCGATGATCCGCGCTTCGATCGGGATCGCCTCGCCGGCCAGGCCGTCGGGATACCCACGACCGTCCCAGCGCTCGTGATGGGCGCGGACGATCATGCCCACCTCCCCCATGAACCCGCCGACGCGATCGAGCAGCTTCTGTCCTTCGATCGTGTGGGTCCGCATGACCGCCCATTCGCCGGCATCGAGCGGACCCGGCTTGTTGATGATCTCCTTCGGGATCACGATGTTGCCGACGTCGTGCAGCAGCGCCCCGAACTCCAAGTTCCGCCGCCGGTCGTGACTCAGACCGAGCCGGTCGGCAACCGCGAGCGCGAGCGCGAGCACGTCGCGACTGTGCTCACCGGTGTAGTCGTCGTCGGCCTCGACGACGTCACCGAGCACGAGCGCCGTGCCGCCGGTTGCATTAGAAGCCGCCATCGGACATTCATCCAGCAGAACATTCGACCAAAATCCAGCTCTAGGACACCGACTCACTCTCCGATGGGATGGATGCAAATCTGCTGAAAAGGGCAAACCCAGCGTGAGCCGGGGACGCAAAGCCAGAGGTCTCATGACCGGTGAGATAGCTCGGCTGCCGGCACCCACCACGGAAGGTGAGTGCCTATGTCACACCGAACCACGGCCTGCCGGACGCTCTGCGCCTGCGCCGCGGCGGCCGCGCTGTCCGCCGCCGGACCCGCCGCGGCGAGCGCCACGTCTCTCAGCGCAGCGCTAGCACAGATCGCCCAGGCGGTCAAGTCCGCATCGACGGCGAACTGCACGCCGCCTGCTCTGAGCGAGCCGTTCAGTGCCTTCGGCGACGCGAACCAGTACGCGCTGGTGCCGGGCGAGAGCGCCGACAGCTTCACCGGCACCGGCTGGACGCTGCTCGGCGGCGCGAAGATCGTCACGGAGACGCTGGCGGACGGGACGTCCGGCGACGTCCTGGACCTGCCCAACGGATCGATCGCAATCAGCCCCGCGATGTGCGTCACGAACGCCTACCCGACGGCCCGCACGATGGTGCGGAGCGTCAAGGACGCGAGCATCGTCGAGATGTACGTCACCTACATGAGCGCCAGCCCCAGCCTCGTGTCAGTCGGCGCACTGGCCCCGGCAAGCTCCAGCACGGCCTGGGCGCCCTCGTCGATCATGAGCATCGACCCTCGAGCGTCAGCGGCTGGCAGCTGGCCTGGTTCACGTTCAACGGATCGGGCGGCGGCAGCGACAGCCAGCTCTACAACCTCTACATCGACCCGCGGATGAAAATCTGATCCCCGGCCTCTGACACGGACAGCCACAACTATGATCGACATGAAACGACTCTCGCTGAGACTCGGCCTGTGCAGCGCCCTGACCGTCGCAGCCGGCCTCTCAGCTGCAACATCGGCATTCGCGGACACATCGAGCTGCGCGGTGCCGCCTCTGACCCAGCCATTCCTGCAGTACGGCGACTCCAACTGGTACGCGGGGGCGCCCGGCGAGAGCGCCGACAACTTCGCGGGCACGGGCTGGACGCTGACCGGCGGCGCGACCATCTGGTCGGTCCACCTCATCGACGGCGCCACCGGCAATGTGCTCACCCTTCCCGCCGGCGCGACCGCCATCTCCCCGCCGATGTGCGTCAACTCGACGTTCCCGAGCGCCCGGACCTTCCTGCGCGAGTTCCCCGGCGCGTCCCTGACGGTCAGCGTCTCGTACGCGAGCCAGCCGGGCTTCCAGAACGTCGGCGAGCTCAGCGGCGTGCCGAGATGGTGGAGCCTTTCGGGGTCAATGGACATCAAGACGAGCAGCCTCGTCGGCTGGGACGAGGGCACGTTCGAGCTCGCAAACAACGGCGCCTCCGGCTCCGGCCCGCTCCAGGTCTACGACTTCCTCGTCGACCCCTACAACAAGGGCTGAGCAGGGCGGCGGGTAGCGATCGCGTCAGCGCTCCGGCCGCTGCCGGGCGCTGACGCGATCCGCCGGGGCGGATCAGATCAGGCGCTCCTCGTTCTCAGGGCGATTACGAACAAACGCCTGTGTGCGATGGGTTGGCCGCCTCGAATATCCGTCGAGGTGAGGTCAAACCTCAATCTGGCGTCATGAACTCAGGTAGGCTCGCTGAACCGAGAACAGCAAACAAGCTGAAAAAGGCAAACCCGGCGCGAGCCGGGGGCGCAAAGCCAGAGGTCTCACGACCGGTGAGATAGCTCAGTTGCCGGCCTCCACCACGGAAGGTGAGTGCCCATGTCACATCGAAGCGTGGCCCGCCGGACGCTCTGCGCCTGCGCAGGGGCGGCCGTCCTGTCCGCTGCCGGGCCTGTCGCAGCGAACGCCACATCCCTGAACGCAGCGCCAGCGCAGATCGCGGGCGCGATGAAGTCGGCGTCGACGGCCGGCTGTACGCCGCCCGCCCTGACTGAGCCGTTCAGTGCCTTCGGCGACGCGAACCAGTACGCGCTCGTGCCGGGCGAGAGCGCCGACAGCTTCACCGGCAGCGGCCGGAAACTGCTCGGCGGACCGAAGATCGTCACCTCGAAGCTGTACGAAGGGACATCCGGCAGCGTCCTGGACCTCCCGAGCGGATCGATCGCCGTCAGTCCGGCGACCTGTGTCACGAGCAGCTACACGACCGCCAGGACGATGGTGCGGAACCTTGCGACCCCGCGGTTGAGGACCTGATACGCGACCTTCGATATGGAGCCAGGCGGGAGCGATCACGATGACACGTGCTCGTCGACACTACGACAAGGGCTGAGTGGCCGGCGTCATCCGCCGGTGGCCAGGAGGCGATCGAGCCCCTCGAGTGCCTCCTCGAGCTGGCCGGCGGCGCCGCGACGGATCAGCAGTCCTCCGGTGCGTGAGTACCCCTTGAGCTTCTGGCGCTGGGCGATCGTCACGCGTGTCCCGCCGCCCTCGTCCTCGAGCATGACCTCCATCAGGCTCTCGGCGATCACGCGCGCGAGCGGCGTGCCCTCCACCTGCTGCTCCCACAACGTCCGCCACGGCGGCTCGGCGAGCACGCGGCGGTAGTCGAAGCGCACCGGTCGCCCGCGCCTGGTCAGGTACACCTGAGTCCAGCAATCGTCCGCGATGGCCTCGACGCGCACGACGCCCGGCCACCAGCGCGGCAGCTGGTGTGGATCGTCGATCACCGCCCAGACGCCCGCTCGCTGCGCCGCGATCGTCCGGCTGCGGTGCACGGTGGCGGCGCGGCTCCTGAGCCCTGCCGACGGCCATCCCCAGGACCCGCGCTCCACGTCAGCCCTCGTATTCGATCAACGCCTCGACGCGGTGCGGGTCAAGCCGGGCGCGGCCGCCGAGAACCTTCAGCTCGACCAGGAACACGCACGCGGCGACCGTGCAGCCGAGCCGCGTGACAAGGTCGCACACGGCGGCCGCGGTGCCACCGGTCGCGAGCAGGTCGTCGTGGACGAGCACGCGGGCCCCGTGGTCGAGCGCGTCCGCGTGTACCTCGAGCGCGTCGATCCCGTACTCCAGCTCGTACTCCGATGACACCGTCAGGTGCGGCAGCTTCCCGAGCTTGCGCGCGGGAACGAATCCCGCGTGCAACTCGCGAGCGAGCGCGCCACCGAGGATGAAGCCGCGCGCCTCGGCTGCAACGACGAAGTCGATGTCGAGGTCGCGGGCGAGCCGCGTCATCCTCGTCACGGCTGCGTCGAGCGCCTCCGGACGCAGCAGCAGCGGCGTGATGTCCTTGAACACGATCCCGGGACGTGGGAAGTCCGGGATGTCACGCACGAAATCGCGAAGGTTGACGGGCTCGCCCGTGGAGTGGTGTGACATGACTCCGCGCGCAACCGATCAGGTCGTGATCCTGCGTAGATCGCGGATCAGCAGCAGGTGCTTCAGGTGCGTGGTGACCGAGGCGAGGTTCTCGAGCGCCTCGATCGCCTCCTGGCGACGCACCGGGTTGTGCGAACGCAGGGCCGGCGCGAGGATGCTCTGCAGCAACTGCGCTTCGCGGTCGGCGGAGGTGCGGAAGACCCGCAGATTGCGACCGCCGACACCGTAGCGCGCAAGCTCGGACACGGCACGGACGATCTCCCGCTCGGTGTCGTCGAAGAACCGCTTGCCGCCCCGGATCTCTCCTTTGATGACCCCGAACTCGACCAGCTCGGAGATGATCTTCACGTCCGCGCCGGTGTCCTCGACGACGTCCTCGAGCGAGTACGTCACCCCTTGGTCGCGAACGGTCATCGCCGTGCGTCGCGGCAGTCGCATCTCGGGCTTTGGCGAGGCGTCCCGTTCGGCGCGGCCGCCCGCGAGCTCCTGGCGGATCACGCGCAGCGGCAGGAACTCGTCGCGCTGCAGGCGAAGAATCGTCCGCAGGCGCTGGATGTCACTCTGCGAGTAGACCCGGTAGCCGCCCTCGGTGCGTCGGGGCGTCAGCAGCTTCTGGTCCTCCAGATAGCGGATCTTCGAGATCGAGATGTCCGGGAACTCCTGTTCGAGCGCCTTGCAGACGGCGCCGATCGTCACCGACTTGTGGCGTGGCGGCGCGACGCCGTCGCTCGCCGGGACCTCGATCGCAAGTTGCTGTCCGTCCGGTGCGTCCATCAGCGGCTCAGAAACGCGAGCTTGTACTTGCCGATCTGGAGCTCATCGCCGTCGCCGAGCCGGTGCGACTCGATCCGGCGGCGGTTGACGTAGGTGCCATTGAGCGAGCCGCAGTCGTCGAGGTAGTAGTCGTTGCCCCGCCTGACGATCACCGCGTGATCGCGCGAGACGGTGACGTCATCGAGGAACACGTCGCTGTCCGGTCGCCGGCCGACGGTGATGCGCTGGTTGGAGAGCGGGAACACCTCTCCCGCCCTGCCGCCGCCGGCGCGGATCACGAGCGTCGCACCGCGCGCGACGATGTCCTCTAGCGACAGCTCCTCCAGCTCGCCGGTGTCCACGAGCCGGTAGGTGACGGTCGTGTCGCCCGGAGACGGATCGGAGCTGGCGAGGTACGCGCCACAGCGCTGGCAGTAGTTGGCACCGTCAGCGTTTGCAAAGCCGCACTCGGGGCAGTGCTGGGCCACCGTTCGGCTCCGTCTAGACGATGTCTGCGTCGATGTCCGGCTGCTGGAGATCGGAGTTCGGCTGCTCGGCGTCGTCGCCTTCGGCAGACGGAACGCGGCCCGCGAGGATGTCCGTCAGCTGGTGAACGTCGGCGATGGAGATCACAAGCTCGCCGCTTTCGTCCTTCTTGCGAAGCCTGTTCACAAGCTCGGCGCGGAGGATGTCGATCTTCCCGTGCAGAATCCGGCGCCTGTACGAGATCTCACCTTCCTCGGCGGTGAGCTCCTTAATCAGATCCTTCAGCTCCTGGTCGGTAAGGGAGCCGAGGTCGGGAAAAGTTGTGTCCATTCGAACGGGATACCCCCTTGGCGACATGGCAGTGCTGATGCAGCAGTATACCGTCGGACCCCGTAGGGTCAATCTGAGCTTGAGGCTTGATCCGGTCCTGCGGCCGGCGGGACTGTAGCGCCCGGCGCGCTGGCGTGTGCGCCGCTCTCACCGCGTGCGGCCGCCGCGCGCCGCTGTGCGATCCCGCTGCGGATGTACCAGGCGGTCGCCAGCAGCGAGAGCGCCATCCCGATGTACAGCGAAATGAGCGCCAGCCAATGCAGGCCGGCCATCGCGAAGAACGGCGCTCCCATCGTCGGCGCCACCCCAAGCCGCCCGGCCCAGTTGATCTTGATCTCCACTCCGTGCGAGAGCCCGTAGCGGCTCAGGGCGATCATGAACAGCTCGCGAGCGATCACGATCGCGAGCGCCCAGCGGGGAAGCAGATCGAAGCGCCACGCGACCGCCATCCCGGAGATCACGAGCAGCCGGTCGACGACGGGGTCGAGCAGCGCCCCGAGACGGCTGTACTGGCCGGTGAGCCGTGCGGTGAAGCCGTCGAGATAGTCGCCCCACCCGATGACCGCGAACAGCACGACCGCGAGCGCGTCGTGGCCACCGACACTGGAGAGCGCGACGATCAGGAACACCGGGATCAGCGCGAGTCGGATGAACCCGATCGCGTTGGGCAGGGTCCACGGATTGAGCGGCTGCCCCGAGAGCGTCTGTGCAGGCGGAGGGCCGGATCGGTCGATCCCGAACAGCCTGCGCTTGGTGCGCGAGTTCAGGGAAGGCTCAGCCACAGCTGCGCGATCGCCGCCGCCGCCTCCTGCGTACCGGGCCCTGTCGACAGGGGGACGGACCGGGCCTCACGTCCGCGCCGCAGCTGCACCTCGAGCTCGCCGGCGGCAATCGTGCGCCGGCCGACCGTCACCCGCAGCGGGCAACCGAGCAGCTCCGCGTCGGCGAACTTCTCCCCCGGTCCCGCGTCACGGTCGTCGTACAGCGTCTGCAGGCCCGTGGCTCGCAGCGCCTCGTAGAGGGCGTCCGACAGCGCCCGCTCGTCGCTCCCCGGCTTGCCGAGCGTCACCAGCTCGACGTCGAAGGGCGCGATCGCGCGGGGCCAGGAGATACCGTGCTCGTCGGCGAACTGCTCGACGGCGGCGGCAGCCGTGCGCGCCGGACCGAACCCGTAGCAGCCCATCCAGATGAACTGCTGGCGCCCCGTCTCGTCCAGGTAGGTCGCGCCCAGCGGCTCGGAATAGCGCGTCCCGAGCTTGAAGATGTTCCCGACCTCGATCGCCCGCTCGATCCGGATCTCGGCGCCCGCGATCGTGTCGCCCGCGACCACCGAGCGCACATCGGCTCGCTCGAAGCTGAAGTCACGGCCGGGGCGCACCCCTTGGAGGTGTGCGTCGGCGACGTTCGCACCGGTGATGTAGCACCCGGGCACCACCGCCTCGTCGAGCAGGATCCTCATCTGCGCGCCGACCGGCCCGATGAACCCCGGCGGACCCAGACGCTCTGCGATCTCCGTCGCCGACGCCGCCCGGAAATGGCTGCGCAGCGCGGTACTCAGCTTCACCTCGTTGACGCGATGGTCGCCGCGCACGATCACGAGGATCATGTCGGCCATCCTGCCGCCGGCGGGCACGATCGGGAAGGCCTTGAGCAGCGCTCCCTCCGCGACCCCGAGCGCCTGCGCGACCTGCTTGACGGTCGTCAGGCCGGGCGTGGTCACCTGCCGCGGAGCGTCGAGCTCGGGTGGCAGGGCCACCGGCTGCGCCTGGGCCTTCGCGACCTCGACGTTCGCCGCGTATCCCGGTGCGATCGCGACGTCGTTCTCTCCCGCCGCACAGGGCGCCATGTACTCGTCCGCGCCGTGGCCACCCATCATGCCTACGTCGGCTTTCACGCGATACCACTCGAGGCCACAGCGGTCGAGCATCCGGTCGTAGGCGACGACGTGCTTCTGGTAGGCGACGTCCAGCCCCTCCGCGTCGCGGTCGAACGTGTACGAATCCTTCATGATGAACTCGCGTGTACGCAGGACTCCCGCCCGGGGGCGCGGCTCGTCGCGCTCCTTGGTCTGAAAGTGGTAGAGGATCTGCGGCAGATCGCGGTAGGAGCGGATCGCTGCGGCGCCGTGGCCGGTGACGATCTCCTCGTGCGTCATCGCCAGCACCATGTCGGCCCCGCGGCGGTCCTTGAGCTTGAACAGCTCCTCGATGTCGTAGCGTCCCGTCCGCCGCCACGGCTCGGCGGGGTGCAGGACGGGCATCAGCATCTCCTGGCCGCCGATCGCGTCCATCTCCTCGCGGACGATCTGGACGATGCGCTGGTGCACCCGCCAGCCGGCGGGCAGCCACGACCACAGGCCCGACCCGACCTGGCGGATCAGGCCGGCGCGAACCATGAGCTTGTGAGAGATCGCCTCGGCGTCCGCCGGCGGCTCGCGCTCGGTCGGAAGGAAGTAATGCGACAGACGTGTCATGTGCGGCCCGAAAGTGTCATGTGAGGCCTGAAATGTACCCACGCGGCGGGCCGGAGCCTCCGGCGCAGCGTTCTACCATGCGCGCCGAGCGGCCGCGTACCCGCGCGGCGTGCGGGGGCCTCTGATACAAAACGCCCACTTCGCCATCTGACTGATGCACCCGTCCAAGGAGCACTTCGATGTCCTATTCCGTTCCCCCCCTCCCCTACGGCTACGACGCGCTCGAGCCCTCGATCGACACGCTGACGATGCAGATCCACCACGACAAGCACCATCAAGCGTACGTCGACAAGGCGAACATCGCCCTCGAGGGCACGGAGTGGGCTGACAAGCCGGTCGAGGAGGTCCTCGAGAACCTCGGCTCGCTTCCGGCCGACAAGCAGGCTCCGGTGCGCAACAACGCCGGGGGCCACTACAACCACTCGCTGTTCTGGACGTCGATGGCGCCGGGCGCCGGCGGCGAGCCCGACGGAGCGCTGGCGGCCGCGATCGACGCCGCGTTCGGCTCATTCGCGAGCTTCCAGGCGAAGCTCAAGGACGCGGGCGTGAACCGGTTCGGCTCCGGCTGGGCCTGGCTCGTGCACGACGAGTCCGGCCTGGCGGTCGTCTCGACCGCCAACCAGGACAACCCGATCAGCGACGGCAAGACGCCGCTGCTCGGCGTCGACGTGTGGGAGCACGCCTACTACCTGAAGTACCAGAACCTCCGCCCGGCCTACATCGACGCCTGGTGGAACGTCGTCGACTGGTCGAAGGTCGCAGAGCGCTTCAGCGCCGCGGGCTAACCGCGGCTGAAGCGTCGTCCGGCTACCGGCGAGACCGCCTCGTCCAGCGTCACAGCCGGCTCGGCGGGGCCGTTGGCGAG
>JBKQIR010000274.1:0-70008 GCA_052148275.1 Solirubrobacteraceae bacterium
GCGAAGCGCCCGGCGAGTCCATGTGGGCTGACCCAGACTCCGCAGCAATGGTCCGGCTTCCAACGTTGGGCAGCGGAGCCTCGCGATCGCATTCGCGTTCTCGCCCGCCCGTAGCTCACGATTGCAAAGGCGACGAGGGAGTCGCGGGTTTCCCGACGCTCCGGCGGGCCAGGCGACGATCGCTTTCCAAATGGCAGCCGGCGTGCAGGGCAGCGCTTTCGCTTCATGATGACCACGCCGTCGGACAACGGTAGGGCTTGACGGCCATTGGGGAGCGCGGCGCGTTGGCGGGAGGATGGTCGGGTGATCGATCATCGTCCCCGAAGGGAGAACGTCATGGAACCTGTACTGCTGGACTGTGCCGGGCGCAGGCGCTCGCCCGCGACGCTCGCGAGCTTCCACGAGGGCCGCCCGCCCCGCAACAAGGGGGTCCGCTACCCCGCCGACCCACCGACTGTTGCCGAGATCATCGCGGTGATGCGCGCAGCTGGCGCCGATGCCGACGGGGTCCGCTTGCGTGGGGTGATCGTCGTGCTTTGGCGTGCCGGGCTGCGGATCAGCGAGGCGTTGACGTTGAGCGAGACCGATTTGGACCGAGCGCGCGGGAGCGTCTTGGTGCGCCGCGGCAAAGGCGGCCGTCGTCGCGAGGTCGGCATGGACCCGTGGGGCTGGGAGCAGCTCGATCCGTGGCTGCAGCTCCGCGCGAGCCTGCCCGTGGGTGCGCTGTTCTGCATTCTGCATGGCCCGACCCGCGGTCGGTCGTGCTCAACGGCGGGAATCCGCAGCCAGCTGCACGCCGCCGCCCATGCGGCCGGGGTGCGGCGGCGCTTTGCCCCCCACCAGCTGAGGCATGCACACGCGGTCGAGATGTCCCGCGAGGGCGTGCCACTGCTCGTCATCCGGACACGCCGACCTCGGCACAACCTCCACGTACCTGCGTGGGATCGACAACACCGAGATCATCCATACCGTCAACGAACGTCCAGCGCCGATGATCCCCGCGATCAGCGGCCTCACGCTCGCCCGGTGACCGGAGCGGCGAGCCCCGGAGCGCCAAACGCCTGCTCGGCTCCAGGGCTCGCCGGGGACACCGCGCACTGGACCCTGGCGGAGCCGCGCCTCCGCTCCTGGGGGCCCCATCGCCGCCTTCGTGCGCGTTCACGCTCCCGCAGCCGAGCGCGTCGGTGACGCAGCAGGTGTCCGCGATGGCGGCGTCGCCGAGCTCGTTCTGGACGAGCGCTCGGTCGCCTTTGCGATCGCCGGCCACGAACCGCGCGGAGCGTCAAAGCGATCACCGCAGAAGCTCCGGCGGCGCGCCCCGGCCGAGGCTCGTTTGGCGCGAACGCAGAAGCAAGGCCGCCGCTGCTCAAGAGCAGCAGCGCCACCGAGACTGCTGGAACTCCTGGCGCTCGTGGTCACGCGTCGAGTGCGTTGATCAGAGCTTGGACCACGGTCGGGTCGAAGCGTGTTCCGGAGCAGCGGCGTAGCTCGCTGCAGGCTTGGCTGCTGGTCAGGGATGCGCTTTGGGGCCGTGGGCTGGTCATCGCGTCGTAGGCGACGGCGACGGCGATGATGCGGGCGGCGAGCGGGATCTGCTCGCCGGCGACGGCGTCGGGGTAGCCGGTCCCGTCGAAGTGCTCGAGGGTGTGGCGGATCACCGATGCGAGCGGCACGAGCTGTAAGGCTGCGGCGAGGCGCTCGCCGATTGCTGGGTGCTGGTGGACGAGCGCTTGCTCGTGGTCGCTCAGCGGGCCGGGCTTTTGGAGGATCGCGTAGGGGATCGCAATCTTGCCGATGTCGTGCAGCTCGGCCGCCTGCTGGAGCTCTTGAGCTTGGAGTGTGCTTAGCCCGAGTTGGCGGGCGATCGCGGCGGCGAGCTGCGCGACGCGCTCAGCGTGCGCGGCGAGGCGGCCGTCGGTGTCGGCGAGCATGTGCGTGAGTAGTTCGCGCGCGTGATCTCCGGCGGGGCGGCGGGATTGGCGTTTGTGTGCGTACATCTGCGTGTCGGCGATCCGCAGCGCGTCCGATGGGCTGCTGGCCTGGTCCGGCAGCGTGACGGTGCCGTGTGAGCTCGTGATGTGAAACCCGTCGCCGCGTTCAGAGAGCGCGGCCGCGACGCGTTCGGATGTCAGGCCGTCTGCATCGCCGGCCGGGATGAGCGCGCAGAACTCATCGCCGCCGATCCGGAAGGCCTCGCCGCATGCGCCGACGCGGTCGCGCAGCGAGCCCGCGAGACGTGCGAGGAGCGCGTCGCCGGCGGGGTGCCCGAAGCGGTCGTTGTAGCTCTTGAACCCATCGAGATCGAGTAGGACGAGCGCCAGCCGGTCGCGGCGCTCGTCTGTGGTCTCGAAGTACGCCTCCAGGCGGCGGATGAGCGCGCGGCGGTTACCCAGGCCGGTGAGCTGGTCGCTGAGCGCCTCGCGGCGCAGGCTCGCCGTGTCCTCGACGTACATCAGCACGACGCGCACGATGACCGCCGCCAGCGACGCGGCCGCGAGCACGACCGCCAGCCAGGTCGTCGGCCGTGCGCAGCCGTACACCAGCACACCGAGGCCAAGCAACGCGAAGGCCAGCGGGATCGCGATCGACCGCGGATTTGTCTCGGCGAGGTCCGGTGGCGGCGCGCTCGGCGGCTGCCATGCCGCGGCCGCGATCAGCAGAAACCCGAAATACCAGCTGATGTCATACCACGCGCTCGCCTGGTAGGTGCCCTGTGCGACCTGCATCTCCCACATCGAGTCCCCAAGCCAGAACACGAGATAGCCTGCGGTAAGCAAGAGCCAGACGCGGTCCAGCCGCCACCCGACCCGCGCGAGCGCGCCGAACAGCCCCGCGACCAACAACAGGTCCAGGAGGGGATAAGCGAGATCCGTCGCCGCGCTGAGCAGATCACCGGATTCGTGGCGGGCGACCGGCCCGAACACAAGCGCCGCACTGAGCGCACCGACCGACAACGCCGTCGTCAGACCATCCGCCCACAGCACCTTCCTCACCCGTCCCGAGCGCGCACGCACGAGCAACATCAGGCCCACCAACGACAGCACGTAGAAGGCCAGGTAGCCACCATCAGCCGGAGACGGGGACGGCGGATTGGTCTCCGACCAAAGCACCGTGTTGTAGTAAAGCTCTCCGAAGGACCACAACAGCATCCCGACAGCGATCAGCAGCCACGCCGAGCGCTCCGCGCGCACAGCCACCGCACGGGCAAGACACACCACTGCCAGGCTGACCACCACCACATCACACTCGCGCGGGCCGGAGATGCCCGTGAGCCCGTGATGACCGATCGCGAACAACCGCACCTGCGTGAAGACCAGCCACGCCCCGCACAGCCCCCACAGCCCCCAGACCCCGGATCGCATCCATCCCGGCGCGATCCGCGCCCGCTCACCCCTACCGCTCGTCCCGATCAGTGCCACCATCCGCACGCTCCCCATCCCGAGCTTGCCGTAGATGCCTTCACTGCATTTCGGCAAAGCCTATGTCCAATCGCTCTTGGAGAGTATTTCGACCGATTCGCCCAGCAGCTCAAGAACGCCGAGGCGGCACCGGGACGGGCAGGTCTTTCACTAGCCCTCCACACAGGGCAAGCCGGCCCTCCCCCTCCCGGCGACGCTACTGCGGTGATCGCTTTGACGCTCCGCGCGGTTCGTGGCCGGCGATCGCAAAGTCGACAACTGGATCACGCCGATCCACGCCGCTCGACGCCTCGGCCGACGATCGGATTGCGCGAGAAGGGTCGCAAGGTGTTCGTCGACTACTGGTTCGCCTGGCCACGCGGGAGCCTCGCTGACGTCACACCCGTCCGCTACCGGATGTCTTGCTGAGCCGCGGAGTTGATCCATCGTGACCGCGTACCTGACGAGCTGGGAGTCTCGAGCGATGCGCGCGGGAGTCAGCGTTGACTGCTTGCCGTGACAATCGGGGCGTCGCGGTGGCGCGAGGCCATCGACTGCCGGCGTCTCCCCTCGCGGGCAGCAGGTCGCGGCGGCTGCCGGTCGATCAGGAGGCAGGAGGCCCGAGGAGGTCCGCCGGGCTCGGTTCGCTCCGGAGGGTGGCGAGCCTGATCGCCAAGTGGCTGCTGGCTCGAGGCTCGCTGGGTGGTGATTGAGGGCTCGTTGCGCGATACTAGAGGCCTGGGTTCAAGTTCCTGATGTTCATTGCTGCTCCCGTTGTTGTTTCCGCCTTGACCGAGCGTCGCGATCGCCGGTTTGTCGCGCGCGACGTCGGGTCGGGCTCGTCCGAGGTGACCGGGAGGGTCGAGGCGCCCTGCGGCCGGCTCGAGGACGCGCTCGTGGCTACATCCCAACTGCTCGGTCTCAGGGCTCGACGTTGTCTGAGCGCACCGTAGGTTCTCGGGCCTCCGCCTCGTCACGCGGGGCGCGCGCCATGCCGAGGTCCTCGACGCGTCGCGACGTCCGCGGATCGGTGGGAGATCGTGAGCCGCTCGTGGGGGAGGCGATTCTCCACGGCCACCGCGTGAGCTACCGCGCGGCCGGCAAGGGGCCGGTCATCTTGCTCATTCACGGGATCACCGGCGACTCACGCCAATGGAACGAGGTCATCCCGCAGCTGGCTGATCGCTACACGGTCCTCGCGCCCGATCTGCTGGGCCATGGTCAGTCCGCCAAGCCGCGCGGCGACTACTCCCTGGGTGCCTTCGCGGCCAACCTCCGCGACCTGCTGATCGCGCTCGGGCACCGGCGGGCGACGGTGGTCGGCCACTCGCTGGGTGGCGGCATCGCGATGCAGTTCTCCTACGAGTACCCGGTGTTCTGCGAGCGGCTTGTGCTCGTCGACAGCGGCGGGTTGGGCCCCGAGGTCCACCCGCTGCTGCGGGCGGCGACGCTGCCGGGCTCTGAGCTGGTGCTACCGCTGATCGCCCACTCGCGCCTGCACGTGGTCGGCGAAGCGATCGGGCAGGTGCTCGGCCGCCTCGGGTTGGAGCTCGGCCACGACCTGGCCGAGATGACCCGCGGCTACGCCTCCCTGAGCGACGCCGAGGCGCGTCGTGCGTTCCTGCACACGCTGCGTGCGGTCATCGACCTCGCCGGGCAGCGGGTGAGCGCTACCGACCGGCTCTACCTGGCCCAGGTGATCCCCACGCTGATCGTCTGGGGTCGCCGGGATCCACTCATCCCTGTCGAGCACGCCGCGGTGGCCCATCGGGGCATACCGGGCAGCCGCCTTGAGATCTTCGAGCGGGCCGGCCACTTCCCCCAGCTCGAGCAGCCCGCGCGCTTCGCCCGCTTGCTCATCAACTTCATCGAGAGCACCGACCCAGCCGAGTTCGAGTTCTCCGACCAGGACTTGAACATGCTGCGCGAGCGTATGCTCAAGCACAGCACGAGACCTCGCTGACCCAATCCGTCGCCGCAGCCGGGGAGACGACCGTCCGAGGCTCTGGAGTCGACCGCGCAGACCGACAAGCGGCTCCAGCGCTCTATCAAGGACAGCAAGCCGCCGGCGGCCGCTCAAGCCTGCACCGCGGATAACGGCGACCTGGCCGCGGAGCCCCCCGGGGCACGCCGCTTCCGGTCTGCGATGTGAAGGCGAGAATCTCCGTCAACGTCGACGTCGCTCTCGCTCGTGAGCAGACTCAGCAGCCCGACGGCGACGTGTCGGCGCTCCTCCATCGACCTCGCCACGAGCATCACGAGCTTGGCGACGCGCGCCCTGCATCGCGCGGAACCCAGGAACTCAAGGCCGCGGGATCCGCT
Organism: Solirubrobacteraceae bacterium; assembly: GCA_052148275.1. Taxonomy (GTDB): domain Bacteria; phylum Actinomycetota; class Thermoleophilia; order Solirubrobacterales; family Solirubrobacteraceae; genus Palsa-465. Next base: position 5,721 of record JBKQIR010000274.1, read on the forward strand.
CCGTGACGCTTCCTTCCGTGTTTCAAGACGGGCCTTCCCGGACTTCTCGTTAGCGACGATCTCGAACGCGCCGAGTCAGCGTGCGGCGCTTTCGCCTCCGACGGAGGCTGTCGCACAAACCCGACGGACCAGTTTCTTGTTATGGAGAGCGCACAAACGCCTGTCCCAGCGGAGGCAGAATCAATCCGACGGGTCCAACCCAGGCCATTAGGCGGCCTCACATGACGTCGCCCGGGACGCCGGGAATTCGTGATTGTGCGTGCCTTACAAGGCGATTTCTTTGTGCGACAGCCTCGACGCAAAGGGAGCGTCTCGTATCGCCGGCCGCCGCTGCTGAGCTCAGTTCACGGGTGTGAGGTGAGCATCGGCAGGTACGATCCCTGCCCCAGCACGCCGCGACGACGGAGCGCCCACGATCTCATGGCAGACAGCCCGGCCCAGAACGAGACTACGACCGCGACAATCACCCTCGAGCGCGAAGGCCAGATGCTGCTGATAGGCCTGAACAGGCCGCATAAGCGCAACGCTTTCACGCTCGAAATGCTGGCCGAGCTCTCGCGCGCGTACGGCCTTCTCGAATCCGACGATGACTTGCGCGTGGGCGTTCTCTTCGCCCATGGCGAGCACTTCACCGGGGGGTTGGACCTCGCCGACGTGGCCCCGGCCGTGACCTCGGGCAAGAGCCCGTTCCCTGACGAGGGCCGCAATCCGTTTCGGATCGACGGCACCTGGACGAAGCCGATCGTGGCTGCCGCTCAGGGTCGCGTGATCACGGCCGGGATCGAGTTGCTGCTTGCGGCTGACATCCTCCGGATCGCGTCTGCGGACGCCCTCTTCTCACAGGTCGAAGTTCGGCGCGGTATCTACCCGTTCGGCGGCGCGACGGTGCGCTTCCCCCAGGTCGCCGGCTGGGGCAACGCCATGCGCTGGATCCTGACGGGCGACGAGTTCGACGCTCAGGAAGCGTTGCGCATCGGTCTCATCCAGGAGATCGCGAGCGACCGCACCGCCGCGCTGGAGCGCGCCAGAACGATCGCCCGCACCATCGCTGAGGATGCCGCCCCACTCGGCGTGCGTGCGATTGTCGCCTCCGCTCATCGCGCCCGCGACGAGGGCGACCCCGCAGCCTTCGCCCAGCTCATCCCCGACGCGATCAAACTCTTTACGACCGCGGACGCCGCGGAAGGCGTCATGTCCTTCATCGAGCGTCGCGCTCCGCGATTCACCGGGAAGTAGCACACCGGGCCGCAGCGGCCGGCGCGTATAGGCTGGTCTTGATGGCGGTCGACACGTATGTCTTCGACGACGACGGATGCATTCCCAACTCGCCGCTGCCGGTGCTCGTCTTCCACGAGATCGGCGCCGCGCGTGACGCCACTGCGTGTGAGCGTCTGTTCGCACAGAACGGGTGGCGGGGGGCCTGGCGCAACGGGATCTACTCGTTTCACCACTTCCACTCCACAGCACACGAGGCGCTCGGGATCGTCGCGGGCTCAGCCTCGGTAATGCTCGGCGGCCCGAGCGGACGCCGGTTCGAGTTGCAGCGCGGAGACGTCCTCGTGCTGCCGGCGGGAACAGGGCACTGCAAGCTGGCCAGCGATCGCCTGCTCGTGGTCGGCGCGTACCCGGATGGCATCGACTGGGACGTCCGGCGCGGCGACCCGAGGGAGCGCGCCGAAGTTCTCGCCAATATCAACAGCGTGCACGTCCCGCATGCTGACCCCGTGCATGGCGTGAGCGGACCTGTTTCCGAACTGTGGCGTCGCTCCGCGTAGGCAAAACGTCCTGCCTTGGGCAGCCCCGATCCCACGATCGCGTTGTCGCCTTTGCAGTCGCCGGCTATGAACCGCCCAGGACGTCAAAGCGATCGCCGCAGTAGTGCCAGCGGGACGAACGCATTGGCGGCAACCCAGTCGCCGCCACCGACCGACTCGACGCGCTCCAGGTGCTAGCTGCAGCGCGGTTCGGCAGCTAATTTCGGGCGGGCACGCCGTGGCTCCTTAAGCGGTGAAGCAACGGTCGCGCCGACCGAGCTTGGATCGCCGCTTTCCGCCTCGTGCTTGCGGCCGAACGGGTTCGCAGCTAGCGATCTCGCCCTCGTGCAGGCCACCCGAGCGCAAAACGGCGCGGCGCGAAGCCAAGCAGCGCAGGCCTCCTCGTCGCCGAATGCGGGTCTCTTGAGCGCGTCCATCCCAGACCTCCGATACGTAGGTATTTTCGCAATATCTGGACGTCTCCCAAAGGGGCATGGTCCGTTCGCCTGGGCCGGCGCAGTGAACGTTGGCGACGGACCATGTAGACCGAAGACTAGGTCTTTCGCCAGCGGATCGGCTTTTGGCGCAACTTGCTGATGAGGTACGCGATCGCTCGCCCCCTGCCGCTCCAAACGTCAAAGCTCTTCCCAGTTCGCCTTGTCCCGCAACGACATCACTGCGTATCCCTGCCACATCTGTCGTTCGGTCGAGATGAAGGTCTCGACCACGTTCGAGTCGTCGGCTGGCGTTGTTCGCGCCCACGCGACGTTCGCACGCGCGCATATGAATGACCTCCTGACAGGGCCGATCGCCGCGCTTCGGTTGCCGCTCGGCGAATTCGGTCCGGTCAGGCCAGCGGCGTGACTGCGAGTTCCAGGAATGTGCGGGCGGCTGCCGAGAGGGGGCCTTGGCGGTGGATGAGCCCGACCGAGCGGGTGATCGCGGGGTGGGCGGCGCGCACAATCGCGCCGCGTCGTTGTGCTTCGCGTGCGAGCGGAGCGGGGAGTAGGGCGGCTCCGGCGCCGGCGAGCACGAGCGGCACGATCGCTTCGCGGGCGGCGGTTTGCACCGCGATCCGGGGTGTGACGCCGACGGCGGCGAGCGTGTGCTCGAGCAGCATCCGGGTCGAGGTGTCCGGCGGGCTGACGACGAGCGGGGTGCGGGCCAGCTCAAGGGCTCCGAGCGGGCGCCGGCTCTGCGGCGCGGCGTGCGGCGGGAAGACGAACAGCAGCTCTTGCTCACCGAGCGGGTGGGCGATCAGCTGGTCGCCCGGTAGGGGGAGGTGTGCGGCTCCGAGCTCGCATGCGCCGTCGCGGACTAGCGCACGTACGCCGTCGGCGTTCTCGGGTTCGAGCACCTTGATCTGCACTCCCGGGTGGCGCTCGCGGAATCGGCCGATCAGCGCGGCCATGGGGTCGACAGCCAGCGTCGCGAGCGCGGCGATTTCGAGTGTGCCGGTTCGGAGCTCGACGACGCCGCTGACCGCGTTGCGGGCGTCGTCGATCGCCCGCAGGACCTGGCGGGCGGGACCGACAAGTGCCTCGCCAGCGCTGGAGAGGCGAAGGCCGCGGCCGACGCGGTGAAATAACTGGGCGTCGAGCTCGCCCTCGAGCGCGCGCAGCGTCTGTGACAGTGAGGGCTGCGCAACGCGCAGCCGCTGTGCGGCGCGCGTGACGCTGCCCTCGTCCACGACCGCGAGGAAATACCGTAGCCGACGGTCATCCATAGGAGCTTACAGTCGATGCTATCGAGTTTTCGTCTTTGACCTATGACATCGGGCGCGCTGGAATGAGTGCGTGAGCCGTGTGCTCGATGTCCAGCCACCGGTTGGGTCGCTGTGGCGTGTGCTGCTGACCGAGCCGCGCCGACCGCTGTTGGTGCGCGAGAGCCCGCGTGCGCACTGGTATGTGGTGGGCACGGTCTGTATCGGAGCGTTCATGGGGCAGCTCGATGCGAGCATCGTGACGCTCGCGCTCGCGCGCCTCGGGCATGACCTCCACGCGAGCGTCGGCGCGGTCGCGCTCTGGCACGGCACCGCGGGACTGCTCGGCGGCCTCGCGCTCACAGGGCTCGGTCTAGGCGCGTTCACCCCCGCCAACAACGCGACGATCATGTCGGCTTCGCCGCCGGGTCACGCCGGGGTCATCAGCGGTGTGCTCAACATGACGCGCGGCATGGGCACCGCGCTTGGCGTCGCACTCGCCGGCGCGCTCTACACGGCGGCGGTGGGACCGAGCGGAGTCGGCGGCGCGCGCGCCGCCGAGGCGCACGGGCTCAGCGTGACGCTGATGACGCTCAGCGTGCTCGCGTTGGCGGTCGGCCTCGCGCTGTTTTGTACACACAGACACTCCGATTGGGGAGGGGTTCAACGATGAGCAAGTCGCTCAGTCCGACCATCAGGCAACAGGTCGCCTGGATGGTCAAACATCTATGCGCTGAGTTCGACGGGGAGTTCGAGCGGGCGCAGATCGAGGAGGTCATGGACGATTCCGTGGGGCGCGTCGTGCAGGGCGCCACGGTATTCGATTTCGTCCCTCTGATGGCGTACCGGTTCGCGCGGGAGCGCCTCATCGCGCTCAGGCGCGCGCAGAGCAAGCACGCCAAGGGCACATGGGATGTCGTGTTCGTGAGCCTGAGCGGCGGCGGACGGGGCCAGATCGCAGCTGCGCTGACAACCCTGCTGTCCGGCAACAGGGTCTCGGTGCACTCCGCCGGGACCGCGGTCCACGGCCAGATCGACCCTGACGTGCGGGCCGTGATCGCCGAACTCGGCGTCGACCCCGAGCAGGCGTTCGCGCGCCCGGTGACCGACGAGGTGCTCCACGGCGCGGACGTGATCGTGACGATGGGACACAGCGTCGGCGGGATCGACCTGCCAGAAGGGATCAGGCACGAGGATTGGCGCCTCGGAGATCCGGTCGGCGCCCCGATCGACGAGATACGCCGCGTGCGCGCCGACATCGAGCACCGCGTCCGGAGGCTGCTCAGCGACCTCGGTGTACCGGCGATCGATCGCGAACTCGTTCACAGCTGACAGAGCCCACAATGCTCTGGTGCCGGCGAACCGACCGGCCTCAACAGGCTGCTGCCTCCTGACGCCGGCCGGTTCGACGGGCCGATCATCGCTGTGAGCGCTTGCGGAAGACGCCGGTGAAGTGGAAGGGCGATTCTGAGCGCCGTACGGCTTCCAGCGCGTGCTGATCGGCGAACCGGTTCAGCGCGCGGCGAGTTGGGAGGCGGTGCCCGAGCGGAGCGACAAAATCGGAATACAGCAGGTACCCGTCGGGCTTGAGCACGCGCGTCATCTCCGCGAGCGCGCGTTGCCACTCGGGGATGTGGTGGGTCGTCTTGCTTGTGTAGACGATGTCGAACTCGTCATCCGCGAACGGAAGCGTGGTGGCGTCGGCTACGAGGAAGCGAACAGCCGGCAGCCCGTCGCCTTGCAGCTCTGCCGCCGCGATTTGGTCGGTGTCGATGTCGACGCCGGTGACGGCCAGTCTGAGCGCCTCCGCGAGGTGGACAGCAGCCGTGCCGTTGCCACAGCCGACGTCGAGCAGGCGCTGGCTGGGTTGTGGGTTGGCCGTTCGCACGAGTTGCTGGGCTCGCTCGGCGACGCGGCTGCTGTGGCGTGCGCTGTTCACGAACCGCTTCTCGAATCGTCCCATCTTCATCTTCGGCCAAGACTCTCTCGTTAGCTTGCTATGCAGACGGGTCAGGCCCGGCGCGCGAGCGGGTGAAAGGCCGCCGCTAGACGTTTGTGCGCGTGGACATCGGCGGAGTGATCGATCGTGGCGATCGTCGCCGCGGCCGCGAGGATCGGCGAGCGAGCTCTGTCGAGGACGAGCCGGCTGTTGTGGTGATTGCGAGCTCTGTCTCGAAGGTGAATCCCGCTTCGAGCGCGCGTTTGACGGGGCACGTGTGGGCGACGCGCTGCAGGCGTGTGATCTGATCGGCGGCGGAGAGCCCGTCAGGCAGGTGGACGACCGTCCTTACGGATCTTGGGGTCGCCTCGTTGTCGTAGGTGACGTCGACCTGGAGGCCGTCGAGGTTGATGTTCCGCGCGCTTGCGTAGAGGGTGATCATCGTGAAGACACGCGCCGCGAGGATCGCGGGAAGCAGCTCGTGGGAGCGGGGGCCGGTGTCGGTGCCGCCGAGGTGCTCGGGCTCGTCGGTAGTGATCGTATGGCGTCCGTTGACTTCGATCTCGTCGCGGAGGGTCCCGTCGATGGGACGGGCGGTCGCGGTCATCATGGTGCTGCGTCCCCAGCTCGGTTGCAGGATCGCTTCGAGCTCGGCGAACTGGCGGCGCACGCCGCCGCAGACGCTGTCACAGAGCTCGAAGACGGAGGGGTCGCTGATCGCGAGCGGGTGTGGTTGCCGTCCTTGGTGCGGCTGACCATCCCCGCTGCGTGGAGGATCCCGAGGTGCTTTGAGACGTTCTGCTGGGAGGCGCCGAGCGAGTGCTGGAGCTCCCCGACCGTCGCGTCACCGTCGCGCAGGCGGTCCAGCAGCCGGATCCGCATCGGTTCGCCCAGGACGCGGAAACGTTGCGAGACGAGCTCGACCAGGGGCTCTGGGAGCGGGTGCGAGGTCTCGAGGCTGCTCATGACTGGACCCTAACACAAGCGATGGGTTGTGTAGTTGACAAGTTGGCGGCGACTCCGGTAGTCTCATCGCTGCAGCACTTTACAGTTGTGTAGACGTCCCAGATTGCCGTCATGCGAAGCAGAGGCGCGTGCGCGGTCCGCGGGCGCCCAGTCAATCCGCGCTGAAAGTCAGGAAACCGATGAGTACCTTTGGGCTCTCACCACCGACACGTTCGACACGCGATCGCGCAGCCGGGCGTCACAGTGATCGACTTCTGGGCGGCGTGGTGCGGTCCGTGCCGCGCGATGGCGCCGCAGTTCGAGAAGGCCCCGCGCAGCGGCCCGATTACAGGTTCGCCAAGGTCGATGTCGAAGCCGAGCCGGCGATCGCCGGCCGCTATGGGATCCAGTCGATCCCGACGTTAATGGTTCTGCGCGACGGCGCGCCGATCGCCGCTCAGGCCGGGGTCATCTCTGCGCAGGCGCTGGTCGAGGCGCTCGACCGCATCGCGACCGCCGAGCAGCGCGAACCGGCCACGGTCGGCTGAGCAGCGGAGAAAGAACGATGCGTTCAGAGATGCATGAGGGAGTGAGGGCGTGATGGCGGTCTCGGAGCGTCAGCGCCTCAGTGCCGACGAGCGTGCGGCCGGAGCCGAGTACCCGCATGGGGTCAATGTCGGTCCGATCGGGCGGCTCGGCCGGTACACCGCGACGCATTTCAGGGTCGTGCTGATTGGCTGGTTGGTTGTTGCGATCGGCCTTGGGTTCTTTGCCCCGCGCGTGGAGACGGCTTTGTCGGGGGCGGGGTGGGAGACGTCCGGCTCGCAGTCGGTGCAGGCGCGCAACCTGATCGACAAGAACTTCCAGGGCCTCTCCAGCTACGCGCTGAGGACGGTGATCTACTCACCGACCAAGGGGAAAGAGAGATGGCCGGGACGAACGAGCTGTGGCAGACGGAGTGGTGCCCCGCCTCGCACCGCGTCCGCCAGCGCCTGACCGAACTGGGCCTTCCGATCCTCGCGCGCCCCGTCCCTGTCGCGCGAGCACCGCGACGCGCTCGAGCAGGCGACCGGCACCCGAACGATCCCCGTGCTCGTCGCGAACGGCGAGACCGTCATCGGTGAGGAGGCGATCCTCGCCCACCTCAACACCCACTACAACGAACCGCCCGAAGCGCGCGCACAGCGAGAAAAGGCGGCGATGGCCAAGCACAAGGAATTGGAGAAGGCATGTCCCGAGTTGATGTCAGCTACACGTTGAGCACGACCACCACCCACCCGTTTGAGACCGCCGTGGCGCGCGCCCGTGAGGCGCTCGCCGAACAGGGGTTCGGGGTCCTATGCGAGATCGACGTGCAAGCGACGCTGCGCAGGAAGCTCGGTGTCGAGCGCGAGCCCTACCTGATCCTCGGCGCGTGCAACCCGCAGCTCGCGCACGGCGCGATCACCGCGGAGCCCGAACTCGGCACGCTGCTGCCGTGGAACGTCGTCGTCTACACCCAGGACGGCCAGACCCACGTCAGCGCGGTCAACGCCGAGAAGATGCTCTCGATCGTCGAGAACCCCGATCTCGCCGAGACCGCCGCCGAGATCCGCCGCCGGCTCGAGACTGTCGTCGAGCACGCCGCGGCCGAGGACTGACGAGGGCTCACGTGGAAAGCAGCGCCTGGGATCGCCGCTACGCCGAGGCGAAGTTCGTATGGACAGTCGACCCGAGCCGTTTCCTTGTCGAGGAGGCGGCGGGTCTGCCAGCGGGCTGGACACTTGACCTAGCGTGTGGTGAGGGACGCGACGCGGTGTGGCTCGCGCAGCGCGGGTGGGAAGTGGTCGGCGTCGACTTCTCCGCAGCTGGGATCGCGAAGGCACGTGCGCTCGCGACCGAACGCGGCGTAAACCCCCAGTGGATCGTCGCTGACCTGCTCGCCTACCAGCCCGAGCCGCGCGCGTACGACCTTGTCACCGTGCTCTACCTCCAGCTCCCGGCCGTGCAGCGAACGCCGATCATCCGCCGCGCGGCCGCCGCCGTCGCACCCGGAGGCACGCTGCTCGTTGTCGCGCATGACCGCACCAACCTCGAGCACGGTCACGGCGGGCCCCAGGACCCCACCGTCCTCTACGCCGCCGACGACATCGCCGCAGACCTCGCGGGCAGCGGGATGCAAGTCGAGCGTGCCGATCGCGTGCAGCGGTCGGTCACAACGCCCGACGGCGAACGCGTTGCGCTCGATGCCCTGCTGCGCGCCACCCGCCCATGAATCGCCGAGCTGCAGGCCATCGCGGCGCAATCCCGGATCCACCACAACCTCCCCCGTGTCTCATGACCACAACCACTGAACTACTGCACCCCTACGCGCAGCGCACCACCGGGTGCTCGCGATGAGCCGCGTTGTCGTGCTCGGCGCCGGCATTGCCGGCCATACCGCAGCTGCGTTCGCGCGCAGCTGGCTCGGCAAGGACCACACCGTCACCGTCATCTCGCCACGCCCGGACTACAACTGGGTGCCGTCCAACATCTGGGTCGGCGTCGGGCTGATGGCGGCATCGAAGGTGAGCTTCCCGCTCGCACCGATCTACGAGCGGGCCGGAATCGAGTTCGTCCAAGCAGCCGCAGAGGAGATCTACCCCGAGGGCAACGCCAGCGACGCGACCCCGTATGTGACCGCCCGGCACGCGGACGGGCACACGACCGAGGTCCGCTACGACTCCCTTATCAACGCGACCGGGCCGGCGCTGCGGTTCGACAAGACCCCCGGGGCTCGGCCCGGACGGCCACAGCCTCTCGGTCTGCCAGCCGGGCCACGCGTGCAGGCCGCCGCTGCGCTCGATGAAGAGGTTGAGCGGATGCGCCGCGGCGAGCGCCGGAAGTTCCTGGTCGGAGTCGGGCACGGCACGTGTACGTGCGAGGGCGCGGCGTTTGAGTACATCGTCAACCTCGAGTTCGAGCTGCGCCACCGCGGGATGCGCGACAAGGCCACGATCACGTGGATCACCAACGAGTACGAACTCGGCCACTTCGGGATGGGCGGCATGCACCTCAAGCGCGCCGGGTACATCACCCCGTCGAGCATCTTCAACGCCTCGCTGTGCTCCGAGCGCGGGATCGACTGGATCACCCGCGCGCACATCCACGAGGTCCAGAGCGATCGCGTGCGCTACGAGACGCTCGACGGCGTCGAGAGTGAGCAGGAGTTCGATTTCGCGATGCTGCTGCCGCCGTTCTCCGGTGCACGGCGTTTGATAAGACCGGTGCGGAGATCACCGAGCGGATGTTCATGCCCAACGTGTTCATGCGCGTCGACGCCGACTACACAGCCAAGCCGTATGAGGAGTGGAAGGCGTCCGACTGGCCGCGCACCTACCAGTCACCCGACTACCCCAACATCTTCGCGGCGGGGATCGCGTTCGCGCCGCCCCACGCGATCTCGGTGCCGCGCACGAGCCCGAACGGCACGATCATCGCGCCCGCGCCGCCGCGGACAGGCGGCCGTACTCGGGGTAGCGATGTTGACCTCGGATCCGTCGATCGAGATCCGCCGCTGATCTGAGCGCCAATCGATCGCCCGCCGGCTCAGCTCGCGGTTCTCGATTGGCGCTCGGCTCTCATCACCGGAGTCAGAACCGCACTGGCGGGTGGTGGCCGGGTGTGGCCTCCTCGTACTTGTGCCCTTTCGTCCACAGCTCATCGAAGACCTTCTGTCGATCCTCGAGCGTGTAGCCGGGGACGACGGCATCGACGTATACCCCCGGTGTGCGCACGAGCGCTGGGTCGATCTCCCCGACCTCGACGATCTCGTTGACTTCGAAGGCAACGAAGTCCGCGGCTGTCGCCATGATCGGGTTTAGCGTCATGCCGGTCTTTTGATACTCGACGTTTCCCATCTTGTCCGCCCGGAACCCGTTGAGTAGCGCGAAGTCCGCCGACAGCGGCCTCTCCAGAAGGTAGATCCGTCCGTCGAGCGTGATCTTCTGCTTGCCTTGCTCCATTAGGGTGCCGACCCCGACGGGAGTCAACACTCCTCCCAGGCCACCGCCGGCGCACCGGATCTTTTCTGCAAGCGTCCCCTGCGGGAACCACTCGAGTTCGATCTTGCCAGCCTTGTAGAGCTCCGTGACGTAGGGCGTGGTGCCGGTGTGAGAGGCGATGATCTTACGGACCTGATCGTTCTCGATCAGCTTGCTGACGTCAAATCCACCTCCCGGATATCCGCAAACCGTTGTGATCAGCGTCAGATCCCGCCGACCGCTTTCCACGAGCTTGTCGATCATCATGAGCGGCGCGCCGACACCGAGGAAACCGCCGATCATGATCGAGGCTCCGTCGTGGATGCGATCGATGACCGCGTCGATCGTCGTTGCCTTGTTGAATGCATCAGCCACGTCAGTTGACCTCCTCGAACATCGGCTGCAGATCCTCCGCAACCGTGAAGCCGGCGCCCGTCAGCCGCTGCAGTTCCTCAACCGTGACCAAGGGCGAGATCTCTCGCAGGACAAAGCCGCGCTCGCCAACGTCAAAGACGCCCTTCTCGGTGATCACGCGATTGACCGCGCCGACCGCCGAGAGCGGGAGCGTGCACTCCTTGATCAGCTTGGGCGATCCGTCCTTGGCGTTGTGCTCCATCATCACCACAACGCGCTTCGCGCCGACGAGGAGATCCATCGCTCCGCCCATGCCGGTCGGCCGCTTTCCCGGCACGAGCCAGTTCGCGATGTCGCCGTTCTCGTCAACCTCGAGCGCCCCGAGGAGGCAGAGATCGATGTGCCCGCCTCGAATCATGCAGAAGGACTCCGCGATGTCGAAATAGGAGCTCCCGGCAACCTCGACCAGAGGCTCTCCTCCCGCATTGGCGAGGTAACAGTCCTGAAAGCCACGCTCCGGTGGCCCAGCGAACTCCAACATGCCGTTCTCGGACTGGAGAATGACCCTGACGTCGGCGGGGACATACTCGTCAACCAGCGTCGGCATACCAAAGCCCAGATTCACTATCTGACCGCTCCGCAGCTCTCGCGCAGCTCGAGCGGCAATGACATCACGATCGCTCATGCCAGTTCACACCTCCATGCCTTTCGGGAACCCAAACGACAACTTCGCTCCAGCCGACGCCTGCCGGCCGCCGGTGGGCCACCGACTATCCCACCCCGGTCGCGCGGCGCACGTGGCCAGCGCGAGCCCCACCCACGGGCCGGCGCGCGCTGCGGAAACCCACCGTCGCCGAGAGCGCCAGCGCCCTCTCGCCGACAGCCCATCATCGCATCCCCATCGGGCCGTCCAAGATCCATCCCAGGGAGCCTCGCCTGGCTTGGCCAGCTCCCGGATGGCGACGTTCTTCACTTGGCTGTCCTCCACGTCTGAGGTCCGCGGCCGATCGAGGATGGCGAGCGGTATGGTAGGCGTTGACGCACGACGGGGCGTCCCGGGCGCCGATCGGATTCACGATCCTCGTAGGGAACGACCGACGATCAGGACTCGCCGATCCAAGCGCCCGCCCGCGGCTGATCACGCCCGACGAGGCGGCGGCAATTCTCAGCATCAGCCCCCAGGCAGTACGCGATCTCATTGCAGCCGACCGAGACTGCTCGTGACGCTACACAGCGCCGCATCCAAATTGCGCGACGAGCTCCAATGCGCCCTGTCAGGACTCGGCTGGCGGATCAAGTTGACGCTGCCATCCGGGCGGTTCTTCCGGGGGTCACGCACGCAGAGCTGATCGTCGTTGCAAGCGATGCTCCCGAAACTGAGGTTGCGTGCTCAACGTTGCTCATGCGGGCCAGCCGCTTCTTGCAAAACGCGACCGCGAGGTCGACAGACTGTGCCACTGATCCAAACCGGCGGACCAGCTCAGAGGGTTTCTGGTCGGGCTCTCGATGCTGTCTGCTGGAAGGGCGCGCGTCGGTCTGGGGCCAGGATCCGCTCCGGGCCGCGGAGTCCTGGTACGGCCAGGAACGCGATCATCGCGCCGGCGCCAAGTCCGCTTTGCCGCCGTCCAGCACGAGCAGGATCGCTTGCTCGGGATCCAAGCCGCGATTCACGAGATCGGCCAGCAGCTGACGCGCGAGCGTCGCGTTCTCGGTCGAGCCCTCCCAGAGCCCGAGCGGGATCTTGACCCCGTCGGTACTGATCCCCAACGCCACGACATGCGTGCGCTCGGCGATCTCCAGGCCGTCGAGCATCATCACCGCCAAGCGCGCGTCATCCAGCCGCCGCGCCATCAAATCACCCGGCGCGGTGCGGGTCTTCTCCACGAACACCTCCGACACCGAAGATTTCGCGGTCGCTGAGGCGGACTGCTCGACCTCCTTGCCGACCGGCGCGCCGACCGCCGCGAACTTGCGGGTAGAGACGCCAGCGAGCGTCCGGTCCATCACCACCCGCGTGAGCGGGTCGCAGCTCGCGAAGTACTCATTCATAGCTCGCGACCGGCAACTCGGGCTCATCATCGACCGAGCGGACCCGCGGGCGGCTGACCTCCACGCGCCGTCCACCGAGCGTCACCGACCCGCGCTAATGCCCGTGACGCTTCGCCACGCGATTCGCTGTCCGACATCCTGCCCTTCGGGCACCGCGTGGTCGTCGACCGTGCACTCGTCCTCGTCCACGTCGCAGAACCTCACCGACCTGGACCGACGCCGCGAAGCCGTCGTCCATGTCGCAGAGCCCGACCCTGTTGGTCGCCAGCGCCGCGGCGCCGATGCCCTGCCAGCGGCATCGCCCTCACCCCCCGTCCGAAAGGACCAGCCTGTACGGGTCGTGCTCGGCCGCGCTCACGGCCTCACGCGCGAAGCGCCTCACCGCCATCTCGCGCTCGTGCGCGCGGTCGAACGGCATCGCCGTGTACATCCTGTACTGCTCCCCGTGCGTCATCGGCATGGGCCGCTCCTCTCTGCAGGCGCGAGATGCGTCGCGGGGCCGAGGTGTGGAGCGGGCGCAGGATCCGCCGTGCTCCAGTTCCTTACCCTGATGCGGTCGTCCAGCCCCTCGCTGAACCCGTCGGCGAGCACCACGCTCCAGCCGCTGGCCGGCGTGGGCGGGCCGGTCGGGGCCGGGTTGACCCCCACGGTCGGGATACCTCCGAGCTGAGATCCGCCGCCAGCTCACGGTCACCAGTGGCCCGCAGCGACCGCAGCACCAGCGGTAGGTACGTCCTGTACAGCGCCGCGAAGGCAGCCTTGTCTCCGCCAGCGACACGGGCGACCAGTTCTGCGTGCCGACCTGCGGCATCTATAGAGCAAGTAGACACGAGAGGACGCGGATGTGGCCGAAGAGACGCAAGAATCTCGCTCACCGCTCAGCACGCGAACATCATGCACAACCCGCTCGCGGACAGGCCGGAAGCCCTGCTCAGCCTCGCAGCTCGCTCTCGCCCCAGAGCGACCGCAGGGAGCGTCGGGGACCTCGATGGCCAGCACCGAAGACCACCGGAAGCGGCATCCGCGCCGTGCACGCTTCGTGACCCTGCTCATCGCCAAACTCGAGACCGCTCCCGCCGAGGCGTACGCAGGCAAACGCTCAATTCTGCACGCCACCTGGCGCGCCCTGCTTGCGGCGACGCGCGGAGCTGAGACGGCAGCGCTGCAGAGGTCCGCCTGGTCGGCGATACGCCGATCCGACCGCTAGCTGTGACCGCGCTCGGAAGCAAGCACGGGCTGCCTCTGCTCGACCGGCGAGACCGCCGCTTTGCAGCTTAAGGAGCCACAGCGGATCCGCCCGAAATTAGCTGGCCAGCCGCGCTCCAGCTAGCACCTGGAGCGCGTCAAGTCGGTCGGTGGCGGCGACTGGTTTGCCACCAACGCGTTCGTGCCGCTGGCACTACTGCGGCGATCGCTTTGACGTCCTGGGCGGTTCATGGCCGGCGATTGCAAAGGCGACGGAGCGGTCACTCGAGTGGGCGCCAGCGCGTCATCGCATTTCGCGGAAAGCGCATGCGAGCGAGCGGCGGAGCGGACGATCGCCCTCGCGTGAAGGCGATCTTCGGCTCGTTCGAGCCGAGGCGGTCCCAGTCGTCGGAGGAGCGGCTCAACAGCACGCTCGTGCTTGCCGCGCTTCAGCAAGCACTTCGGAGAAAAGCGACGACCTCGCGACGGAATTCGACGTCGTTGCAACGGGCGCAAAGGGGCGACGTCGTTGGTGTGACCGCTCGAGGAGCAATCCGCCAGCGCCGGAGTGCATTGCGATCAGGGTGCTCTCCGGCCGGACGATGCCTATGGCGACACAGCGCTCGCCCAAACTGGTGACTTCCACGTAGCCAATCCTCAGACCGCGGCGAGCGGGATCTACAACTCGTGGCCGGTAGTGCCGGCTGCCAGCAAGCGCCTGCCCCAGGCGGCGCGCGACCTGCCGGCAGGTCTCGATCGCCCACGCCCGCTCTTCATCCAGCACTTGACCGCAGCCGGATGCCCCGGCTCGTCCGTGCCGCACAACGAGAACGGCCGCCCCCGGAAGGACGGCCGCGCCCGATGCCTATGTAAGAGGTACCCACGTCTTGGTGGTGATCGCCTTATTCGCCCCCGCCGAGCACAATCCTGCAGATCCGGAGGCGCAATCTCATTGCAGATGGACGACGGACCGGTGGACTGTTGCACGGCTGCCCGCGCCCACCGCCCGGCTACTGACCCGGGCTCTGAACGAGACCCGACGACCAAGCGATCTGAACCAAACTGTTGCCCGACGCCATGGTGTCCCTGGCCGGTGAGAGCTTCACGCCGCGGCGACGTCCGCGCTCGTGGCGCGAACGATTACCGTCAGCTCGCGAGGGTCGCCCAGCCGTGCCAGCTCGGCTTTGCGCACGTACAGCGAGCCAACCACGTGCTCGCCGTCCTCGGCGAGCTCCTGATAGCGGATCGTGTTCTTCGTCTCGCGCTCGCGCTCGAAGCGCAGCGCCAACTGATCGGGCATGTGTGGCCTCCCCTCGGTGCCGGGTCCCGTACGGGTGCGGCGTGCGCCGCCGCCCGACGGATGTTTCAGCTCAGCGTATGCGTGCGGCCGGACGGTAGCGCCGCGGCGGCTACCGCTGCCGTTACGGCGAGCCATCCTTCTCTCGGCTCGCTTGAGAGCGTCGTGGTCAACGTCGGCTTGGCGAAGGTCGCTGGCGAGCTCGCAGTCGTCGAGGAGAGCTGCGGCTGGCCGGGAGCGAAAGTGAGCCCGGCGCTGCTTCTCAGCAGCGCGGCCACCGGCTGAGCGCCAAGGGCGCCCACGACGTGATCACACGCATCGCTGATCGCGGCGGGCTCGACGACCGCGTGACCGCGTGCCCAGGCGCTCGTTCGCGACCACGCTCATGCACGGAGGTACCGACTCGATCATCGCCGCCGAGCTGCTCGGCCCCGCACGACTCGAGATCCGGCGGGGGTTGGCGGCGTCGCGCCCGGACGCGTTCCTGCCCGCCCTCGCGATGTCGCTGAACAACCGTCGAACGTGCTCAGCGACCTGGGCGCCGCGACGACGCGCTGGCCGCGATCGAGCAGGCGCTCGACCTGTTGCTGGCCGTGCTCGAGCAAACGCACTGCTTCCTGCCGGGCGCAGGCCTCCGGCTGGGGCAGATTATGTGCACCGATGTTCACGAAGCTGAGCACGATCCTGATCCTGATCCGAACCTCATCCAACGCCTAGAAGACTCCTGAAAAAGTCACTGCCAAGCGATTACCAGGAATCCGGTCGCACTTTCAGACGGGCGCCTGCCGCCTTTACCGTCTCTTGTCCATCAACGTAATTCGGCTTCTTCAGGCCTTCTAGACGCGGGTGTTGGTCTCCGCAGGGTTGATCGCCGGCGAGGAGTAGTGGCCCCAGTCGTCGACATATACCAGAATGCCCTTTCTGGGCTGTGTCGGGACCTTGCGGGTCCTGTGTCTGCAAGGGTCAGGCGGCCTTAGCCGGGCTGGGATTCTAGGGACGTGTCGGCGCGTCTATCGGAGATTCGTCGTCGACGCCGACGGTCGCCAACCCATTGATGTCGGAACGACGCGTAATGCACAACCAAATGGTGTTCTTTTCCGTTGGTAGGGGGTGGAAGCCGAGAACAGGCCCGGGGTGTTCGAGCGCGCCGTTGGAGGGATACGGCGGCTGGCTGGGCTGGCCGCAGAGAGCGACGAGGGCGATGTCGTCCGTGACGCGCTGGTGCGCGAGCTTCGTGTCGTGCTTGAACTGGAGAGCGTGAGCGTCGTTACATGCGATCAGGGCGCGGCGGCGCGCCACACAGAAGTACTAGGCGAGGCTGCTGAGGTCGAAGGTGAGCGCGCCCGGGATCGTGAGCGGCGGCTTGTGCTGAAGCTGCGCCCGCCGGCGCCGGCGCGAGAAGCGGTGATGCTGCTGGCGCGCAAGGCGCGTGGCCTCGGATCCGATGAGGTCACGGCCGCGGGAGCGCTGGTCGACGTCGCGGCAGTGGTGCTGGGACTGCTTGGCGCGCGGCACGACGCAGCGACCGACGAACTGACCGGCTGTCTGAATCGCCGTGCCGCGCTCGCGCGGTTGGGCGAGGAGATCGCACGCGCACAACGCACCAGCTTGCCGGTTTCCTGCCTGATGCTCGATATCGACAGCTTGAAGCAGATCAACGATACGTTCGGGCACCTTGAGGGCGACCGGGTTCTGCGCGAGGTCGGCGCGGGCCTGCGCGGTGAGCTGCGCGTGTACGATGTCGCCGCTCGCTACGGCGGCGATGAGTTCGTCGTTGTGCTGCCCGCGACCGAGGAGCGCACAGCGGTCCAGGCCGGCAAGCGTATGACCGCCGCGGTAGCACGCATCAGCTTCCCAGCTAACGCGACAGCGCCGACGTCGGTCGGCGTGAGGTTTGGAGCAGCGACCTCCCGCCCCGGGGACCTGCCGGCCACGCTGCTGCAGCGCGCCGACCAGGCGCTGCTGAACGCCAAACGCCGCGCACCCAGGTCCCGCCCGCCGAGCGGGGAACCAGAGGCTGACGCGTAGTCGCGACACGCCGGACCCAGGAAGGTTCAAGGCCATGCTCCGCTTCCTTGCCGTGGCTCTCGACGGTTAGCGCGACAGCGGCCAATCCCCCGATGAGGAGAACGTGGCAAGGCGTACAGCCAAGCCACGGCGCAACAGTGCATCAGCCCACCCTCGTCTACGCGATCAATTGCGTGGGTAGGCTCAACCGGTGGGATTGCCCATTGCAGCCCCCGGTCCCGTGTAGTGGGCGATCCCCCGACCCCAACATGTCGCGCTGACATCTCCGCGGGGCGCGCACGTTTCCGACTCATATGCGGCGCGGTGTCAGGCACAGAACGCTGCTTATGTCGCGTTCTTGGTTTCGGGTCCCGTCATCGATACTCCACCTGCCTGGGTGCACATAACGAGATCTTCTCGCGCATTGCCGACCAAGCAAGGCCGGCATTCGCCTCGAGCGCGCTCGCGCTCTCACCCGCAAAACGCGCTTACGCGTCGGGCGTGCGGGCTACGATCACTACCCGCCCCACCCACACGCAAGGACCACACCCCCATGCTCGACCAGATACGTCGCGAGATCCAGGCCCGCCTTGAGGAGCTGCTCGGCGACGTCGACAAGCTCCGCCGCGCGCTCGCGGCGCTCACCGCGAGCGAGGGCGACAGCGCTCGTAGCGATCGCGCAGCGACCGAGTCGGGCGCTGCTGGTGAGAGCGTCACAACGACCACGCGTCGGGCCCCACGGACACGCGCAGTCTCAGTGCCGCCGCGGCCGCCGACGCCGGCGCCCGCCAGCCCAGCCGCTGCCCCGACGCGCCCTCGGACCGCGCCTGGCGCGACCAAGGCCGCCGTCCTGCGCGCGCTTGAGAACGGGAACGCGATGACGGCCGGCGAGATCGCCGCCGCCACGGGCCTTGCCCGCGCGAGCGTCAGCACCACCCTGTCCAAGCTCGCGAGCTCCGGAGAGATCGCGAAGGCCGCGCGCGGCTACCAGCTCGAGCGCGAGAGCGACAGCACCCGCAAGCCGGCGCGGCCACGCTCGAGCGCCGGCACAGTCGCCACGAGCCCTTCACCGCAGGCCGCCGAAGCACCGGTTGCTGAGGCACCGGTTGGCGAACCAGAGGTCGAGCCACCGACTGCCGAACCGTCCGCCGCCGAGCCGCAGGCGGCTGGCGAATCGCCCGCGGCCGACCCCGCTCCTAGCGCGGCGCGTCGGGCGTCGGGCGCAACCAGGCACGCCGTTCTGGCAGCACTCGTTGGTGGCAGCGCGCTGACGGCCGGCGAGGTGGCTACCGCGACCGGGTTGGGTCGCGCGAGCGTCAGCTCGACGCTCTCAGAGCTCGCCAAGGTCGGCGAGCTGAGAAAGGCCGCTCGCGGTTACCAGCTCGCTGGCGTCGCGGCCGCCCAGCGGTTCTATTTCCGGATCGAGGACGACGCAACCCCCAGGGCGGTCGTCGCGAACCTCCCCGAGCTCGAAGCCGCGATCGCGGCCTGCGACGCGGGGGTGCTGCGTCACCATTGCGCCGAGCACGACTTCTCGCGGTGGGTCGCGGGCGTCTTTGAGAACGAGCCGCTCGCCGCGGAGATCGCCGCGGCCGAGGCTCAACTGTCCGCCGACAGCCCGACTGAGACAATCGAACAGACGCGCCTGGCACTCATCACAGTCCTCCAAGCTCGCCACGCCACACATCGGTAGTCGCCGAGGCCCGAGCGCTTGGCGACTCTCCGGGCGGGGCGGACGAGCGAGGCCAATCCTCGACATCGCTGTCGCTGATGTGCGCGAACACCCCCCGCTTGGATGCCTCCCTGACGAAGGCGGGGTCAGGCGCGTGCAGCAGCACGATCACCGGGCACGCAGCCTCACACACGATCTTGTCGATCGGCTCGAGCGCATGCTCAGAGCTTTCCCCGAGTCCGACGAGCAGCGACGTCGGGCCGCTCTCGCGCGGTGACTGGCACGGGCCACAGACAGAGTCTAAAACGTGGGTGGCGTGAAGGATCGGCCTGGGCGCTCGCTCTGAGAGGAGTAACGTGGATGGGAGCTTCGCCTCGACCCTCGGCGGGCATTTGGTTCTCGGCTCTGGCACTCGGCCGACAGGCGTCTGGACCCCAGGCCCCAACCACGATCATTCCCACCAGAAAGGAGCAGGCTCATGTCCGCTCCCGAATCACCTGTCACGCAGTTCGTAACCGTCGCCACCGTCCAGGACGACCCCGAGGCCCATCCCGAGGACGCCGAGATCGGAACGTTCGCCACCGGCCAGAACGACCCCGAGGCCCATCCCGAGGACACGGAGATCGGAACGTTCGCCACCGGCCAGAACGACCCCGAGGCCCATCCCGAAGACACGGATGTCGGAACCTTCGCCACCGGCCAGGACCACCCCGGGACGTATCCCGAGGACGCGGATGTCGGAACGTTCGCTGACAACGATCAACGGCATTTCGAAGGCCAACTGGGCTCCACCCAACCCGCGCCCGGTCGGGCACACCGCAGCTGACAGCCCGCGAGCGCTGCGTCTACAGTCCCCGACGCGGGTCGAACTCGCCGAGCTGAATGGTCATGACCGTCATCCCGACGCGGCCGAGGCGCCGCCCAGAACTGCACGAGCGTCCGTGAGTGCATCAGCACCGGTTGCGTCGCTCGCGCGCCGCGTGAACTCGATGATCGTCTGCGCCACGAGTTCGGGGTCGTCGACCATCGGGATGTGTCCGACGCCTCGCAGATCGACCCATTCGGCGTTCGGAAGCAGGTTGCGCAAGCGCCGGGAGTAGCGCGGGGAGGGAATCATGCGGTCACAGGTGCCCCACGCCAGCAACACTGGGCACGTGACCCGGTCAAATGTGCGCGGCGGCCCGTCGCGACGGATGGCTTCCAGGAGGTCGAAGTACACCGGGCAGAGGACCGAGTCGCGCATCATCTGGGCCGCCGCAACCGCAGACATCCGCTCTCCATGGGCGGCGACCTGCCATAGCAGCGCGTGGCGCAATCGGGGGCGTCGCATCAGTGACTCGATGCGCGGCAGCTGAGCCGTCACCAGCCTCTGGTTGCGCGTGAACATCGACGCGAGGCGACGCTCGGCTCCCGACCCATGTTCCCAACCGCCGGCAGGCGACAGCGCCACGACCGAGCGCGCGCGGCCGCGTGCGGCCAACTCGAGCGCGATCCAGCCGCCAAGCGAATTGCCAACCGCATGCACGGTCTCGAAACCGGCGGCGTCGAGATCCCGCTCGACCGTGTCGACCAGAGCGTTCACCGAAACGGGTGTGCCGGCCAACGCGGGACCACCTACGTGGCCGGCAAGATTCACGGCAAGCACGTCAAACGAGCTCTCGAGGGTCTCGAGGACTGGCTCCCAGGTCCGCCGGGTGGCCGAGAAGCCGTGGATCAGCACCAGCGGCTCGCCGGCGCCGCCGCGATGGACGCTATGACCGCTGTCCGGTACGATCACCACAGCCTCAGTCGCCGGCCGGCGTGGCCGAGCGGGTTGACTCGCGCAGGATGACCGCGAACGAACCGGCACCGAGGAGCGAGCTTGCAGGCTCCTCCCGGTCGCCGATCACGATGCTCTCGATCGCACCCGTCTCCGGGGCGAACACGACGTCGGTGACGGTGCCCAGATCGTTGCCCATGTCGCTGAGGGCGCGCTTGCCGACGACGTCGAGCTTGCCGGTGGTGGCGTCGTGTTCGCGATCGTCGCGCGGCGCTTGCAGGGCGCTCTCGTCGGCGATCATCACTGCGTCCGGCCCGAACCCGCTGACATGCTCCCACGCGACCAGGCCGGCCTTGCGGCCCTTGCCGACGACCAGCGACGCGACCGTTCGCTGCTTGACGTCAACGACGATGTGAGCGAGGGTGCCGATCTCCTCGGCACTCGCGCGGCTGACGACGTTCCTTCCGGAGGCCGCCGCGAATCGCTCGCTCATCGGATCCCAAGCTTCGATCGGAACTCGTCGACCGCCGCGCCCAGACCGACCAGGTCGTGCGCGATGAACTCCTGCGTCGCGTCCGGAACGACCAGCGTGCTGCCCGACACGGCCAGCTGTGCAGCCAGCGGGATGTACCCGACGGTCCCGGATGCCGTGTCGATCTCGTAGCCAACCACCTCGCCGACGCTCCCGACCAGCACCACGACGTCGCGTACCAACCCGAGGCTCGCTCCTGACTCGGTCAGCACCTCGTTCCCGGTCACGTCCCTGCCCGCAGGTGGCGTGCCGAGTTCGGCCGGGGAGTCCTCTGGCGTCACGAGGCTGCGCTCATCCTCGACCATCACCGCGTCAGTCCCGATCGCATGGATCGTCTGCGCCGACAGAAGCTCGCGGCGCCGGCCGGCGAGGAAGCCGCGCTTGTTGAGAGTGAGGCCCACGACGCGACCGGCCTCGGGGCTGTAGACCACGTCGCGCACCTCGGCCACGTCCTCGCCGCTGCTGATCGTCACAACGGGGAGCCCCCGGATCGCAGAACCTGTGACGAGCGATCTCATGGCTTGCGCCGGGTCGCGATCACGCCACCCCCTCGGCGACGGCGCCGGACGAACACGCCGGCCAGCGCGAGCAGGACCACCAACACGACCACAACGACAATCCACGCCACAGCGCTCATCCCGCCCGATACTACCTCCACCTGGGAGTCGGGCGATCATCCTCAGAGATGGGCTCCGCAGAGGAGTACTGTAGACGGGAGCTTCGCCTTCACTCCTCGGCGGGCACGATCTCCGGCTCCCAGCACTCGGCCGGTTTCAGCCTGTCGATCTCATCGGCGCACGCGTTCACAACTCAGCAGGAGCGAGTCACGAGTCCCCTTCAGGGCACGCACCTCCAGTAAGGTCGATCTCATGCTCGAGGTTGGGCAGCAACCTGAGCACGGGCTCACGCGACCAGTCGAGGGACGCCGCTCATCGCCCGGCCGAACGGCGTGAGCGGCGCTCTCCCCCTGACGCCGCGACGAACCGGGGCTCCCCGCTGCATGTGCAGCTGGCCCCTCTCACGTTCGATGCTGACAGCTCAGGCATCCGCTTCACAGGACCGCCTGCGCGTCAACGCTTGCCCCGAACTACGATCACCCCGGGCAACGTCTTCTGAAATCCGGTGACGGTCGCGAGCCGCGTCGCAAGCTGCTCGCGCTCGACGCCGTGATCGTCAACGTCGGGCGGGACCAGCTCGGTGATCGCCGCCAGCGCCGCATGCAGCTCGCCTCTGGACACGACCGCGCCGATCAGCTCCCACACCTCATCAAGCCCCAGTTCCTCGCCACGCGTGTGACCAGCAGAACCTCGACCGCGGTCGCGAGCATCGCGGACGCGATCGCCGCGACCTGAGCGATCGCCTTCTCCAGATTCCTGCCGGTACGGCCGATCACCCCCGAGGCCGCCGCCCAGCCCCTTATCGTGACTTTCGTTCCAATGCACCTCAACGGCCGGCACGGCGCCGGAGCTGGTTCCCGCGACGGGCCCGGGGGTCGAGTGGGGGAGGGACCGGCTCCCGTCGAGACTGGTGGTGGCAGTGGACCAGGGTGCGGGGACGGGTGTTAGGGCTGTTTCTCCAGCGGGCGTTCGGGCTGTGAGGTCTCCCGCGCAGGCGCCAGGTGCGCGCGAGCGAGGCACCCAGGAGCTCCGACGTCGCCCATCGGTCTGTCATGGCGTCAGCTTACGACTGCGAGTGCGGCTTCGATGTCCACGATCGCCTGTTCGGTGTCGCGGAAGTGCACAGTGCGGATGCCGAGCTCGCGGGCGGCCGTGCAGTTGATCTCCACATCGTCGATGAACAGCGCCGCCGGCGGCGGCACCCCGAGGCGCTCGAGCGTGAGCTCGAAGATCGCCGGCTCCGGCTTGCGGCTGGCGACGAACGCCGAGTCGACGACGAGGTCGAAGATCTCGTCGATCGGGAGCATCGATCGCCAGCGTGGCTCCCACTCCCGCACGTTGTTGGTGCAGATCGCCATCCGGTAACCGCGCCCGCGCAGCTCCCGCATCTGCTCGATCATGCGCTCGTTGGGCCGCAGATGTGAGAAGTACGCCTCGCCGAAGCCATCCATAGAGATTTCGCGGCCCAGCTGTAGGGTCAGCTGGTCGCCGATCGCCGACAGGAACCGGGCCTCGCTCATCCGACCGGTCTCCAGCTCGAACAGCGGATTGGCTCCGTCGCGCTGCGCCAGCGCCGCCATCGCCGTGCCCAGCGCGGCCAGCGGAATTCCCGAGACGGCCGAAAAGGCTCGGAACGCTCCGCTCAGCGGCGAGGTGAGCACACCGCCGAAGTCGCTGATCACGGCCTCGATGCGCGCCCGCCCAGCGGCTCGCGTCGAACCCTCTGTGGGCCCGCTCAAGGCTGCTCGGGCCGCGCGATGACGTACACACCGGCACCGGGGGCGCCGCGGCTGTGACACCGAAGCGCGAGCGCCTCCAGCATGACCCCGGCAACGCTGATGCTCGTCCCAGGCTGCGTCACCTCGCCCGCGACCCGCCGTGAGCTCAGGTCGCCCTCCTCGGTCGCTCCCAGCCACATCTCGATCCCCATCCGTGCCGGCGCGCCGTCGCCGCCGTACGTAGTGGACAGTCGCGGGTCGAACACGGTCAGCTGCGGCCCCTCGCCCTGCACCGCCGCGGCGACAACATCAAGGTCGTGACCCTTGGCGCCCGCGGGCCGGCTCGCGAGCAGCGCGAGCGCCGCGTCGTTCTCGAACCACGTCGCGACGAATCGCAGCGAGCCGGTGCTCCGGGCGCTCGCGCACCGCGCACCGTGACACTCGACCTCCACGGCTGCCCCGTTGCGCTGGACGGCGCCGCGAACGCGGCACAGCTGGAGCACCACTTCAGCCTCCGAGGTGGCTGCGCTCGATTGCTGCGCTGCGATCGTGAAAGCGTGCCCCGCACCCGACACGGTCCACTGACCGTCCGGGTCGGGCTTCAGCGTCACCGGTGTCCACTGTGGCCGCTCGCCGTCCTGCACGCTCCCGATCGCGAGCACCGGATCGACGCCGGCGAGGCCGTCGTGACCGGCGCCGCGTGCTCCGCGCCGCCCGCCGTCCCCTTCCGTCACGGACGCGACGCCTGCGCCGAGCACCACGCCCCAGACGTCCGTGGCAAGGTCGCCGAAGGCAGCGATCGGTGCGATCGAGACCGATCGGGCGCTCATGCCGAGAGCTTCGGAGGCTGAACCTCGATCGCCGTCGACTCGACGTCGTCGGCCTGCCCGCCATCGCGATACGCCCACCGCCCCGGCCCGAGGCGCGTGAAGCGTGCGAGCAGGTAGCCGCGACCGGTATGCGCGACCACTTTGCGTGCCAGGGCGCGAATCGGTGCCAGCAGCAGCAGCAGCCCCAGCGCGTCGCCGATGAATCCCGGGACGATCAGCAACACGCCCGCAAGCAGTCCGAGCGCGGCGTCGAGCACCTCGCGCGCTGGCATGCGCTGCTCGGCGACGGCTGAGCTGAGGCGACGAAGCGCGCCGGCGCTCTGCGCGCGAACCACCCAGACGCCGGCCACGCCGCTTGCGAGGAGCGCCAGCAGCATCAACCCGACGCCGATCGCCTCGGCCACCTTGATCGCAACAAAGACCTCAGCGGCAAGCCAGAGGAGCGCAAGAAGGAAGATCACTCACCAAGCGTACCGAGCGGCGTCGGTGCCCCTCCGAACTGGGAAGTGCGGCGGGAGATGCGCCCTCAGGCCGGCGCGATCTCGAGCCGAACGCCCGGGAGCCGATCCAACCCGACCATCTCGATCAGGGCGAGGATCTGCGGCTGGGCGCCACGCAGCAGGATCGCCCATCCGTGGCGGCGCAGCCGCCGTGACAGGACGGCTAGATCGACGATCAGCGACGTGTCGGCGAAATGGAGCTCGCTCAGATCGACGGTCACATCGGCTTGGGCGCGGAACGCGCGCACAAGCGCCCGACGTCGGCGCCCCTGTGTCGTCCGGTCCTCGTCTCCCGTGCAGCGCAGAATCGGCGGCTTGTCCTCGTAGTCGACTATGGCATGAAACCTACACCAATTGCCGGACCTTTAGAACGGAAAGTTAAGGTTAGTTTGTTTGCGTGTTGACGTGCGGCGTATCTTCGTGCTAAAGCGGGCTGCGCGCGACCGTCAGTTTGCGTGCCCGTGAGCTCGCCGCCGGCGTCGGAATGTCAGTGCCGGCACGAAGCGGCGAGGCCGAGCGGCGGCAGGCAATAGACTGGATCGCCTGATGGTGTCTGCCGAAGAGATCACGGAAGCGCTCCGCGAGGTCATCGACCCCGAGCTCGGCCTCGACTTCGTCGAGCTCGGCCTCATCTACGACGTCGAGATCGACGAGGCCGGGGTCGTCAAGATCCTGTTCACGCTCACGAGCCCCGGCTGCCCGATCGGTCCGCAGGTGGCCTCCCAGATACATGAGTTCGTCGGCGACGTCGAAGGCGTCACCGAGGTGCAGCCGGAGATGACGTTCTCGCCGCCATGGACGCCCGAGCGGATGAGCGAGGACGCCAAGTTCGCGCTCGGCTTCTAGTGGCGGGCGGCAGATGCACGAGAACGGCGCGTTCGTCCGTCAGCGCAGCACGTTCCGCGATCGAGTCGGCGCCGCGCCGGATGCTCGGTTTCCCGCGGCCGCCGGCCGGTACCACCTGTTCGTCTCGCTGGCGTGCCCCTGGGCGCACCGGACGATCATCGTCCGCACGCTGAAGGGCCTCGAGGGGGCGATCGGCATGTCGATCGTCGATCCGATTCGCGACGAGCGCGGGTGGGCGCTGCGCGAGGCTCCCGGCGCCACAGGCGACACGTCGGGCAGCGGCTTGCGGTTCCTCTCGGAGACGTACGCGGCGAGTGACGCCGGTTACCGCGGTCGGGTGACGGTGCCGGTGCTCTGGGACCTCGAGTCGCGCACGATCGTCAACAACGAGTCGGCGGACATCACCATGATGCTCAACGAGGCGTGGAACGCGTGGGCGCGCGAACCCCAGCTCGATCTCTACCCCGTCGAGCAGCGTGGCGAGATCGACGAGCTCGCCGCGCGGATCTATGAGCGCGTCAACAACGGCGTCTATCGCGCCGGCTTCGCCACCACCCAGAGCGCCTATGAGGATGCCGTGGTGCCGCTGTTCGAGACGCTCGACGAGCTCGATCGGCGCCTCGCGGATCGCCGCTTCCTGCTCGGCGAGCGTCAGACGCTTGCCGACTGGCGGCTGTTCACCACGCTCGTCCGCTTCGACGCTGTCTACCACGGCCATTTCAAGTGCAACATCCGCATGCTCGTCGACTACTGCAACCTTTCGGGCTACCTGCGCGACCTCTACCAGACGCCTGGGGTCGCGGACACAGTGGACATGTCGCATATCAAGCGCCATTACTACGAGACGCAGCGCTCGATCAACCCCGCCGGGATCGTGCCCGTCGGCCCGGCGCTCGACTTCGACGCGCCGCACGATCGCGCCGCGCTGTAGCCCTCGCCGCGCCTCGGGGGGACCCTCAGCTGCCGCGCAGCTCGTGATCGAGGTCGATCGAGCGGATCGCGTGCTCCTCGGGAAGCTTGGCGAGAACGCTCTTCACGACCTTCTCCACGTCGCTCTCCTCATGCCCGAGATCGTCGTAGAGCGATTTGAGCGCCGTGTGCACGATCTTGAGCTGAGCCGCTGTGAGATCGAGCGTGTAAGCGATCTCACCGGGCTTGATCAGGTTGACATCCTCCATCGGTGAAGCCTACCTCGCCGCGCGGGGCTGTGGTGTGCGGCCCGCCGGAGCCGTCAGCGCGACGATCCCCGGGGCGCCCGCGTCCGCGTTCGTTTGGCGCGCATGTCGGCCGCCGGCCCGCCGGTGCTGCGGGTCGTCGAGGTCGGGAGCAGCGGCGGCGGTTGCTTGCCGTTCGATTGTGTCTGCTCTGTCCGCTTGGCCCGTTCCGGTTCCCGTGTGGCCGTCACGGTTACGCCGTCCGTCGCGATGGCGGTCGCCCGCGCCGCCTCGATCAGCTCCGAGAGCTCTGCCTCGATTCCCTTAGCGACGATGGCGATGTCGTCCATCGCGTCGAAGTCGCCGAGCAGCCCGTAGCCGATGTGGCCGTTGTAGGACATGAGCGCGATGCACAGCATGTGGTTCTGCGCGAGGAAGCCGATCGGGAACAGGTCCTCGAGCTTGTGGCCGAGCAAATAGAGCGGCAGCTGCGGCCCGGGGATGTTGGTTACGAGCAGGTTGAACAGGCGCGTGGAGAAGTTCAGCCGCGAGGCCTGTGCGAGCACGGTGGGCGGCGCCAGCGTCTGCGCCGCGGTGAGCGTCGATGCGCCGATCGCCTGCTTTGAGTCCTTCAGGTCGTCCATCGCGGCGCGCACGACGTCGAGCCGTGCGACCGGATCCTTGACGTACACCGGCAGCGGTCCGCGGATCACGGTGAGCTGGTTGCCGAGCGTGTGGTGCTGATCGGTGCCGCGCACCGAGACCGGCACGAGCGCGCGCAGCTCGAGTCCCTCCGTACGAACGCTCCGCCCCTGCAGCCAGCGCGCGAGCGCGCCGGACACGACGGTCAGCACGACGTCGTTGACCGTGCCGCCGAACGTCCCCTTGACGAGCTTGTAGTCGGCGAGGCTCTGGCGCACCACAGCGAAGCGGCGGTAGGGCCCGATCGGTCCGTTGAGCGGCGTCGAGGGCGCCGGGTTCAGCTCCGCCCAGACGATCTCGCCGATCCCCTCGACCGCGTCCTTGAGGCGATCAACGGAACGGTGAGGCGTGAGCAGACCGGCAAGCGCCCTCGTCACCGCCTCGGTGGCGGTCACCACCACATCCCGGATCCCTGCCACCGCCATCTCCGCCGAGGTCGGCGAAGACCTCGGGCGCCAGGGTTCGAGCTCGGTGCCGTGATGAGGCGCCGGCCCTTCGGGCGCGGGATCGAAGATCACCGTCGCGAGGTCGACCCCGGAGACCCCGTCCACCACCGAATGGTGAGTCTTGGAGACGAGCGCGAAGCGCTCGCTGCCCGCGGCGTCCCCGCACAGGCCCTCGACCATCCACAGCTCCCAGAGCGGCTTGGTGCGGTCCAGCGGCTGGGAATGGATCCGAGCCGCGAGCGCCAGAAGCTGCTCCTCGCTCCCAGGCGCCGGCAGCGCCGTGTGGCGGACGTGGAACTCGAGGTTGAAGTTCTGGTCGTCGACCCAGAGCGGACGGCCGGTCTCCAGCGGCGGCGTCGCGAGCTTCTGGCGGTAGCGCGGAACGAGGTGCAGACGTCCTCGGATGCTGTCGAGGACGCGCTCGAAGTCCGGTGGCGCTCCGTCGAAGACGAGCACGGCGCCTACGTGCATATGTGAAGCTGTGCCCTCCTGGGCCAGGAACGATGCGTCGACCGCCGTGAGACGATCGAGATGCTGCTGTGGCATCCGACCTCCGGTTGCTGCTGCGCTTGCGAACTATCCCAGAACTTCCCGCCAGGTTCACTCGCCGCCCGCCGCAGGACCGCCGCACAGGGCGGACGCGAGCCTCTCCTACACTGTCACCAGTGCCCGCGGTCCCTGGAAACATCCCTGAGAAGCTGCTGCTTGCGACGCCGCGAGGGTATTGCGCGGGCGTCGACCGAGCCGTGCAGACGGTCGAGCGAGCGCTCGAGCTGCACGGGGAGCCGGTCTACGTGCGCAAGGAGATCGTGCACAACAAGCACGTCGTCGAGCAGCTGCGCGAGCGCGGGGCGGTGTTCGTCGACTCCGAGACCCAGGTCCCGGCGGGCGCGACCGTCGTGTTCTCTGCCCACGGTGTCGCCCCGAGCGTGCATGCGAACGCGCAGGAGCGCACGCTGAACACGATCGACGCAACCTGCCCGCTCGTCACCAAGGTGCACGTCGAGGCCAAGCGATTCGCCGCCGAGGGCTACGCGGTCGTCCTCATCGGGCACGCCGGCCACGAGGAGGTCGAGGGCACGATGGGCGAGGCGCCCGAGCACATCGTGCTGATCGAGGACGAGGAAGACGTTGCCGCGCTCGAGGTCGCTGATCCCTCGAGGGTCGCCTACATCTCGCAAACGACCTTGTCGGTGGACGAGACGCTCTCGATCATCGAGGCGCTGCGCCGCCGCTTCCCGGCGATCGTCGGTCCCCGCACCGACGACATCTGCTACGCGACGACCAACCGCCAGGCGGCGGTCAAGCAGCTCGCGCGCGAATGCGACCTAGTGCTCGTGATCGGCTCGCGCAACTCGTCGAACTCCAACCGCCTCGTCGAGGTCGCGCGCGAGCACGGTGCCGAGTCGCATCTGATCGACAACGAGTCCGAGGTACGTGAGGAGTGGCTGCAGGGCAAGACGGTCGTCGGCATCACATCCGGCGCGAGCGCGCCCGAGGAGCTCGTGCGACGACTGATCGCGTTCTTCCGCGATCGCGGCACGACCGACGTGCGAGAGCTGGAGGTCGTCAAGGAGGACGTGCGCTTCATGCTCCCGAAGGTCATCCGCCAGGCGATCGCCGGCGCGTCCTGACAGCGATCTCGGACCAGGCCCTGCGCACGCTCGTCGTCTCCGACCTGCATCTCGGCGCGCGCGGCGGCCGCCCGGTGCTGCAGGGAGAGCGTCTCCCCGAGGCGCTGAGCGCGGCCATGCGCGACGCCGACCGCCTCGTGCTGCTGGGGGACACAGTCGAACTGAGACAGGGTTCGCTCCGGGACTCGCTCGCCGCGGCTTCGCGCGTCCTTCGGGAGCTCGCACGCGCGCTGCCCGGGGGCTGTGAGGTCGTGCTCGTTCCCGGCAATCACGACCATCAGCTGCTGGCGCCGTGGCTCGCGCGGCGGGGACTGAACGCACCGCCACCGCCGCTCGGCCTGCAGTCGGAGGTCGATTGGAGCGCCGGCGAGCCGCTGTCCATGCTCGCCGACGCGCTGACGCCCGCACCACTGCGCGTCTGCTATCCGGGCATCTGGCTGCGCGAGGACGTGTACGCCATGCACGGCCACTACGGCGATGTCCACACGACCGTACCTATGCTCGAGCGGCTCGGCGCCGGTGCGATGGCGCGGATCCTGCGCTCGCCCGGCGGGCGCGGGCGAGCCGCCGAGGACTACGAGGCGGTGCTCGTGCCGATGTACGCGTGGATCCACGCGGTCGCGCAGGCCGGCGGGCGCAGGCGGACCGACAGCCCTTCGGCGACGTTGTGGTGCTCGCTCGGCGACGATCAACACGACGGTCGCGCCGAGCGGACCGCGTGGTTGCGCCGACGCGGGCTGCGCGCGGGCATCGGCGGTGCGGTCGCCCTCCTCAACCGGGCCGGCCTGGGCCCGTTGCACGCCGACCTGTCCGGCTCCGAGCTGCAGCGGGCAGGGCTGCGGGCATTCGCGACGGCGCTCGGCGCGCTGCAGGTCGAGGCCCGATACGTGGTCTCCGGGCACACACACCGCGCCGGACCGCTGGCGGGCGACGACCAGGATGCGTGGACCGCGCCGACGGGCGCGAGCATGCTGAACACCGGCTGCTGGGTCAATGAGCCGGCGTTTCTGGGGTCCGACCCGGCGCGCAGCCCCTACCGCGTGGGTTTCGCGGTCGTGCTCGACCGCGCCGGCGCGCCGGCACTCGTGAACCTGCTCGAGGCGTGCGGCGCACCAGCCCACCGTGACGCAACCCGGGTTGACGCTACGCCGTCACGCCCGGGCCTGCAAGCCCGGGCGTGAAGCAGACCGCCAGGCAGCGGACGCCCTCGCCGACGCTCAGCTCGAGCACGCCGGTCGTGCTGCGCCCGTGCTCGATCAGCAGGTAGGCGCCCGGATGCTCGACGACGATCTCGCGCTCGCCGACGTGGACGGCACCGGCGCCGTCGAGGACCGCCCAGACCCCGCCGGCCTCGTAGGGGCCGCTGTAGGCGCCTGGCACGTCGTCGCTCTGCAGCGCCAGCTGCGCTCCGGTCGCGTCCTCGGGATGGATCGGCTCCAGCGGCTGCGCGTCGGTGCCGAGCAGCTCGCAGATCGCGCGCTCGGTCTCCTCGTATGCTCCCTCGCCGTAGTGGTAGTCGTACAGCTGCCCGCCGGCGTCGAACAGATAGCGCACCGGCCAGCCGAGGTTCTCGTAGCGGCGCCAGACGACGAGGTCGAGATCGATCAGCACCGGGTACTCGATCCCGAGGCGGGCGACCGCGGCGCGCACGTTGTCGGGATCGCCGGACGGCTCGAACCCGGCCGAGTGCACGCCGATCACGCGCAGCCCGGCGGGGCCGTAGCGGGCGTGCCACGCCTTGACGTAGGGGAGGGTCCGCATCGAGTTGGGGCGGCAGAAGTCCCAGAACTCGATCAGTGCCGGGTGCCCAAGCTGATCGGCCATGCTGAGCCGCTCGGCATTCACGCACGGCAGTCCGGCCGGCAGCTCCGGCGCCATGATGTGGTCGACGGGGGGCTTCACGGAGACGCGATGGTAGCCAGTCGAGCCCTGTATGCTCAGAAATGACGAATCCAGACCACCTTTGAGGGAGTTTGCTGATGGCGCCTTCCGGAGCTGAGGTCCTCCGACAGATCAAGAACAGGATCGACGAGGTCGATCCTGCGTTCGTCCCCGAGCGCCTGCGCAGCGGCGCGCTCCTGATCGACGTCCGTGAGAGCGACGAGTGGGCGTCGGGCCACATCCCCGGCGCCCGGCACGTTCCCAAGAGCCATCTCGAGTCGCGCATCGAGGCAACCGCGCCTGATCGCTCCCAGCAGGTGATCCTTTACTGCGCGGCCGGCGTCCGCTCGGCTTGGGCCGCGCGCACGCTCACCGAGGACCTCGGCTACGAGCACGTCGAGTCGATGATCGGCGGCTACGCGCTGTGGAAGGACCGCGGTTACGAGGTAGCGATCCCGCGCGCGATGAGCGCGGAGCAGCGCGAGCGCTACTCGCGCCACCTGCTGCTGCCCGAGATCGGGGTCGCCGGCCAGCAGAAACTGCTGGACGCGCGCGTGCTGCTGCTCGGCGCCGGCGGGCTCGGCTCGCCGTCCGCGCTGTACCTCGCGGCGGCCGGCGTGGGGACGCTCGGGATCGTCGACGACGACGACGTGGATCTGTCGAACCTCCAGCGCCAGGTGATCCACTCGAGCGAGCGTATCGGCATGCCGAAAGTGGATTCGGCCGAGCTGACGATCACGGCGCTCAACCCGGACGTCAAGGTCGAGAAGCATCGCGTGCGGATCGGTCCGTCCAACATCATGGAGATCCTGCCGCGCTACGACATCGTCGTCGACGGCCTGGACAACTTCCCGACCCGCTACCTGCTCAACGACGCCTCCGTCCGGCTCCAGATCCCGGTTGTCTCCGCCGCGATCCTCGGCTTCGAAGGCCAGCTGTCGGTGTTCGACCCATACGAGGGGCCGTGCTACCGCTGCCTGTTCCCGGTGCCGCCCCCGGCGGAGCTCGCGCCGTCGTGCGGCGCCAACGGGGTGCTCGGCGTTCTCCCCGGCACGATGGGCCTGCTGCAGGCCACCGAGGTGATCA
The DNA here is from genome assembly GCA_052148275.1 of Solirubrobacteraceae bacterium. Lineage (GTDB taxonomy): Bacteria > Actinomycetota > Thermoleophilia > Solirubrobacterales > Solirubrobacteraceae > Palsa-465. Next base: position 38,331 of record JBKQIR010000274.1, read on the forward strand.
AGCTGATCCTCGGGCAGGGCGAGCCGCTCGTCGGCCGCCTGCTCATGTACGACGCGCTGTCTGCCACGTTCAGCGAAGTCCGCGTGCGGCGCGACCCGGACTGCCCGATCTGCTCGCGCGAGCCGGACGCGATCACCGACGAGGAGCTCGGCGTGTTCCCGGACTACGAGGCGTTCTGCGCCGGCGCCCATTAGCCTGTTCCGCGCAGATGCCCACCGTCAAGATCCCACCCGTGCTGCGCGCCTCCGTCGGGGGCAACAAGGAGCTGCAGAGCAGCGGCAGCTCCGTCGGCGAGGTCCTGCGCGCGATCGCGGACAGTCACCCGTCGACCCGATCGCAGCTGTTCGCCGCGGACGGCACCCTGAACCGGTACGTCAACGTCTACCTCAACGACGAGGATGTCCGCGTGCTCGACGGGCTGGGCACCGCGGTGTCCCAGAACGATACACTCGTGATCCTGCCGGCGATGGCCGGTGGGGCCTAAGGGGACCCTAAGAGCCTGTCTCAGTAAAGGGCCCGTGAGACCGGATCACCTCACTGATTTCCTCGCGGACCCCACGGCGGGATGGCCGGTAGGAACGGGCAGGGGATCCTGGCTCTGCGCGGAGGGCAGCGGCCGGCCGAGCAGGTAGCCTAGTCCGAAGTCCCTCTGGAGCTTCGGCCTGACTTCGGCCTAGTTCCCGCAGTCGTTGACGGACAGCCCGCTATCCTTCGTGAAGCCATGGCGGCACAGCGCCTTCACAACAGGCCGTGCTCAGGCCGCTACGGCGACATCGTCCAGGCCATCGGACACACTCCGCTGGTCGAGTGCAAGCGACTGAGCCCCAAGCCCGGGGTGCGGCTCTGGGCCAAGCTCGAGTCGTACAACCCGACTGGGTCGGTGAAGGATCGCGTCGCGCGCGCGCTGATCGAGGACGCCGAGGAGAAGGGCCTGATCTCACCCGGGCAGACGCTGCTGGAGCCCACGTCGGGCAACACCGGGATCTCGCTCGCGATGATCTGCTCGCTCAAGGGCTACCGGCTGAAGGTCGTGATGCCGGAGAACGTGACGCCCGAGCGAACCGCGCTGCTGCGCATGTATGGCGCCGAGATCGTCTACTCGGAAGGCGCCAAGGGGTCCAACGGGGCCGTCGAGCTGGCGCTCGACCTGGCGGCGCGAGACCCGTCGTGCCACATGCCCTACCAGTACGCCAACGCGGCCAATCCGGGAGCTCACTACAACGGCACCGCGATCGAGATCCTCGAGGGGCTCGATGACATCAGCGCGTTCGTCGCCGGTCTCGGCACGGGAGGGACCCTGATGGGCAACGGCCGCCGGCTGAGGGAGGAGCTCGGCGACCGGATCAAGATCGTCGCTGCCGAGCCCATGCAGGGCGAGCCGGTTCAGGGCCTGCGCTCGCTGCAGGACGGCTTCATCCCGCCGATCATCGACCTGTCGCTGCTGGACCGCAAGATCTTCGTTACCAACAGCGACGCGATCACGTTCACGCGCAGGCTGCTCGACGAGGAGGGCCTGTTCGTGGGCGTCTCCTCGGGCGCGATCGCACGCGTGGCGGTCAGGATCGCCTCGGAGCTCGACGAGGGCAACGTCGTGTTCGTAGTCGCCGATGACGGCTGGAAGTACCTGTCGTCGGGGATCTACACCCAGCCGCTCGACGAGATCCAGGGACTGGAATCCACCGTCTGGTGGTAAGGGCGCGGCCAATCGTCTGCCTGGGTGCGTTGGCGGTGACGCTGGCGGCCTGTGGCACCGCGGTGCACAACCACAGCGCCAACAAGCTGCGCTCGCTCCCTGGGCGCGAGCGTGCCGAGCTGATCGTCCTGCTCAACCGCGTGCTGGCCGCCGATCAGGAGGCGATCTTCGCCTACACGTTCGCTGGTCCGCTGCTCAGCCACCGCGCGCAGCGTGCCGACGCGCGCTTCCTGGGCGACGTGAACACACACGCCGGGGTGCTGCGCACGCTGATCACGCGGGCCGGCGGCAGGCCGCATTCGCCTCGGGCGTCCTACCCCCTGGGCGATCCGCGGACCGAGACGCAGGTGCTGGACATGCTGCGCGAGCTCGAGCAGGGGCAGATCGAGCTCGACGTCAGCGTGCTGCCGCGGCTCGCCTCGCCGTGGGCGAGGACGGTGCTCGCATCGATCCTCGCCAACGACGCCCAGCACATGGCCGTGCTGCGCTCGGTGGCGCACCTGGTGCCGCTGCAGGGAGCCTTTGTCGGCGGAGAGCCGTCGTCACCGGCTTTGTCGGACCCCGAGCGGCTTGCGGTCCTGATGCGCGTCGAGCTGGTGGCGGAGTCCGTCGACCTCCGCGCGCTGCGCTCCGCCGCTCTGGAGCCGGGCGCTCACCGGCTTGTGGCCGGCCTCGCGGCCGCTGAGCGCGAGCACGCTCGATCGATCGCTCGAGCACTCGGCGGGCTGGTCGGATACTACGTGTACACCCAGCCCGCGGACCAGCCGTTGCATGGCGCGCTGGCGCTGGTGCCCCGACAGTGGCCGCGCACCCGGCGCGGCTGGCTGCAGGCGCTGCAGACCGTGCAGTCTCGCGTCGAAGGTGTGTACTACCTCGAGCTGCCGAACCTGACGGCGTCCGAGGCTCGGCTCGCCGCGTCGATCTTCGCGCAGGACGCCGAGCAGGCGGCGCTGCTCGCGGCGCTGACGAGCTCCAAAGTGTCCGACGCTGTGCCCGCCGCCCTGGTGCGCGGCGCATTGCAATCGTGAGCCCGGCGTCCAGCCCTAGTATTGAGCCCATGCGCATCGCACCCGAGCTCTACGACGAGATCGTCGCTCATGCCCGGCGCGAGGCGCCCAACGAGTGCTGCGGCCTGATCGCCTCGCTCGACGGTACCGCGGTGGCGGTGCACCGCGCCGTCAACCAGGCCGCCAGCCCGCTGCGCTACGAAGTCGACCCCGGTGAGCAGTACCGGATCATGATGGCGATCGAGGATGCAGGTCACGAGCTCGGCGCGATCTACCACTCGCATACGCGCAGCGCACCGTATCCCTCGCAGACCGACATCAACCTGGCCTTCCATCCCGAGGCGCTGTACGTGATCGTCGGGCTCGCCGGCGGCGCGACAGCCGACGTTCGGGCCTACTCGATCCGCGACGGACAGGTCTCACAGGTCGACTTGGTCGTCGGCTGATGCGCGCTCGGCGTGCGCGGAGCGTCGCGGCGCCGGAGGCGACGGTCGTCTGTCCCGGCTGTGGAGCGCGCCACGACGCGCGTGCGCGCTTCTGCGAGCGCTGCAACCTTCCGGTTGTACGCGAGGCACCGCCGCCCGGCGAGCATGTCAGCGATCGTCAGCGACACCTGCGCAAGATCAAGCCCCAGCTCGCGGACGGGCCGCTCGTTTCGGTCGCCTACGCCCGCAACCTCGCCGAAGCGGAGCTCATTCAGGGCCTGCTGCTCGAGCAGGGGGTGCCGAGCCTGCTGCGCCGGAGCGCCGGCTTCGACGTCCCCGACTTCCTCGCCGCCGGTCCGCGCGACGTGCTCGTGCCGCTGGCGGGCCTCGATGTCGCACGGGCGGCGCTGCTGCAGGCGGAGATCGCACCGAGCGAGCAGCGCGTGGGCCCGCCTGTCTCAGCGCCGCGGTTGCTCGCAGGCATGGTGGTCGCACTCGCGGCAGGGGCGTTGATCCTCTGGCTCGTATCGCTGGCGCTGCATTAGGCGGAAGTTGACACGAGCCGCGCCAGATGGGAGCGCCAGGCGCCCTCCGTGTGGACCAGCGGGCGCCCCTTGAAGGCCTTGACCAGCGCGGCCCGCGGTCCCTGCGGGTGAAGCCGCGTGACCAGCTGCGCGGCGGCGAGCTCCCCCTGCTCGCGGGCGACGAGATCGATCACCGTCGCGCCCAGCAGCGGCGCGTCACGCAAGCCCGGCGGGAAGCTCGGCTGCCCGCCGTCGTAAAGGCGTCGCATGATCGCGGCGCGGGCGTGTGCGCTCTCGCCGCTGAAGTAGCGCGCGCCGCCCTCCAGCAACCACGCCCAGCGCAGCGAATGGGTGGTCTGCGCCAGCGCGTTCTGCGTGTGCAGCTCATGGTTGCACTCCCGGATCACCCGGCGCGTGTACAGCGAAGCCGGTGCGAGCGCGAGCATCTGCGCCGACCCGGGGACGGAGGACGCGCGGCGGGCGAGCACCGACGGCGCGAGCAGGTGGATCTCGTCGCGCGTCACCCAGCCGGCGAGGTAGCGGCGCCCGGCCGGCGTGCTGAGAGCCCAGGCGAGAGCGAGCAGCGGGCTCGCTGCCATCAGCGACCCCGTCCCGTCGTGCATCACGATCGTGATCCCTGTCACGGTCCGCGGGAACAGCTGCGCGAGCCGTTCGCGCGTGCGCTCGAGGGATCCGAGCACGCGTGCGGCCTCCTCGGCATACGCCGAGGGATGCCTGCAACCAAATGACCCGGCGGCGGACTCGACCCAGGTCAACGCGTGTCGGCGATCCGCCGGCTAGTCGTTGTTCCCGCACAGACGGTCGCGATCGAACGCGAGCGTATGTGCGGGGCGAGCACGGTTGGGAACCAACGGTGCCGGTGGGCTCAGACGAGTGCCGGTTGGCGATCCGCCGCGATTGCGGCGATCTCCTCTGACGCGCGCTCGAACTCCTCGTCGGACAGCACGGGCGTGCCTTCGAACGGCAGGTCGCGGGTGAGATCGAGCCAGCGGCGGTTCGCGTTGTAGTCGTCACGAACCTTGACGGTGACCGGCCGCGGAATGCGGTACGTGCGCAGCAGGATCACGTGCAGCGGCCGGCGGCGCGCCCACGCTAGTCGCTTCTCGGCATAGTCGGTGGTCCAGACATAGAACGGCGAAAGGGCGTCGAGGGCTCGGCGATCATTGATCGTGAAGCAGGCTGCGACCTCGGCCCACGCACGGATCCGGACGCGCTCGGGCTGGGTGATGGCACCTTCACGGAGCATCGCCTGGGGCGACGGCTCCCCCTCGCTCCAGACACCCTCCTCGAGTGCCCGCGCCAGCTCCGGCCGGTGGGATTCCCGCACCAGGTCGGACCGTTGATGGTCAAAAGTTGGAAACAGGAAGAACCTTTCGTGTTCCAGATGGAAGTCCTTCTCGGGCTCGCGGCTCGTGCACCGGCAGAGGGTCAGGAGCTGCTCGCCCTCGGCCAGGGCACGCACTGTGACGGCCCATTCTTTGAAAGCAATCGGCATAGGGAGATGAGGGGAGACGATGAGTTTTCGGGGGGGAAGTCAACCCCTTGCAAGTCAACCGGCAAGGAGTAGGCGCGCCGATTCTATGCGAGATCACAGAAAATTCCAATTAATTCACTTGGGTAGATACAATTGTTACAACCTCGTCCCGGCGGCGGCCTCCAAAGCCTCGATGAGAGCGGCCATGTCAGACTGCCCGTAACCGAGGGCGGAGCCCTCGGCGAGAATCGCAGCGGAGGTCTCGGCGAACGAGAACGAGATGCCTGCTGCGCCCGCCTCCTCGACGCATAGACCCACGTCCTTGAGCATGTGGTCGAGCTTGAACAGGGTGCTGTAGTCGTGCGTACGCATCGGGCCCGCCTTCAGCTCGAGCATTGCCGAGGCGCCCGAGCCTGTGCGCATGACGGCGACGAGCGCGTCGAGATCAAGCCCCGTGCGTGCGCCCACGAGCAACGCCTGCCCGACCACCGCCGCGTTGCACGCGGCGACCGCGTTGTCGATCAGCTTGACCATCTGACCGCTCCCCGGCGGCCCTGCATGCACGATCGCATTTCCCATGGCAGCCAATACGGGCCGAACGCGTTCGAGCTCCCGCGGGCTCGCACCGACGATGAATGTCAACGTGCCCGCCTGCGCGGCGGGCGACGAGCCCGCCACCGGGGCATCGATCAGATGAAGCTCCCGATCGCGAGCGCCGAGCGCGGCTGCGATCCGGGCGCTGGCCGACGGGCCGATCGTCGAGCAGTCGACGAACAGCGTTCCCGGCCAGGCACCGGCGGCGGCCCCGGTGTGCGGGTCGAGCAGCACCGACTGCACCTGCGCGCCGTCGAGCACCATCGTGATCACGATCTCGGCCGCCTGGGCGGCCTCGAACGGCGTCGGCGCGACCGCGACGCCGTGCTCGACGCCGAACGCCTCGGCGGTCGCAGGCGTCCGGTTCCACACGATCAGCTCGAACCCGGAGCGCGCGAGGTTCGCCGCCATTCGCGAGCCCATGATCCCCAGTCCCAGGAACGCGACGCGCATTTCAGGCCTCACCATACCCGCCGCCGCCCGGGGTCTCGATCCGCAGGCGCCGGCCCGCGGCGAGATCGCCGATCGCCTTGGCCCCGAGCTCCACGCCATCCAGCAGATTGTGTCCGGCCAGCCCCGGCTCGCCACCCGCGGCGCCCGGCGGCCGGTGCCGCCGGCGCTCGGTGATCAGCGAGTACTGCAACGGCGCCAAGGCCTCGAGCTCCCGGATCACGCCGTCGCCGCCACGGTGCGCACCCGCACCGCCGGAGCCTCGCCGGCGCTCGTAACGAACCATCCGCAGCGGAAACTCCAGCTCGAGCGCCTCGATCGGCGTGTTGAGGGTGTTGCTCATCGCGACGTGCACGCCGCTCGGACCGTCGGCGTCCGCGCAGGCGCCCTGACCGCCGCCGATCGTCTCGTAGTAGACGACGTCGTCGTTACCGAGCGTGAGGTTGTTCATCGTGCCCTGGCCGAGCGCGCGTCCGAAGGCCGCGAGCACGAGGTCGGCCACGCGCGAGGATGTCTCGACGTTTCCGCCGGCGACGGCCGCGGGCTCGCGCGCATTGAGTATCGAGCCCTCCGGCGCGATCACCTCGACCGGACGGTAGGCGCCGGCGCTTGAAGGGATGTCGGCGTCGCACAGGACTCTCACCGCGAAATAGCAGGCCGATTTCGTGACCGCCAGCGGGCAGTTGAGGTTGCCGTCGTGCTGAGCGGCGCTGCCGGTGAAGTCGAGCAGCAGGCGGTCGCCGTCGACGGTCGCGCTGAGGACCAGCTCGAGATCGCCCTCGCGTGCCTCGAGCACATCGCGTGCGTGGCGGATGCCGTCCCCGAGCTCGAGCAGGGATGCGCGCGTCCGTCGCTCGGCGTAGTCCAGCACCTCCGCGAACGCCGCCCGCAGCGTCTCGTCGCCGGCGCGCTCGTGGAGCTCGAGCAGGCGCCGCGCGCCAGCCCTGCAGGCGGCCAGCTGGGCGCGCAGGTCGGCTCGCCGCTGCTCCGGACGGCGCATCCTCGAGACCAGCTCCGCGATTGTGGCCTCGTCCAGCACGCGCGGTTCGATCACGACGCCCTCGTCGGCGAGCGTACGGCTGTCGGCCGGCATCGATCCGGGTACCGGCCCGCCGACATCCGCGTGGTGCGCGCGGGCGGCGGCGAACGCGAGCAGCTCACCACCGTCGAACACCGGCGTGACCACCGTGATATCCGGCAGGTGCGTGCCGCCGCGATAGGGGTTGTTGAGGACGAACGCGCGCCCGGGCGCCAGGTCGAGCTCGCGGACCGCCGCGACCGCCGCCGGCATCGCCCCGAGATGCACCGGGATGTGCTCCGCCTGCATCACCATCTCACCCGTCGCGTCGAACAGTGCCGTCGAGGCGTCGCGACGCTCCTTGATGTTGGGCGAGTAGGCGGAGCGGATCAACACCGCGCCCATCTCCTCGCAGGCCGCTCCCAGCGAGCCCACCATCAGCTGCAGCGACACGGCGTCGATCGCTGGTGGCATCAGTGCTCTCCGGTATTCACGGGGGCGAGCACTGAAGCGCGTTTCAGGTGGATCGTGCCGGTGCCGTCGACGTATCCCGCCCAGTGTGGGGGAACGAGCAGCGTCGACTCGGGCAACTGCACGCTCGACGGCCCGGTGATCCGCGCTCCGGCGCGATCCAGTCCTGGTGCGCCCGAGAGAGTGAGCTCGGCGCCCGCGACGGATGCGCTGACGCGGATCGTGACGAGCTCGATCTCCGCCTGGGGATCGACGTGGCCGTAGCGGGCGAGGTGCTCGCGCTCGAAGGCGCCGCGCAGCTCGTCGCCACTCGGACAGAGCGGTCCCCGTACCGGCAGCTCGAACGATTGGCCCCGGTAGCGCAGTTCGAACACCGCCTCTAGATCAGCCTCGTCGTCGCCGAGCGCGTGGCGAGCGCGCGCGGCGAGCGCGCGTGTGTGCGCGGCGACGCGTGCCGGCGTGAGCTGCTCGCCGGCGAGCAGCACGCTGCGCTGTGCGTCCCGCCGGTGCGGAGCGACCAGCAGACCGAGCGCCGCCAATACCCCCGAGGCGCTCGGCACGAGGATCCTCTCCATGCCGAGCTCATCGGCGACGTCGGTCGCGTGCAGCGGGCCGGCGCCACCGAACGCCAGGAGCGCGTGGCGACGCGGGTCGATGCCACGGTTGACGCTCACGACGCGCAGCGCGCCCGCCATCTCGGCGCAGGCGACGCGCCGGATCCCGCGTGCACAGCTCTCGATGGAGAGGTCGAGCGAGTCGGCCAGCTCCGCCACCGCCCGTACCGCCGCCTCCCGGTGCAGCCGCACCCCACCGGCGAGTGCAGTCGAGCTGTCGAGGTGCCCGAGCACGACGTTCGCGTCGGTCACCGTCGGCTCGCGACCGCCGCGGCCGTAGCAGGCGGGCCCGGGATCGGCTCCCGCCGAGCGGGGCCCGACTCGCAGCGCGCCGCCGCCGTCGCGCCACGCGATCGAGCCACCGCCCGCGCCGATCGTGTGCACCGCCAGCATCGGCAGCGCCAGCGGCCGCGGCGGATGGGAGCCGATTGCACCCGAGCTCTGCTCCTGCACCGTCCCGCCGTCGACCACGCAGACGTCGCAGGAGGTGCCGCCCATGTCGAAGCAGAGCGCGTCGCCGGTGCCGGCGACGCGAGCAGCGAAGGCCGCCCCGGCGGCTCCGGCAGCCGGGCCGGAGAGGACCGTGAGCGCGGCGTGGTCGGCGGCCGCCTCGAGATCGATCAGGCCGCCGTTGGACTGCATGATCGCGGGCTCGGGGAGCCCCGCCCGCTCGCAGCGGCGCTGCAAGCCGCGCAGGTAGCCGGACAGCAGCGGCGAGAGCGCCGCGTCGACCTCGGTGGTGGCAGCCCGCTCGTACTCACGGAACGTGCCGACGACCTCGTGTGAGAGCGACACGTGCACTCCAGGCAGGGCCGCCGCGAGCGCCTCTCCGATCAGCCGCTCGTGCTCGGGATGGCGGTAGGAGTGCAGCAGGACGACCGCCACCGAGGCGGGCTGCGCATCCGCGACCAGTTCCGCCACGGCGCGGGCGGCCGCGCGCGACAGCGCTCGCAAAGGACCCGAGGGGGTCATCCGCTCCGGCGCCTCGAAGCGGAGCTCTCGCGGCACGAGCGGTTGCGGGCCGGGGGCGCACAGCCGATACAGCTCCGGACGGTTCTGGCGGGCGAGCTCGACGATGTCCGCGAAGCCCTCGGTCGCGACCAGCGCCGTCCTCGCCGCTCTTCCCTCGAGCAACGCGTTGGTGGCGACCGTCATGCCGTGGGCGAACACCTTCACCTCGGACGCATCGCGTCGCGCCGTCGCCAGCGCCGCCAGTACCGCCTCCATCACGCCGATCGACTGATCGTGCGGCGTCGTCGGCGCCTTGGCGGTGACGATCTGCCCATCCACCGCGAGCACCGCATCGGTGAACGTCCCGCCGACATCGACCCCGAGACGCATTCCGGTGATTATCGCGACCGCTGTCGTGGCCGTCCCGGAACGAGGCTCGACGAGAAGACCGCGCTCGCGGTTTTCTCGTCGAGGGTCACGCAGAGGGCGCCGGCGCTCACCACGGCCGGCCCGAGGGCCGGCCCGCTTATGCCGCCTGGTCCATGTCCTCGGTCTCGGCGAGGTGCTGGTGCGATGGGCAGTAGCCGTTGTGCGGCAGCGGCACGCGCTGGCACGGCGTGCCCTTGCGGGTGCTGGCGCGGCACTGCAGCCGGTTGCCGCGGATGTCGAGCCCGCTCTGCGCCTGGGCGAGCAGGTACTCGTCGGCGACCTCGAGGTAGCGCTCGATGACCTTCAGCACGCGCTGCTGCGCAGCCATTGGAAAGTGGGCACGGATGTCCTGGAAGAGCGTCCGGGCGGGCTTGGCGAAGTAGTGGCGATCGGTGGCGAGTCGCTCTACGGCTGACTCGCAGGCACGAAGCACGCGCTCGTGGTTCCCGTTGGACATCGCAGAACGAGGATCCTCGATGATCTCGTCGGCGAGCTCACGGTAGATCGCTCGACTGAACTGGTACACGCCGATCTCCTCTCCATCAGCACCCGGTTGCATGCGTCTCTCTGACGCCTTCGAGTATTCCGGCGGGGTGTGAAGTTCGCACGGCGCCGATTGTTATGCGCGAATTAAGCGCTTCGTGGCGCCCGTCTCCCGTCCCCGCAGCCGGCTCGGGTGGGTCTGTGAGTGCTCAGGGCCCGCGAGGAATGCGCAGGCGCTCAGTGGCCCTCAGCACCACTCCTCGAGAGCGGGCTCGCCCGCCGGCCCGAGCGTCACGTGACGATGGTCGAACCGGGGATCGAGCTCGGAGAAGTCGCGCCGGCGCTGCGCGCCGCGGCTCTCCGTTCGCACCAGCGCGCTCGCGGCGATCAGGCGCACGAGCGGGTAGGGATCGTCGAGCAGCGACCGCAGACCCCCCGCATCACGCTCGATGCCGGCGCACCGCCAGAGCGCATCGCGCGAGGCCTGCGTGAGTCCCGGCTGGCCCGGGGCGCGCTGTCGTGCCGCCCCGCGGACCTCGCCGGCGGTCGGCGGACGCTGGTCGCCGAGCGCGGCGCGTGCCGCGCGGGCGCCGAACACGAAGCACTCGGTCAGCGAGTTGGACGCGAGCCGGTTGGCACCGTGCAGACCCGTGCAGGAGCACTCGCCGATCGAGAACAGACCGTCCAGCGACGAGCGCCCGTGGAGGTCGGTGGCGATCCCGCCCATCATGTAATGTGCCGCGGGCGCGACCGGGACGAGCTCCCGCTCCGGGTCGATGCCGGCGCGCCGGAGCGCGCTGACGACGTTCGGGAAGAGGGCCGGATCGACACGGCGCATGTCGAGGTCGACGGAGTGCGCGCCGGTCCGCTCGAGCTCGCTCAGGATTGCGCGTGAGACCTCGTCGCGTGGCGCCAGCTCGTCCACAAACCGCTCGCCGCCGCTGCCGAGCAGCACCGCTCCCTCGCCGCGGACCGCCTCGGTCACCAGGAACGCGTCGCTGCCGTTCGCCGCCACGACGGCCGTCGGGTGGAACTGGAGCATCTCGAGGTCCGCGAGCTTCGCGCCCGCGGAGTGGGCGAGGAGCAGGCCCGAGCCGGTCGCTCCGGGGGGGTTGGTCGTGCGCGCCCAAAGCGCCGCAGCGCCCCCGGTCGCCAGCACCGTTGCGGGCGCCGCGAGCGTCGCGCCGTCCTCGAGGCGCACGCCGATGCACCTTGCGTTCTCGCCGATCAGCAGCTCCGTGACCCGGCGATCCTCCAGCACGCTGACGCGCTCGTCCTCGGCGACGAGCGCGGAGAGCTGGCGGATCAGCCTCCGGCCCGTCGCCGCGCCGCCGGCATGGACGACACGGCGCACGCCGTGCCCGCCCTCGAGCCCGAGCGCGAGGTTCCCGTGCCGGTCCGCATCGAAGCGCACTCCGAGCGCCGCCAGGCGCTGCACCGCCAGCGGCGCCTCCTCGCACAGCACCCTTGCCGCGGACTCTCGCACCATGCCGCGGCCGGCTCTGATCGTGTCGGCGAGGTGATCAGCGGGGCTGTCCGTGGCGGCCATCGCCGCGGCGAGCCCGCCCTGGGCCCAGTAGGTGGAGGCGCCCGCCAGCGGCGTCGCGGACACGAGCGCGACCCGCGCCCCCGCGCGCGAGGCGCACAGCGCCGTGTACATGCCCGCCGCGCCGGCGCCGATGGCGATCAGTTGATTGTTACGTGCAGGCAAGGCGAGGTACGGTACATACGATGTCAGCGCCGCCACTGTTCCTCGAACATGAATCGTCGCTCGAGCACGAGCCGGGGCCGCACCCGGAGCAACCCGGCCGGATCATCGCGCTCCGCAGGGAGCTCGAGCGGCTCAACTGGCTCGGGTATGAGCGGCGCTCCTCGCCGGCGGTCGAGCGCTCCGTCCTCAGCGCCGTGCATTCGTCGGCGTACATCAATGCGATCGAGCGGATCGCGCTTGACGGAGGCGGTCCGCTGGATCCCGACACCGTGATCAGCGAGGGCTCGTACATCGCGGCGCTGCACGCCGCCGGGGGGGCGGTCGCGCTCGTCGATTATCTGCTCGCCGGCGGTCCCGGCACGCGTGGCTTCAGCGCGCACCGGCCGCCTGGGCACCATGCGCTGCACAGCCGCGCGATGGGGTTCTGCGTGTTCAACAACGTCGCCGTCGCGGCCCGCTACGCGGTAGCGGAGCTGGGCCTCAAGCGGGTGCTCGTGCTCGACTGGGACGTGCACCACGGCAACGGAACCAACGACGCGTTCTACGACAGCGACGAGGTGCTGTTCATCTCGATCCACGAGTGGCCTCTGTATCCGGGCACCGGACGGCTGTCGGATGTCGGCGCGGGCGGGGGCCGCGGCTTTACCGTCAATCTGCCCGTCCCCGCAGGGACGGGCAACCCCGACTACCTGTCGCTCGTCGGGGACCTGGTCGTGCCGCTCACGCGCGCATTCGAGCCGCAGCTGGTGCTCATCTCCGCCGGCTATGACGCGCATTTCGACGACCCGCTCGCGAGCTGTTACGTCACCGAGGAGGGGTTCGCGGGCATGGCCTCGATGATGTCCGCCGTGTCCGACGAGATCGGGGCGCCACTCGGGTGCGTGCTCGAGGGCGGCTACCACATCCAGGCGCTCGTCCGCTCCGCGATCGCGACGATGGAGGCGATGATCGGCTCCTCCGGCGAGGTCGCTACCTTCGAGGCGCTGATCGGCGGTCAGGATCTGATCGGGCGCCCGCCGCAACCGAGCGCGCTGGCTCGGCAGGCGCGCGAGCGGCTCTCGGAGTTCTGGCCGACGCTGGGTAACGGCTTCATCTGAGCGAGCACCGGGGCGCACGGCGCCCGCGTGAGCGCAAACCTGAGCGCGAGCGCGGATCAACTCAGCGCGAGAGCAGCGCTCGCCATGCGTCGGCGACGCGGGCGGCCATCGCGTCGGCCGAGTAGCGCTCCGCGACGGCGCGGCCGGGGATCCGCGGATCCCCGGCCGCAAGATGCTCCGCCAGGGCGGCCCGCCAGCGCTCCGGCTCGAACGGCCCGCAGTAGGCTCCCGGCACGTCCGCCAGGGCCTCGGGCGCGACCCCGCACGGGGTGGCCAGCACCGGCACCTCGCAGGCGAGCGCTTCGAGCGCCGCGAGGCCGAAACCCTCGCGCTCTGAGGTGACGAGCACCGCGTTGGCGGCGTTGACGTACAGCGGCGCCAGCTCCGGATCGACACCCCGCAGCACAAGCAGCGGCACCTCGCCGGCGACCGCCAGCGCGCGGTCGTAGCGCTTCTCGGTGCGGGCCGGGTCGGCGGGGAACAGGAGATAGGTGCCGCCGGGATCGAGCCCGAGCTCACGACGCGCCTGCGCGCGGTCGATCGGCCGGAAGCGGATCGTGTCCACGCCGCACGGCAACACAGCGGGTGTGCGCCCGCGTAGTGCCCAGCCCGGGATCCGGCCCGCGAGCGCAGCGGAGGCGGCCGCGACGAGATCGACCCACGGCAGGGCGGCGAGCGTCAGCGCGCGGGAGCGGGGGTGCGCCAGGTCGGTTCCGTGCAGCGTCACCGCGTGCGTCGTCCCACGCACCGCCAGCGCCGGCCACGCCGTCAGACCGTAGTGCGCGTGCACGACGTCGAATCGCGTGCCGCGCAGGCGCCGGTGCGCGTCGGCGGCGGCGCGGCCGTACGCCGCCATGCTCCCCGGCTCGAACGCGTAGAGCTCCAGGTCGATCCCGGGCAGGCGCTGCAGCGCCTGTACCTGATCCTGCACGAAGCGCCCGAGCGCGGGCGCCGCGGCACTCGGGTACATGTTGGTGATGACGAGCGCGCGCATCGCGGGATGACAACAGCTTGACAAGCTACCTTTCCGCGTAATGAGCGAGATACCTCCACGCAGCCACGGGCGCGCGAGCGACGCGCTGCGACCGGTGCAGATCGAGCCGGGGTTCGTCAAGACGGCGGATGGCTCGGCGCTGATCTCCGTCGGCGAGACGCGCGTGATCTGCACCGCCTCGGTGCAGGAGTCGGTGCCGCGCTGGATGGCCGGAGGCAAGCGCGGCTGGGTGACGGCCGAGTACGGGATGCTCCCGGCATCCACCGGCGAGCGCAAGCAGCGCGACTCGACACGCGGCCGGCCGGACGGGCGCACAATCGAGATCCAGCGCCTGATCGGCCGTGCGCTGCGCGGCGTGATCGACTTCGAGGCGCTCGGCGAGCGCACGATCTACATCGACTGCGACGTGCTCCAGGCCGACGGCGGCACGCGCTGCGCGTCGATCACCGGCGGCATGGTCGCCCTCGCGCTGGCGACCGCCGGCCTGCGGGCCGGCGGGCTGATCGCACGCTCGCCGCTGACCGGGACGGTCGCCGCGGTGTCATGCGGGATCGTCGGCGGCGTGCCGCTGCTCGACCTCGACTACGCGGAGGACTCGACCGCCGAGGTCGACGCGAACGTCGTGATGACCGGATCGGGGGGACTCGTCGAAGTGCAGGCGACGGCCGAGCGCACGCCGCTGTCGCGCGCCCACCTGGACGAGCTGCTCGCGCTCGCCGCGCTCGGCATCGACGAGCTGCGCCGCGCCCAGGAAGCGGCGATCGCCGGCGACGGGTCCTGACGGCGATGGTGCTCGTGCTCGCCAGCCGCAACGCGCACAAGCTGGGCGAGATGCGGCGTCTGCTGGCGCCCGCCGGAATCGGCGTGGAGGCGCTGCCCGATGCGGTCACGCTCCCGCCCGAGGACGGCGAGCGCTACGCGGAGATCGCGCTGCGCAAGGCGCGCGCGGCGGCCGCGGCGCTCGGGCGCGCGGCGATCGCCGACGACTCCGGGATCGAGGCCGCTGCGCTGCACGGCGCCCCGGGGGTGCGCTCGGCGCGCTTCGCCGGCGAGCACTCCTCTGACGCCGAGAACCTTGCGAAGCTGATGGCGCTCGCGCCGGCGGGGAGCGAGCTGCGGTTCGTGTGCGCGCTCGCCTACGTCGATCCGATCGCGGGCGTCGAGCGCGTGTTCACCGGCGAGTGCCGCGGCAGGCTCGCGGCCGAGGGCCGAGGCGCACGTGGGTTCGGCTACGACCCCGGGTTCCTCCCCGACGCGGGTCCGTCCGGAAGGACGATCGCCGAGCTCGACGACGCCGAGAAGGACGCGATCAGCCATCGCGGCAACGCCGTCCGGGCGCTCGCGGCGTGGTTGGGGGCGTGAGCCGCGGTCGCGGGCGATGAGCTCGTCGACACCGTACGTGGTTCCGGCGCTCAAGCAGCGTTCGGCGCTGCTGTCCGTCGCCTCCAACGCGATCCTGATCGTGCTCAAGGTGATCTCGGGCATCCTCACGGGCTCGGTCGCGATCCTGACCGACGCGATCCACTCGAGCGTCGACATGATCGCCTCGATCGTGGCGCTCGTGTCGATCCGCAAGGCGGGCGAGCCCGCGGACGAGACGCACCGCTACGGCCACGACAAGATGGAGAACCTTGCGGCGGCGATCGAGGGGGTGCTGATCCTGATCGGCTCGGCGGTGATCGCGTTCGCCGCTGTCAGGCGGCTGCTCGGCCACGGCCAGACCCACACGCTCGGGCTCGGGATCGCGGTCTTGGGGATCTCGATCGTGGTCAATGTGATCGTCTCGTCGTTCCTGGGCCGCAGCGCCCGGGCGACCGGCTCGCCGGCGCTCGCCGGCGACGCGCTGCACCTCAGCACCGACGCCGCCTCGTCGCTGGCCGTGCTCATCGCGCTCGTGCTCGTCGATCTCACCGGCGCGCAATGGCTCGACCCGGTTGTCGCCCTGCTCGTCGCCTCCGGAATCCTCGTGATGGGCGTGCGCCTCGCGATGCGCTCCGGGCAGGTGCTCGTCGACCAGGCCCTCCCGCCCGACGAGGTGAGCGCGATCTGCACCGCGATCGAGCCGTTCGCGGAGCGTGGCGTCGTCGGCTACCACGCGCTGCGCACGCGCCAGGCCGGCTCGCAGCGCTACGTCGACGCTCACGTGCAGTTCCGGACGGGAACCTCGCTCGAGGAGGCGCACCGCACGGCGCACGAGCTCAAAGACGCGATCGCCGCAGCGCTCGGAGGTGCCGACGTGCTGATCCATCTCGAGCCCGCCGACCGGGTGCGGCCCGGCCAGGCGCTCGTTCCGGTGCCCGAGCCGGACCGACAGGCCGCGGCGCTCGCCGCGGACCGCGCGGGCGCGCTGGCGCGCGCGATGCACGACCCCGAGCACTCGGGGTCTTGAAGCGAGGGCCCACGCGGGCCCGCAGTGCTGTCCGCGCGACCCGCGTGGAGGCTCAGCGCTCGCCGATCAGGTTGATCGCAGCGGACACGGCGACCGCAAGGGTCACCAGCGCATAGCCGTCAAGGCCCCTGATGCCGAGCACGAGTGCCGCGATCAGACAGGCGACGACCGTGACGAGCCATCCGATCCGCGCCAGGTCCACGGCCGTATTCTCGCTGCCACGGCGGTCGTCGGGGTGCGTGCCCGGCGTGCCACCGGCAAGGCGATTGCGCTGGAGGCGCAGCGCAAAAGCCCAGTCATCCGCAAACCGTGTTAGTTTCGGGGCCTCATCCGGCCTGCTAGGAGGGAGCAAAGTTGACGAAATCGGAATTCATCGACCAGGTCGCCGACCGGTCTGGTCTAAGCAAGAAGGACGCGGCGGAGGCGGTCGACGCCGTGCTCGCGACGGTCGAGGATGCGCTCAAGCGCGGCAGCGAGGTGGTGTTCTCAGGGTTCGGCAAGTTCAGCGTCTCTGAGCGGGGTGCCCGCGAGGGTCGCAATCCGGCCACCGGCGAGAAGATCCAGATCGCGGCCTCGCGCGTCCCGAAGTTCACGGCCGGGGCCGCGCTCAAGAAAGCGGTCAACTGACGGGCGCGGCGGTTTTCGGCGACAGGCTCGCGAAACAGGTCGAGCAGCGTCAATCGCAGCTCGTCCTCGGCCTGGATCCCGATCCAGAGCGCCTGTGGAGCCGGGCGATCGAGCTTGCCGGTGGGGCGGGTGGTCCTGCGCCCGCCCCACCCGCGCAGCTGGCTGGCCGCTGCGTCACCGTTCACTGCGCGCTGGTGATCGAGGCGGCCGGCGAGCACTGCTGCGCCGTCAAGCTCCAGGTGGCGTGCTTCGAGCGGCTCGGTGCCGCCGGCTGGGCCGCGCTCGCCGACGTCGTCGCACTCGCGCGTGACGCCGGCCTGCTGGTGATCGCCGATGGTAAGCGCGGTGACATCGACATCTCGGCGGCCGCGTACGCCCAGGCGTTCCTCGGCGAGACGCCGACGCCGTTCGGCCCGGTGGGCGGTCTCGGGGTCGACGCGCTGACCGTCAACCCGCTGCTCGGTGGAGAGGCGCTAGTGCCGTTCGTCACCACGGCCCGAGATCACGCGGCGGGTCTGTTCGTCCTCGTACGTACGTCCAATCCGGGCGCGGCCGACCTGCAGGATCGAGCGCTCGCCGACGGTGGCTCGGTGAGCGACGCGGTCGCACGCCTCGTGGCGCAGGCCGGCGCCGCCGGGATCGGCAGCTCCGGCCTGGCGGATGTCGGTGCGGTCACCGCCGCCACGGCGCCGGCGCACCTCGAGCGGCTGCGGGAGCTGATGCCACACGCCGTCTTCCTGCTGCCGGGCGTGGGCGCACAGGGCGGTCGGGTCCAGGATCTCGCGCCCGCCTTCGCTCCCGGGCGCGCCGGCGGTCTGATCGCCGCCTCACGCGGGATCGTCGCCGCTCACGAGCGCGATGGGGGCGATCCGTCGCGCGCGGCTGCCAGCGAGGCGGCGCGGCTGCGTGAGCTCGCCTGGACGCTGGCGACTTGAGGATCTCTCGGCACGCGAGGATTTCCGATCCCGCTGATCCCGCGAAGTATGATCGTCGAGGGATGGATGATGGCTTGGGAGCTCGCCGGAACCCTGCACGTTACCTGGCGCCGCTGGCGCTTGCGGCTGTGCTCGCCGCGATCTACGTCGTCGTCCAGCACTACACCGCCTCGACGACCGCCGCGCCGTCCGCCACCAGTGCTCAGCGCACGATCGACGGCAAGCTGCGAGGGTCCGGACTGGAAGCCGGCGGGCGCGGCGCTCGATCGACGCCGCAGTTCTACGTCGTGCGCCCTGGCGACACGCTCAGCGAGATCTCGAGCAGGGTGCACGTTCCGCTCCCGACGCTGGAGACGCTCAATCCCGGCTTGCAGGCGAACGCGATTCAGGTCGGACAGCGCGTGAGGTTGCGGCGTTGAGCCGCGCCATTCGCAGGAGTGGCCTGGCGCTCGCCTGCGCGGGCGCGGCATTCCTGGGGGTGACGGCGGCGGCGGCGGCGGTAGCGCCGCCGCAGTTGAGCGTGACCGCGGCCGGGCTGATCGAGGCGAGCACTGGTCAGCAGCTCTACGGCGTCAACGCCGACGCCGAGCTGCCGATCGCCAGCACGACCAAGATCATGACCGCGCTCGTGACCCTCCAGCGCGTGAGGAGCCTCAACACGGTGTTCACCCAGAACGACTGGTACCCGGCCGAGGCCGATTCGCAGATCGGCCTCGTCCCGGGCGAGCGGATGACCGAGCGTGACCTGCTGGTGGCGCTCATGCTCCCGAGCGCCGACGACGCCGCCGAGGATCTCGCATACAACGTCGGCGGCGGGTCGGTCGCGAACTTCGTGGCGATGATGAACGCCGACGCGCAGGCGATCGGGCTCGCGCATACGCATTATTCGACGCCGATCGGACTCGACACCCCCGGGAACTACTCGAGCGCGTGGGATCTCGACACGCTCGCCGCCTACGTGATGGCGCATTCATCCCTGTTCAGGCAGATCGTGGCGATGCCCGCCGCGACGCTCGCCACCGGTCCGGTCCGCTACGTCGTCAACCGCAACGACCTCGTCGGCAGGGTGCGATGGGTCAACGGCGTCAAGACCGGGCACACCGCCGCTGCCGGTTACGTGCTCGTCGCATCGGGAACACGTGATGGAATGACGCTGATCGGATCGGTGCTCGGGACCTCGAGCGAGTTTGAGCGTGATCAGAACGCCCTCGCCCTTCTGGACTACGGATTCGCCGAGTTCCGCTTGGTGAAGCCCCTCGTGGCGGGCCAGCAGCTGGCGGTGTTGCACGTCAACGGCCAGCCGTACGCGCATGCGGCGGTCCTCGCCGGCGGCGCCTTCACGCACGTCGTGAAACGCTCGGACAGCGTCCGCGTACGGCTCTCGCTGCCGCGAGAGCTGACCGGGCCGCTGCGAAGGCACGCGGTCGTCGGCCACGCGATCGTCCTGATCGACGGCGCCGCCGCTGCGAGCATCCCTGTGCTGCTCGCGCAAGCGCTCCCCGCCGCGCCGTCGAGCTCGATGCTGGCGGGGATCTCGAGCAGGACGCTCCTCGTCTTGCTACTCGTTGTGACCTTTGTGGTGTTAGTGCTCACGGCGGTGCGCTTGCATCTGCGCCTGCGCGTGACGGCACGGGACCGCGTGGAGGCGAGATGATCATCACGGTGACCCTGAACTCGGCGCTCGACAAGACGCTCGAGGTCCCCAACTTCACGCCCGGTCGCAGGCACCGGACGGTCGACCAGAAGACGATGCCGGGCGGCAAGGGCGTCAACATCGCGCGGGCGATCAAGCGGCTCGGCCAGCCCGTGATCGCCACCGGCATGGCAGGTGGCGCCACCGGCAACCGCATCGTCGAATCGCTCAACGCCGAGTCGATCCTGAACGCGTTCGTGCGCATCCGCGAAGACTCGCGCACGAACACCGCGGTGCTCGATCCCACGACGGGGATGCACACCGAGATCAACGAGCGCGGGCCGACCGTCTCGCTGCACGAGATCGAGCTGTTCCGCGAGAAGCTGCTCTACCTGGCGAAGGGCGCAAGCATCTGCGTGTTCGCCGGCAGCCTGCCGCGGGGCATCGAGCCCGACGCCTACGCGAGCCTGATCCGTCACGTGCGCAAGCTCGGCGTGGTCACGATCGTCGACACCGACGGGGAGCCGCTCCGGCACGCGGTCAAGGCCGAGCCCACCGTTGTCTCGCCCAACGAGCTGGAGGCCGAGGAGCTCGTCGGGCACGAGTTCCACGACGACGACGACCGTGCCCGAGCAATCGTCGACATCGCCCGGCTGGGACCGCTGGAGGCGATCATGACCGTCTCGGACGGCTGCTATGCGCGGGTGTTCGAGGCGGGTGCGCCGGTGCTGTACCGCGTGTCGGTGGACGAGCTGGAGGCGCGCTCGCGGATCGGCTCGGGGGATGCCTTCCTCGCGGGCTACGTTGCCGCCCGCTACGCCGGGCGCCCGCCCGTCGAATGCCTGCGCTACGGCGTCGCCTGCGGCGCCGAGTCGACGCAGCACATCGGCGCTGGGATCCTCGAGCCGGCGAAGGTCGACAGGCTGCTGGAGTGGGTCCGCGCCGAGCAGATCGGCCTGCCCGCACCGATCACTTAGGCACAGATCCTGAACGCGGTTCGACGGCGCTGACCCGACACGCCACCGGACAACGCGCTCCAGCCGAGGGAGGGTCTACGATGAGACGATGGAAGTCGAGATCGGACGTGGCAAGAAGGCCCGAAGGGCCTATGGATTCGATGACATCGCGATCGTGCCCTCGCGGCGGACCCGCGACCCCGACGATGTCGACATCACCTGGACCCTGGGACCGTACCGGTTCGAGCTGCCCCTGCTAGCAGCGGCGCTCGACGGTGTGGTCTCGCCGGAGACGGCGGGAACGATCGGCAAGCTCGGCGGGCTCGCCGTGCTCAACCTCGAGGGCATCCAGTGTCGCTATGAGGACGCCGACAGTCAATTGGAGCGGATCGCGTCGTTCGCCAAGGAGGACGCGACGCGCGAGATGCAGGAGATCTATCGCGAGCCGGTCAAGCCCGAGCTGATCGCCCAGCGCATCCAGGAGATCAAGGCGCAGGGCGTTGTCGCGGCGGCCTCGCTCACGCCCCAGAAGGTGCGCCGCTTCTACGAGGTCGCGCTCGATGCCGGCCTGGACATCCTCGTGATCCAGGGGACCGTCGTGTCCGCCGAGCACGTGTCGGCGGACAAGACGCGACCGCCGCTCAACCTCAAGGAGTTCATCCGTGAGCTCGCTCCGATCCCGGTAATCGTCGGTGGCTGCGCCTCCTACCACACCGGGCTTCACCTGATGCGCACCGGTGCAGCCGGCGTGCTCGTCGGCGTCGGGCCCGGGGCGATCTGCACCACCCGCGGGGTGCTCGGGATCGGGGTTCCACAGGCGACGGCGATCGCCGACGTCGCCGCGGCACGCCTGCAGCACATGCTCGAGACCGGCGACTACGTGAAGGTGATCGCCGATGGCGGCATGCGTAACGGTGGCGACATCGCCAAGGCGATCGCCTGCGGCGCCGACGCGGTGATGCTCGGATCTGCGCTCGCGCGCAGCTACGAGGCGCCGGGTCGTGGCTTCAACTGGGGCATGGCGACGTTCCATCCGACGCTCCCGCGCGGAACGCGGGTGGCGACCGCGCCGAACGGCACGCTCGAGGAGATCATCAAGGGTCCCGCCCGCGAGAACGACGGAACGTTCAACCTGATGGGCGGCCTGCGCACGTCGATGGCAACCTGCGGGTATCGCGACGTCGCGGAGTTCAACCGGGCGGAGCTGATGGTCGCTCCATCGCTACAGACGGAGGGCAAGCAGCTTCAGCGCGAGCAGGGCGTGGGCATGGGAGCGAGCGGCCACGCCGCGGCCGTCGGCGTCAGCGACTGAGAGTGCCCCGCACCGTGAACGTCGCCGCTGACCGGGGAGCGAGCGCAGGGTCGGATGGGGACGCAGGGAGCGACGTGCGCGTCGCCCACGAACGACGGGTGGCGCGAAGCGCCGACGGCGTGCCGCCCACCGCCCTCGAGTGCGTGGTCGTGCTCGACTACGGCGGCCAGTACTCGCAGCTGATCGCCCGGCGGGTGCGCGAGTGCGGGGTGTTCTCCGTCCTACTGCCACACCACGTCGGCGCCGAGGAGGTCGCCAGGCAGGCCCCGAAGGGGGTGATCCTGTCCGGCGGACCGGCCTCTGTCTACAGCGACGGGGCGCCGCACCTCGATCCGGCGCTGCTCGAGCTCGGCGTCCCGGTGCTCGGCATCTGCTACGGCATGCAGCTGCTCGCGCTCGAGCTCGGCGGCCGCGTCGAGGGGGCCGAGGTCGGCGAGTTCGGCCGCTCGCAGCTGAGCGTCCACACCAACGGCGTGCTGCTGGCGGGCACGCCGGAGGAGCAGACCTGCTGGATGTCGCACCGAGACACCGTCTACGAGGCGCCGCCGGCGTTCCATGCGCTCGCCTCGTCGACCGCCTCGCCGGTCGCGGCCTTCGAGTCTCGGGAGCGCGGCATCTACGGCATCCAGTTCCACCCCGAGGTGGTCCACACGCCCTATGGCCACCAGGTGCTGACGACCTTCCTGCGCGAGGTGTGCGGTTGTCAGTGCACATGGAGCGCACGATCGGTGATCGAGGAGCAGATCGAGCGCATCCGCGCCCAGGTCGGCGATTCGCGGGCGATCTGCGGACTGTCCGGCGGTGTCGACTCGAGCGTCGCCGCGCTGCTCGTGCACCGGGCGATCGGCGACCGGCTGACGTGCGTGTTCGTCGACCACGGGCTGATGCGCAAGAACGAGGGCGCCCAGGTGGTGGCGGCGTTTCGCGACACCTTCCACGTGCCGCTCGTGGCGGTCGACGCGTCCGACCGCTTCCTGGCGCGGCTGCGCGGCGTGACCGACCCGGAGGACAAGCGCAAGCGCATCGGAGCCGAGTTCATCCGGGTCTTCGAGGAGCAGGCGAATCAGCTCGAGGATGTCCGCTTCCTCGTGCAGGGGACCCTGTACTCCGACGTGATCGAGTCCGGGGGCGGCACGGGGACGGCCACGATCAAGTCTCACCACAACGTGGGCGGACTTCCCGACGATCTGGAGCTCGAGCTCGTCGAGCCGCTGCGGGCGCTGTTCAAGGACGAGGTCCGGGCGGTCGGCGCAGAGCTCGGCCTGCCGGAACGGCTCGTGTGGCGCCAGCCGTTCCCGGGTCCCGGGCTGGCGATCCGGATCGTCGGCGGCGAGGCGACACGGGACAAGCTGGACATCCTGCGCGAAGCCGACGCGATCCTGCAGGACGAGATCCGCAAGGCCGGTCTCTACCGCGAGCTCTGGCAGTCGTTCTGCGTGCTTCCCGATATCAGGACCGTCGGCGTCCAGGGCGACGCGCGCACGTATGGAAACGTGGTCGTGATCCGGGCGGTGACCAGCGACGATGCGATGACCGCCGACTGGGCGAGGCTACCCTACGACCTACTGGAGCAGATCGCCAGCCGGATGATCAACGAGATCCGCCCCGTCGGCCGGGTCGTGCTCGACATCACGAGCAAGCCGCCGGGCACGATCGAGTGGGAGTAGGAGCGCCCCTGGAAGGGGGCCCAAAGGTGAGGACGGCCACCGGGCCGGGGCCCCACCTCGAGCTACACGGGGTTACGAAGTCGAAGTCTCGGCAGTCGCGGTGAACGTGACCTTGCCGCTCGTGCACGTGTACGGGTGCAGCTTGCCGCCGGACACGTAGCCAGTCGTGAACTTCTCGTCGAACGAGCCGCTCACGCTCGTCCCCGTGAACGTCCCCTTGAAGTACGTGAAGACGTCCTCCGGGGCGATCTTGGAGTTCCGCGCGTTGAACTTGTTGCCCGTGATCGCGATCGCCTGGCCGCCCTTGATGCCGGCGCCGAACCGTTGGCGGCCGCTGAAGGCTTTGCAGCGCGAGTTGCCGGTGTAGTTGGCTCCGTAGGCTCCGCCTTTGATCTTGTTGCCGCTGACGGTGAGGTTGATCGGATAGGGGATCCCCGATTGGGCCTGGCTCTCGGTTCCGACGTAGCTCCCGTTCGTAACTCACGCCAGCGCCACACCCGTCAGGGCGAGCGCGAAACCGACTGCGAGCACACAGACTCGACGCATTTACCAGTTCCTCCTCGATAGACCAGCGAATGGTAAATTTTCCGAGCGGCGTCGGAAGCGATGATTGTCTCAAAACCGTCAAGGCATAAAAGTTGCGCAGGAGTCGATCGGCGTCTCGAGTCATCGTCCTCGCTCCGCGAGGAAATTAGTGCGGTGATCCCGTCGGAGCCCGCAGTAATTCTCTCGTGGGCCCTTAGCGGCGGCAGCGCGCTGGGCCGGGCGATATCGAAAACGCCTGGCCGCGCCGGGGAACGGGGGTGGACCGCGGCGGTGGGCGGCCAACTGGGGACGGATCCCCTATCATCTTTGGCCCGCGCCGTCTGAGGTGCGGTTTTGCATGCCATGAAGACATACGTAGCCACACCCACCGACCGCGAGCGTAACTGGCTGCTCGTCGACGCCACCGGCCAGACGCTCGGGCGGCTTGCGACGCAGATCGCCGACGCGCTGCGCGGCAAGCGCAAGCCGACGTACACGCCCCACATTGACACCGGCGACTTCGTCGTCGTCGTCAACGCCGAGAAGATCTCCGTGACCGGCCGCAAGCTGTCCGACAAGCTCTACTACAGGCACTCCGGCTATCCGGGTGGCCTCAAGTCACGCACGCTGTCGGACATGCTCGAGCAGCGGCCCGAGGAGGTCATCCGGCTCGCTGTCAAGGGGATGCTGCCCCGCAACCGGCTGGCGCGCAAGCAGTTGACAAAGCTCAAGGTATATGCCGGGCCCGACCATCCGCATGCAGCCCAGCAGCCGCAACCGATGGAGATTGCGCAGTGAACGAAGAAGAGCAGCCTGACCCGGCCAACGAATCGGTACCGAATTCGTCCGAGGGCGACGTCCCGTCGGAGGGGACGGCCTCGAATCCCTCCGACGAGACGTCACCCTCGGACGTCCGTCCCGACGTAGCGGGACAGTCGCCCGCAGAAGGCGCGGAGCCGAATCAGCCCGCTCCGGGCGACGTGGAACGACCGCTCGATGTGGGCGCGGAGCCCAGCGAGACGGAGCTGGTCGCCGAGAGCAGCGGCGATGAGGCGATCGAGGAGGCGGCCGAAGAGCTCATCGCCGAGGAAGCTCTCGAGGAGACGATCGACGAGCTCGTCGGTGAGGCTGTCGCCGAGGAGATCCTCGGAGAGGTGATCGCCGAGGCCGCCGCCGAGGAGGCGCTCGCGGAGGAGCTGGCCGAAGAGGCGATCGCCGAGGAGCTCGTGGCCGAGGGAGTCGACGCGGAGGTCGCGGAGGCTGTCGCGGCGGAAGCAGTCGCCGAGACGCTGGCCGAGGAGGCGATCGTGGAGGAGCTCGTCGCCGAGGGCGTCGAGGAGACAGTCGCAGAGGAGGTCGCCGAGGAACTGGTCGAGGCGGCCGTCGAGGCCGAGATCGCAGAGGAGCTCGCCGAGCAGGAGATCGCAGAGGAGCTCGCCGAGGAAGAGCTCGCCGAGGAGCTTGTGGAAGCGGCCGCCGAGGAGGAGATCGCCGAGGAGATCGCGGAAGCGGCCGCCGAGGAGGAGCTCGCCGAGGAGCTTTTGGAAGCGGCCGCCGAGGAGGAGATCGCCGAGGAGATCGCGGAAGCGGCCGCCGAGGAGGAGATTGCAGAGGCCGAGACCGTCGCGGAGGCCGCTGCCGAGCCGGCAGCTGCCGCGCCCGCCGTTGACGAAGCCGCCGCCGGGCCCGCTGTCGAGTATCTCGATGAGCCGACGCCGCGCGTCAAGCCGACGATTCCGGGCGCCGACCTGATTCCGGACATCGTCAATGATGGAGATCAGTTCCTCAGCGCCGAGGCGCAGGCTGCCGCCGAGGCCGAGGCCGAGGAGGCTGCGGCGCGAGCGGCCGCGGAGCAGGACTCGACCGCCGAGGCGCAGCCGATTGCGGATGTCGCGATCGACCTGGCTGCCGGCGCGCGCTACACGGCAACGGGCAAGCGCAAGACCGCGGTCGCGCGCGTGATCCTCAAGCCGGGCACCGGAACGTACGTGATCAACGGCAAGACGCTCGAGGAGTTCTTCCCCCGCGAGACGCTGCAGCGCATCATCCGCCACCCGCTCGAGACGGTCGCCTACGAGAGTCGGATGGACGTGATCGCGCGGATGCACGGCGGTGGCGTCTCCGCCCAAGCCGGCGCGCTGCGACACGGGATCTCCCGTGCGCTGATCGTCGCCGACCCGCATCTCCGTGGGGAGCTGAAGCGCCGCGGCTTCCTGACGCGCGATCCGCGCGTCAAGGAGCGCAAGAAGGCCGGTCTCAAGAAGGCCCGCAAGCGGCCCCAGTTCTCGAAGCGCTGATCGTCGCGCCGCCGGCGGTCCGGAGAACCACAGCGATGTCGCGCCAGCTCTTCGGCACCGATGGCGTGCGAGGCCGCGCCGGGCACTTCCTCACCGCCGAGCTCGCGCTGGGGCTCGCGAGCGCCGCGGTACGGCACTGCGAGGTGCAGCGCCCACAAGTCCTGATCGTCCGCGACACGCGTGAGTCCGGTGAGATGCTGGAGGCGGCGATCGCCGCCGGCGTGACCGCGGCCGGTGGTGATGCGCTGCTCGCCGGCGTGCTACCCACGCCCGCCGCCCCGCTGCTCGTGCGCCGTCACGGGCTCCACCTCGCCGCCGTCATCTCTGCCTCCCACAACCCGTTCCAGGACAACGGAATCAAGCTGTTCGCCGCCGACGGCTTCAAGCTCGACGACGAGACCGAGCACGCAATCGAGGCGGAGCTGGAGCGAGCCGCCACGCCGGTGGAGTGCATCGGGCGCGTGCGGCGCATGCACGGAGCGCTCGAGGACTACCTGCGCGAGCTGCACGCATGCTTCGACGGGCTCGATGTGAGCAACAGGCACGTTCTGCTGGACTGTGCCAACGGCGCCACCTACCAGGCCGCGCCGGAGATCTTCCGCAGGCTCGGCGCGCACGTCGAGGTGCTCGCCGACCAGCCCGATGGCCGGAACATCAACGAGCGCTGCGGATCGACCCACCTCCAGATCCTGTGCGGCCGCATGGCCGGCGGGAAGTTCGACATCGGCTTCGCATTCGACGGCGACGGGGACCGGGTCCTCGCCGTCGACCGCACCGGGACGGTCGTTGACGGTGACGAGCTGATCGCCCTCGCGGCGCTGCACCTCCGCGAGCACGGGCTCCTGCAGGGCGGCGGCGTAGCCGTGACCGTGATGACCAATTACGGCTTCCACACGGCGATGAGCGAGGCCGGCATCGAGATCGCCAGCACCGCGGTCGGCGACCGGTACGTGCTCGATGAGCTGCGCCGCCGGGGCTGGTCGCTCGGTGGCGAGCAGTCCGGGCACATCATCAACCTGAGCTTCGGTCCCTCCGGCGACGGGATCGCGAGCGCGCTGCTCACGATGCAGGCGCTCGGCAGCCGTGACCTCGCGCAGCGCCACGCGATGCGCAAGCTGCCGCAGCGCCTGGTCAACATCCGCGCGGCCGACCGCACGGCGCTGAGCGCTGCGATCGGAGACGCCGCGGTGCAGGCAGAGATCGAGCGTGCCGATGCTGCGCTGCGCGGTCGTGGCCGGGTGCTAGTCCGCGCATCGGGCACCGAGCCACTGATCCGCGTGATGGTGGAGGCGCCCAGCGAGAACGAGCTGGACAGCCTCTGCACCGCGCTCTCCGGGGTCATCGAGCGGGTGCTCGACGAGGCACCGTAGGGGCAGTCGTTAACATGGAGGGCTCGTCCGGTGGCCCCTCGGGTCACGCGCACGCGGGCTGCCGTTGCAGCTCGATCGCTCAGCTCATCGACCATCGACCTCAGGAGCGCCTCAGGCAATGTGCGGCATAGTCGGCTACGTCGGATCGCGGGAAGCTCGGCCGCTGCTGTTCGCGGGCTTGCAGAAGCTCGAGTACCGGGGGTACGACAGCGCCGGCATCTCGGTGCTGAGCGGCGAAGGGATCGACGCCGTGCGGGCGGTGGGCAACCTGTCGGCCCTGCGGGCCGCGATCGACGCTCACGTCTGGAGCGAGCCCGGCGCCGGCGGCGAGCGCGGGACCGTGGCCGTGGCCGAGCCGCCCGCGGCGGCGACCGGAATCGGTCACACCCGCTGGGCCACGCACGGCCGCGTCACCGAGGAGAACGCGCACCCACACTTCGACATCGCCGACCGCATCCACATCGTCGTCAACGGGATCGTGGAGAACTACCTCGAGCTCAAGCTCGAGCTGAGCACGGAGGGCGCCTACTTCACCTCGGAGACCGATGCCGAGGTGATCGCCCACCTGATCGCGCAGCACTACGCGGGCGACCTGGTCGCGGCCGTCCGGGCGGCGTACGCCGAGCTGCGCGGACATTATGCGTTCGTGGCGATGTCGGCCGACGAGCCCGGCGTGCTCGTGGGTGCCCGCAACGAGTGCCCGCTGATCATCGGGCGGGGCGAGCACGAGCAGTTCATCGCCTCGGCGATCCCGGCGTTCCTGAGCGAGACCCGCCACGTGCAGTTCATCGACAACGACGAGATCGTCGTGCTTCACACCGACCGGGTCGACTTCCAGACCGCCGCGGGGGAGCCACGAGAGCGGGAGATCGTCGAGATCGACTGGGACGCCGAGATGGCCGAGAAGCAGGGCTACGAGACGTTCATGCTCAAGGAGATCAACGAGCAGGCCGACGCCGTCGCGGAGACGATCGGCGAGCGCGGGGCCCACGACGACAGCATCGATCTCGGCGACCTGGGACCGATCGACGACGCCCTTTTGCGCAGGATCCGTCGCGTGGTCATCGTCGCCTGCGGGACGTCGTACCACGCGGGGCTGATCGGTCGTTACGCGATCGAGGAGTGGGCGCGGGTCCCGGTCGAGGTCGAGGTCGCATCCGAGTACCGCTATCGCAATCCGGTCGTCGGACCCGAGGACCTCGTGATCGGAATCACCCAATCAGGCGAGACCGCCGACACGCTGGCGGCGATGCGCACCGCACGTGCACAGGGGTCTGCGGTGCTCGCCGTCACCAACATCATGGGCTCGCAGGCCACCCGTGACGCCGACGGGGTCCTGTACACGCGGGCGGGTCTGGAGATCGGCGTCGCGGCGACGAAGACGTTCGTCAGCCAGGTCGTGGTGATGTACCTCCTGGCGCTGCGGCTGGCGGAGCTGCACGGCACCCTGGAGCACGATGCGCTCGTGCACCGGATCGCCGAGCTGAAGCGGATCCCGCACCTGATCAGCGAGCTGATGGACAGCTGCGACGGCGAGGTCGAACGCGTCGCCCAGAACGTCTACACAGCGGACTTCTTCCTCTACCTGGGGCGGCATGTCGGGCTGCCGGCCGCGCTCGAGGGAGCGCTCAAGCTCAAGGAGATCTCCTACATCGCCACCGACGCGTACGCGGCCGGGGAGATGAAGCACGGTCCGATCGCGCTGCTGGACGACTCCACGCCGGTGGTGTGCGTGGCCACGGACTCCCCGGTCCTGGAGAAGGTGGCGTCGAACATGCAGGAGGTGCGCGCGCGCGGCGCGCACGTGATCGCGGTGGCGAGCGAGGGCAACGCGAGCATCGCGGCGCAGGCCGACGCGGTGATCAGCCTGCCGGCGCTGGACTGGATGCTGCAGCCGCTGCTGGCGGTGATCCCGCTGCAGCTGCTCGCGTATCGGATCGCGCGCCGGCGCGGCCTGAACGTCGACCAGCCGCGCAACCTGGCCAAGACCGTCACGGTCGAGTAGCCAGCGGCCCGCTGGCGCGGCGCCAGGCGGCGTCCTCGGTCGCTCGTGTGCCAAGCACGCTTCGCTTCCTGCGTCCTGGCCTGGCTTGGCCAGCGGGCCGCTGGTGTTACGACCGGACCATCTAGCATCGCTGTTCGTGCAACCGCTCCCGCGATGGCTCGTCCCGCTCGCCGATGCCGAGACGATGCGCGCGATCGACCGCTGGGCGATCGAGGAGCGCGGGGTGGCGGGCCTGGATCTGATGGAGCGCGCGGGCGCGGGCGTGGCGCGGGCGCTCGAGCGCCTGGCGCCGGACGGCCCGGTGACGGTGCTGTGCGGCAAGGGCAACAACGGCGGCGATGGGCTGGTGGTGGCGCGCCTGCTGCGCGAGGGCGGGCGGCGGGTGAGCGTCGTCTGCGTGGCGCCTCCGGGTGAGCTGTCGGGGGACGCGCGCGCCAACCTCGAGCGTCTTCCCGGCGAGCCCCCGGTGCAGTTGAGCGGGGCGCCGTGGACGGCTGCCGGGGAGCAGGCGCGCGAGTCGCCCGCGGGCGCGGGCGCGGAGGCGGAGCTGCTCGGCCCGGAGACGACCGTCGTGGACGCGCTGCTCGGGACCGGCTTTCAGGGTGAGCCCCACGGCGCGGTGGCCGAGGCGATCGACGCCGTCAACGGCGCGGGCGCGCCGGTCGTGAGCGTGGATGTGCCCAGTGGCGTGGACGCCTCGACGGGGGTCGTGTGCGGCGCGGCGGTGCACGCGTCGGTGACGGTCACCTTCCACGCTGACAAGCCGGGGTTGTGGGTCCGCCCGGGCAAGGCGCACGCGGGCGAGGTGCAGCGGATCGACATCGGCATCCCGCGCGGCGCCCCTGGCGCGCCGTCGATCGGGCTGATCGCCCCCGGCGTGCTCGGCGAGCTGCCGCGCAGGGGGGCGTCCTCGACCAAGTTCAGCTCCGGGCACGTGCTCGTCGCGGGCGGCTCGCGCGGGCTGAGCGGCGCGCCGCGGATGGCCGCCGAGGCGAGCATGCGGGCGGGCGCGGGCTACGTGACGGTGTGCGTTCCGGCCTCGTTGCAGGACGTTCTCGCCGGCGGTGGAACACCGGAGATGATGACGCAGGGGATGCCGGAGGACGACGGCGCGCACACGCGCGACGGGGCTGGCGAGGTGCTGGAGGCGAGCGCTCGCGCCGGCGCGCTGGCGCTGGGGCCGGGGCTGGGGCGCCGCGCCGGCGCCCTGGCGTTCGCGCGCGCGCTCGCCCGCGAGGCCGACGTGGCGATGGTGCTGGACGCCGACGGGCTGAACGCGCACGCGGGCCGGCTGGCCGAGCTGGCCGGCAGGCGCGCGCCGACGGTGCTGACGCCGCACGCCGGCGAGCTCGGGCGGCTGCTCGAGCTCGACAGCTCGGAGATCGAGCGCGAGCGCCTGCGCCACGTCCGCGCGGCGGCCGAGCAGGCCGCGGCGGTGGTCGTGCTGAAGGGCGACGACACGCTGATCGCGGAGCCGGGCGGGAGGGTGGCGGTGAGCCCGGGCGCCAGCCCGGCGCTGGCCACGGCCGGGACGGGCGACGTGCTGACGGGCGTGATCGCGGCGCTGCTGGCACAGGGACTCGACGCCTTCACGGCGGCCGTCGCGGGCGTGTGGCTGCACGCCGAGGCCGGCAGGGAGGCCGCGCGGCGCGCGGGGGCGCCGGAGGGCGTGATCGCCTCGGACGTGATCGCCGCGCTGCCGGCGGCGCGCTCGGCGGCCGGCGACGGCGAGCACCAGCGGGCGGAGGTCGACGGCGATGGCTGACGGCGCAGAGTCCGAGCAGCGCACGCAGAGCGGAGTGCCGCAGGGGGCGCGGGCAAGCACGCAGAGCGGCACACCTCAGGAGGCGCAGGCGAGCGCGCGGCCCGGCCCGACGGGGGGCGATGGGGCGGCCGCGGGCAGGGCCCGGGCGCGGGTGAACGTGGCGGCGATCGAGCGCAACTGCCAGCGTCTGCGCACGCAGATGCGCGACGCGACCGCCCTGTGCGCGGTCGTCAAGGCCGAC
>JBKQIR010000275.1:0-4441 GCA_052148275.1 Solirubrobacteraceae bacterium
CCGCCGAGGCGCACGACACCGAGAGCAGGAGCACATCCGACACATCCGGATTCGTGCTCGCGTTGGCCGGCGGGGTCGCCTGGACCCCCTGCGCCCACGTTCCCGAGGTCTCCGTCAACAGCAACCCCTGCTCGATACCCGCGCTGTCGAGATACTGGCCGGCGGCGCTGCAGTCGCCAGGCGAGGCGCACGAGACCGAGAGCGGCTGAACGTCGGGCGAGCTGGCGTTCTCGGGCGCGGTCGCTTCGACCCCCGTCCACACTTCGCTCGCGCACGGTTCCTCACGCAGTCCGCCGCATGCCGGGCCGTGTCCTCCAGTTCCTGCAACCGGGCTCGTGGCCTTCCGGAACCCCGTCAACAGCACCCCGTGCGTGAAGCCCGCGCTGTCGAAGTAGGTGCCGACGGCGCCGCAGTCGACGCTGCTCGAGACGCACGACACCGAGTTCAGGTTCACCTCCGGGTTCGACCCCGCGTTTGAGGGCAGGGGCGCCGCGCCATCCGCGCTCCACGTCCCCGAGATTTCCGCCACCAACAACCCCTGCTGGTTGCCCGAGCTGTCGGCATACTCGCCGGCGGCGATGCAGTTGCCCGCCGAGACGCACGACACCGACTGCACGATCGCGCCCGTTCCCGCGTTTGCGGGCACGGGCGCCTGCACTCCCCGCGCCCACGTGCCCGAGGTCTCGGTCAACAACAACCCCGCCAACACCGCCGACCGTCCGCCGTCCGTGGGGGGGATGCTGTAGACGCCGACGGCGCTGCAGTCACCCGCCGAGCTGCACGACACCTGATACAGGGTCACGGTCGGGAATGGTAACGTCGCGTTGGACGGCAGCGATGCCTCCACTCCCTGCGCCCACGTGCCCGAGGTCTCCGTCAACAACAAACCCTGCAAGCCGCCCGAGCTATCGAGATAGCCGCCGACGGCGGTGCAGTTACCCGCCGAGGCGCACGACACCGAGTTGAGGAACACCTGCGGGTTCGCTCCCGCGTTCGCGGGCAGGAGCGCTTCGACCCCCCCGCCCCATGTCCCCGACGTCTCGGTCAACAACAACCCCTGCTCGTTACCCGAGCTGTCGGTGTAGCCGCCCACGGCGGTGCAGTCACCCGCCGAGGGGCACGACACCGAATCCACATTCGCCTGCGGATTCGATCCCGCGCCAGCCGGCAGGATCGCCTCGACCCCCGTCTGCGACGCCGCGAATGCCGCCGGCGCCAACCCCAGCGGCAAGGCGACCGCCAGCGCCAACGCCGCGACGGTCGCGCCGATCCGCCTCCAGCTTCGTGACCAAGAACGAACATCACTGTCTGACAGCTGGCTCATCGCGCCATCCTCTCTGCCGGGCACTCCCGCGCTCCGTCTCATTTTCCGGACCATTGCAGGGCCGGGCTTCCGGTCCACAGACGCTGGTCCCTCCTAGGGTTGACATTCGGCCAGGCTAGGTCGGCGCC
Organism: Solirubrobacteraceae bacterium; assembly: GCA_052148275.1. Taxonomy (GTDB): domain Bacteria; phylum Actinomycetota; class Thermoleophilia; order Solirubrobacterales; family Solirubrobacteraceae; genus Palsa-465. The sequence continues at coordinate 1,453 of JBKQIR010000275.1, forward strand.
GAGAGTGTCGCTTCCGGGGGGGCACCTAGTCTTCGGCGCCGACCCACATAGAATCAGCCGATGCTGCGGAGGGGATGCAGCTGCCGCGAGCGCGCGGAATCGAGTCCGAGGCACAGATCCCGTTCGCCTCGCTGTTCGAGCTGATCAGGCCGGCGCTCGACGCATTTGGAGCGGATCCCGGCGCCCCAGGCTGCCGCGCTCGACCCATCTCGGGGCGCCTCTGGTGCAACGGCGCGACTATGCTCGGCGCGCCGGCGGAACGCCTGGAGGAGATCCGCTGTCCTGTGCTGCTGGTCGGGCCGTCCGGCGATCGCTAGCTCCCAAAGGCGCAGTTCGCCCCGAGCTTGCTGTCCACCCTGCCAGAAGCGCAGTTGCTCGAGCCGCGCGACGTCGGCCACATGCCGCTGTCCGACGATCCCGACCTGATCGCTCAGGTCATCCTCCAATTCGCGCGAGCGCACCCGCTCAGGTCGGCACCATGGGCCACCTGACCGATCCACGCTCATTCGGCCGACTTGACTCAACCGCGACACAGCGCCGCTCCGGACCAGGCTCCCAAGCCCCACGTTCCGGCGACTGGAAGCTTCCGCTGCACTCGGAGACGTAGAAGGCTCCCCGGAGGGCGGCGTCGCTCTCGCAGCTGAGCACGGGCAGCAGCGCGACGGAGCACGTGATCACGGCAAAGGCACCGGGGTCGCTCGACAAGGAGCGAGGCACCGGCAGTCGCCGGCGGCGACGTGCGATCGGCTCGCTGGCTATGCGGCATCGGCCGCGGCCGGGGAGCATTCCAACAAAGGCGTACCTATGCATAGGGGAGATTCTGCACGCCCCTTGCTGCGCCCTGCTTCCGGCGACGAGCGCATTCCCAACGCCGGCGCTTGGTCGCGCCGCGCATCGCGCCGGGGCGGTCGAAACCCGGGGCAAGGGTCGTGCCTGGCGAACCGGAGGCTCGTCGCAGCGGCCAACGATCAGTGAACAGCCGAGACCCCGGCCAGTTGGCCTCGGAATTGGCGAGGAGCGAGACCCTCGCAATGCGGGCGACTCTGACGTGCTTTGACAGCGCGACGCGCATTTCGGCACGTGTGTGTTCGCGCGGCCGGCGGGCCTGAGCCACTGCTGGGCCGGGCGCTTGCTTCTTGTCCGATCACAGGAGAAGGCTGGTCACGAGCGCGTTGGGGCGTTGGTCTGCTTACGCTCGCATCGAGAGGCTGCGCTCCACTATACGAAACCCGGGGCAAGGGTCGTGCCTGGCGAACCGGAGGCTCGTCGCAGCGGCCAACGATCAGTGAAATGGCGACCCCGAGGCGATCTGGCGACCCTGGGTGGCCGGAAAGCTACGCAGCGCGACAATCCAATCTGGTCACCACCAAGCCGAACAGGCACGGACGAGCTCGCACAGGCGCTACGCGAATTCCTCGGCCCTCCGACTCCAGGATGTCGAGGTCGTCCTGCGTGGCGGCCATCAGCAGCATCGGGCAGGCGATTTGGCGACCGGCCGTCCGGTCGGCTTCCTCGTGCGCGCGATCGACGCGCAGGCCCGCCCGGTAGTCCTCGCACGTGCCGTGCACGACGGCGGGGCTGCTTGAGGAATCTCGGTTCGTGTCATGCCGTCGGCTTGGGCGCGCGGCGTCCACGTAGTCGAGTCGACGCGGATCGCAGTACGGCGGTTGGAGTGGCCGCCACGCGTGGCTCGTGCACGACGCGGCGGGCGGGGCGGATCGTGTGGCTACGAGCGGCCGCGCGATGTAGGTCCTCGATGTGAGCGGTGGCGAGCGCTCGAGTGAGAGCGGGATGCAGCATTTGAGTCTCCTTTGGGCCTACGTCAACAGTTCACTCGATGCTGAACGGTAGACTACCATCATTCAGGCAGCCATGAACCCTGGAGGTGTAGACCGGGGATATGCGAGCGTCAAACGATCCCCGGTTCAACTACTGGCCGAGCTCGCTGACGAGACGCGATACGCCGTGCTAGAGCGCCTTGAGCAGGGCCGGCCTCAGCCAGCGGCCAGCTCGCGGCCTCCCTGCGCCAAAAAGGCTGGGTGGCAGCAAGCGCCGGCTGGCCCGTTCGTGGCGGAGCTCCGCGTAACCCGTTGAGCATCGAGAAGATCTCCCGCAGCCCCGGCTCGGCGAGCTCGTAGAGCGCGAGGCGGCCTGGTGGCTGACCTCACATCCGTAGATCAGTGACTGATCGGTCGGTCAAAGCCGAATTATCCGCACCCCCCTCCCGCAGCCACGCCGGCGCGGAAGCTGCCGTCCAAACCCAATCCGGCTCAATACATCATCTGGTGGACAATGACGCGCCCCTGCTCGCCGTCCCGAGCACGATCAACCCAAGCTCGCCGGCGTCCAAGCAGGCGGGGGAGCTCCAGCCGTTCTCTACCGGTGCTTGTTACGAGCGACTGCTTCTCCAGAGAAAATCGACCGGATTCCGATTTGGGCGCGCCTCGGCTTCGCGGGCCCGGGGTCGCGGGTTGAGAGATGTGGCTTGTCGATACGCTTGATGAACCGACCCGACCCAACTGGGGCAAGACCATCGGGCTCAAACGTCGTGGCCTGAAGCGGTGCCTTGGAGAGAGATGGACTCCCCGATCATCACAACGTATCGGCTGTAGATCCCGTGGCAGGCGGGGTACCAGACCCAACCAGTGGAGGTATCAGATGGCAGAGCTCCCACCGCCCCCGGAGGGGATTGTGCTGGCCCACTTCATCGTCTCGGACGATGTCGAGCGCTCTCGGCGCTTCTATACCGAAGTACTCGGCGGCAAGGTGGCCTTCTCCGGCCCCGGAGGGCTGACCTACGTCGCGCTACCCGACAGCTGGATCATCATCAACGTCGGGGGCGGCCCGACGGACGACAAGCCTACGGTCACCCTGGAGACGCCACGCGATCCCGACCGGGTCAGCAGCTTCCTCAATATCCGGGTCAAAGACATCGCGGCCGTGTACGCCGAATGGAGCGCCCGTGGCGCTGAATTCCTGACGCCGCCGA
>JBKQIR010000276.1:0-13950 GCA_052148275.1 Solirubrobacteraceae bacterium
ACGCCGGCGGCGAGCAGCGCGTCGCGTTGCAGGTCGACGGTCTGGGTTCCGTCTGTTTTGGAGACGCGCATGTAGCCGACCAGCATGGGGATTGCTCCTTGTCACGTATACGTCCGATTACGTGACACCCGAGAGACAGTCTTGCTGGAAACGCCAAGCTGTCACGTAAGCCGTCATATATTCTACGTCACGGCAATGGGTGCAAAGGTGGTGCTTGTGTGACAGCGCTGCGGTGAGGATGCCCAGCTCATCGAAGGTGTCGAGCAGCCGGTCGATCGATAGCGGATCTCGGCACCCGGCGGCGAAGAGGTTGTAGCGGGCTTGCGCCTCGGCCGGGTCCTCTCTGGCGAGCCGGATCGCGTCTTGCAGGGACGCTCTGGCCCGGTCCCAGCGCCGGGCGTAGGCGGGCTTGGCCGCCGCGGTCGGCGCGTGGCCCGTCGTCGACGGGCGCGCACGATTGTGCATCCGACTCCTGACAGAACATCCCTTTCGTGCACCCGACTCCTGACCGCCCAGCGGTCAACAGTCGTCTGCACACACCCGCCGGCTCAAGATGAGTCGGTGCAGGCCTCTTCTGAAAACGACAGGGCCCCGTCGAGGTCGTGCGCCAGCAGTGGCGCTCGCGGCGGGCGGGTAGCGGTTGGCAGTGGGAGTGGCTCGCGCGCCGCCGTGGGCAGCGTGATTGGAAGCAGGGATCGACGGCCCGCGAGGCGATCCGCCGGGCGACGCTGACGGCGCCGCGCCAGCAGCCGGGGTGGCTGCTGGACGCGGCTGCGCAGGCGGTCAAGGAACTCGAGACGTGATCGCTGGCCGTCGCGGGCGGCCGCGGGTGTGGTCCTTGGCCGTCACGCGCGCTGGCAGCGACGCCCGTGCCCCGAGCTCGTCGCCGCCGGGGAGCTCGCCCGGCGTAAGCGACACGACGCCCCGCGCTCGCCGCCCCACACGGACGCCGCCCAATGCGCCGCGCGCCGAGACGTCTGCCATCGCGGTATTGGTTGCGGGGACCGCCCACCGCACGGGACCGGGGGCTGCAATGGACGATCCCCGCAACCGATCTACAACGCCAGAGTGCCTCGTACTACCCGAGCATGTGACCCTTGGCGAGTATCCCACAGCCGATCGCCGTCCCGACGAGCTTGGTCCGAGCGCAGGGGATTGTCGGTACAGAGAACCGGTCTTAGCCTTAGCAAAGTAGGGCGTCTCACGAGGACCGTTCCTGAGACAGATGGTGCCGGGCAGAGCGCGTCCCGCGCGGACTGGGTTTTCGCCGTCTCAAGAGCCAGTCTCCAGCAGGATGTCTCACATATTCTTACGCCTGAGGGTCCTGAGGCAATCGAGGTTCGGTCGGGAACCGTGTAGAGGCAGCTGCGGCGTGTTCGGCATGTTGAGGCCCGGCGGTAGGTTCCCGTCTCGACGCCGGGATAATGATCGGCACGTCGCTGGAGGTCCGAACGGGCACGGATCAATTGGCGGCATGGAGCGGGAATGCAATCGGGAGAACTCAATGACGCGGGTGGGATCATGCCGACGGCTGCGACGGCAGCCACGCGCGTCGAGTTTCCAGGGCGCAGACGTTCGCCGTCGGATCTCGGGGGGATGGTCGGTGCGCTGCCGTTGAGCGTATTGACGACGGCTTTGTGCCTGTCGTTGTGGGTGGCTTTCGGGGGCTTGGTGCTGGCGGTGGCCGACGGCCTGGGGGTTGATCCCGCTCGGCGGCTGATCGTCGGCTTGGTGCTGGTACTCGGCACGGCGCTGGCGCTGTGGTGGCGCCGGCGCGTCTGCGCTTGGTTGTGGATGCGCCCGTGGCTCGTGCTCATCGGCGCTATCGCGCAGATCGCCGTGGTCGCGGTTGATGGCCTGGTTGGCGGGCCGTATGTCGCATTCACGCTGACGTCGATTGGGATCGCCGTGGTGGTCGCACCCGCCCGGATCGTGTGGTGGTGCGTTGCGGTGCTCGTGGTCTGCTACGCGGCCGGCGTGCTGGTCGGGCACTCCCCGGAGCGCCTGGTCCAACGGGGCGAGCTCGCTGGCGTTCTGGGGCAGGCGCTCGCGTATCCGTTCGCGGCGCTTGGTCTGCTCGGCCTGGCGGCGCTGTTCAAGCGGTTTGTGTCGAACGCGCCGCTGATCTTGGAGGCGATCCGCGCGGGCGCGCCGGCGCTGACGCCGGCGCTCGGCTACGCGATCGCCAACCCTGGAGTGCGGCTGTCGCTGCCGCCCGGCGAAGTTGCCGGCCCGCGGTTGACGCCAGCTGAGATCAGGGTGGTCGAGGGGCTCGGTGAGGGCAAGACCGCCAAGCAGCTCGCCTATGAGTGGGGGGTGTCGCTCGCGACTGTGCGAACCCATATCAAGCACGCGAAGCGCAAGACCGGAGCTCGTACCCTGCGGCAGCTGGCGGGGCTCGTCGCACGCGCGGATTGGTCTGGCGGGAGTGCCGATGGGACCTGACGTGAGCCGCGCGCTTACCCGCACGCAGGACCGGGGCGGGCTGGCGGGTTCCTCGGCCGGGGGCGATGTTGTGCGGTGTGGGGCGGAGATCGTCGAGCTGTCCGAGCGGTTCTATCGCGGGAGCTTCCTGGGGATCACGGCTCTTGTCGGGGTCGCGGCGGTTGCTGCGCTGGTGCTGCTGCCGCTGCGTGCCGGTTTGGGCGGAGTGCCGGTCGCTGGTGTGATCGGCGCCGGCGTGCTTGTCGTGGCGACACCGCTCGCGATATGGCGCACCGAGTCCCTGTACCGCGCGTTGCGAGGGCGGCTGTATGCGGAGGTCGGCGTCGTGTTGTTCGCGGCTGCTCTGGTGGCCGCAGTGTTCCCGTTACGCAGCCAGCTTTGGTGGCCGTCGTGCACGCTGCTGACGCTGGTCGCGGTGATCGCCCCGATCGGCCGCGTCCTGGGGTACTGCGTGGCGGTCCTAGCGATCAATCTGCTCGCTCACGTGCTCAGCGGAGACCTCGGCAGGACCCCGGCGGTCTCGATCATCGGCTTGTGGATCGGCTACATCTTCTGGGCGCTTATGGTGGCCGCCGTCACCGATCAGCTCGCCGCCCACCTGATGCGGCTGAACAGCAGGAGCGGACCGCCGCGGACGACTGCACGCCGGGTTGTGTCATGGACCGCCGATTGGGCCGCGAACGTGGGTCAGTCCGGTCCTGTCCCTGGGGCGAACCTTGCAGGCGGCGACTCCGGATCGTCGAGTAGACGGGAGGAGCCGTCTCGACATCACTCGGCGTCGGCCAGTGACGAGCTGGTCGGCGATGCGGCGGATCTGCTGCCGGAGGTCGTGTTGCCCGTCGATGGTCGGCTTGGGCGCCTGACGGCGCGCCAGCTGCAGGTGCTCGCGCTGCTGGCTGACGGCCTGCGCTACCGCGAGGTCGCCGCGTGTCTGTCGATCTCCGATGGGCAGGTCCAGCGTCATGTCGCTCGCGCCGTCGCGCGGGTCGGGGTGAGCAACGCCGCCGAGCTCGTGGCGGTAGCGGTCAGCGAGGGGCTGGTACCGCCCCCCGCAGCGCGAGCGATCGACAGCTGAGGCGCAGAAAACCCTGCATCCGGCTGGGTCTCATCACTTTCCGGCCTGGTACGGGTGCGGTGAGGTCCGTACGGTTCGCGTCAGCGATGTGTGCCGTGGAAAGCGATCTGACCTCACGCGAGCTCGAGGTGATCTGCTTGCTCGTCGATGGTCTCAGCAACCAGGACATCGCCGACTGGCTGGGCCTCTCGCGCCGCACTGTGCAGGCCCACGTCGCCAGCGCGATGGGTCGAACGCAGACCCGCTCGCGTACGCAGCTGGCTGTGTTCGCGCTGCGGCGCCGGATCGTTCCGCTCGGCTCCCAAGGCCGGGGGCGCTGTGGTGACTAGGTATTTCGGCCAATTGACGACCGCAGGCAGGAACGGCATAGTGCCCGCTCTGCGATCTTGCAAAGAGACTGTCGAGCTGGGGCGACGGTGGGGCTGGTGAGATTGCGCGGGACCGCGAGCAGCCGACGGCAGGTCAGCGGACCTGCCGTCGGCGCTGCGCGCAGAACCTGCTGGCTCGAATGAGCGGCCAAGCGCGATTATTCAAGGAAAATCGCAGTACAGTGGTTTCCCGCACCAACCGGAGGGCGTTCCACGGATGTTCCGCGCCTGCCTCGGCAGAGAGTCTCTGTGAAAGCTGGGGCGACTCAGCCGCAGGGTGTCCACGGAAGCGGGGCTCGGAGGCGACGACATTGCGCGAGGACGCGTTCCTCGGACCAGGAAGCAGCCGCCAGGCAATCAGCGGCCCGACTGCGGACGTCGGGCGTGGTCGGTCGCGTGCCGACCGTTGAACTTCCCGAATCAACCTTGTCCGGCATCAACAAAAACGAGGGATCGGAATGACGCGTAGCGCGCGACGACGCAATCTACCTGGGGAACGGCACGCCTACGCATCGCGGAGCGACGTTCGTGATCTTCGCCGCAACGCGGGACCAGTCCCGCGTGTGGTCACCAGGCCCCGGCTGATGAGCCCGCGGGCCATTCCGCTGCTGGCATTGATCTTGACGCTCGCCGGTACGCTCGCGTCGGCACCTTCGGCGTACGCTGGGTCATGTCCCTCTGTGAAGCTCATCGGGGTACGAGGCTCCGGAGAGGATCGCGGCAATGGGAACGGCTACGGCGCCACCGTTGACGCAGTCGTGACGCATCTGGCCGCGTCCGGCATCCCCGCCGAATATGTCGACTACCAGGCCATCGCCGTCGATTGGTGGGACCCGTCGTATTACACCGACCGATACCACCGGAGCGTCAATGGGGGGATCACTTCGCTGCTTGCGCATGTGAACGGGTTCCTGAACACCTGCCACGGCAGTGATATCGTCCTGGCCGGGTACAGCCAGGGGGCGCAGGTCGTCGCGGACGCCTACCAGGACGACATGAGCTCGGCCGTACAGGGTCGAATCATCGGTATCGTGCTGTTTGGCGATCCGAGGTTCAAGGGCGGGCAGGGCGCTCCCGTCAACGTAGGGTCGTATAACCCCCAGTTAAACGGGATCGTTGCGCAGACATACCACCGTCGTGTCTGGGCTAACTCAGACCAGAGCAAGGTACGGAGCTATTGCGCTAACCACGATCCGGTGTGCAACTACTCGAGCCTCGGCTCCGCGATTTCCTGCGGCCTGCACGCCGACTGCTCGCATAAGCACTACATGGATCTCGACGTTCCAAACTCACGCACTACGTACACCACCGCAGCCGCGGAGTTCTTGCTCACACGCGCCGAAACGCACACAGGCGGGACGGGCGGCGGTACGACACCGGGGGGCGGCTCGACACCGGGGGGCGGCTCGACACCAGGCGGGAGCGAGCCGACGTATGCGGAGACGACGGGTAGCGTCGCTCATACGTGGACGGATTATGCGGACGCGGGCGGGACCGAAGGGCCGGAGATCGCGTCCAACCAAACGGTTCAGATCGCGTGCTGGGTGAGCGGTTTCAGGGTCGCGGACGGGAACACCTACTGGTATGAGATCGCGTCGAGCCCGTGGAACGACGCGTACTACGTCTCAGCCGACGCGTTCTACAACAACGGCGAGACTTCTGGGAGTCTGCTCGGGACGCCGTTCGTCGATCCAGCCGTGCCGGAATGCTAGAGCTGCGTTTATCGGCTGCGCCGACACGTTGCGACGGCTTCAGTGGCGGGATCTACGACTTTGGAAACATGAGTTGCAGCCAGGCCAGAAGCGTGGCGACTGCTGAGCTTGAGCAGCAGAGTGTCCCCGGGTTCACATGCACCGAAGTCGCGCCGAACGCGACCGAGACGGAAGGTGCCACGAAGTGCAGCTCGGGAAGCCAGTTTGTCGTGTTTGCGAGCGAATGAGGAGAGCCAGCGATGAGAGCATTGGCACTGGACAACCCAAACGGCATCACGGAAAAGTTGTTGATCCAAATTCCGGGAAAGGATTGGCTGATGAGTCTCGGCAGACGGCTGGGTGTGGCGATCGTTGCAGCAATGCTGATGGGGATGGGTGCGTGCGCGGTCCCCGCCGTCGCGGCGGCGGATACGATGAGCATTTCGCTGTCGAGTTCGACATCGTCGACCGGGATACCGATCACCGTCCAGATCAACGTGAACGCGGCCGCGATCGAGTGGGAATTCGCAGTCGTCCAGCCAGCAGCGGCTGGAGGCTGCCAGCCGACCTACGGCACCGACGAGTCGGTCGTCGGCTCGCAAGCCACCGTACTAGTCAACAACCAGTATGCCCTAGAGGGGCAGTCTTACTCTTCCAACAGCTTCGACGGGTTCACCGCGTCGTCCTACACGGTGTGCGCCTGGCTTGAGAGCGACGAGTACGACGGCGCAGGCAGCGGCGACACATCCTCGGTCGTGCTCGCCACCGCGCAATCCAGCTTCCAGCTGGTGGATACCGACAGCCTCTCAACAACCCTATCGACCAGCACCCCTCGGCCGAACGTCCCGTTCACCGTCACGTTCAAGATCAGCGCCACGCCTATCGATTCAGGGGGGGATGGGCCCTGGCTCTACGCAGTCGTCCAGCCCGCAGGGGCTGGAGGCTGCCAGCCGACCTACGGCGCCGACTTGTCGGTCGTCGGCTCGCAAGCCACCGTACTAGTCAACAACACTTATGCCCTAACAGGGCAGTCCTTCTCTTCCAAGAGCTTCACCGGCTCGACGGGGTCTTACACGGTGTGCGCCTGGCTTGAGAACGACGAGTGGGACGACGCAGGCGACGGCCTCACATCCTCGAACGTGCTCGCCACCGCAGCACCGCTCGCGTTTACGATCCCCGCCCCGCCGCCAGCCTGTGTCGTTCCGAGGTTCGCCGGGGCCAGCCTCGTCACAGTGGAGCGGCGGATCTCGGCAGGTCACTGCACCGTCGGTCGGGTGACGTGGGTCCGCCGCCGTAACGTCCGCCGCGACATCGTGATTAGCCTGAGCCCGGCTCCAGGGAGGCGGCTGGCCTCAAAGGCCGCCGTCAAGATCACGGTTTCACGGGGTTAACTACGGTCTACGGCCCAGCCGCGCCACTCGGCGCTGATCAGAACGCGGCCTTTTGCAACTCCAGGCCGCAACAATTTTGGAGGCGGCACATTCAACTAGCGAGCGAGACACCCGCTGGTTGTGTTGTGTTTCTCGTTCAATGTAGCCCATGCTTCGGCGGCGGTGCGCCAGTTGAGGCATCTGCGTGGCATGTTGTTGATCAGCTCGACGACGCGGTCGAGTTGCTCTTGTGTTACCTCACCGAAGTCGGTGCCTTTGGGGAAGTATCGCCGCAGGTACCCGTTGATGTTCTCGTTGGAGCCGCGCTCCCAGGAGTGGTACGGGCGAGCGAAGTACGTGGTGATGAGCTCGTGCAAACCGAGGTGCCGAGCGAACTCGGTGCCGTTGTCGAGCGTGAGCGTCTTGCGCAGCTCGGGTGGAATCTCCCCGAAGATCGCGAGCATCGCCGCGAGCGTGTCGTCCGCGCTCTTGCTCGGGATGATCCGCGCAATCATGTACCTGGTGGCGCGCTCGACCTCCGTATGCACAGCCGGTCTGCCCTGCTTGCCGATCACGGTATCGCCCTCGAAGTGGCCCGCTTCCGCGCGCGAGTCGACCGCCGCGGGGCGCTCCTCAATCCCGATGCGTGCAGGGATCTTGAACTTCTGACGCCCGCGCCCATCGACCTTGCCGCGCGCGAGCCGGCGTCGCGGCAGGAGCGTGCGGAGGTCCTGCGGCGCGTCGTCTGACCAGATCCACCTGTAGATCGTCTCGTGCGAGACGTTGCGCTGCCAGTCGCCCGGATGGTCGCTTGACAGCCGGCCGGCGATCCGCTCCGGCGTCCACCCGAGCCGGAGTCTCGCTTCCACGTACTCCCGCAACCAGGCATTCTTGAGCGTCTCGCGGGTGCGGCTCGCGCGTTTGCGTGCGAGCTCGTTGGCTGCGTGTGAATGGTAGACGGCGCCTGCGGCGCGGTGAGGTGACGCGACGCCTTCGCTACGGGCTGGGGTCGTGCTGTTACGCCTCAGCTCTGCACTGATGGTTCCCGGCGCACGTCCGAGCGCTCTCGCGATCGCTCGCACGCCCTGCCCAACAGCATGCATCCTTGCGATCTCGTCGCGCTCGTCGGCTGACACTCGTGTGTACTTCGGTTCCGTGTTTTCGGTCATGCTTGACATTACGCCCACTTTCTACTGGGTAGGGCGGATGTCTCGCTAGTTTCTTGAGCCTACGGGCGACATGACTCGTTGGAGCAGACGTATTGGTGTGTTGGTTGCCGGAGTACTCGCTGGGCTAGCGCTCAGCGCTTGTGGTGGCAGCGGCCTTTCGGCTTCGTCCACCTGCCAAGACTTTATGAATGCATCTCAGTCGGACCAGCAAGCCATTATCGACAAGCTTGCGACTCAGTACAACAAACCGGATTACGCGAGTCCACTGGGCTCACCTGAGGTACCTTACTATTGCGCTGCCAACCCGTCGGTTACGCTAGGTCAGTTCTTTCAGAAGGCTCAGGACTGACGACTAACATCGACAGCAGCATGGGCCTTACCTCGGTGTCGTGCCCAACTGCGGTTTTCTGCGTCGCCGTCGACACCAAGGGCAATGTTCTTGGTTTGCGCTGAGATCTGGCGAGACGCTAGCGATTGCCGCATCGGCGGCTAACCCTGGCGCGGTGGATGCTCTTCGGGGCGCTTGCGCAAAGTAGGGGTCCAACGCTGTTCCTACAGCGATGGCCGGGCGTGCCGAGCGACTCCGCGAAACCGGGCTTATCGGGGCTCGGATCCGCCCAACGTATTGGCTGTGTCCCTGCAATGGCTGGCGGTGGCGGGTCCTGCGGGGTATCTGGCGATCTGGGACAGTTCGGCAGTGATGCCTCGAACGAGGGCTTGGTGAGTGAGCCGTTGCTGGTTGCTTTTCATCAGCAGGTTCCGCGCGACCCCGAACAGCCATAGCCTGGCATCGCCGTTCGCCGGTACGGTGTCCAGACGACGCCAGGCGATCAGGTAGACCTCGGCCAGGATGTCCGTCGCTTCCTCGGAATCAGAAGCCCGACGCGTGAGGAAGGCGAGTAGATCCTGCGCGGTGGAGCGGTATAACTCCTCAAAGCGCGCTTCCGCGCCGGAGCGATCCTCGCGGTTCACAGCCGACCCGTTTCGACGTAGCGCAGATACACGCGACCTATGTTGATGTGGGAGTGCTGGCGGAACCAGGGCTGGCGGAGCCAGGTTATGAAGGCGGGGTCATAGAACCAGAAGTAAGCGCCTGAGTTGCTCGCGATCAGCCGGTCGACGGCGCTGACATCGCCTGCCTTGACGGGGCCGACGAACGATTTCATCCACCCGAAGTACTCGGCATCGTAGGCCGAACCAAGGTCAGTGATCGCTTTCCAGCGTGGTGCCCTGGTGATCACCGCTGTCGCTTGACGAGCTGCATCGGTGTTGTCGGTCAGTTCCGCGTGACGCCAGTCCAGGACCCACGAACAGAATGCGCTTCGCGCGATGCCAGCATTGATCATGCCAGTGCTCATCAGGATTGTGCAGCTGGGGCGGTGATCGTCCGCAGGGCAGATCGGTGGCGGCGCCGTGTGCTTGACCGCGAAGCTCCGCCAAGCGGCGTAGTCGGCTGGAAAGGAGATGCCTGCCGACTCGTGCAGTACTACCTGGTCGAAGTTCGTTCCGGCCACGTTGAGGTTCTCGCCTGGGCCTCCGGCTCGGAGCTGCCAGCCGTGGTTGTACGTGTGGGTGTGAGCGTTTACGAACACGCCACTAGCTGCCAGAGCCACACCGGACACGCTCAAGACCATCGTCCCGATCAACAGAACGCGTCGAGGCATGCCGAGCCACCGCCTCCGATGGGGACGCTCTCGCAACGCGGACTGGACGATCAGCAGCCCAGCCTCCTCGAGCGACGAGGCCATCGCGCCCTCATCCAGCCTTGACTGGACGACGGGATCGATCCGCTGAACCTCTGCATCCACCCAAGCGTCTTGCTCCGATCGACTTCCAGCCATCGGCCAGCTCCTTTTCACGCGGTTCATCTACACATCCCTGAGACATCGCGTTTCATTAACCGACCGTGCGATCAAAATCCGTGCCGCCGCGCTCCGGAATCCGACCCCGGATGCTCGCCTGCACCGTTAAGTTCGAAGTCTGAAGCGTTCGCGGCTGGCTGTCGGATCGGGCTGCTTGCAGCAGTCTCGATCGACCCGATCGGGCTGTCCGACGCTGCTCGTCTGGAACGGGAGCAGAAGCCGTCCGGCAGGCATCGGTCGCTGCTGCTCTCGAATCGCGAAGCGCCCTCTCTGTCAACGTCCGACGAGACGCTCACCATCGAGGAATCAATGAACCTTGAGGGCGAGAACGGAGAACGCCGGAATGTTGGAGACGAGCACGAATGGAGCTGGAGCTGCGGTTGAGGCTGCTGCCGCCGAGCGCGAAGACCAGCGAGGCGTAGCCGGGCTGGCAGTTGTGGCCGGCGCGCGCGCCGCGGCGGCGGGGGCCCCGGGCGCGGCGGGGTTGCCTGACCCGGAGCTGGTCGAGCAGGCCAAGCGTCGGTCGTTCACGGCGAAGTACAAGCTGGAGATCCTGGCCAAGGCCGACGCGTGCGCCAGGCCGGACGAGGTCGGCGAGCTGCTGCGCCGTGAGGGGCTGTACACGTCGCATCTGACGTACTGGCGCAAGCAGGTCCGCGACGGCGCGCTGAAGGAGCTCGGCAAGTCGCGGGGCCGCAAGCCGGTCGATCGGCGCGATGGGCAGATCGTCGAGCTGACGCGGCGCGCTGAGCGCGCCGAGGCGGAGCTTGAGAAGGCGAAGCGGGTCATCGAGATCCAGGGAAATCTCTCAGCGCTGTTGGAGCAGATGCTCGGTACCGAGAGCGCGAGGAGCACCGAGCGATGATCGAGCGGACAGTCGAGGAGCTCACGCCGATCATCGGCACCCGCCCGGCGTGCCGCGCTGTGGGCGCGTCTGTGGCGACGATCTACCGTCGCCGCCGGCCACCGGAGCCCAGGCCGCCACGGCCGCGGCCTACTCCGGACAGGGCGCTGACAGAGCCCGAGCGCGAGGCCGTGCTCGAGGTGCTGCACTCCGAGCGGTTCGTCGACATCTCGCCGGAGGAGACCTACGCGACGCTGCTGGACGAGGGCACCTACCTGTGCTCGACGCGTACGATGTACCGCATCCTCGCCGCTCACCACGGTGGGGTGCGCGAGCGGCGCAACCAACTCACCCACCCCGGCTACGCCAAGCCGGAGCTGCTCGCCGAGCGTCCGAACGAGCTGTGGTCCTGGGACGTCTCGAAGCTGAAGGGCCCGGCGAAGTGGACGTACTTCTACCTGTACGTGATCCTCGACGTGTTCAGCCGCTATGCAGTCGGCTGGACCGTCCAGCACCGCGAGAACGGGCAGCTGGCCAAGGCGCTGATCGAGCAGGCCACCGAGCAGCAGCACATCACCCCGAAGATCCTGACGTTGCATGCCGACCGCGGCGCGCCGCAGCGCGCCAAGCCGGTGGCTTTCTTGCTCGCCGACCTCGGCATCACGAAAACGCATAGTCGCCCATACACCTCCAGCGACAACCCGTACTCGGAGGCGGGCTTCAAGACACTGAAGTACCGGCCCGAGTTTCCCGCGCGGTTCGACGACATCGCGCACGCACGCGTGCACTGCCGGGCGTTCTTCGACTGGTACAACCACGCCCATCGCCATTCGGGGATCGGCCTCATGACCCCAGCCGCCGTCCACCACGGCCAAGCGCCTGAGCTGCACGCCGCCCGCGGTCTCGTGCTCGACGCCGCCTACGAGCGCCATCCCGAGCGGTTCGTTCGCAGGCCGCCCGCCCCACCCGAGCTGCCAACCGCCGCGTGGATCAACAAACCCGAGACGAAGGAGGTCGCTCACTAAAAACGACCACGAAGCGTCTCATCGGGCTTGACAGGCTCCGGCGGAGCCGAGAGCCGGGGATCGAGCGGCGTTCATGCTGCCTGGACGGCCGTCGCGGGGAGCAGGTCGAGGTGCGGGTCGAATGCGTCGGGCGGGTCGATGAGCCCGTCGGTGGCGTACTCGCCGAAGCGTTTGATCCGCTCTCGAATGTACGGCGAGAGCGCGGCGACGGCGGCTGGGGTGATCTCCCAGCCCTCCGCGGCGAGTTGGCGCAGGACGGTGGTCATGTCCAGGGCGGTGTGGAAGATCACGCAGTTGGCGAGCAGCGTGTTGAACTTGATGATCTTCTCCTGTTCGGCGGGGTCGTTGCGCTCGATCGTGTCGTGCCCGAACCGCAGCCAGGCGGAGAAGTCGTTGTAGGCCTCGACCTTGTTCGTCGCGGCGGTGATCTCCTCGCGCAGCTCGGGCTCGGAGATGTACCGCAAGAGGGTGATCGTGCGGATCACGCGGCCGAGCTCGCGGAACGCCTTGTAGATGTTGTTCTTGCGCGACTCGGTCCCCAACCGGCGCAGCAGCAGGGTTGAGGACAGCCGGCCCGCGCGGATCGAGAGGACGACCTGCATCAGGTCGACCCAGTGCGTCTCGATCAGCTGCCAGTTGATTGTGTTCTCCCCGGGGGCGCCGAACAGCTGGTCGATGTGCGCGTAGCGGACATCGACCGCGTGACGGTAGAACGTGAGGTCCTTCCAGTTACGGATCCGGGTCAGCAGCCCGAACCCGAACAAGTGCGCAAGCGCGTGGACGGGGTAGCTCTGACCCTGCGTGTCGGCATGGATCGTGTCCGGCTCAGCATCGGACTGCTGGCGCAGGAGCCCTTCGATGATGTAGACGGCCTCCCACACGCCGCACGGAATGAAATGGCTGAACAGCGCGATGTAGTTGTCGGCGATGTGGTGGTAGGCGATCCCGCCGTACCCGCCGTAGCGGATGTGCGACTCCGCGAGGAGGTTGTCGATCAGCGTGTCAACCTGCGTCCCGTCCGCCGCGACGCTCGTGCCGTCACCCCACGCCTTCACCAAGTCGAGCAGCAGATAGGCGTTGACGACGTCCGCGCTGGCGAGGTTCAGCTTCCCGGTCGTGAAGTGCCGGGCGGCGGTCGCGCCGAGCTCGTGCGCGGACACGCCACGGATATGCCGCGCGGCCTGCGCCGGGCCGAGGTTCGCGCCGTAGGTGAACGTCGTCAGCACGTAGCGCAGCAGCGGATCGGCGAGCTTCGGATCAGACCCGGACGCGGGCCCGAACCGCCGCCACCACTCAAGCCAGTACGCCGTCCGCGCGAGGATCTCCAACAGCGTGCGCTCGGGCATCCGCTCCTTCAACGCCTCCTCCAAGGCCAGTGCGCCCACGGCCGGGTCGCGGGCGCGGCGGCGCTTGAGCGACGGGACGCCGGTCACCGGGTCAATCACGAGATCGGTGTTCTCCGGGTACTTGGCATCAACGATCGCGGCCTGCGCGGTCAGCCTTGCACGCAGCTGATCGGTGAACGCCCGGGCGCTGCCCGGCAGGCCGGTCTCGGCGCAGAACTCCTCAAGCAGGCCCTCACACTGCTCCCACGCCAGCAGCTGCGCGGCCCAGTTCGCGTACGCCTGCGACCCCCGCACGGCGATATCCCCGGTCCGCAGCTCCGCGGCGAGATACGTGAACACGCACGCCTCGAAGTGACGGCGATGCAACTGCCCCGGATGATCACGATCGACCACGATCCGCTGCCACTGCTCCGATGCGAACGACAGATCGACCCGTGTGTGCCGTCGCAATGGTCGGGGATGAAATCGCGGGTCAGGTGCGCGTGCTCCACCGCGTGCTCGACGGCGTCCAGCACGCTGCGGTCGGCGCTCGTCGCCTCCAGCCCGACGACGCTCGTGAACGCGAACATCGTCGCCCGGTCACGCCGGCGGTGCTTGGCGACCAACGGCATGTAGTTGTTCGCGTGATGGGGAGTGTCGGAGGAACCGTGTAAGCGTGATCGAAAGGACTGGTCATGCATTCATCTTCTGCTTCTACTTTCCATAACAATGCGTCTGTCGCTGGTCATGCGGACGATGTCGAGCGGGTTTATGTT
>JBKQIR010000277.1:0-65248 GCA_052148275.1 Solirubrobacteraceae bacterium
AGGCCCACCACCCGGCCAGATCCCACACAACCCGCGATCACCACCCCGCCAACAAGCCCACCACCCGGCCAGCGCACCGATCCGCCCTCCACACCGCGAAGCGCCAAACAGTTTTGCGACAGCCTCGACTGCGGTGAATTGGGGGCTAGGCATTCGTATAGAGAGCGAAGCTCCCAAATCACCGGTGGCCGCGGTGGTTTGGGTTCCTGAACAGGTGCGGGGTACGGGAGATCGTGAGATCGCCCGGATCGCGGAGCGTCAGAAGGGCTTCGTTCATCGCGAGCAGATGCTTGCCGCCGGCATCCGACGCGGCGCTATCAGCCATCGGCTCAGGCACGGGCGCATTCACGTCTACCACCGTGACGTGTATCTGGTCGGCCGTCCACGGCCCGAGCCGCTCGGTCTGGCGATGGCCGCCGTGCTGCATTTTCGTGGACATGGCGTGGTGAGCGGTAGGACCAGCGCCGCTGTCTGGGAGATGCTCGACGAGCGACCCGATAGCCCGGTCACTTTGACGATCGTGGGCGTGGACGCACGGTCGCGGCCCGGGCTCGAGCTCCGTCGCGTGACCACGATGGCACAGGCGGACCTGCGGCGGCGGCACGGGCTGCCGGTCACCGCGCCGGCGAGGGCCCTTGTCGAGATCGCCGGCGAGGTGACGAAGCTCGAACTGGAGAACGCGCTCGCGGAGTGCCGTGCTCGCCGTCTCGCAACCGACGCGCAGATCGCCGCGGCGATCGAGCGAGCGGCGCGGCATCGGGGCGTCGCCGATCTGCGCGCGCTGATGCAGAGCGGCCCAGCGGCGCGTACGCGCTCGGCGTCCGAGCGCCGGCTGCTCGGACTGATCCGTGCCGCGCAGCTCCCTGCACCGATAGCGAACGCCACCGTGTGCGGCCACATGGTCGATCTGCTGTGGCCCGAGCAGCGCCTGATCGTCGAGTTCGACAGCTGGTCGTTTCACGGCGACCGCGCCGCGTTCGAGCGCGACCGGCTGCGCGAATCAGCGCCTCGTCGCCGCCGGCTACCGCGTGATCCGCATCACCTGGCGCCAGCTGGCGCACGAGCCCTACGCGGTGATCGCCCGCCTCGCCGCCGCGCTCGCGTTGCCGGGCTGACCCAGCGCCGGCGCGCCCGGCATCCGCTCAGCCGGAGGAGCGCAGCTCGAGCCGCCCGTCGGCGCCCACGGCAAGCGCCGTGCGGCCCGAGAGCAGGTCCTCCATGTCCTGGCCGACGAGCTCGCGGCGCCAACCCGAGAGGGTGCGCACGTCTGGCTCGTGATCGCCACGGCGGGCGGCGGCGATGATCTGCTCGACGTCGCTGCGCGTCGCGATCAGCTCATACGCGAGGCCGGCGACGCTCGCGCGCGCTCGCAGCAGCGCCTCCGCGAGCGAGATCAGGGGCGCGTCGGTCGGCTCGGAGTGACCCCGCCGCGCCTCGCGCGGGATCGGCGGGTCCTGCAGTCCCAGGGCGATCGCCTCGAGGATCGCCGGCCCGCGGCGCTTGACGGTCGGCTGGTGGACGCCTCGGATCGCTGCGATTCCGGCGAGGTCGCTCGGGTGGCGCTTGGCGAGCTCCACGAGCGGCGGGTCGGCCAGCACCGAGCCGACAGGGCGGTCCTCCTCAGAGGCGGTGCGCTCGCGCCAGGCGGCGAGGCGCCGAGCGACCGCGCGGGACTTGGGGTCGAGCTGCGAGACGCGCGGCAGGCGCTCCCAGACGCTCTCCGGGTCGCGTTCGTCGGTCGCGCTCTCCAGTCGCCGGCACTCCTCCAGCGCCCATTCGATCCGGCCGGTGATCGCCAGGCGCCGCCTCAGATGGTCGGCGAGCGCGAGCAGGTGCACGACGTCCTCGGCCGCGTAGCTCAGCTGCTCGGTCGTGAGCGGGCGCGCGTCCCAGCGGGTGTAGCTGGCGGTCTTGCCGACCCGTTGGCCGAGCATCGCGCCGATCAGGTTGCCGTAGCCCGATTGGGCGCTCTCGCCCGCGAAGCCTGCAGCGATCTGGGTGTCGAAGATGTTGACCGGCTGGCAGCGCCAGGCGCGGCGCAGGATCGCGACGTCCTGACGGCCGGCGTGCAGCACGACCTCGACCGCGGGGTCGTCGAGCAGCTCGGCGAGCGGCGAGACGTCGACGTCGGCGAGGCCGTCGATCAGGATCGTGTGCACCGAGTCCGGCGACTGCTCGTCTTCGACGGCGACCTGCGTCAGGCACAGCAGCGCTCGGTAGCGACCCTCTGACATGAACTCGGTGTCGATCCCCAGGCGGCCGCGCTCGCGCGCGATCGCGGCGCATCCGGCGACGTCCGCCGAGCTCGCCAGCGTGCGGCGTGTCCGGTCGCTCATCCGCGCGCCTGAATGAACGCGCGGACCGCGCGCTCGAGATCCTCGGTCGTGTGCGCGGCCGACACCTGCGTGCGAATCCGCGCCTGGCCCCGCGGAACGACAGGATAGGAGAAGGGGATCACGTAGACACCCTGTTCAAGGATCCGCTCGGCGGCCTGCACGGCCGCCGTCGCTTCGCCGTACATGACGGGGACGATCGGATGCTCACCTGGCAGGATGTCGAACTGCTCGGACGCCATCCGGCTGCGGAACAGCGCCGTGTTCGCGCGTAGGCGCTCCCGGAGCTCGCCGCCGGACTCGAGTAGGTCGAGCACCGCGATCCCGGCGGCGGCGATCGGCGGCGCGACCGAGTTTGAGAACAGGTACGGGCGCGAGCGCTGGCGCAGCATCGCGACGATCTCGCCCCGGCCGCTCACGTAACCCCCGCTGGCGCCGCCCAGCGCCTTGCCCAGCGTGCCGGTGAGGACGTCGACGCGCTCGGCGACGCCGTGCAGCTCGGGGGTGCCACGCCCGCTCTCGCCGACGAACCCGACGGCGTGTGAGTCGTCGACCATCACGATCGCGCCGTGGCGATCGGCCAGCTCGCAGACCAGGTCGAGCTTCGCGAGGTAGCCGTCCATCGAGAACACGCCGTCGGTGGCGATCAGGATCCGGCGCGCTCCCGCGGCCTCGCTCAGGCGCGCCGCGAGCTCGTCCATGTCGCTGTTGGCGTAGCGCAGCCGCCGGGCCTTGCAGAGGCGAATGCCGTCGATGATCGAGGCGTGGTTGAGCGCGTCGGAGATGACGACGTCCTCCTCGCCCAGCAGCGTCTCGAACAGGCCGCCGTTGGCGTCGAAGCAGGAGCTGAAGAGGATCGTGTCCTCGGTGCCGAGGAACTCGCTGAGCCGCTGCTCGAGCTGCTTGTGGATCTCCTGGGTACCGCAGATGAAGCGCACCGACGCCATTCCGAAACCCCAGCGATCGAGCGCGTCGTGGGCGGCCGCGAGCACCGCAGGATGGTCGGCCAGCCCCAGGTAGTTGTTGGCGCACATGTTGATCACCTCGCCGCCGCCGCCGCTGACGCGGACGTGCGCGGCCTGCGGTGAGGCGAGCACGCGTTCGGACCTGAACAGGCCCTCGGAGCGGATCTGGGAGATCTCGCCCTGGAGCGCCGTCCGCGTCTGCGGTTGCATCTAGAGCGCCTCCCAGTCGAGGATCACCTTGCCGGCGTTGCCGCTCGCGGCCGTGTCGAACGCCTCGGCGAACTCGGAGGCGGCGAACCGGTGGGTGATCACCTGGCGGACGTCGAGCCCGGATTGCAGCATCGAGGTCATCAGATACCACGTCTCATACATCTCACGTCCGTAGATGCCCTTGAGCGTGAGCATGTTGAAGACGAGTCGGTTGAAGTCGATCGCGACCGCCTCGGTCGGAATGCCGAGCACGGCGATGCGGCCACCGTGGGCCATGTTCTCGAGCATCTCACGCAGCGCCCCGCCGTTTCCCGACATCTCCAGGCCGACGTCGAATCCCTCATGCATGCCGAGCTCCTGCTGGACGGCGGCGATCGACTCGGTCACGCGCGCGTCGAGCGCGCGCGTGACGCCGATCTTGCGCGCGAGCTCGAGCCGGAACTCGTTGACGTCGGTCACGACCACGTGCCGCGCGCCGGCATGGCGCACGACAGCGGCGGCCATCAGGCCGATCGGCCCGGCGCCGGTGATCAGCACATCCTCGCCGAGCACCGGGAAGGAGAGCGCAGTGTGCACCGCGTTGCCGAACGGGTCGAAGATCGCGGCGATGTCCTCGTCGATGCCGGGGGCGTGCTGCCAGACGTTGGTCATCGGCAAGGCGACGTACTGCGCGAACGCCCCCGGGTGGCTGACGCCGACGCCGCGTGTGTGCGCGCACAGGTGCCGGCGGCCGGCCATGCAGTTGCGACAGCGGCCGCACACCAGGTGACCTTCGCCGCTGACGAGCTCGCCGAGCGTGAAGTCGTTGACGTTGTCGCCCACGTCGACGATCTCGCCGACGAACTCGTGACCGATCACGAGCGGGACCGGCACCGCTCCCCGCGCCCAGGCGTCCCATGAGTGGATGTGGAGGTCGGTGCCGCAGATGCCGGTGCGATGCACCTTGATGAGAACGTCGTTGATGCCGATCTCCGGCTCGGGCCGATCCTGCAGCCAGAGCCCTGGCCCTGGCCTGGCCTTGACAAGCGCCTTCATCTGACTCCAATCCGCTCAATCCGCTGAGCGCGTGGTTGCCCATCCTACTCGGGAGCGGACCGGGATGGCCGAGCCGGGCGCAGGGACGGCACGGCGCGAAGTGGAGTGCGAGCAGGCCCAGCCGGGAACGATTCCGACCCTGGTGGTAGGATTTCGGACACGATGATCTTCTCGTCGAAAGCCGAATACGGAGTGCGCTTGATGGTGGAGCTCGGCCGCCAGGCGCCGGAGCAGCCCGTGAGCCTCAAGGCGATCGCCGATGCGGAGGGGCTGCCGCTCGCATATCTCGAGCAGGTGGTGGCGCGCCTGAAGAAGGCGGACCTCGTGATGAGTGCGCGCGGTGCGCACGGCGGCTACTGGCTCGCGCGGCCGCTGGAGGAGATCACGATGTACGACGTCGTAGCCACGCTCGAGGGCACGATCGCGCCGATGGAGTGCTTCGTGCACGACAACATCGAGCGCGTCCTGTGCTCGCACCAGGACTCCGGTCGCGCCTGCGCGACCAAGCTGCTCTGGACGCGCGTGCAGAGTGGCGTGATCCGCTCTCTGCAGACGACGACGCTCGCCGAGCTCGTCGACTTCTCGCGCCGCGCGGAGCGCGAGCCGAGCGCCGTCGCGTAGCGCTGTTGGACAGAGACCCTTACGAGAAAGCTGGAGATGGCAGACCTAGAGATTCGAAACCTGCATGTGCGCGCCGGTGACAAGGAGATCCTGCGCGGACTCGACCTGGCGGTGGGCGCCGGGGAGATCCACGCGCTGATGGGTCCCAACGGGTCGGGCAAGTCGACCCTCGCCAACGCGATCATGGGCCATCCGAACCTCGAGGTCATCGAGGGCCAGATCCTCTTCGGCGGCGAGGACATCACCGAGGCCGATCCCGACGAGCGCGCCCGGATGGGCCTGTTCATGGCCTTCCAGTACCCGGTCGCGGTCCCCGGCGTGACCGTCACCAAGTACTTGCGCACGGTGATGAACGCGCACCGTACGGCGCGCGGCGAGGAGCCGATCCCGCTGCGCGAGTTCCGCACTACGGTGCAGGAGGCGATGGAGCTGACCGCGGTCCCGAAGGAGTTCGCCAGCCGCTACCTCAACGACGGCTTCTCCGGCGGCGAGAAGAAGCGGATGGAGATCTTGCAGCTCGCGCTGCAGAAGCCGTCGCTGGCGATCCTCGACGAGACCGACTCCGGGCTCGACATCGACGCGCTCCGAGTCGTCGCCGAGGGTGTCAACTCGCTCGCCGGTCCGGAGATGGGCGTGCTGATCATCACCCATTACCAGCGGATCCTGCACCTCGTCGCGCCGAGCCACGTGCACGTGCTCTACAAGGGCCGGATCGTGCACGAGGGCGGGCCGGAGCTCGTCACCGAGTTGGAGGCGAAGGGCTACGGCTGGATCACCGACGAGGTCGACCAGGCCGCGGCCTGATGGGTGCGACTTCCCGTCTGCACGCGGCGGCCCGATGAGCGCGGCGATCTCGCAGCTGCACGACCTGAGCGCCGAGTTCCCGGTGCTGGCCCGCGAGTGGCACGGGTACGAGCTGAGCTATCTCGACTCGGCGGCGACCTCGCAGACGCCGCTGTACGTGATCGACGCGATGACGCGCTACTACACCGAGTCCCGCGCCTCGGTTCACCGCGGCATCTACCCGATCGCGGTGGAGGCGACCGACTTGTTCGAGGGCGCGCGCGAGCGGATCGCGGCATGGCTGGGCTCGACCTCTCGGGAGACGATCTTCACCGCCAACGCGACGGCCGCGATCAACCTCGTCGCCTACACCTGGGGCCGCGCGAACGTGGGCCGGGGCGACCTCGTCGTGCTCACCCAGATGGAGCACCACTCGAACATCGTGCCCTGGCAGATCCTCTGTCAGGAGCGCGACGCGGAGCTCGCCTACGTCCCGGTGCTGGACGACGGCCAGCTCGACCTCGAGGCGCTCGACCGGCTGCTGGAGCGGGCGCCGAAGCTCGTCGCGGTCGCGCACGTCTCCAACGTGCTCGGGACGATCAACCCGATCGTGCAGATCGCCCGCCGCGCGCATGCCGCGGGCGCCGTGCTGGTTGTCGACGGCTCGCAGGCGGTGCCGCAGGTCCCCGTCGACCTGCGCGAGCTCGACGCCGACTTCTACGCCTGGACCGGGCACAAGACCTACGGCCCGACCGGCATCGGCGTCCTGCACGGACGCCGCGCGCTGCTGGAGGAGATGCCGCCGTTCATCGCCGGCGGCCACATGATCCGCACGGTCGGGGACAGGGAGTCGACGTGGACGGAGCTGCCGTGGAAGTTCGAGGCCGGTACCTCGCAGATCGCGGAGGCGATCGGGTTGGGCGCGGCCGTCGACTGGGTCACCGCGCTTGGGATCGACCGGATCCGCGAGCACGAGCACGCGCTGATGGTCGACCTGCTCGCGCGGCTCGCCGAGGTTCCGGGCCTCACCGTGCAGGGGCCGCCGTCCGCCGATGACCGCGGCGCGGTCGTTTCGTTCACGATCGACGGCGCGCACCCGCACGACGTGGGCGAGATCCTCGGTCGCTCGGGCGTCTGCGTGCGCGCGGGACATCACTGCGCGCAGCCGCTGATGCGCCGGCTGGGCGTCGGCGCGACGACCCGCGCCTCGCTCGCCGCGCACAGCTCGCCGCGTGACCTCGACCGGCTGATCGAGGGCCTCGATACCGTCCGTCGAGTGCTCGAGCTCTAGTGATGGACGAGCAGCTCTATCGCGAGTACATCCTCGAGCACTACAAGCGCCCTCACAACTGGGGTGAGCTCGAGCATCCGGACCTGGAGGCGCACGACCTCAACCCGCTGTGCGGCGACGAGCTGAAGGTGCAGCTCGCGATCGACGACGGTGGGCGGATCACCGGCGTGGCGTTCAGCGGCCACGGCTGCGCGATCTCGCAGGCTGCGGCCTCGATGATCTCCGACGAGGTCAAGGGCATGCAGGTGGAGGACCTGCTGCGCCTGGACCGCGAGGCCGTGCTCGACCTGCTCGGGATCGACATCTCCGCGACGCGCATGAAGTGCGCGATGCTCGCGCTCAAGGTTCTGAAGAGCGCCTCGCTCGGCCACATGGTCGAGTGGGAGCCCGAAGCCTGAGCGCGCGCAAATCCGTTTTCACGGATGACGCCGCGACTTTGTCGTCGGCCCTACGCGGCCGGCTCTTGGTTGTCCTCTGGGCGGACTGATTGCGCCACTTGACGAGACCGACCCTCGTACACGAGTTGGACACCAGCGACTCGACGCCGCGGCCTAGAGTGCGCAGGCTGTGCTGACCAGGGGCCATTCACGGATAGCGGAGCTTGAGCGTTGACGCGTCGTCCGGCGCTGCTGGGCTTCGGGGCGCTTCTGCTCGTGGCCGTTGCGGTCGTCGTGGTCGTGCTGGCCACGGGCTCCGGCACGAGCTCCAGCGAGGACGTGGCCACGAGCATCGTCGCCCCGGCCGGCACGAACCTGATCGCCAACGGAAGCGCCCAGGTCGGCGCGACCTCCGTGCAGGGCTGGGACGCGGTCACGATCCCCGGCTGGCGCGTGCTCAGCGGGCTACCGACGGTGGTGGACTCCGGCACGCGCGGGTTTCCCGCTGTCCCCGGATCCGCCGGCGCCCGGGTGCCGAGCACCGGCGCCCGCGAGGATGCGCGCGCCGCCGGCGCCGCCGGCGCGCGCCTGTTCGTCGGCGGTGCCGGCGGCACCGCCCGCCTGACGCAGCTGATCCCGCTCCTCTCTGCCGACCGCCGGACGCTGCCCGCCGGCATCTCGTATCAGCTCTCGGCCTCGCTCGCGGGGACGGCTACGAGCAGCGCATCGCTGAAGCTCGCGCTCCTGTCGGGCTCCGGTCGCCTGCTCGCCGTCCGGAAGCTCGGTCCCGCTTCTGAGGACGCCCTGCAGGGGGCCGCGCGTGCGGGAGGTGTCCCGGCGCCGTCGGCACGCCTCGTGGGCGCCCTCCCGGCGGGAACGGTGGCGGCGCGGGTGACGCTCGTGCTGTCGACCTCGCTGCGCAACGTCGACGGGCCCGACGCACCGCTCGTCGGATACAACCGCGCCGTCGCGACCGGACTGCAACTCTCGCTCGCGGCTCCGACCCGCCGGCTGCCGCTGACGCCTCCCGCCGGCCACGTCCCCAGTTATCAACACGTGTTCGTGTTCTACTTCGAGAACCAGGACTATCGGTCGATCATCGGCAACACCAAGCAGGCACCGTTCATCAACAGCCTGCTGCCCCACGCCACTCTGCTTGCGAACCTATACGCCGAGGAGCACCCGAGTGACGGCAACTACCTCGCGCTCGAGGGTGGGAGCACGTTCGGCGTCCCGCTCAACGACCCGCTCGAGGAGGACAACCTCTACACGATCCACGCCCGCGAGCTGGGCTCCGAGCTCGACCGTGCCGGCGTGAGCTGGGCGTACTACCTGCAAGGCGCCGAAGGGCCGTGCGACGACACGGTTCACGACTACTACTGGGACGACGACCTGATGCCGATGTACTTCGCCTCGATCCGGGATCGGCCGGCATACTGCGCCGCGCATGTGCTCCCGCTCGAGCGCACGGTGCCCGACCTCGTCCTGACGCAGACGACGCCGAGCTTCGCCTGGATCGGCGCCGACGACTGCGACGACATGGAGGGCTGCGGGACCCGCGCCGGCGACAGCTTCCTCGCGCAGCAGCTCGGCGCGATCATGCGCTCGCCCGCGTGGCGCACTCAGCGCTCCCTGGCGATCATCACCTTCGACGAGGACGCATACGACAACGAGCGCCCAGCCCAGCGCGTGGCGACGATCGTGATCGGCTCAAGCGGGGTGCGCACCGGTTACGTCTCCCACGTTCGCTACACGCACTACAGCCTGCTGAGGACGATCGAGGGCGCGCTCGGCCTCTCCGCGCTCACCGCGAACGACCGCTGGGCGCAGCCCCTCAACGACGTGTTCTCAGCGGGCGCGGACGACGGCTGGCTGCCACCCGCCGCGTCGCACGCCACCACGACGACCTCGGCGCCCACGACCACCCCGATTCAGGTGCCCGACGGGACCACCGCCGAGATCGCCCATGCGCGCGCCGTGCATGCGGCCTGGCTGGCCGAGGTGGCCAGCAGTCGGAGCGCCCCGCAGGGCGCTCCGACCGCCTTCGTCGTGAACTCCGGCGCGGGCACGGTGACCCCGATCGACCTGCTCACCGGCAGGGCGCGGCGATCGATCGCGGGGGAGCCGATCCGCAGGCGATCGCGATCACGCCCGACGGCCGCATGGCGCTCGTGGTCAATGCCGGCTCGAGCAGCGTCACGCCGATCGACACCGTTTCGCTCAAGGCCGGGCCGCCGATCACGGTGGGCTCGGACCCGCGCGCGATCGGGATCACACCGGACGGCCGCACGGCGCTCGTGGCCAACAGCGGCTCGGACACCGTCACCCCGATCGATCTCGCCACCTGGAGCGCGCGCGCGCCGATCGCCGTGGGCGTGCGGCCCCGCGCGATCGCGATCGCGCCCGTTGGTCACACCGCGTACGTGCTCGACTGGGCCAGCGCCTCGGTCACCCCGATCGATACCAGCACCGGCTACCCGGGTCCGCCGATCACGACCGGCGCCTACCCCGTCGCGGCCGCGTTCTCCCGCGACGGCGCGACCGCCTACGTCGCAGGCTTCGGCTCGGACACGGTCACGCCGATCGATGTCGCCACCGGCGAGCCGAAGGCGGCGATCCACACGAGCGCCGCGCCCGACGCTCTCGCGCTGTCGCCCGACGGCTCGACGCTCTTCGTGCTCAGCGGCGACACCGACAGCCTCACTCCGATCGATACCGCCACGCTCCTCGCCGGCACGCCGATCCGCGTGGGCTACTCGCCGGCCGCGCTCATGATCACGGACTCCGGTCTCGCTTGGGCTCTGAACACGATTCCCGGCGCGCTGACGCCGATCGCGGTGACGTTGACGGGGGGAGCCCCTGAAGCGACCGGCGCCGGGCGCTCGATCTCGCTCGGCGGCTCCACCTACCCGATCGCGCTCGCGCTTGCGCCCGGTGGCCGGATGGCGGTCGTCGTCGACACCGGCTCAGGGCAGGCGACCGTCGTCGACCTGCGCACGCGGCGATCCTCGCCGCCGATCGGCACGGGCGTGAATCCGGTGGCGGTCGCGATCAGCCCCTAGCGGCCCTGATAATTGCCTCGCGGACCCTAAAGGGCCCTGAGCACCGTCAGTCGGTGAGCACGAGATCTTCGGGCACGGCGACGACGCGCGAGCCGTGGTAAATCCGATCGTTACGCTAGGATATGACGCGTGCCGAAGATGATCGCCATCTGCCCGCTGTCCGAGCTTCCTCCCGGAGCGCGGCGCATCGTCGAGCTCGACGATCTCGAGGTCGGGGTGTTCAACTGCTCCGGGACGCTGTACGCGATCGAGGACCGCTGCTCGCATGACGACGGACCGCTGATCGAGGGCGTGCTCGACGAGCAGGCGTGCACGATCGAGTGCCCGCGGCACGGGTCGCTGTTCGACCTGAAGACCGGCAGACCGAGGACCCTGCCTGCATACCAGTCGGTGGAGACCTTCCCGGTGATCATCGACGATTTCATGATCAAGCTGGAGGTGGCGTAATGGCAACCCTTGACACGTCGACTCAGCGCGACGGAGTCGTCGAGCTGACCGAGAACGAGCAGCTCGCCGGGATCAACGCGGACTACACGGAGCGCTACGGCTTCCACGACGCCGAGAACTATCTCTACAAGGCGCCGAAGGGGCTGACCCGCGAGCTCGTGGAGAAGATCTCCGAGTTCAAGTCCGAGCCGCAGTGGATGCGGGAGTTCCGTCTCAAGTCGCTCGATCACTTCCTGGCGCGGCCGATGCCAACGTGGGGCTCGCCGATGCTCGCCGAGGTCGACTTCGACGACATCCACTACTTCGTGCGCGCCTCCGAGCGAGCCGAGCGCTCGTGGGACGACGTCCCCGAGGACGTCAAGCGGACCTTCGACCGGCTCGGCATCCCCGAGGCGGAGCGCAAGTTCCTCTCCGGCGTCGGTGCACAGTACGAGTCCGAGGTCGTCTACCACCAGGTGCACGAGAGCCTCGAGAAGCAGGGCGTCATCTTCCTCGACATGGACTCGGCCCTGCGCGAGCACGAGGAGCTCGTGCGCGAGTACTTCGCCACGATCATCCCGCCCAACGACAACAAGCTGGCGGCGCTCAACTCCGCGGTCTGGTCGGGCGGATCGTTCGTCTACGTGCCCCCGGGAGTGAGCGTCGAGATGCCGCTGCAGGCTTACTTCCGGATCAACACCGAGTCGATGGGGCAATTCGAGCGCACGCTGATCATCGCCGACGAAGGCTCCTACGTGCACTACGTCGAAGGGTGCACGGCTCCGACCTACAGCGCGTCGTCGCTGCACTCGGCGGTCGTCGAGCTGATCGCCAAGCCCGGCGCGCGGATCCGCTACACGACCGTGCAGAACTGGTCGACGAACGTCTTCAACCTCGTCACAAAGCGGGCGGTCGCGCACGCCGACGCGACCGTTGAGTGGGTCGACTGCAACCTCGGCTCGAAGCTGACGATGAAGTATCCGAGCGTCTACCTGCTCGGCGAGCGCGCGCACGGCGAGGTCCTGTCGATCGCATTCGCCGGCGCCGGTCAGCACCAGGATGCCGGCGCCAAGATCGTCCACGCGGCGCCGAACACGACCTCCAACATCTTCGCCAAGTCGATCTCCAAGGACGGCGGGCGCGGCTCCTACCGGGGCCTGCTCGAGGTGGCCAAGGGGGCACACGGCGCGCACTCCAAGGTCGTCTGCGACGCGCTCCTGCTCGACGATCGCTCGCGCTCGGACACCTACCCGACGATCCGGATCAACGAGGACGACGTCAACGTCGCTCACGAGGCGACCGTCTCGAAGGTCGGCGAGGACCAGCTGTTCTACCTGACGTCTCACGGCATCCCCGAGGACGAGGCCTCGAAGCTGATCGTCAACGGCTTCATCGAGCCGATCATCAAGGAGCTGCCGATGGAGTACGCGGTCGAGATGAACCGCTTGATCGAGCTCCAGATGGAGGGTTCAATTGGCTAGCACGGCGATGTCCGGAGCTTCGGCGTCGACCCAGGAGCCCGCATTCCTCGCGGCGCGCCGCGCGCGCGCCGCTCAGCTGCGCGAGACGCTGGCACCGCCCGCGTTCAAGGGCCGTCCAGGCTGGGAGTTCACCGACCTCTCCGGGCTCGACCTCGGCGCCTACGCAGCGCCCAACGGCGGCAGCGGCGAGCAGCGGCCGGGCTCCCGGATGGAGCGCCTGTTCGAGCCCGACCGCAGCGCTGTGAGCCTGACGCTCGTCGACGGGCGCCTGCTCGCCGGACCCGACAGCACGGCGCTGCCCGCCGGCGTGATCCTCTCGACGCTGCAGGAGGCGGCGAGCGAGCACCCCGAGCTCGTCGAGCGCCATCTCGGCAGCGTCGTCGCGACCGACGACGTGTTCGTGGCGCGCAACGACGCCGCCTTCCGTGCCGGCGCGTTCATCTACGTCCCGCGCGGGGTCTTGCTCGAGGCGCCGATCTGGCTGAGCACGCTGCAGTCCGAGTCGGGCACCGAGCTCGCTCACCGCACGCTGATCGTGCTCGAGGAGGGCGCCCAGGCGGAGATCTGGGAGCAGTACCTGTCGAGCTCCGACTACGTCGACGGCGTCTTCAATGCCGTCAGCGAGCTCGTCGTCGGCGATGCCGCGCGACTTCGGTACGTGTGCGGCCAGGCGCTCTCGGAGGAGAGCTGGATCTTCGGCACCCAGCGCGCAGAGCTGGGGCGCGACGCCTCACTGGACTGGGTCGCGCTCGGCTTCGGCTCCAACCGCGGCCGCGTACGGATGGAGACCCGCCTCGGCGGCGAGGGAGCGCAGGCGCGCGTCACCGGCGCCTATGCCACCCACGCGCGCCAGCACATCGACTTCGACACGACCCAGGAGCACGCCGCCGAGAACACGACCTCGGACCTGGCGTTTCGCGGCGTCCTCGCGGACCGCTCGAGCGCCGTCTG
Source organism: Solirubrobacteraceae bacterium (assembly GCA_052148275.1). Taxonomy (GTDB): domain Bacteria; phylum Actinomycetota; class Thermoleophilia; order Solirubrobacterales; family Solirubrobacteraceae; genus Palsa-465. The sequence continues at coordinate 13,536 of JBKQIR010000277.1, forward strand.
GAGGGGCAACATCATCGTCGACCCGGGTGCCCAGAAGACCGACGCCTTCCAGGAGTCGCGCAACCTGCTGCTCTCCAAGAACGCGCATGCCGACGCGATCCCCGGCCTCGAGATCCAGGCCAACGACGTTCGCTGCACCCACGCGGCCGCGATCGCGCAGGTCGACCCGGAGCAGATCTTCTATCTGCGTTCGCGCGGCCTGCGCTACGACGTCGCGCGGCGCCTCGTGATCGACGGCTTCCTCGCGGCGCTCGTCGAGCGCTTCGAAGAGGGGCCCGTCCGCGACGTCCTCAGCGCCGCGCTGGAGCGCCGGCTCGCGCTCGTGCTCGACTGAGGGCCCGCGAGAAAATTACTGCGGGCTCCGACGGCGTCTGGACGCGCCTGACGCCACCGGCTCGCCCTCAAATACTCCCGGTATTATCGCGGCGAGCCGGCGGCGCCAGACACGCCCAGCCACTCGCCGGATCACCTCACTAATACTAATTTCCTCGCGGACCCTAAGGGCCCACTCAGAGGCTGAGGTTCTGCACCGGGTACAGGTTCAGGACCCCGTAGATGAGCACGATCGCCCAGCCGATGGTGGCGGCTCGGCCCACACGCTTGGGAGACATCAGCTGGGCGACGACGATGTAGACGCCGGGCATCACGATCAGCATGTAGTAGAGGTAGGAGATGCGGTCGAGCACCTGGGCCTGGAAGGCGAGCGGGAGGAACGTCCCCAGGCACCAGGCGACGCCGAGCGCGGCGAGCTGGTCCCGCCGGCGCCAGGCCGCGGCGGCCGAGCTGACCAGCGCCGGGACCGCGAGGAAGATGATGAACGGGTTGATCGCGCCGCGGGCGTCGAAGATCGCCTTGCTGGCGATGATCTTGCCGTTCGAGAGCGAGTTGACGGCGACGGTCGCGTAGTCGATCGGCTTGCGGTCCAGCAGCCATTGCCAGGGGGTCGAGCTGATCCCGACGGCGTTGGCGACCGCCTTCAGGTTCTCCGCGTAGTTGAGCATGTGCGCGATGTGGCTGAACGGGTCGCCGTTGTAGACGATGCGGGTGCCGGGGTCGTAGGCGGGCACGAGCAGGTCCATCACCCACACGCCGAGCAGCAGCACGACGATCGTCATGCCGACGCTGATCGCCAGCGGAACCGCGCGGGCGCGCAGCGCCTGCCGGACGCCCGGGGTCTCCCCGCGCGCCCAGGCGACCACGAACGCCTCGTAGAGCACCAGCACCGGGATCAGCTCGAGCGCCACCAGCTTCATGCATGCGCCGATGCCGAGCACGATGCCGGCGAGCAGTGGGCGCTCGCGCAGATACAGCGCGGCCGCAGCGATCGACATCGCGACGAAGTAGATGTCGAGCGTGCCGATCCGGCTGTGGATCAGCATCAAGTTGTCGGTCGCCATCACGGCGGTGACACCGACTGCCATCCACGGGCTGCCGCGCGCCGCGCGGACGAGCGCGTACATCGCGATCAGCGCGATCATCCCGAAGATCACGCTGCCGAGCCGCCAGCCCCACGGACCGTCGCCGAGCAGATCGATCCCGGCGGCCATGATCAGCTTCGCGAGCTGCGGATGCTCGGCGTTGGGGTCCTTGCCGAGCGGCGCCGTGGCGTAGTTGGATCCCGCCGGCGGGCGGATGCCGGCGATGATCCGCGCGGCGTTGACGTAGTAGGCCTCGTCGAAGATCAGCGTGTGCGCGGTGGGGCCGGTGCACGGCGTCGAGCACGGCTGCCCGAGGTCGAAGAGTCGTGCCCCGAGCGAGAGGGCGAGGATCAGCGCGAGCGCCACCGTCGGCGCGCGCGGGTGGGCGATCAGCCGTCGTGTCGTCACGAGCGCGCGCGCCAGCATCCGGGGAAGTATCCCCGGTCGCGCCCGCGACCGGCGCCGCGGGCGATCGTCGAGAATACCGTGGTTGTCCGGATCGGCCATGTGGAGGACACGCTTACCGCGCGCTGCTGTGACGCTCGCCGCCGTCCTCGCGGCGGCGCTGGTGCTGCTCGGGCTGCCGGTCGCCGGCGCCCGTGCGGCGCTCTCGAACGGCGATGGATGGCTCGCATCGCCGCAGACGCTCGTCGCCGGCGGATCCCCCTTCGGAGATACCCCAGAGATCGTCTCGATCTCATGCCCCGACGCCTCGCTGTGCGTCGCGCTCGACGGCGCCGGCGGCGTGGTGAGCACCGGCGATCCGACCGTCGCTACTCCCGTCTGGACTGGTCGCGTCGAGATCGACGGGCTCGCCGAGGCGCGCACCGGTGACCTCACCAGCTCGCTGTCGTGCCCGACGGCATCGCTGTGCGTCGCCGTCGACGCCGGCGGCAACGCGATGGTGTCCACCGATCCGGCGGCCTCGTCACCCACGTGGAGCGCACCCGAGCCGATCGACCCAGGGCAATCGCTCGCCGGCGTCTCGTGCGCATCCGCCGGTCTGTGCGTGGCGGTCGGCGACGGTGGTCAGGTGCTCGTCTCGACCGATCCCGCGGCGGGTGCCGGCAGCTGGACCGGTCCCTACCTGGAGGACGGTGACACGCAGCTGAACGCGGTGTCGTGCGCAATCTCGCCGCCGGCGAGCGCGGGCGCGGCATCGCTCCCGTACTGCGTAGCCGTCGACAGCGCCGGCAACGCGATCGTCTCGACCGACCCTGCGCCGACCACGGCACAGCCGACCCCGCAATGGGCGACCGTCAGCGCGGATTCGGGCGTCGACCTGACCGCTGTGTCCTGTGTCGGCGGGGCGCGGTGCGTCGCCGTCGGTGAAAACGGCGGCGGGGCGGTCACGGACACGCCCACGCAGGGCGAGAGCTGGGGCACATATGCCGGCTGGGACACCAACGGCGCGCTGGATGCGGTGGACTGCGTCCCGGGCAACCTGTGCGTTGCCGGCGACGCGAGCGGAGCCGTGATCGTCGCCACCGACAGCCCCGACACCGTCTGGAGCAGCCCGGCCACGGTCACCAGCACCCCGATCCTGACGATCGCCTGCGCCGGGGCCGCGGCCTGCCTGGCCGGCGGCAGCGCCGCCGGCGGCGGCGGGCAGGTCTCCTCGACGGTGAATCCGTCCGCGGCCACCCCGAGCTGGGGCTCGCCGGCGGCGGCCGACGCGTTCACTGCGATCGTCGGCGTCTCCTGCCCCTCGGCCTCGTGGTGCCTCGAGGCGGACGCCGCGGGCGCTGTGGCGAGCACCTCGGACCCGGGCGATCCCACGCCGCTATGGAGCAGCCGCGAGTTCGTGGACAGCTCGGCGGGCTTCACGGCGTTGACGTGCCCGTCGATCCTGCTGTGCGTCGCGACCGACCTCGAGGGCGAGGCTCTGATCTCGATCGATCCGTCGGCAGGGGGCGGCTGGGCGCCCACATCGACCGGCGACAGCGGCGGGCTGACATCCATCTCGTGTGCCGAGGCTACGCTGTGCGTCGCAGTGGATGGCGCCGGCGGCGATGTGGTCACCGACGACCCGACGGCCATCGTCCCCGCCTGGAGCAAGCCGGCGACGATCGACAAGGGCGTCGCGCTGGACTCGATCTCGTGCCCATCGAGCACGCTGTGCGTCGCGGTCGACGCCGAGGGGGGCGTGCTGTGGAGCACCGACCCGGCCGCTGGGGCGCCAGTCTGGAGCGGTCCGCAGACGGTTGACAGGAGCTTCGGGCTGGAGTCGGTCGCGTGTCCCTCCAGCACCCTGTGCGTTGCGACCGACAGCGGTGGCCGGGTGCTCACCAGCAACGACCCCGCCGGCGGGATCTGGAGCGGGCCGGAGCCGGTCGATCCGGGGGCGGCGCTGCCGGCGGTCTCCTGCGCGTCGAGCGCGATGTGCGCGGCGGTGTCCAGCAGCGGCACGCTGCTGAGCACGGCGGACCCGTGGGCGGTCTCGCCGCAGTGGACGGCCAGCCACGTGGCGCCGAGCTCCGACGTGCTCGCGTCGGTCGCCTGCCAGCCCGAGCTCTGCGCCGCCGGCGACCAGTCAGGCGACGTGCTGACCGCGGTGCCGGGCTATACGCTGTCGATATCGGTCGGCGGCTCGGGCTCGGGCACCGTCACCAGCGCCGGCCTCTCGTGCGCGCGCACGTGCACCCGCGTCTACCGGCCCGGTACATTCGTCGCCCTGCAGGCGGCCTCCTTGCGCGGCTCGCGCTTCGCGGGATGGTCGGGTTCGGGCTGCGGCGGCGATGGGCCCTGCCTGCTGCAGATGGGCGCCGACCAGTCCCTGAGTGCCATGTTCGCCTCAGCGCCGCTGGCGAGCTGCGGCCTGTCGGTCGTGTCCCAGCGGGTGACGCTCCCGGCCGTCAACAAGAAGCGTGCCAGAGTGTCCCCGAGCGGTCACATCTCGCTGCGCGCCACCTGTGACCGGGACGCCGCTCTGATGCTCACCGGCACGCTCGTCGAACCGCTCTCCGGCCGTCTGAAGCGCGGCGCCGCGCATGTCCGATCGTTCGGTCTCGGACCGGTGCGCGCCTCGGCGCGCGCCGGCCGGCGCGTGACGCTGATCGTGCAGCTGCCCGCCGCGGCCCTCGCTGCGCTAGCCGGGCGGGCGGCCGAGTCGGCGACGTTCCTGCTGAGCGCGAGCGACCCGGGCGGCACCACGCATGCTGCCGCGCGCGCCGCGCGACTCACCGCCGCTCGGCAGGGAGCACGGTGAGCGCCACCACCAGCGTCGTAATGCTACGCGGGATCAATATCGGTCCGCACAACCGGATCGCGATGCCCGACCTGCGTGCAGCGCTGCAGGAGGGCGGGTTCACCGACGTCCGCACATACGTCCAGAGCGGCAACGTCGTGCTGAGCTCCCGGCAGCCACCAGCCGAGCTGCAGCGCAGCGTGCAGAGCCTGATCGCGGAGCGGTTCGGGCTCTCGATCCCAGCCGTCGTCCGAACTCCTGACGAGCTCGCGGAGGTTGTCGCGCGCGACCCCTTCGCCGGCGAGCAGCTCACCGAAAAGCTCTACCAGGTCACGTTTCTCGCCGAGCATCCGCCCGATGAGCTCGTGAGCCGGCTCGCCGGCCTCGCGGTGGGGGAGGAGCGCTTCGTCGCGAGTGGCCGCGAGTGGTACACCTACCACCCCGCCGGAGTCGCCCGCTCGAAGTTGGCGGCCGGGCTGTCCGCCAAGCGACCTGGCCTGACTGCGACGGCGCGCAACTGGACGACAGTGCGTACCCTGCTGGCGATGGCGGAGGGGCGATGAGCGGACGAGACGGCAAGGGCGAGATGAGCGAACCAGATCGCGAGGCAAGTTGAGTTGGGAGGAGCGATGAGCGCAATGCGGGACTACGTCGTGCTCGACGTGTTCACGAGCACCTCGCTGGCCGGCAACCAGCTGGCGGTGTTCACCGACGCTGAGGGCCTCGACGGCGACGTGATGCAATTGGCCGCGCGCGAGCTCAACCTGTCGGAGACGGTCTTCCTGCTCCCAGGTGATGCGCGCTCGGATGCGCGCATACGGATCTTCACGCCGCTGGTCGAGCTGCCGTTCGCCGGGCATCCCGTGTTGGGCGCGGCGTACGTCGTGGCCGATCGCCTGGACGCGGACAGTGTCCGCCTGCTCGCGGGCAGTGGCGTCGTCAGGGTTGACCTGAAGCGCGAGCACGGCGCGATCGTCTTCGGCGAGATGGAGCAACCGCTCCCCTCGGTGTCAGCGTTCAAGGAGACCGATCGGCTGCTGCAGGCGCTCGGCGTGGCGCGGTCGGAGCTGCCGGTCGAGGTGTACGTCAACGGTCCGGCTCACGTGTTCGTGATGCTCGAGGACGAGGACGAGGTCGCCGAGCTGCGGCCCGACATGACCGCGCTCGAGAAGCTCGGCGAGGTTGGCGTGAGCTGCTTTGCGGGCAGCGGCAGCCTCTACACGACGCGGATGTTCGGCCCCGCGCTCGGCGTGCACGAAGATCCGGCGACCGGCTCGGCGGCCGGTCCGCTCGCGCTGCACCTCCTGCGCCACGGCTTGATCGCCGCGGGTCAGGAGATCCGCATCCGGCAGGGGCTGGAGATCGGTCGGCCGTCGCTGCTGTACGCGCGCGTCGACGGCAGCGCCGAGCAGATCGAGCGCATCGCCGTCGGTGGCCAGGCGGTGCTCGTCGCCCGCGGCAGCTATCTGCTGGACTACGTCGAGTCCGGGTTCACCGCGCGGTCCTCACTACCCTGAGCCGCGGCGCGCGAGCGCTGCGCTCTCGCCCGCCGGTAACGACGACGTGCGTGTCGCCTGCAGTCGGCGATCCGCTCATGCCGGGCGGGAATGTGAACGGCAGGGAGCTCGGGCTGTGCGCGAGAAACAGGCCGGGGAAGCGGGGCGGCTCGAAGATGACCCTCCAGCAGTTCCTGACGGTGTCCGTTCTGTTGGCGAAGATGACGTCGTAATTGCGTGGACTCGCGCACGTGATCGTGTTGGGCCCCTTGCTCCCGTAGACGTCGACGTCGTTTGGGATCCCCGGGAGGCCGTCGTAGCCGATGACGCCGAATGTCCGCTTGAGCGTGATGTCGCTCACGTCGCTCGGCTGGATCGCGATGATCGCACTGCCGAGCGCGCCGCCGGTGATCGTGTTCTGGTGCGGGCCACCGGTGATGACGTCGTATGTCTGGCTGCCTCTGATGACGTTACTGCCGCCGCCGCCGACGATCCAATCGGGTCCGACGCCGCCGGTGAGCGTGTCGGTCGCCGTGGGCGCGTCCGTCCAGGGCTGCGGAAGCCACGGGAAGGGATGCACGCAGTACGAGTCGTTGCCGGGCGGGGTCTGCGTGCACTCGCCGTCGCCGTAGATGAGGTCATAGCCGCGGATCACCGGGAATCTCCTGACCACATCGATGGTGCCGGAGCCGCCGGTGATCGTGTCGGAGCCCTGGAATCCGTAGATGTGAAAGCTCCCTGGCTTGCCGGACTCGTTGATGACGTCGTTGCCCGAGGTGCCGAATACGACCGTATAGGAGTAGGCCAGCACGATGCCCGTGAGCGCGATCATGCCGATGACGGCGATGGCGAGCGTGGCCGCGGACACGCGTAGCGCGAGCCGAGTGATCATGAACGATTACCCCCTGCTGTTGGATGTCCGTGTTCCGATCCCTGGTGAGGTCAGCCAAACGATGTACAAGCTCGCCGATTCGCGATCATCGGGCGCTATACGGATCGGCGGCGCCTGGGCTGACATCGGCTGCTCGCATCCTCGAGAGCCCGTGAGGATGGGGTAGTGCTTCGGTTGAGGATGGGGCAGCGGTTCGAGTGAGGATGGGCTAGTCGGAAGTTCCCCCTGGTTCGGGCTAGCGCTTCGAGCCGGCCGCCGGCCTTTCGGTAGGCTTCGCGCGCAATGAAGCTCGCAACCTTTCGTACGATGCCCGGAGCGGAAGCGCAGGCGGGATTGGTGCAGGGCGAGCGGATCGTCGCATTTGGCGGGCCCGACGGCGTCAAGCGGGCGCTGGCCGGCGGCGTGCTCCCAGCGGAGCGGCTGGGCGAGTTCGCGTTGTCGGATGTGAGCCTGCTGGCGCCGATTCCCGACCCCGGGACGATCTACGGGATTGGCCTCAACTACGCCGACCATGTTGCCGAGATCGGGGGCGCGACCCCCGAGGCGCCGATCGTGTTCGCCAAGGTGAGTGGCTCGGTGACAGCTCCGGGTGGCCCGGTGCGCTCACCGGCGGTCGTGCGTCGCCTCGACTACGAAGGCGAGCTCGCGATCGTCATCGGAGCTGGCGGGCGGATCGGCGGCTACTGCGTCGCCGACGACGTCTCGGCGCGGGATCTGCAGCGTCGCGAGCCGCAATGGGTCCGCGCGAAGGGAGCCGACACCTTCTGCCCGTTCGGTCCGTGGATCACGACCGCGGACGAGGTCGAGAATCCCGGCAGCCTCTCGATACGGACCTGGGTCAACGGCGAGCTGCGCCAGGACAGCAGCACGTCCAATCTGATCTTCGGCTGTGAGGAGCTCGTCGAGTTCATCTCGCAGACGTGCACGCTGGCGCCGGGCGACCTCATCCTGACGGGGACGCCCGGCGGCGTCGGTCAGGGCATGACGCCACCACGCTGGCTGGCGCCCGGCGACATCGTGCGGATCGAGATCGAGCGGCTCGGCGCAATCGAGCACCCGATCGCGTAGCGGTTCTGAAGCGCTCTGTTCGGGGCAGACGTGGCGATCCTCGCGGCGCGCACCCTAGTGCCTGGCGGCGTGCTTCTTGGAGTGCTTGGCCACGCTGTGCTTTGTGACCTTCTTGTGCGTTGTGACCTTCTTGTGCGTCTTTCCTTTGTCACGCGCGTACGGAGCGACTCCAAGGCCGGGCGGGAACGTGAACGACGGTGTCGAGCTCGAGCTTGCGGACGGGAGGGCGAACTGGCCCGGGAAGCCGGGCGCGGCGCCGCGGACAACGAGGAAGCAGTCGTTGACCACGTCGTTCTTGTTGGCGAAGACGACATCGAGGTTCGACTTCGACGCGCAGTTGATCGTGTTCGGCTTGAGCGTGCTACTGCGGTTCGGCACGTACACGTCGACCACATTGGGGACTCCGAGGAGGCCGTCGTAGCCGACCACTCCGGTGGTCTTCTTGAGTGTGATCGTGCTCACGTCGGTCGGCTGGATGGCGATGATCGCGCTGCCGAGCAGGCCGCCGACGATGTTGTTCACATTCGGGTTGCTGACCGTCGTGCCGCCGGCCAAGCCGCTGGGTCCGCCGCCGACGATCACGTCGTAGGTCTTGCTGCCGGTGATCGTGTTGTTGCCGCCGCCGCCGATCAGCCAGTCGGGCCCGACGCCGCCCGTGATGTTGTCATTGCTTCCCGCGGTATCCGTCCATGGCTGTGGCAGCCACGGGGCGGGATGCGAGCAGTACGAGTCGTTGCCGGGCGGCGTCTGCGTGCAGGAGCCGTCGCCGTAGATCAGGTCGTAGCCGTTGATCACGGGCTTGCCACTCACGATTGTGATGCTTCCGTTGCCGCCCGTGAGGTTGTCGGAGCCCTGAAATCCGTAGATGTGAAAGTTGCCGGCCTTGCCGGACTCGTTGATCGTGTCGTTGCCGGAGGTGCCGAACACGACCGTGAAGGCGTAGGCGAGCGCGGTGCCGCTCAGCGCCAGGGCGACGACCGCGACGACGACAGCCGTTTCCAGGCGCCGCGCGCAAGGTTTGTGAACATTCGGACGGGGTCCTTTCGGGTGAGCACGACGGGGCGTTCAGCTCAGATACGGACCCGATCGGCGTCGGCTGACAGGCGAGCCTTGATGTCAAGGCTCGCCCGGATCGCGCTTTTGTGCGCTAGCGATTGGAAACGCGGTGGCGTGGTGTGCCTGGTGCTTCCGCACCCAACGCAGACTCCCGCGAGCCCGACCCTGTCGCGGGTTAGGAGCGTGAAAATGTCGCGCGCAACCGTCTCGAGCGCGACGCCGTCGGAAGCGAAGCGGCCGGAACCGCACGCCCGCCGCGATCAGGGCAGCTGGGTGACCAGCACGCGCAGCGTTGCAGAGCTCTGCACGAGCCTGCTGTCGACGACCGCGAGCTCCTGCACGAGGCCGCCGTTCGCCTTGACGAGATAGCCGGCCGACCGGCCGGCGATCGCATACCACGTGTCGGCTCCTGCGGTGATCGTCTCGGCGATCTTGAGCCCCGTGACCGTCAGCGGAGTGCTCATCCCCGCCCGGACGCCGTCGACGGTGTAGATGGGATCCTCGCTCGACGCCCACACGACCTTTTTCTGGAGTTGCGTGCGTACAGCCTTCGGCAGCGCGCTCAACAGTGCTGCGTTGCCATATCCGACCGTCAGGGGCAGTGGTGTGAGGCAGAACTGATCCGCGTGCGCACTGCGTTTGTCGGTGCTGTGGCGGTATGCGTGAAGCGCCTGGGCGCGCGTCATGCCGAGACGCACGCTTCCCAAGATCGAACCACTCAGCTTGCCGCCTGCGGCTGGACAGCCGGCGGTGCTCTCGACGGGGACCCGGAACGGCGCGGTGCTGACCGGGTTGCTGTTCGCGGTCGCGCTGGTCGCGACGATCGTGCATGTCAGCGCCGAGCCCTCGTCGATCGCGGCGATCGTGTACGTGTCGGCCGTTGCGTTCTCGATCGGCACTCCGTCCCGGTTCCACTGATACGCGAAGTCGTACGGATCGTTAGTCCAGCCCCCGTTAAAGCAGACAAGCTGATCATCGACGCCTGTGCCTTCGGGGAGGATCGTCGGAGGCGACGTGGGCACAGGTGTCGCAGGAGGAATTGCGATCGCGTTGCTGGCGACCGGTACGCTGGCGCCGGCCGCGTTGTAGGCCGTGACAAGGCAAGTCACACTGCCACCGAGGTCGTCCGACTGCACGGTGTACGTCGGACTCGTCGCCCCAACGACTGCGCTCGAGCCGCTGTCCCACTGGTAGTCGTAGCCGACAGGGCTGTTGGTCCAAGAGCCGGTCGAGCAGGAAAGCGTCTGGTCCAGCGCCGGCGTGCCACTGGCCACCGGCGACGCGGTCACTCCCGGCGTCGTCCCGGCGATCCACGCGGCCCCTTCGCCCAGATTGTCCTCCGGAGCACCGTACGCGACGTCATTGCCGTTGCCGGACAGAGAGATGCTCTGGCCGAACTGCCCGGCGCCGAGCTCGCCGCCTCCCTCTGCGCCGTTACAGCTGGCGGCGCAATCGCCGAGGAACTCCGTGAGCCGGCTCCAGCCGCCGCCCGACTGGGTGAACAGCCACCCTGCTCCGTTCTCGCCACCGTCGTTCGCGGCGCCGACCGCCGCGGTGCTGCCGTCAGCGGACAGCGCGACGCTGTAGCCGAAGAAGCCGAAGCCGTTCTCGCCGGTTCCGTTCGTGCCGGTGCACGTGGCGCTGCAGTCGCCCAAGAGCTCGTCCAGTTGGCTCCAGCCGGCCCCCGACTGCGTGAACATCCATGCCGCGCCCTCGCCGCTGTTGTCGCTGGGGGCGCCGAGCAGGGCCGTGCCCGAGCCGCTGCTGGCGCTCAGCGCAACGCTGTAGCCGAGCATCCCCGCTCCGAGCTCGCCGGTTCCCAGCGCGCCGCCGCAACCCGCGCTGCAGTCGGCCACGAGCTTGCCGCCCACCTGCGTCCAGGCGCCGCTCGACCGGCTGAACACCCATCCGGCGCCCGCCTGGGAGTTGTCGTCGGGCGCGCCGATCAGCGCGGTGCTCGCGTCCGGCGAGAGCGCAACGCTCCAGCCGAACAGGCCCTCACCGGTCTCGCCGGTGCCCTGCGGTCCGCTGCAGCTGGTCGTGCAGCTGCCGGTGAGGGCGGTGGGGGCCGACCACGTTCCGGCTGACCTCGTGAAGGACCACGCCGTTCCGGCGCCGCTTGCGTCCTGCGGGGCGCCGACGAGCGCGGTGGCGCCGTCGGCGGACAACGCGACGCTGTCGCCGAACTCGCCGTACTCCTTCTCGTATCCCGGCGGCTGATTGCACGTCGGCGAGTTGCTCCTGCAGTAACCGGGCGAGGTCGTGCACGAAGCCGTTCTGTTCGACGGCGTGCAATACATGGCGATCAGCGCGGAGCCCTGCTGGAACCAGTTCCCTCCTGACTCGGTGAACACCCACGCCGCCCCGAACGGGTAAAACGTGGACGCGGCTCCGGAGCCGGACACCGCCTCGGATTGGGGTGCGCCGATGAGCGCCGTGCTGCCGTTGGCGGACAGTGCGACGCTGTAGCCGAACTCGCCGCCGCCGATCTCCCCGGTGCCGTCCGGCCCGCCGCACAGCGCCACGCAGTTTCCGAGGAGCTGCGCCTCTTGCGTCCATACGCCGTTAACCTGGGTGAACACCCACACCGCACCGACGTCGTGCGAATTGTGCGGGGCGCCGATCAGCACCGTGCCGGCGTCGGCGGACAGAGCGACGCTGTATCCGAACCAGCCGAGACCCTGCTCGTACTGGCCCTGGTTGCCGAAGCAGTTGCCGGGGCAGTCACCGACCAGCTCGAAACTGCTCTCGAACAGCGGGTCGATGCGCACGGGATAGCGCGCGTCACGGTCGAGCACGCGCAACAGCAGGAGATGTCCGTCGAGTTGCAGCGAGGCGTGCAGCCGACGTCCGCGGGCGTCCAGCGCGACGAGCCCGCCGTAGCGCAGCCCGCCTCCGGCCGGATATCCGAACAGCACGGTGTCGCCCACACGCCGGGCTCGCATCTGTCCGCCGAGCCGCATCGCGACGGTCAACGGGCCACCGCCCGCCGGCCTGCGCGTCACCGTGAAGCCCTGCTCGACTCCGAGCGGCCCGGCCGCGAGCCATTCGGTGAGGCCGCCGTAGGCATCGAGGACCCGGTTGCCGTGCGCGCGGATCACGCCACCCGTCGCGAGCGTCGTCGCCCGGCCCACAAGGCCGGGCCGGCCGGCCCCGAGCAGCCGCAACGACATCAGGCCGCCGCCGGCGCCGACGGTCACGGACCCGTCGCGGGCGATCCGTGCGCTGACGGCGCCGCCCTGCAACTGCCAGCCGCCACGCACGGAGAGGGCAGCGTAGCGCGACCCGGTCCCGCCGAGCGCGCCGGAGATCGATGACTGAGCCTGCAGCGGCAGCGAGCGCAGCCGGGCGAGCGCTGCGGCGCCACTCACGCCGTGCTGCCCGCCCGCGGCGTCGTTGCGATGGGCGACGCCGCTGCTCGGGGGCAGCGCGCCGCCGGTCCTGGCTCCGAGCGCCTGCGGGAACCTGGAGGAGAGCGTGAGCGCGAGTGCGAGCGTCAGCGCGAGCGCACCGACCAGCGAGAGCGCAAGCGCCATCGCTCCCCTGTGCTCCGTCCGGTCGAGCAGGTACACGCGAGGAGTGCTACCAGACCCCGCGCCCTGCGAGATGAACAAGTCGTTAGCAGGGTCGAAACACCCGCGGGTGATCGGCGTCAGTGGTGTGCGATCACGCGATCGATGAGCCCGTACTCGACGGCCTCGTCGGCTTTGAAGAACCGATCGCGCTCCATGTCCGAGTGCACCTGCTCCACGGACTGGCCGGTGTGGCGCGCGTAGATCTCGTCGATCCGACCTCGGACGTTGATGATCTCTCGCGCGTGGATCTCGATGTCGGTCGACTGACCCTCGAACCCCGCCGACGGCTGGTGGATCAGGATCCGGCTGTTGGGCAGCGAGAACCGCTTGCCGTTCTCGCCGGCCATCAGCAGCAGCGACCCCATCGACATCGCGATCCCGATGCAGATCGTCTGCACCTGCGGCTTGATGAACTGCATGGTGTCGTAGATCGCCAGACCCGAGTAGATCGAGCCGCCCGGGCAGTTGATGTAGATCGAGATGTCCTTGTCGGGATCCTGGGACTCGAGGTGCAGCAACTGTGCGACGACGAGGTTCGCGATCATGTCGTCGATCGGCGACCCGAGGAAGATGATGCGCTCGTTGAGCAGGCGGCTGTAGATGTCGAACTCGCGCTCGCCGCGGGCGGTGCGCTCGATCACCATCGGGATCAGTGGCATGTTCCTAACCCTACGAGATCGTGCCGGCGGGCGTATCAAGGCTTTCGGATGCGCGCCGACTACTTCTCCGGCTTCTCAGGGCGTCGCGTCGAGCCAGGCCCGCCGGCTCGTGTGCACCGGCGAGGTCAGGCCCGTCTCGATCTCCCGGCGGATCTCACCGAGCGTCCCGAATCGCTCCGCGATCACGTTGTGCTGGTGAATCGTCTCGAGGTTCTCCTGACGCGCGGCCACGAACGCGCTGTCCTCGAGCTCCGCGAATGCTTCGACAACGCCCTTGATCATCTCGCGGACGCAGTCCTCGACGAACCGCGGGCGACGGTGCGCCTTCTCTACGACGTGCGCCTCGTCGGAGCGCTTCATCAGCTCGTAGATCTCCGAGGACATCGCCTGTTCGGCAATCTCGAGCAGGATCGCGGCGTCGATGTCTGCCGTCGAATCCTCGATCACGCCGATGTGCAGCGTGCCCAGTCCGCGCTGGTTGTGCGTCGCGACCGGCACGGCGTCGATGATCCGGTCGATCTCGTCGGCGTCGAAGCCCTCGTCGGCGAGCCGCTCGCGCGCCTTGGCGGCGATCATCTCCTGCGCGCACGGGCAGGCGGTCAGGCCCTGGGCGGTGACGCCCACCATCCTGCGGGTGCCGCGCTCGGTGGCGATCGCGGAGCCGTGAAGCGTGTACAGCTCCTGCGTCTGGATCCCGGACACCGGGGCCGGCTTGTACTCGGGGAAGCGCGCGTGGATGGTGACCTCCGCGCGCCGGGCGCCCTGACGCTCGCGCACGAGCTGCGCGATGTGCTCGGCGAGCGTCTCGACCTTGAACGTCACCTCACCGAGCACGACCTGGCCGATCGCCTCGTTGACGACCTCCTCGAAGCGCGACATGTGCGCTCCCTTCTGGTCGAGGCCGAGGTCGACGACGCACTCGAATCGCGCGAAGAAGAGCTGCGGCGCGCCGGCTCGCTCAGCGCCCGCGTCGCCGCTGTGGTGGCGGACACGGATCACCTTCTCGACGGCGGTGACGCCGACCTGCGACAGGCTCAGCTGGACTGGCGGCGCCTGGGACTGTACGTCGATCGTCGACGCTTGGATGTGTTCTTCGATCGCCATTTCGCCATTTCAGGTTAGCGAGGGGACGATCTGCGCCGCGAAGGTGCCAGGCGGTCATGGTGTCCAACCGCCGGATTGTGGTATGAATCAGCCGTTCTCGGGCCCAGCCTGAGGATGAGAGGGAGTTACCCAGATGGGAGAGCCCCGGAGGGGGGCCCTCGAAGCTGAGTGGAGGGAGTTGGGAGGGAGTGAGCAATCAGGCACTGGCGCTGCTCGAGGAAAACGAGCAGATCGCCGAGCTCGACTATTTCGGCCCGCTGATTGCCGAAGGCGCGGAGCGCGGCTTTCTGACCTTTGAGCAGATTGCAACCTGCCTCGAGGAGATCGAGGCGACGAAGGAACAGGTCCAGGAGTTGCACGCCTACCTCGAGGAGCACGGGATCGTGGTCGTCGAGGCCGACGGGCGCCTCGCGCGCTCGGAGATGAGCACCGTGGAGGCGAACGCCGTCGCATCAGTCGAGGCCGTCCAGGGCGCTCGCAAGAAAGTGGAGGTCGACCTCACGGTCGAGCCGAGCCTCGATTCGCTGCGACTCTATCTACGTGCGATCGGCCGAGTCGGGCTGCTGACGGCCGAGCAAGAGGTGATGCTCGCGCGACGGATCGAGCGCGGCGACATGGATGCCAAGCAGCACATGATCGAGGCGAACCTGCGCCTCGTGGTCTCGATCGCCAAGAGCTACCTCGGCCGCGGCCTGACCTTCCTGGATCTCATCCAGGAAGGATCGATGGGCTTGATACGGGCGGTCGAGAAGTTCGACTACCGCCGTGGCTATAAGTTCTCCACCTACGCGACCTGGTGGATTCGTCAGGCGGTCACGCGAGCGATCGCCGACAAGGGCCGCACGATCCGCATTCCCGTGCACATGGTCGAGAAGCTCAACAACGTCGTGCATGTCGAGCGTCAGCTCGTTCAGCAGCTGGGTCGCGATCCGACCCCTGCCGAGATCGCCGCCGAGCTGAAGACGACCGTGCGCGAGGTGCGCGACGTCCTGCGGCTTGCTCAGCAGCCGATCTCGCTGGAGAAGCCGATCGGCGAGGAGGAGGAGTCGGAGCTCGGCGACTTCGTGGAGGATCAGACGGCGGAGTCGCCGTTCGAGCTCGCGGCCGAGCGGCTGCGCCGCGAGAACCTGCGCCGCGCGCTTGCGGCGCTGCCGGAGCGCGAGCGCGAGGTGATCGAGATGCGCTTCGGCCTCACCGGCGAGCGCCCCTACACGCTCGAGGAGGTCGGCCGCGCATTCAACGTTACCCGCGAACGGATCCGCCAGATCGAGAATCACACGCTGAAGAAGCTCGAGGCACTGCCGGAGGCGCAGCGCCTGCGCGACGCCTCATAAGAATGACGGCGTGGACGCTTGGCCTCGGCCTGCGGGCCGAGGCCAGTCCCGTGCCGGTTCATCCGGCGTCCCGGGCGCTGCTCGTGCCGGCGACACGACCGCGTGATCTGCAGCGGGCACGGTCGATAAACTAGCGTTGCCGCAGCGGCGGGATTCCCGAGCGGTCAAAGGGGACGGACTGTAAATCCGTTGGCTCAGCCTTCGCAGGTTCGAATCCTGCTCCCGCCATCGTCGTCAGATAGCCCTGTTCAACTTTGTTTTCGGGCTCCGCGCTCGAAGTGGCGATCGTGAGGCCCCTGCGACGCGGAGCCTACGGCGGCGCGACAACCTTGCCCGACAGTCGGCGGAGGCCGTATGTGGGGTAGATACGCCTTGACGGTGAATCGGAGAGGTCATACCCTGACCGATCGTCCAAGTTCTAAGCCGGCGTGAGCGGAGGTCCCTGATGACAGTCGAGTTCCCGCACCAGGCGCGCGAGGTTCCGGATGCGGCTCCGTTGGGCGCCCATCATGATGGCAGTGGCGCCACCTTCGCCTTGTTCAGCAGCGCGGCGGAGGCAGTCGAGCTTTGCCTTTTCGACGACGCGGGCGAGGAGGTACGCTGGAGCCTCGATCAGGGCGACGGCTTCGTATGGCGGGGCTATGTGCCGGATCTGCGGCCCGGACAGCGCTACGGTTTTCGTGTGCACGGCCCGTGGGAGCCGGCATCGGGCGCTCGCTGCAATCCCGCGAAGCTGCTGCTCGACCCGTATGCGCGCGCCGTCGCGGGCGCGGTGCGTTGGAACGCGGCGGTGTTCGGTCACGCGTCCGACGACCCCAATCGACCGGATGGCACTGATTCGGCCCCGTACGTGCCGCGTTCGGTGCTCGTGGCTGGCGACTTCGATTGGGGTGAGGACCGCGGGCCCAGCAGGGCAATCGCCGATTCGATCTTCTACGAGGTCCACGTCAAGGCTTTCACCAAGCTCCATCCCGGCTTGCCCGAGGAGTTGCGCGGAACCTACGCCGGACTCGCGCATCCGGCTTCGGTCGCACACCTCAAGCGGCTCGGCGTGACCGCCGTTGAGTTGCTCCCAGTGCACCAGTTCGTGCACGACGCGGCGCTGGTCGAGCGCGGGCTGCGCAACTACTGGGGATATCAGTCGATCGGCTACTTCGCGCCTCACAACGAGTACTCATCAGCGGGCGACGGCGGGGGTCAAGTCGACGAGTTTCGCCAGATGGTCCGCGCGCTACACGCGGCCGGTCTGGAGGTAATCCTGGACGTGGTCTTCAATCACACCGCTGAGGGCGGCGAGTCCGGGCCGACGTTGTGCTTTCGCGGCATCGACAACGCGGCCTACTACCGGCTTCTGGATGACCGTTCGCGCTACGTCGACGACACCGGCTGTGGCAATACCGTCGACCTGCACCGCCCGCAAGCGCTGCGCCTAGTGATGGACGCGCTGCGCTACTGGGTTCAGGACATGCACGTGGATGGCTTTCGCTTCGACCTCGCGGCCGCCCTCGGTCGCGCGACGAGTGACTTCGACCCGTATTCGTCGTTCTTCGAGGCGGTTGGACAGGATCCCGTGCTCTCGCGCGCGAAGCTCATCGCAGAACCGTGGGACATTGGCTGGGGCGGTTACGACCTCGGGCAGTTCCCAGCCGGATGGAGCGAGTGGAACGGCAAATATCGCGACACGGTGCGGGACTTCTGGCGTGGAACAGCTGGCGCGCTTGCCGACTTCGCTACACGTGTGAGCGGCTCGCGGGA
Source organism: Solirubrobacteraceae bacterium (assembly GCA_052148275.1). Classification (GTDB taxonomy): domain Bacteria; phylum Actinomycetota; class Thermoleophilia; order Solirubrobacterales; family Solirubrobacteraceae; genus Palsa-465. The sequence goes on from JBKQIR010000277.1 coordinate 31,080, forward strand.
CCTGTTCGGACACGGCGGTCGGCGACCATCCGCGTCGGTTAACTTCGTCACAGTGCATGACGGCTTCACGCTCGCCGATCTCAGCGGCTACAACGCTAAGCACAACGAGGCGAACGGAGAGAACAACCGCGACGGAACCGACGACAACCGGAGCTGGAACTGCGGAGTTGAGGGCGCCACGACCGACCCCGCGGTGCTCGCGCTGCGCGCCCGCCAGCGACGCAACTTCATCGCCACGCTGCTGCTGTCCGAAGGCGTACCTCTGCTGCTCGGCGGCGATGAGTTCGCGCGCAGCCAAGGCGGCAATAACAACGCCTACTGCCAGGACAACGAGCTCACCTGGTTCGACTGGAGCGCCGTCGCCGACCAAGCCGAACTCGTCGACTTCACGGCGCGCCTCTGCGTTCTACGCGAACAGCACCCGGTGTTCCGCCGCCACCAATTCTTCCACGGCACGCCAGCGCCCGAGACCACTCGTGACGATCTGGATTGGTTCACGCCGGACGGTGCTCTGATGACCTCGGAGGACTGGAACGCGTCCTTCGCGCGGGCAATCACGATGTCGCTGAGCGGAGCCACAGGCGACCGCGGGCGTGCCGACGATCCATTCCTAATGATGCTCAACGCGTGGTGGGAGCCACTCGAGTTCAGCGTCCCACAGTCGCTTTCCTCCCTCCACTGGGAAGTCGAGATCGACACCGCGGATCCCGTTGCAGTTGGACGCTCTGTCGCCTCATCGGCCGCCGTCACACTGATCGGACGCTCGCTGATGCTGCTACGCGGCATCCAACCCACTTCCCCGGAGTAGGCCTCCCGCGTCAATCCTCCGCAGCCTCATCCGCAAGCATGGGAGGCGCGGGTATCCCAGAGTGGAACCCACCGGGACAAGAGCCGGTTGGGATCACGTTGAGCGAGGAGGAGCGGCGCGGCTGGAGGCGTGGGCGCGGTTGGAGGCGTGGGCGCGGCATGCGATCGAACTGATCGAGCGGCACCCCCAGCTTCAGCTGGCGGTCAACATCTCGGGCGTGTTGCTCGGCGACCCAAAGCTCCTGCACGCGATCGAGAGCCGACTGCGCACGGGGACGATCAACCCTACGCGACTGATCTTCGAGGTCACGGAGACCGCAGCTGTCGCCAACATCGCCCAAGCCCAGACGTTCGCAGAGCGCCTGCGCGCGCACGGATGCCGGTTCGCGCTGGACGACTTCGGCTCCGGGTTTGGATCCTTCTACTACCTCAAGCACCTTCCGTTTGACTACGTCAAGATCGACGGCGAATTCGTCCAGCACGCGGCCAACGGCCACATCGACCAGCTCGTCATCGAGGCCGTCGTCCGAATCGCCCAAGGGCTCGGCAAGGAAACGATCGCCGAATTCGTCACCGACGAAAAGACCCAAAGGATCATCACGCGACTTGGCGTCGACTACGCCCAGGGCTACTACATAGGTAAACCGACCCCTATTGGCGCGCTCCTCGAAACCCTCGCTGATCCGTTGCCGGACCGAGCCGAACATCCAACCGCACGAACAAGCGATGACCCGCCTGGCCAAATGCGTCATCGCGCAGATCTGGACACCTGCTCCTGATTGACGTGCGGTGGGGGCTCAAGGCGAGACGGCCGCGTCCGATTCAACGGGCATGGACCCGCGGGCCGAGCGGACGCTTGCCGCGAACTGGGCGGCGGCTATCGAGCAGCAGAGCGAGGCGGTCTGCGGATGGCTGGCGCGGGCGTGCACGGCGGCGGGCGATCCGGGCTTCTGCGCCGATCTCGATGCGCTGCTGGACGGCGTGGTCGAGCGTGCCGCGTGCAGTGTACGCGCCGAAAGCGCGGTGCTGGCGGTCCGGAGCGGCGGCGCTGCGCGATGGCGGGTGTACAGCTACGGAGAAGGGTGGGATCGCGACGCTCTCGAGAGCGGACGTCTGGCGCCCTGGGAGCTGGCTTCACAGATCGCGTCGATTGTGTCGGTGCCCGTGAGCTCCCCGCGCGCGCATGGGTATCTGACCGTGCGATTCCCGGTCGGGACCGGCGTCCCTCCCGAGGCCTGTCGTCGTCTGGGGGTGCACGCGATGCATGTGGCGGGGACGCTGGAGGTCGCAGTCGCGCTGCAGGAATCCGAGCGGGTCGGCGAGCGCGCGAGATCGCTGTCCGATTGTCTTGAGCAAAGGACGCGGCTGTTCGAGGGGGCGGTCAGTCGTTACGAGAAGCTCGTGATGAGCTTCCCGGGGATCGTCTATGTGATGGGCCTCGGCGACAACGGAGCCGCGCCGACGCCGATCTACGTCAGCCCGCAGATCGAGTCGTTGATCGGCATCAGCGTGCAGGACTGGGAGTCAGACCCTGACGCGATGATGCGGATCGTGCACCCCGAGGACCGCGGGATCATCGCGGCCAACCTGCTCGCGTTCGGGAAGGGAGAGCCGGCGTGCCCGTTTCGGATGGTCACTCGCGACGGCGGCTCGGTCTGGATGCAGCCGCAGGCGATCAACTACGAGGAGAACGGGCACCGCTACCGACAGGGGATCCTGCTCGACATCACCCAGGCCAAAGACGCCGAGGCCGCGCGCGAGCGGCTCGAGATAGAGCTGCGTCTGGCGCAGAAGCTCGAGGCTGTCGGCGAGCTCGCGGCCGGGATCGCCCACGAGATCAACACGCCAATCCAGTTCGTCGGCGACACGCTGAGATTCCTCGACGGTGCGACCGCGGACCTGATGCAACTGCTTGCCGCCTACGCAGACCTGCGCGATGCGGTCGAAGCCGGACGGCCCCACGCCGAGGAGCTCCAGCGCGTCGGCGCCGCCGAACAGGACATCGACGTGGACTACGTGCAAGAGCGTCTCCCGGTTGCATTCCTGCGCGCCATGGGCGGGATCGACCGCGTCGCGACGATCGTGCGCGCGATGCGTCGATTCGCGCACGCGTCGAGCGGCGCGATGGCACCCACGGATATCAACGAGGGGCTTCGCAGTACGCTCGTGGTCGCGACCAACGTGTACAAATACGTCGCCGAGGTCGACCTTCAACTCCAAGAGCTCCCGCAGGTCGTCTGCGATGCCGGGGAGATCAATCAGGTCTTCTTGAACCTCATTGTCAACGCTGCCCAGGCGATCGAGGACGTCGTCGGGGAGACGGGCGAGCGTGGGACGATCGCCGTGCAGACCGAATCCGCAGGCGACGACGTCGTGATCAGCGTGCGTGACTCCGGATGTGGGATCCCGCCCGAGGTGGCAGCGCGCGTGTTCGATCCCTTCTTCACGACCAAGGAGGTCGGACGCGGCAGCGGTCAGGGTCTCGCGCTCGCGCACGCCATCGTCGTCGATCGCCACCACGGCCGCATCACGTTCAGATCCGAAGAACACGGCGGCACGACGTTCGTCGTGCGTCTGCCGATCGAGGCCGCCGCCTAGAGTTCGACAGCCGAACCACGAAGCCCGCTGTCAGCAACGACAACCTAATCAGAACCGGCCCAGCCCCGCGATCACGCTCGCGCCCAGCCACCCTGGCCGCTGTTCGCGCCGGCGCCTACCGGTCGGTGAACGCTTCGCCGGAGGCCGCGCTCGATCCCGCGTGGCTGAGCAGTTCGACGTGGCGCGAGTCGTGCCCGAAGTCACCGAACGCCAGCGCTAGCTGCTCAGCAGCCCCCAACCCTGGATGACGCCAGCACCGATCCAAGACAGGCACCGGCGATCAACCTCAACCGCAATTCGCGTCCGCGAGCGCGCGTTCGGACTCGGCGGCCAGCTCGCGCCACTGACCCAGACGCGGGCTGGCTCCGATCCGATCGAGGAACGCCAGATCGAGCAACGGCGGCGGCGGGGTTCGTCCGCCCGGGCTCGGCCTCGCCTCGTGAGCGAGCGCATCGGCGATGTGCACCGCGGCGACAGCGTCGAGCGTGCCGCCGGGTACCGCGCCCGGGTCGTGGTGATGGGCAACCGCCTCCACGACACCGTCCGGGAGCCCCCACAGCGAGAGCAGGAACGCTCCCGTGGCCGCGTGGGTGATGCCCTGCAGCTCCTGCTCGACGAGATGCAGTGCAAGCTCGCGGCGCTGCGCCTCCTCGACCAGTCGCTGCCATCGCTGCCGGTCATCGGCGATCGAGACGAGCTGGCCGATGTCGTGCAACAACGCCGCCGTGATCGCGTCCTGTTGCGCAGCGCCGGCCGGAAGGATCGCGGCCGCGATCCGCGCGGACAGCGTGGCGTCGTGCTGAAACTCCTCGATCGAAAATCCTTGCATTCCCCGGGGCGCGAGCTTGCCGAACGCCTCCGCGGAAAGCGTGAGCGCCTTGATCGTGTCAGACCCCAGGAACACGACCGCGTCTCGTACCCGGCTCACGCTTCGATTAATCGCAAAGAACGCGGAGTTCGCGAGCTGCAACAGCTTGGCCGTCATCGCCGTATCGCGCTCGATCACCGCAGCGATCTCGTTAGGACCCGACGCCGGCTCGGCAAGGATCCGCGTGATCTCCATGTATAGCCCTGGGCACGAAGGGAGCGTCGTTGCCGCGGCCGTGACCCGAAGTTGCTCGGCGTGCTCGGTGAGCTCATGCAGCGCGCACGACCGCTCAACGACGAGACGGAGATCCTCGACGTTGCAAGGCTTGGCAAGAATCCGGTGTGCAACCGTCGCGGCGCGCGCGATGCTCTCCGTCTTCGCGTAACCCGACAGCACAATCCGGATCGTCGACGGATAACGCTCCTGCACAAGCGCGAGCAGCTCAGCGCCGTCCATCCCCGGCATCCGCATGTCCGAAACGATCACATCCACAGCCTCAGCCTCGAGCTCCGCGAGCGCCGCCATCCCCCCAGCCGCAAAACGCATCCTCCAAACCCGCCTATATCGACGCAGCGCATCTCTCAAACTGTCGAGCACGTCGACCTCGTCATCGACAAACAGCACGCGCTTACGCGGCACATCCGCCGGCCCCGCATCGCCCCGAACGCAGCCGTCCCCCGACCCTCGCATTTCGACCACACCCAAATAGTCGGCCGAGACGCGCCGCGCCTTGAGGACAGAGATCCCTCAACGTCGTCGCCTATCACATTCGGCGCCTGCTGCGGGCGCCCGCCGGCCGGTGTGATGATCGTTTCTCCGCGGCGGACCGGAATCCGTAGTCTTCCACGTTGCGCCGGCGCTGGCCTGCTGGGATGCTGCTACCGAGGTCGTTGGAGGATGGTGTGTGCCGGTATGCGTGATTTTGATCGTGTGACTGAGTGCTTGGCGCCGTGCGGGCGGCGCTGGTAGTGCGACACGTGCCGGTGATGGCTCTCGCTGCTCAAGCGCTGCCTGTGTTCGGTCAATCGCTCTGTGGGCGGAGAATGCAGGTCCTTCGTCGAGCGCTGGGGTCGGTCGATTGCGGACGCGGCGACGCAGGCATGATGTGGCTGCGCGTGCGGGAGCATCGGGGAATCCGCGCGAGTTCGGCCGTTTGCCTCGACGAGCGCCGACGAGCGGGGCGGGGTGAGCTGCGATGAGGTCGGACAGGTGCGTGGATCTCTCGTGCGAGCGTTCACGGCTCGCGATCGACCAGATGCCGGGCGTGACGCTTCTCTCCTTCGATGAGGAGCTGCGCTGCTGTTCGGCATCCGGCGGGGCGATCGCGGCCCACGGATACCGGCCCGAGCAGCTGATCGGCGCGCGCGCGAGCGACCTCATCGGCGCTCGCGCAGTGGGGTTGGAGACGGCGATGCGCGCCGCGTTGGCGGGCGAGAACAGCATGCTCGAGGTGTCGCTGACGGCGGACGAGGTCTGCGAAGCGGTTGTGTCGCCTCTGTTTGACGACGACGGGCTGCTCGTCGGCGGCGTGCTGACACTGCGTGACGTCACCGCGCAGCGCCGCGCTGAGCGGGCGCTGCGCGAAACCGAGCGCAACCTGTGGGCGGTGATCGAGCAGTCCGCGGACATGCTCACGCGCCACGACGTCGAGGGGCGCTACCTGTTCGCCTCCCCGGCGTCCGAGCGCGTGTTCGGATATCGCCCGCAGGAGCTGATCGGACGCCACTGTCTCGAGTTCGTGCATCCCGACGATCGAGAGCTCGTGCAGCGCGCAATCGAGGTCGCTCGCGAGAGCGGCCACGCGTTCGAGCTCGAGCATCGCGTGATTCGCACCGACGGAAGCTGCATCTGGGTGCACGCGCTCGTGACCGTCCAGCTCGACGAGCACGGCGTTGCCTACGCTGGCGTCGGCGCGGTGCGTGACATCACCGCCCAGCGAGAGGCTGAGGCGGCGCTCGCTCACGCCGAAGAGAAATTCCGCACGATCACCGAGCAGTCGGCCGACATGCTGAGCCTCCACGACGCGCAAGGGTGCTACACGTACGTCTCGCCGGCGTGCGAGCGCGTGTACGGGTTCGAGCCTGAGGAGCTGATCGGTCGCCACCCGTTCGAGTTCGTCGATCCGCACGACCGCGAGCGGGTGCAAGCCGAGGTGAACGCGGCGTTGACGCGGGGCGATAGTTTCGAGCTCGAGCATCGCGTGCTTCGCAGCGATGGATCTTGCCGATGGGTGCACGCGCTCGTCAGCATTCAGCTCGACGAGCACGGCGAGGTCAGCGGCGGGGTCGGCGCTGTGCGCGACATCACCGCCCAGGTCGCGGTCGAAGAGGCGCTCGCGCGTGCCGAGGAGCAGTTCCGGACGGTCATCGAGCTGTCGGGCGACATGCTCTCTCGCCACGATCGGAACGGCCGTTACGTGTACGCATCCCCGAACTCGGCGCAGGTGGTGGGGTTCGAGCCCAACCAGCTGGTCGGCCGCCAGCCGCATGAGCTCGTCCACCCGGATGACCGCGAGCGGGTAAAGGCCGCCGCCCGAACGGCCAGCGAGACGGGCGCCGCGGAGCTTGAGCATCGCGTGATCCGTCCGGACGGCAGCTGCGCGTGGGTTCACGCGCTGCTGCGTGGGCGCCCGGACGAGCATGGAGAGATCGCTGAGACGGTGGTCGCTGCTCGCGATATCACCGAGCGAAAGCACCGTGAGGCCGAGCTACGTGAAGCCACGGCGCGGTTCGAAGGGGCCTTTGAGAACGCTCCGATCGGGATGTCGCTCGTCGGCCTCGACGGCCGCTGGATGAAGGTCAACCGCGAGCTGTGCCGGATCACCGGCTACAGCGAGCCTGAGCTGCTGGCCAAGACGGTCTGCGCCATCACCCACCCCGACGACGTTCCGGGGGCGATGCGGGGGTTGCGCTCGCTCGGGCCGTGGGACACCTACGAAGCGGAGACGCGCTACATCCACCGCGACGGGCGCGTGATCTGGGTGCTGCTCAGCGTCAGCGTTGTGTGCGACGAGCACGGCTCGCCGGCCTACTTCGTCACCCAGACGCAAGACATCACCGAGCGCAAAGAGCTTCACGCCCGGCTCTGCTACCTCGCCGACCACGACCCGCTGACCGCGCTCTACAACCGCCGGCGGTTCGAGTCAGAGCTCGACCGCCAGCTCTCACGCTGCCGGCGCTACGGCGAGCAAGCCGCGCTGCTGATGGTCGACCTCGACCATTTCAAGTACGTCAACGACTCGCTCGGCCACCACTTTGGCGATGGCGTGATCGCGTATATCGGCAAGCTCCTCACCTCGCGGCTGCGCGACTCCGACGTGCTCGCCCGAATCGGCGGCGACGAGTTCGCGATCATCCTCCCGAACGCCCGCCACGCACGCGCCGAAGCGGTCGCGCGCTCGCTGTCCAGAATGATCGAGAACTCCCCATTCGACCGGGACGGCCACCGTTACGTCTGCTCGGCGTCGACCGGCGTGATGATCATCGACGCCGACACAACTTCGGCCGAGGACGCGCTCGTCGCGGCCGACCTCGCGCTGTACGACGCCAAGCGGCTCGGGCGAAACCGCGTCGCGGTCTACTCTCCCGACACCCGCGCGGACGTGCTCGCGGGCCTGTCCTGGTCACAGCGCCTCAAGCAGGCATTGCGCGAGGAGAACTTCACGCTCCACGCGCAGCCGATCGTCGAGCTCGCGAGCGGCACCACGATAATGCACGAACTGCTCATCCGCATTGAGGCCGACGACGGCCAACTGATCCTGCCTGACCGCTTCCTGCACGCCGCCGCGCGCTTCGGATACATGCCCGCGATCGACCGCTGGGTAATCGCGAAAGCCGCACAGATGGTGGCCGCGACGCCGGGGCGGCGACTCGCCGTAAACCTCGCGGCGAAAACGATCGGCGAGCCAGGGCTGATCGCTTACATCACCAACCAGCTGCACCTGGCCCAAGCGAACCCGGCCGACCTCATCTTCGAGATCTCAGAGGCCGACGTGATCGCGAACCTCGAGCACGCGCGATCGGTCTGCGAGCGCCTGCGCGCTCTCGGCGCACGCGTCGCGCTCGACGACTTCGGCTCGGGCTTCTCCGGCTTCTCATACCTCAAGGCGCTCGATATCGACATCCTGAAGATCGACGGGCAGTTTGTCTCGCAGCTCTCCGAGAACCGCATCGACCGGCTCGTCGTCGAGGCTGTCGTCTACGTCGCCGAAGGGCTCGGGCTCCCGACCGTCGCCGAATACGTCAGCTCGGAGCAACTCGCCCGCGAGCTGCGCGACATCGGCGTCGCATACGGCCAAGGGTTCCATCTCGGACGCCCCGCCCCGCTCGAGCACCACGCGGCGTCCGCACAATCGCGCGTGCTCTTCTGCCACGACGAACACAAGATGAGCGCCTAAACCTGGATCCACTATCTCCGATGGATCCAGGCTAAACGGGCGTGACGGCGTGTCCGAGCGCGTCGAGGCGGGCGATCAGGCGTTTGGTCGCCCGTTCGCGTTGCTTGCGCTCGGCTTCGTCGCCGTGTTGCGCTCCGTCGGCCGGGCTGGACAATGCGCTCGATGCGGAGCGGATCGCGGCGGTCGCGAAGGCGATGGCCGAGCCGTTGCGGGTGCAGATCTTGGACGTGCTGCGTCGCAGCGACGTTCCGGTCTGCCAGTGCGAGCTGATCGCATTGTTTGAGATCCATCAGTCGCTGCTATCCCACCATATGAAGAAGCTCGTCGACGCTCGGCTGGTCGAGGTCGAGCGTCGTCACCGGTGGGCCTATTACTGCGTTGCGACCGATGCCCTGAAGGAGCTGACCGCATGGCTGAGCTGATCACCGGTCCCAACCTGAGCGCCGCCTCGGCGTGCTGTTCACCGGAGGCGCGGGCGAGTTGTTGTGAGCCGTCTGAGAAGGACGCGGGGTCGGGCGCGGGCGCGGATGTGCTGATCAGCGCGCGGCGCGTCGGCCCTGCCGGGAAGGCGATCGGGCTGGATATGACCGATGAGATGCTCGAGTTGGCGCGCTCGAACGCCGCGGCGGCGGGTGTTGAGAACGTCGAGTTCGTGAAGGGGTATATCGAGGAGATCCCGCTTGCGGATGCCAGCGTCGATGTCGTAGTGTCCAACTGTGTTTTGAATCTCTCGGGCGATAAACCCCGGGTGCTGGCGGAGGCTGCGCGGGTGCTGCGCCCCGGGGGGGCGCCTCGCTGTCTCGGACGTAATCGCAAGTGCTGAGATGGATGAGCAGACGGGCGCTGATCTGGCCGCGTATACGGGGTGCATCGCCGGGGCGTTGACCGAGGAGCAGTTCAGCGACGGGTTGCGCGCGGCAGGGTTTGTCGATCTCGAGATCCGCGAGACGCACCGGGTGCATGAGCACGCGATCGCGGCGATCATCCGCGCTCGCAAACCCGACGGCGCCGTGGTTGGCCTGCGTCTGAGGCGTCGAGCAGGACACGGGCCGAGTCGGTCTCGACCGACCCCGCCTCAACGGGCTGCTGGATGATCTGGGTGCTGATCCTGGCGCGTTCGCGTTCGGGGAGCGGCAGGTCGCCGCGCTCGCCGACGCCCGGCGCAACATGCGCCGCTGCCGGCCGCTTGGGTCGCGCGGACCGGCGGCGATCTGACGGGGGGTCGGGGCTTTGCGGCAGCTGACCGGCTCTCTCGCCGTGTCGGCGTCAGCTGGGGGCGAGGTCGCTGACGTGGAATTGTGCGAGTTGATCGACGCGCTCGACCCGGCGCCGAGCGGCGTGGTGATGACGATGGGGAAGGGCGGTGTGGGCAAGACGACGTTGGCGGCCGCGCTCGCGCTGGCGGACCGCGGGCACGAGGTCACGCTGTCGGCGACCGACCCTGCTGCGCACCTCGCCGGAGCGCTCGTGCACGCCGCGCCGGAACTGCGCAAGCGACGCTCCGCGCTCGCGCCGCGAGCGAGAGCGCTTACATCGAAAGCGTCAAGCGACTCTCGGTGAGGGGTACCTGGTTGGTCGGCTGGCAGCCGGATGTGCCCACGGGACGGCCGTGCTGCGTGAGCTCGCTGCGTCGGTTACGGTGCGCTGAGATGGCTACCGCACTGTTTGTCTGCCTTCATAACGCTGGGCGCTCCCAGATGAGCGCTGCGCTGTTCGAGCGCGCCGCGCAGGGACGCCACCAGGCGATCTCGGCCGGGAGCGTCGCGGACCCGGACGCCCGCGTGCACCCAGAGGTCGTGGAGGTGATGAGCGAGCTCGGAATCGACCTCTCCCGGCGCCGGCCGCAGCTACTGACCCGCGAGCTGGCCGAGCAGGCCGATGTCGTGGTCACGATGGGATGCGGCGACGCGTGCCCAGTGATCCCTGGCAAGCGCTACCTCGACTGGGAGCTGCCAGACCCGAAGGGCCGCCCGATCGCCGAGGTCCGCGCGACGCGCGACGAGATCGCCGCGCGCGTCGAGCAACTCGTGCAAGAGCTCAGCTGAGCCGGCGGGCGCACGATCGAGCGCGCCTCGGGCGGCTACGCGATGCTCGCGAGGATCAGCAGCGCCCCGGCGCCACCGAGGACTGGCCTGAGGAATGCCGGCGCTACCCAGCCTGAACGGCGCACCCTCCCACGCAAGCAGCCGCGCGATCGAGCGAGAAATGTGCAGCCGCCGAGTCGGCGGCGGTAGGCGTCAGGCGCGCGGCTTGCGCGCCGTGACGATTTCGGTCGGGAACATCATCTGCGCGATGTACTCGCGCGTGATCTCCTCAAAGCTGGCCGGCGGCGCGATGCAAAGGGTGGCGGCCCCAGCCGAGGGCTCAGCCGATCGAAGCCAATCGAGCCCGTACCATCGGACAGATGCGCGACGCGGCGGGCATCGTTCTTGCGGGTGGCCGATCGTCTCGCATGGGCTCAGCGAAAGCTGCGCTCGAGTGGCATGGCTCCACGCTGCTGCGCCGCGTCACCGGACTGGTGGCGCGCGCGGTGGGCGGCCCCGTGATCGTCGTCCGGGCTCCCGGGCAGCCACTCCCGGAGCTCGCATGTGAGGTTGAGATCGTCGAGGACGCCCAGGAGGGTCTCGGTCCGCTGCAGGGGCTCGCCGGCGGGCTGCGGGCGATCGGAGATCGGGCCTCTGTCGCTTACCTGTCCTCGACCGACGTGCCGCTGCTTCACCCAGCCTTCGTGGCGCGCGTGGTCGGCGCGCTGGGTGAGCGCGAGGATGTCGCCCTGCCGGAGGTCGGCGGGCATCGACAACCGCTGGCCGCCGCTTACCGGACGAGTCTGCTGGGGGCCGTCGAGGATCTGATCGCCTCCGGCCGCCTCCGGCTGGCGTTCATCTTTGACCAATGCCGTGTCGCGCGATTGGACGAAGACGCCCTGCTGGCGGATCCTGAGCTGGCGCGACTGGACCCCGACCTGAGCTCGGTCCGGAACCTCAACGAGCCCGCTGACTACCTCCGGACGCGGGCGCTTCCTGCGCCGGCGGTGGAAGTTGAGCGTGTTGGAACCCTGGCCCCTACGTCGGGCCCGTGGCGGGAGACGGTCCGGGCGTGCACGCTAGGCGCGGCTGCCCTGGCGGTCGGCGTGACATTGGGCGAGCACGTGGTCGCGGCGCTCAACGGCGATCAGATCAGTCGCGATCCACAGTTGCCGCTGGCGGCCGGCGATGCGGTTGCGTTCCTTGCTGCCGACGCCGGTCTCGCCGTCGGATAGCTGAGTCGCCAGATCGACGCGGCCAGCGGTCGGCTGCCTTGCGTCAGCTCAGTGCGCCGCTTCCTGTGCGCGTCGCGGCAGTTTCCAGCCCGGACGGACGAAGTGGCACGTGTAGCCGTTGGGGTAGCGCTCGAGGTAGTCCTGGTGCTCGGGCTCCGCCTCCCAGAACGGTCCGGCGGGCGCCACCTCGGTGACGACGTTGCCCGGCCACAGGCCGGAGGCGTCGACATCGGCGATCGTGTCCTCGGCGATGCGCCGTTGTGCTTCGTCGACGTAGTAGATCGCCGAGCGATAGCTCGCGCCAACGTCGTTGCCCTGACGGTTCTTCGTGGTCGGGTCGTGAATCTGAAAGAAGAACTCCAGCAGGTCCCGGTAGGAGATGCGGTCCGGGTCAAACAGAATCTCAATCGCCTCCGCATGCGAGCCGTGGTTGGGGTAGGTCGCATTGGGCGTGTCACCGCCGGTGTAGCCAACGCGCGTGCCGCTCACACCATCGAGCTTGCGGATCAGATCCTGGACACCCCAGAAGCATCCGCCCGCAAGGATCGCCTTCTCGGTTTCAGCCATCTCTCCACCCCTCCTCGTCATCGTTCCTTGGTCGCGCTGCACATATGATGACGTCCGGTGGACACGAGCTCCTCTGGCGGAGGCCTGAAACGAGCGCCTGTACGTCGACGTCGACCAGCTCCCGCCAGGCCGGCGTCGGCTCGAACCTATGGCGACGACATCTGCATCGCCAGGGTCGACACCCGATCGACCGCGCGGAACAAGATCGGATAAACCCCTGCAGGGAGGCTGGCGGGAGCTTGCTGCCGCGCTTTCCCCTTCATCGTTACGAGGGCCCTCGAGGGGGCGCTGCAGCGGTTCGACCTCGAGCTGGGGTTGTTCGACGTGGCTCTGCTGGTGGCCGAGCCGACGGTCGAGCCTGAGCAGTTGCGCGAGCTGGTCGGTCGGTGCTCGGCCTCCAAACGCGGCTCGGCGTGGCGCATCAGCGTCTCCTCGACCGGGCCAAGCAACTCGTGCTCGAGCACGTGGCGTGCCGAGCAGGATCAGCACGACCACGACGGGCAGCGCGAAGTTCAACACTGCGGCGGGCGGGTTACGGCGGAAGCATTTCAGCTCAAAGCCGACCACACGGCGTCAGTTTGGGTTGACAAACGTCCTGCCGTCAGTCTAGACTGACGGCCATGAATGCCGAAGACATCGCCTCCGCGATCGCGTCCAACGACCCGGCGCTGGGGCTCCGCGCTTCGTTGGCGCTCCATCGGCTGGCGGAGAGGGTCGAGGCGGACCATGTCGCGTTGGCCCGGGAAAAGGGCTGGTCGTGGCAGCAGATCGGAGACGCCTTGGGCGTCACCCGCCAATCCGTGCACACCAAATACAACAAGGAGTCTTCATGACCACCGAATCCGCTGCGCCAGAGGTGCTTCACGGCTGGGCCATCTGTCTGCGGGCCGGTGAGGAGGCTCGACGCCGAGGTGATCGCCGAGCGGGCACCGATCACGTCTTGCTCGCCTTGTTCGAGGATCCCTCGATCGAAGCCGTGTTGGGCGTGAGCCTGCAGCAAGCTCGACAGGCCCTTGAGTCGCTCGATCGTGAAGCCTTGGGTGCCGTGGGCCTGGGGTCCGGCATCGACGCTCCCCCACTGCGGATGCGCGCCGTGCCGAAGAAGCCGACGATCAGAGACGTCATGCAAAAGGATCGCCTCCGCATGACCCCCGCGGCAAAGAAAGTGCTTGAGGCAGCGTCTAAGCGCAACCGTCGGAGGCTCTACGTCACGGCCCAGCAGGTGCTGGCCCAGATCCTCACGCTCCAACCACCAGATCCTGCGGCAGTGCTGCTGGGCGCGCTAGGCGTCGATCGCGCGGCCGCGCGGCAACGTCTGGGCGCATCCGCGCTCGCTCAACCTGACCAGACACGGGGCCCCAAGTGACAGCGATCGTCACAGCCGAGTCGCTGACCAAGCGCTTTGGCAAGGTTACGGCGGTCACGGATCTGTCATTCGTGCTGGAAGCCGGGACCATCACAGGCTTCCTCGGACCAAACGGAGCCGGTAAGACGACGACGCTGCGGATGGTCCTGGGGCTGGCGACGCCGACGAGCGGGCGGGCGCTCGTGTTCGACCGCCCGTACGCCGAGCTTGAGCGTCCTGCACTGCGGGTCGGCGCTGTGTTGGAAGCGAGTGATTTTCACCCCGGTCGCTCAGGCCGCGACCACCTGCGGATGCTTGGACGCGCTGTTGATGTTCCTGACGTGCGCGTCGATCAGGTGCTGAGCTTGGTGGAACTCACCGGGGCGGCGCACCGGCGCGTGAAGGGGTACTCGCTGGGGATGCGCCAGCGACTCGGACTCGCGGCGGCGCTGCTCGGCGACCCGGAGTTGCTGATCCTCGATGAGCCGGCCAACGGGCTTGACCCGGAGGGCGTGCGCTGGCTCCGTGACTTCCTGCGTCGACTGGCGTCAGAGGGTCGTACGGTGCTCGTCTCGAGCCACGTCCTCGCGGAGGTAGCGCAAACCGTTGACCAGGTGCTGATCATCAGTCGCGGACGGCTGGTGATCGAGTCCCCGCTGGCAGAGCTGACCGCGCGCGCTGGCGGCGCAGTCCGCGTCCGTGCTGCCGATCTATCGATGCTCGCGAGCGCTCTCCGCGCAGTGGATTTACAAGTGACGACCGGTACCGACCATTCGCTGCTCGTGCAAGGCGCACCGAGTGAGCGGGTCGGTGAGATCGCGTTCGCGGCTGGCATCCCGGTTCACGAGCTGGTGGCCGACAGCGGCTCGCTCGAAGACATCTTCCTCGAACTGACCTCGGAGGCACCGGCATGACCGCGCAAATCAGGGCAGAGCTTTTGAAGCTCCGCTCGACCCGGACCACGATCGGGCTGATCCTCGGTTTGGCCGCGCTGATCCTGCTCTTCACGCTGCTCACCGGGCTGCTCAGCCACCCATCCGGGCTCATGGGGAAGCAGAACCAACGTCAGCTGCTGGCCCTGAGCAGTCTCGCAGGCGTGTTCGCGGCGCTCGCGGGTGTTCTGTTGGTGACCAGCGAGTACCGCTACGGCACGATCCGTCCGACGATCCTGTTCAACCCCAAGCGCTCACACGTCCTCGCCGCCAAGGTCGTCGTCGGCATGCTCGCCGGAATCACATTCGGGATCCTCAGCGAGGCGATCGGCTGGGCGATCGGCTACGCAATCCTCGACGCGCGTGGTATCACGATCGCGCTCACCAGCAGCGATGTCCTGCTACTCACGCTCGGCGGGCTCGCCGGCGCGGCCCTGTGGGGCGCGATCGGCGCCGGCCTCGGAGCGATCATCCACAACCAAGTCGGCGCAATCATCACGCTCCTCGCCTGGGGCCTCGTCGTCGACAACCTCCTCTTCGGCCTCGTCCCCTCCGTCGGGCGGTTCACGCCAACCCGCGCCTCGGACGCGCTCATGGGACTCAGAACTCACCACCTGCTCTCACCAGGCGCCGGCGCCGGCGCCCTGATCGCCTGGACCGCCGTACTCGCCGTCATCGGCTTAGCCCTCAGCACCCGAAGCGACATCAACTGACACCAAAGATCAACCCCATGCTGAGGGGTGCCGATCACGGCAACCCGAGCATGCGTTCCCCCCCCCGTCAGCACGGGACCCGCAGATTCGCGAGAGCAGGACCCCTGCTGCTGTCGGCGCAGACGCGGCGAACTTATGAGGTCCTCGCCGGCGCGCACAGGAACACAGGTCAGATCGTCCCGCCGGGCATAGGAACCCAGACAACCGAGATGTTCGCGGCCCTCGGCACTCGACCTGCAAACACTCCGCAACTCGCGCAGGGGAGTTCGGAAATTGACATGAGGCGTTCGGGACGGCAGGCGCGACCGAGGGGCTGCGATTACGCTGCGATGCATGAAGGATCGTGACGTTGAGGTCGTGCGGGTTGTGGTGGTCTCACCAGGCGACGTGATGGCCGAGCGCAAGGCGGTGGTCTCAGTCGTCGATGAGCTCAACCGCCGGGTGGCGCCGGCGCAGGGCTGTCGGCTGTCGGTGTGGCGTGGGGAGACCGACGCGCGACCGGGTCTTCACCTCGAGGGCCCGCAGGGCCTGATTGACGAGCGCATGCAGATCGACGATGCCGACCTCGTGGTTGGGACCTTCTGGAAGCGGTTCGGTACCCCGACTGGCGACGCGGCCACGGGCACCCCGGCTTCTTCCACGCGCCAGGTCGCCTGACAGAGCTGAAACAGGTTCCAGCGGATCGCCTGCTGCATCCTGGCTCCCTCCCCTGACTCGACCACAACGTCTGCGGACTCCCAGAAGCGGTCAAGCTCCGCGCGCTGGGAGGACAGCAGCGCGTCGGGTCCATCACGGACCGCGCCGTCCAGGGTGCGTCCGCACTGCGCCACCAGAGTCGGGTCACGTCCTCGTCGAGTAGTGGCCAGCGACGCGGAACTGGTCCAGAACGGCGTTCATGTACACGGTGTTCCACAGCACCCGATCCGGACGGGCGATCGCGTGAAGACCGATCGGCGCGACGCGCGAAGCTCGTGTCGCTGTACCGGGCGGGGTTGTTGCGGTTCGTGCGCCCCCGACCGCCGAGCTTCAGGGGCTGCGAGATCTGCTCCGGGCGCGTGATCATGCGCGGTGCGCGCGGATGGCGTCCCGCAACCGGCATGAGGAATCCATATCCATCTTTGTCACGTATACGTCACGTGAGAGCTCGGCTGCGTCGCTCCAGCCCGCCCGGATCGTCGCATAGCCCGTGAGGTATTCAACGTTACGCGAACGGGCCGTGATCGTGGTGTGTGACAGGTGGCGGGCGTGGCGATGCCGAGCTTGCTCCTCAGGTGCGCGATTGCACAGCTTCCGCGTCGCGTGTCCGGATATCCAGCCAGGAGCCGGCGGAGAGGTGAGCGGCGCCGTCACCTGCGCCCGTGGATCGGGATTGCTATGCGGACGCCGAGACGGTTTCCAGTGGCGCGCACTCGGCGAAAGCTTCGACGAGTCGCTGACGCTGAAAGGCGGCGGTGGTCGGGCCGTTGTCCTTCCAGCGTTTGGCGGCAAGGCCCTGCATCAGCGTGTCGAACGTCGTTCGAGCTTGCAGGGCTTCAGCGTCGGTCGGGGAGTTTGCGAGCAGGAGCCCTTCAGCTGCCCACAGGATGCTGTCGGCTTCGGCGTCGAACAGCTTTACGTTGCGGAGCTCTTCAACCAGACCGCGAACTGCTTTGTAAGCGTCGTAGCGGGTTGTGCGGCTGCTGTCCATGACATGCTCTCTCTTCGCTGGAAGATCCGGAGGGTGTTCAATTGACTGTAGGGGGTATCGACACGGCTGACCGGAACACTTGCGACCGGATTTGCGGCCCACGAAGGCCGGGTGAGCGGTCTGCGGACCGGGAGGCCAAAACGCGCGCGGCCCGAGCGAGCGCCGGCGCGCGCGAGTCTCGCCCCGGGCGCCTGGACCGGTTGTGGTGATCGCGGGGAGGGGGCGGACCCGCTGCTTCAGAGAACGTTTCTTCTTCTCTGAAGTAACCCCCGACCTGGCTGCGAACGGGCGCTCATAACCGTTTCCCGGCGCTGCAGGTCGGTCCGATAGCGGTCGGCGTCTGAACAGCAGTAGGGGCTGACGCCGACCGCTGGGGCGGGGGAGGGATTGATCGGACGTTACGCACCGGCGCGGCGCTTGCATATGGCCGCTTCAGACCTAGCCGCGAGGCCCGTTCAGGACCACTTGGGGGATCAGAACGGACTGGGAGGGAGCCCCAACGAACTACGCGCGCTGGCCGCCGACTGACATTCACAGGCCGTGGAGACCTGTAGATTGTTGCTCGCACAGAACCTTCGGCGATTAGGGCCAGATGCCGACACAGCGGGACCTCTCCAAGGCACAGCGACGGCCGATCACGGTCGTTCTGGTTGACGACGAGCATCTGATCCGCGGCGCGCTCGCGCAGGCGCTGAGCAATGACGGGCTCGACGTTGTCGGCGAGGCCGCCAACGCCCCAGACGCCGTCAAGCTGGTGGTCGACCTGCGCCCCGACGTCGTGCTGATGGACATCAGGCTCCCCGGCATGCCGGGCGTCCAAGCGATCGAGCGGATCGGGCTGCTCGCGCCCGCCTCGCGCATCCTGATCCTCACCCGCACCGAGCAGAACCGCGTCGTTGAAGCGATCGTCGCCGGCGCCGGCGGCTACATCCTCAAGACCGCACCGCTGGAGGCGATCATCAGCGCCGTCAGGGCCACCGCCGCCGGGGAAACAGTGCTCTCCTCCCAGATCGCCGGCAAGCTCCTCGATCGCATCCGCGAGCGAGACATCCCCGTCACCGCACGCAGCCAGGACGCCGCGAGCGCAATCCGCGCGGCCCTGACCGAACGAGAACTAGCGATCTTCACCCGGCTCGCCAGCGGCGACAGCAACCAAGACATCGCACGCGAACTCTCGCTCAGCACCAACACCGTCCACAACCACATCACAAGCATCCTCGCCAAGCTCCACCTCGACAACCGCATCCAAGCAGCAGTCCACGCCGTACGCAGCGGCATCTCCTGACATAACCAGACCCGAAGCAACCGACGCCTCTGCGATTGAAGCGATCTTCCCCAACACAACCGAACAATTGTGCATCGTGCACCTGATTCGCAATTCCCTCAAATACGTCCCACGCCGCGAACGCGAGCACGTCGCCCGCGACCTCAAACCGATCTACAGCGCCGCCAACGCCGAGGCC
The DNA here is from genome assembly GCA_052148275.1 of Solirubrobacteraceae bacterium. GTDB lineage: Bacteria > Actinomycetota > Thermoleophilia > Solirubrobacterales > Solirubrobacteraceae > Palsa-465. The sequence continues at coordinate 49,715 of JBKQIR010000277.1, forward strand.
GCGCAACTCGCGCTCGAAGCGTTCGACACCAAATGGGGCGCGACAACCGCTCGGCGGTATGAGGCTCGCTCGCTAACTGCTAGCTGAAGGGCCGCCGGGCCGGCGCGCGGTCGAAGCAGGTGCCGGGCCACGGCGCCGATGACACCTTTCGGTGCGACCACCAGGAGTGTCGGACCACCCCGATGCCCGATGCAACACTCTGCGAGTGACCCCTCGGGTAGCGAGATGCCACGGTGTGCAACGTGCAAGCGTCCGCTCGTAGGGCTGTCTGACGCGGACGGCCCAGACGATCCACGGATCGCTTGTGGCGGCGACCGCCTGTGGTGCGTGTACGCCGACGAGCAGGGAGCCCCGCCGGAGTATCGCGCCACGCAGCCTCGAGGATGGCCAGACGATCTCCAGCTGGCCGACGTCGTCGCCGCCGAGGTGCTGGCCGCTGGAAAGCTCAAAGAGATCGAAGGCAGGGGACCGGTCGGCGACGAGGTTTCACGTCTTGATCGAGGCGGCCATCGTGCCTCCCGCGCGGCCGGCGTTTACGAGCAGGCGCCGGCGGCGGAGGTCGGGTAGGGCCACCCGAAGTAGTTGAACGTCTGGCTGTAGAGCGTCATTGACTGTTCGTTGGCGACCCACGGCGGCGAGATCGTGCCCTGGTTCCACGCCGAGACCGTCGGCAGCGGCGGGAGGAGCCCCTTCAGCAGCACGTTGCCCAACCCCGTCACGGCCGCGCCGGGGACATCCTGCCACTCGCCCGGCTGCAGCACGAGGTCGCTCGCGTCGGCCAACACACCGCCGCCCGACTGGACCGCGGGCGGGCTTGGGGCGGGATAGATCACGACGACGTTGCCTCGGAGGCTTCCGGCGACGAGCGCGTACGCGTAGCCGTGGAACATGCCGTTTGTGATTGTGTTGTCCTGGGCCGAGCTGAGTGTGGCGAACGTGCTCTCGATCGAGCCCGGGTCGCCGCCGATCGATTGCGTGGCGTTCGTGGCCTTGGCGACCTGGTTGTAGCTCGCGACGAAGTTCTCGAGCGGCTGGTTGCCGGTCGGGGCGACCGTAAGCGTCTGCTCGTCGGCGGCGTCGGCGGTGTCGTGAGTGATCAGCGCCCCGCTCGAGTCCTTAGCCCACGCCTCGATCTCGAAGCTGCCCGGGACGGTGCCGACGTCGAGCGTGAACTGGTAGTTGCCATCCGCATCGGTCTGAATGTTTGCCGGGGTGCCGTCGGGCGAGCCGAGCATGCCAGTCGGCCAAACCCGGCTGCCGTTGGAGCAGACGGTCGCGCGCGAGCCGGTGCTGACCGCCGTGTCCGCGGTCTCGCTCGGCTGCGGCCAGAGTGCGAGGCTGACGTTCGGGTCCGGCCGGCCGAGCAGGCTGGTCGTGATCGTTCCCTGGACGATCTGGAAGCCATCGGCTGGGACGCTGGCGTTCGACAGCGTGAGCTTGACGACCAGCCCGATGTCGACTGTGAAGTTCGCCTCGCCGGGGTGGTCGGGCTGCGCGTCGACGTCGGTACGCTCGGGGTCGAACTTGGGCGTAAGCCGGCGAGACAGGGACTTGCCGGAGGGCCAGACGCGGTAGGTGCCGCGCTTAACGTCGGCCTGGTAGTAACCGTCGGGGGCGGTTACCACCTCGTAGTTGCCGGTGCCGTCGCCGCCGCCGTACATCGCCACCTCGACCCCGCCGACGGGTTGCTGCTCCTTGTTCAGCACCCTGCCGTGGATCACGGCTTGGTCGCGTCCCACCACCGCGTAGTAGTCGCTCGACCAGCCCTCCCCCTGGTCGCTGGTGATCCCGACGTTGACCACGTAGTAGGCGCTGCTCGGCGCGTTCTTGGGGATCTTGATCGTGCACGTGACGTCGTTGGTGCCGCACCCGTGCTCGATCTTGCCGAGCGGCACCATCATGCTCCAATCGATCGGACAGGGGTCGGTGCCGTTGTGGTAGAGGCAGCGGTTGCTCACCCTCCCGGTGAGGTCCTTGCCGGCGACGACCATGTGCGAGGACAGTGCGAAACCGCCGTTACGAGTCTGGATCAAGCACTGCGACGGCCAGGTCACGCACGAGGACGGGGGCGGCGGACCCGGGAGCGGAGTGCTGATCGCCTTCGCGCCCGGGGCCGTCGCGAGCGCGAACAGCGACAGCGCGCCGAGCGCCGTTGCAAGCGCTTGCCCGAGCGCACGTGGGCTCCTGCGGACATGTCCAGTCATGGCTTCCACCTCGATAATCGGCTGCTTTGGTGCGATCTGAGAACCGGAAGCTGGTGGATCGGACGGATCGTCCTGAATGCGCCGCGCATCGGCATGACCTCGTAGGTCCATTCGAACGTCCAATGGCCACCAGACGGACCTGAATGTTGGTAGGTGTAGTCCCTCGCGAGCGGGAGCGCCATCTACTGGTTGTGGCCGATCCCCTCACAGTTCAGGAGCGAGAAGGGAAAGGACCTGGTCATCCGCGCCTGCGGGCACGACGCCCGGCTCACGCGGTTCGCCACCGAGGTCCACCGACGTTGGATCGTAGCGAGGTCGTCGCTTCCACGATGGGTCAGGAGGCCGTGTCTGTGTCCGAACCCCGAGGAACGCGCGCCCTCTGCGATGCTGTGTTCACGCACGGGCGTCTCCACCGACGAGCAGAACCTCGCGCCCGCGCGAAGTCGACGCCGGCAGCGTGTGAATAGCTCCGGGCCTCGCTGGTTGGCGGCGAGTGTGGGTAGTTGCCCGCGGAACCGGTGCGGGTTACCGCGGAGGATTTTTGGGCAGGGGCGTGAGAGCCTCAGAATTTTCTACTAGCTGCCACGGAAGGTTTGGCTCTCAGGCTGGGTTTCGTTCGATAGGGGTACGTGATGGTCGGTAGGCGTCAGCTTGCTGCCCCACGACTGCCGGGGTCCGCGGTCGCGATCGTTTGCCCGCCGTGCGCCGACGGGCGCGACGCGAAGCAGAGCCCGAAAATTTCGAGCCGGCGTAGGTGGCCCGGTTTCAGCGGGCCTCGACAGGTAGCGCGTTGGAGTGGATTGAAGATTTTGGGTGGGTTGGCGATGTCTGTTGGAGAAGGGATCATGAAGCGGCGCGCCAGGTCATACGGGGGACTGCTCGATCGTCACGTCTGTGGGCGGTTGGTGGTGGAACGGTTCACCGCTTCTGAGTCGAGGTGAGTGAGGCATTGAGTATTGACGCGGTGCGTGAGCCGTCTGATGAGCTCCGCTTGCTTGCCGTCGGGCAGCTATCGGGCGTCGCGCTGTTGTCGTTTGACGCTGGGATGCGGTTCACCTCGTCGGCCGGGGGTGCGCTTGCGCGGCTCGGTCTGCGCGGCGAGGAGATCATCGGACATCAACCGAGTGAGCTTTTCGGCGAGGCTGGCTGGGTGCTCGAAGCGCGCTTTTGCGAGGCGCTCACTGGGTGCTGCGATGAGCAGACGCTGGATTGGGCTGCTGATGGAACGGCGGTCTACATCGCGGTCGTGTCCGCGGTTCGCGATCGGCAGCACGCGATCGTCGGGGGTGCTTTGGCGTTGTGCGAGATGACCGCTCGGGGCGTGGAGGCGAGGGCGGTAACGGACCCTGAGCGCGCTTGGCGGGCGGTGATTGAGCAGTCGGGCGACATGCTGACTCGCCACGACGCCGACGGGCGTTACGTGTACGTCTCGCCGGCCTCGGTACGGGTGATGGGATACCGGCCGGAGGAGCTGGTCGGTCGCCACCCGTTGGAGTTCGTGCATCCCGACGAGGTCGAGCGGGTCGCGGAAATTGTCAGCGAGGCGCTGCGCGCTGGCGACGGGTTCCAGGTCGAGCACCGGGTCCTGCGCGCGGACGGAAGTTGCGTGTGGGTGCAGTCGCTGGTGGGTCTGCAGCGTGACGAGCACGGGCGTCTTGGCGCGGTTGGCGCGGTGCGGGACATCTCTGCCCAGCGCGCCGCGGAGGCGGCGCTCGCCGAGGCGGAGAGCCAGTCGCGCGCGATCATCGAACTGTCGGGCGACATGCTGTCCCGCACTGATCCTGAGGGGCGCTACCTGTTCGCCTCGCCGAGCTCGATGCAGGTCGTCGGCCTTGCGCCCGCGCAGCTGATCGGGCTGCGGCTGCGTGACTTCGCGCACCCGGATGATCTCGAGCGCTTTGACGCCGCCGGTCGCGAGGTTCGCGTGAACGGGAGCGCCGAGGTCGAGTACCGCGTGCGGCGGCCGGATGGCAGCTACGTGTGGGTTCATGTGCTGTTGCGCGCGCGCTGCGACGAGCACGGCCGGCTGGTCGAGGTGGTGCGAGCGGCGCGCGAGATCTCTGAGCAGAAGCGCCAGCACGCGCGGCTGCTTGAGGCCACCCAGCGTTTCGAGCGGGCGTTTGAGCACGCGCCGATTGGGATGGCGCTGGTCGGCCTTGACGGCGGCTGGCTGAAGGTCAACCGGGCGATGTGCGCGATCACGGGCTACTCCGAGGCCGAGATGCTCGCGATGAGCTTTCGGGAGATCACGCATCCTGAGGACGTGGGGCGCAGCGTTGACGGCCTGCGGGGCTTGCAGTCCGGACAGACCTATAAGACCGAGAAGCGTTATGTGCACGCCGAGGGTCATGTGATCTGGGTCCAGTTGGCGTGCAGCGTGGTCTGCGATGAGGACGGCTCACCGCAGCATTTCGTGACCCAGACGCAGGACATCACTGAGCGCAAGAAGCTCCAGCAGCGCCTTGCGTACTTGGCTGAGCACGACTCGCTTACCGAGCTCTATAACCGCCGTCGGTTCGGGTCAGAGCTCCAGCGTCAGATGTCACGCTCGCGCCGCTACCGCGAGACGGCGGCTGTGGTGGTGCTCGATCTTGACCATTTCAAGTACCTCAATGACTCCCTCGGCCATCGCGTCGGTGACGGCGTGATCGCGCACGCTGGTCGGCTGCTCGCCAAGCGGCTGCGGGGCTCAGACGTCCTCGCGAGGCTCGGTGGTGACGAGTACGCGGTGATCCTGCCACGGGTCGACGCGTCCCGCGCGCGTGAGGTCGCTGCCGAGCTGATCAGCGCGATCGAACGAGATCCGTTCGTGCATAACGGTCACCGCTACGCGCTGTCGGCCTCAGCCGGCGTGGTGCTGCTGGACCAGGACACCGCCTCGGCCGAGGACGCGCTCGTGAGCGCCGACCTGGCGATGCACGACGCCAAGCAACAAGGGCGTAACCGCGTCGCTGTCTACTCACCGGAAACCCGGCAAGACATCCTCGCTGGTCTGTCCTGGTCACAGCGGCTCAAGGAAGCGCTCATCAACGATGCTTTCAGGCTGCACGCACAGCCGATCGTTGACCTTGGCAGCGGCGAGACGGTGATGCTCGAGCTGCTGATCAGGATGTCCACCACGGACGGGGAGCTGGTCCCACCTGGACGTTTTCTGCATGCAGCGGCGCGGTTTGGCTACATGCCGGCGATCGACCGCTGGGTGATCGCCCAGGCCGCGCGTCTCGCCGCCGCCGCTCCCGGCCGGGGCCTGGCTGTCAACCTCGCGGCGAACACGATCGCGGAGCCGGGGCTCGTTGCCTTCATCACCGACACGCTGCACGCGGCAGGAGCCGACCCGGCCGACCTGGTCTTCGAGGTGTCAGAGAGCGACGTGATCGCCAACCTCGAGCACGCGAGCTCGGTCTGCGGGCGACTACGGGCGCTGGGTGCGCGGATCGCGCTGGACGACTTCGGGTCGGGGTTCTGCGGCTTCTCCTACCTCAAGGCGCTGGAGATCGACCTGCTCAAGATCGATGGACAGTTCGTCCGCGAGCTGGGCTCAAACCGGGTCGATCGCCTCGTGATCGAAGCGATCGTGCACGTCGCCACCGGCATCGAGGTCCCAACCATCGCCGAATACGTCGTCAACGACGCCGTCGCGCAGCGGCTGCGCGAGCTCGGCGTCACCTACGGCCAGGGCTTTCACCTCGGCAAGCCCACGCCACTGAGCTACTAAATTTAGACAGTAGCGCGCCGCGCAGCAGCATCGTCGGGCCGTAGTTTGATAGCCCGAGGTGCCTCGTTGTGCGCGTCAGACCTCGACCTTGTAGTCAAGGCCGAGTTCGTCGCCGGGCGCGCCGCGGATGCCCCAATTGTGACGAGGCGTCTCCGTGATCGTGATTTCTAGATCAACGGACGCGATCCCGATCTCCGTCTCACAGCGTTCGAACAGCAGAGCGTAGAGCTTCTTCTTGGCGACCACGCTGCGGCCTTCAAAGAGCGAGATCTCGATGATCGTGTAGTCATCACTGCGGCCCGGCGGTAGCGGAAATCCTCCGGCGCGAGCGCAAAGAAGTGATGCGCTCGCTTATCCGTCGGGTATTCCAGTGCATCGACGACGCATCCATGAATCACGTCCGACAGCGCATCGCGCCGGCCGGGCAGACGCGATTGGGTCCCGTAGATCTTGACTTGGCTCATAGTCGCGAACGATAACTTCCCCGCGTGACTGTGCAGGCCGGCGTCGACGTCGATCGGCTGCGTCTTGCTCAGGGCCGGGCCCGGATGGTCAGCGTACCGCGAGCATGGCTGCGCCCTGATGTGCCCTAGATGTGCCCTAGATGTCCCTAGATGCTGCCGAGCTCCCGCAGCCGATCAGCCGGATGTCCCCGTCGGCATCTGCCGCTCGGCGCCATTAGACCGAAGTTCCCGCCGCAGTAGGCGGCTGTAGAGGCCGGGATCCCTGTATTGGCGGGGGATTCCGGGTTTTTGCGGTTCGATAGTGTGGGCACTAATATTTCTTGTTTATGTGGTATACTTCCTGGTATGGGAGGGCACGCCAGGCCGAGTGGGGCGATGCACGTGGTCACGACGGAGCGGCGGTCGGGGGAGGCGGTGTACAACGCGACGCTGCTGCGGCGCTCCTACCGCGAGGGCGGGAAGGTCAAGAAGGAGACCTTGGCGAACCTCTCGCACCTACCGCCGGAGGCGATCGACGCGATCCGGCTCGGGCTGATCGACGAGTTCCGTTGCCGCAGCCTCCAGCTCAGCGGGCTCGAGCTTCATACCAGCCGCCGAGCCCCTGTGCGCGTGCCCTACCGTGAGCTCGAGACGCCGTACCCGTTCCAGCTCTGCATCCCGCAGAACATGACCCAGGAGATTCTCGACCGCGAGCTCGCGCGGCTCGGGGTCGCGATCGAGCGCGGCGCCCGGGTGATCGGCGTGCAGTCCGACGAGAACGGGGCGGACGTGTCGTTCACGGCCGCCGGAGGCGAGCAGAGCGTGCGTGCCGCCTGGGTCGCGGGGTGCGATGGTTCTCACAGCGTCGTACGCCACGCGCTCGGCGTGTCGTTCGACGGCGAGGACTACGGTCAGGACTGGCTCATGGCCGAGTGCGACCTGTACCCGGAGCCTACGCGCGACCACTCTCACTTCTTCATCGCGACCGCGAAGCCGTTCGTCGCGCTGCCGCTCCCGTCGGGCCGCTTCTGGATCTTCCTGCCTCAGGTTCCTGACCGCGGCGCGAGCGAGCGCCGCCCGCCGGACGAGCAGGAGATCGAGCGTCTCGTCGCCGAACGCGGCCCGGCCGGGCTGCGGCTCGAGAATCTGCAGATGCTGAGCACCTTCCGTTGCGGGCTTCGCCGCACCTCGACGATGCGCCGCGGCCGCGTGCTGATCGCCGGCGACGCAGCCCACAGTCACAGCCCCGCCGGCGGGCAGGGACTCAACGCCGGCCTGCAGGACGCGCGCAACCTCGGCTGGAAGCTCGCGCTCGTCGCCCGCGGCCTGGCGCCGGCGACCCTGCTGGACAGCTACCAGGCCGAGCGCGCCCCTGTGGCCGCCGGCGTGCTCGCGCTCAGCGACCGATGGGTGAAGATGTTCCACGTGCCGAGCGCGCGCCGACGCCGCGCGCGCGACCTCGCGCTGCCGCTCGCGGCCTCGGTGCCGACGCTGCGACGGCGGTTCATCGCTCGCACCTCCCAGCTCTCACACAGCTACCGCGGCGGCCCGCTTGCCACGGCGCAAGGACGGCGTCCGCGCGGGCAGCTGGCCGACGGCGACCGCCTGCCGGCTGTGGATTGCCTGACGCGCGACGGCGAGCCGCTCATGACGCTCGACCTGATCGCCGGGCCCGCGCACACCCTCCTGATCCTTGCCGGCGACAGCCCCGAAAGCGAGTCCATCGACCGGGCGATCGCGCGCTGCGAAAAGCTGGCGACCATGTCCGGGCGATCGTGATCTCGCCGCATCCGCAGACGCCGGGCTGGGTCGCCGACCCAAGCCGACGAGCCCACCATCGCTATGACGCCCTGCACGGCCGACTGCTGCTCGTGCGCCCCGACGGCCACATCGCCGCATCGGCACCGCTCACCACTCCCGAGATCGTCGATCGCTGGATGAACCTCGGCCACCGATCCACGGAGAGCGCGAACGGTAGTGGCGCCGCCGCACCACGAGGCACGGCGCGCGCGGGTTCGCGGGTCGCCCCGCCGATGCTCGGTTCCGCTCCCGGACAGAACGACTGACCGTCCGCGCGTCGATTCTCAGGGGCCCTGGCCTCCGATGTCAAGAAAATTGGAGACCGGCCGGCGCGTCGTCCGCTAACTCGCGATCGCGCAGGTGACTCCGTTTGCGTGGGAGGTCGCTAGAGTCGCCGCTCGATCGGATGGGATGGAGCCATCAGCTATCTCTCCCCGCTCGCGTCCCCTTGCACCGAAGTCCGGTCACCCCCGATCTCGCTCGTGCCTTCGAATGTGATGAACGAGGGCGGGCCCTGCGGGCTCGGGTTATAGCCGGCGAGCAGGAGGTCGGCCCTTCGGATCGAGAGCGTGTGGTCAGGCGCGCGCGGCAGCAGCCGCGCGGCCGGCTAACGAAAGAGCGAAGGACCAACTGCTCTACGGCTCCCGAGCTTGCTGTAGAAGTACGCGCGGGGTTCCCAGACACGACACGTGTCTATGCAAATGCCAGCGCGGGATCGTTGCTGGTCAGCGCCTTTCCGGCGACGAACCGGAAGCGCCTCGGCGATGATGTCGGCCGCCGCGGATCGATCAGAGCGACAATCTGGCGGTCCCCGGTTCGCGCGACCGCGCCTGGACTACCGGTGCGCTGGCGAGTCGATGCGGTCCGTAGTCTCCCGTGAGATGACTCGTGTAGTGGGATCCCCCATTTGAGAACTGCGCTCATCTTGGAGAAATGGGCCACCTTCGCGACGGTTGCTGGCGGCGCGGCAGCCGGCCTTACCGGCCTGCTGTTCGTCGCGGTGTCGATTCGGATCGACGTCATCGCGAAGTCTCAGGAGCTCCGAAGCCGCGCGGCGCAGACACTTGCGTTGTTCGTCGCAGTACTGTTCATAACGATCCTCATCTCCATCCCGGACCAGTCCTACCGGGTTATTGGGATCGAGCTCATCGCACTCGCCGTCATCACTGGGGTAGGTCTTCTGGTGCTGGATAGACGCGCCAGAGTCGACACAAATGCACACGGCACCAGCGCGCACGCCGTCGCGTCGATCCTCGACGCGGTCGCGCCCAATGCCATCACTTCGATCCTGCTCCTGATCGCCGGCCTTCTCGTCGTCTCCGGAGTCCACGCCGGCCTCGACGTCCTGGTCTTCCCCGTACTCGCGGGCCTGGCTGGAGGGGTTTGGAGCGCCTGGCTGCTGTTGACAAAAGTCGCGGAGTAGCCCCTTGGCTGTCGCAAAGCCGTCTCAGTCGCCGCTGTCGCGCAGAGACGCCATCCGAGCGGGCGATCGCCTCGCGGAACCTCGCTACCGCCGGGTGCCGCGCAGGCCCGTCGCGACCCCGTGGTTTCCGCTCGCGTGAGCGGCTTGGCCACTCCGCGGATTGTCAGCTCCCCGTCGGCCTCGGCGCTGCCGTCCTCGCCGAGCCGCATGTCGATCGAGCGCAACGTGATCGTGAGCGTCTCGTCGGCGTTGAAGCACTCCGGGTAGAGCAGGTGCTCCTTGAGCTGCGGACGGTCGTCTTGGCGGACTCGACCTGTGTACTGCCGGTGAGGACGCCGTTCTCGACCGAGCCATCGACCTGCTCGAACTCCCGGCGGAACGTCGCGATGACAAGGACCGAAGTCAAAGCCCTGCTTGACATTCTTCAAGCGTTCGCTTGAATAGGCTTGGTGCAGTCGGGCAAAGCTGATCAGCGTCGGGAGGCCGGTCTGCGGACGAGAACACGCCTGATGGATGCTGCGCTGGCGCTGGTCGCGCAGCGCGGCGAGGAGGGCGTAACTCTCCGAGAGATCACGGATACCGCTGATGCCAACGTCGCGGCGGTGAGCTACCATTTCGGCTCGCTGAAGTCGCTGTGTGACGCGGCAATCGAGTACGCACTCGAGCGCTACTTGGACGCTCAACAAGAGGCGGTCAGGGCGTTGAACGACGAGTCCACACTCGAGGAGTTGGCGGCAGCGTTTGCCCGGCCGATGATGCACGCGCTGGCCGCGGGAGGTCGTGACTTCGCCGTGATGCGGACCGTGGCGCGGTCTGGGATCGATCCCCCCCAGGGATGGGACCGGCTCGCTGCACGCTTCGATCGGATTCGTGCCGACGTCCTGCGGGTGCTGAACACAAACCTGCCTGAGGTCAAGGACGCGGAGCTGATCTTCCGGACGCGCTGCGCGGCCGGCTTGTTGAACTGGCTGGTCCTCGCGCCCGTTGGGGCCGAGCTCGGGAACAAGTCCGAGAAGCAGGTCGAGCGACTGCTAGTCCCGGTACTCGCCGGAACCTTCCGCGGCTTGAGCTCGGGTTGACTCAGTAGTCCGCGGACGCCGAGCCAGTTTCCCTTGGCGTCCTGACGCCTCGTCACTTATTCGCTGGCGTCCGCGCTCGCTCGAGAGCGTCGGCGTCATCCAGGTGCCGACGCTCACGCTATCGACGAGAGGGCCAACAGCAACCCGGCGTGTTCGCGCCGGCTTCCTCAAACAGTTCAAGCGCCCGCTTGACAAGCGCCTGCGTCAGCGGTAAGCTAAATCAAGCATTTGATCTACTTCTGATCGCCTCAAGGCAGGAGGGCGTCCGGCTATGAAAGTGGCACTAACCGGGCCAACAGGGTTCATCGGATCTCACGTACTAACGGAGTTGCAGGAACACGAGCACGAGGTGATCGCGCTGGTACGCGACGACGCCCAGGCCGACATCGTCGCGGACCGCGGCGCCACACCAGTCGTGATCGACCTCTACGACGGAGCGGCGCTCGTAAGACTGCTACGCAATCTGGACGGGGCCATCCACACCGCAAGTCCCGGTGACGAGACCAGCGCGAAGCTTGACTCCGCAGTCGTCGACGCGGCGCTCGATGCGTTCGCCGGTACCGGAAGGCCCTACGTCCAGATCAGCGGCCTGTGGATCTACGGGGCCAACACCTCGATCGGCGAGGACTCACCACTCAGTCCGCCCGCGCTCGTGGCATGGAAGGAGCCCATTGAACGCCGAGTGCTCGCTGCGAGCAGCGTGCGCGGCGTCGTGGTCGTGTCCAGTGTCGCCTACGGCGGCGGCGGCGGCGGGATTCCCGGACTCCTTCTCGGGTCACCCCGAGACGCCGACGGTAACCTGATCATGCTGGGGACCGGACGTCAGCACTGGTCAACGGTCCACGTTGCGGACCTCGCAGATCTTTTCCGACGCGTGTTGCAAGACGACTCGGCTCGCGGCTACTACGTCATCGGGGATGGACGGAACCCGACCGTCGCCGAACTAACCGACGCGGCCGCTGTCGCGGCCGGCGCTCCGGGAGCGGTCCCCGGTTCCGATGATGAGGCTCGCGCGCGCCTGGGGGACTATTTCGCGGAAGTCCTACTGTTAGATCAGGGCACCGACGCGCCCAGGGCTCGAGCCGAGCTCGGTTGGGCACCCACCCATCCGGGCCTTGTCGACGAGTTCCGCCGGGGGAGCTACCGCACGTAGCAACGGCGGCAATCAACGGTCACGGCATCAACGGACAGCGGACGTGCGCACGCTGGACGAGCGCCCCAGCAGGTTACCTGCCCATTGTCGAGCACGGGATCATCGGCGACCTCCGCACGGCGGCGCTGGTCGGCAGCGACGGCACGAGCGATTGGTCTCCCCGGATCGGTTCGACGGGCCAAGTGTCTTCGCAGCACTGCTGGATCGCGATCAGGGCGGCTCTTACCGGATCGCGCCCGTGGATCCGCGCTGCGATCAGCCACGACCCGGGCCTCCAAACGGGACGCGCGTAAGGCTCGCCTCGAGCGCAACAGGAACTGGAGACACGATGATCCATACCGAGATTACCCCGGCCGAGCTGGCTGACCGCTTGGCGATCCGCGAACTGGTCGACGCCTATGCGCATTGCGCCGATCGCCGCGACGCCGAGGGGCAGACGTCGCTGTTCACCGAGGACACCCGCTTCGTTGTCTACATGGACGGGCAGGGCTCCGAGCCCACGCAGGTGCTCGACGGCCGCGAGGCGCTGACGCCGGTGTTCGATGACCTCAACCGCTACCAGGCGACGATGCACTTCAACGGCCAGAGCACGATCGCGCTCGATGGCGACCAAGCGACCGGCGAGAGCTACTGCATCGCCCACCACCTATTCACCGATAACGGTGAGCGCAAGCTGATGGTTGCGTGGCTTCGCTACGCCGACGCGTTCGTCAAGGTCGATGGGGACTGGCTCTTCGACGAGCGCAACCTGTATGTCGACTGGACCGAGACCCGGCCTTCGCGTCCATAGGGACTGCGCTCCGAATCGGGGGCTAAGCTTTGTTCGAATGACAGAGCACGCCAGTTCTACCGTGCTGGGGCCGTCGAGTCCGACGTTGTCCGCGTCGCAGTCGGCGACGCTCGCCGAGGTCGGGGAGGAACGCAGCGCGAACGTCGGCGACGTGCTGTATCGGGTCGGCGATCGGCGCTACCCGTTCATCGCGATCCGCGAGGGGGAGGTCGCGATTCATGACGCGGCCGGCAATGAGATTGTGCGTCACGGGTCGTCGGGCTTTCTCGGCGAGCTCAATCTTCTGTCCGGGCAGACGGTGTTTGTCACCGCGGTCGTGACCAAGCCGCTGCGCTACATCGCGGTTGAGCGCGAGACGCTGCGGTCGCTGCTGTTCGAGGACGCAGCGCTGAGCGATCTCGTGCTGGCGGCCTTCATCGCCCGGCGCGAAGCGCTGCAAGCAGTTCGGGGCATCGGTCTCGAAATCGTCGGTCCGCACTCCTCCAAGCCCACCATGCAGCTACTCGACTTCGCGCGCAGCAACCGCCTGCCCTTCAGCTGGCGTGACCCTGAGCACGATCCAGCCGCCGCGGCGCTGGTAGCGGAGCTCGACGAGGAGAGCTTGCCGCTGGTCAGGCTGCCGGGCGGCGCTGAGCTGCGCAACCCGTTGGCCGGCCAGCTCTCGCGCGCGCTGGGAATCGGCCTCGAGCTCGCACCCCGGGAGGAGGTCGACCTGCTCGTGGTCGGCGCCGGCCCAGCCGGCTTGGGCGCCGCCGTCTATGGCGCGTCGGAGGGCCTCGAGACGCTGGTGGTCGACAGCACCGGCCTCGGCGGACAGGCGGGTACCTCGCGAAGGATCGAGAACTACCTCGGCTTTCCGGCCGGTATAACGGGCAGCGAGCTGACCAGCCGGGCCGTCACTCAGGCGCGGAAGTTCAACGCGCGCTTCGCGACGCCCTACCGTGCGATCTCGCTTGAACCCGGAAACGGACGCCACGTCTTGCGACTTGAGGAGGATCACGAGATCGTGGCGCGCGCCGTGGTCTTGGCGACCGGCGCGCAGTATCGGCGGCTTCCCGTTGATGACCTCGCCGAGTACGAGGGGATCAGTGTCTTCTACGCCGCCGGACCGCCCGAGGCACAGCTGTGCGGCGCCTCGCGCGTGGGCGTCGTCGGCGGAGGAAACTCAGCCGGCCAGGCCGCCGTCTGGCTCGCTCGCGGCGGCGCTCTCGTGACGCTGCTGCACCGCCGGGTGGATCTGCGCGAGACGATGTCGGACTACCTCGTGCGCGAACTGGAGCGCTACGGCGTGGCGGTCCGCGACCGCAGCGAAATCTCCGCCCTACATGGAGTGGATGGGCAGCTCGAAGCGGTCACGCTGAGCAGAGGTGAACGGCTCCCGTTCGCGTTCCTGTTCCTGTTCCTCGGCGCGCTGCCCTGCACCGAGTGGCTTGATGACGCGGTCGGGCGCGACAACAAGGGCTTCATCCTCGCCGGCCCGGATGCGGGCGCCGACAACCTGCTCGAGACCAGCGTTCCCGGCATCTTCGCCGCCGGCGACGTCCGCGCAGGCTCGACCAAGAGGTGCGCCACCGCCGTGGGCGAGGGCGCGATGGCCGTCCAGTTCGTCCACGCGCATCTCGCGGCACGCTGACCGCCGACGAGCATCGCACGGCGGCACCGCTCGCCGCGCCGGTGGCGTTGTCCCGCGAGCTGGGATCGCACGACCGCGGCAGCCGGCACGAGCGCACCTCGCGCCGGGCGCTCCAGCATCGACGCGAGCGCCGCCGGCTAACGCGTCAGCGATGTCACCAGCTCGCGATCCGCGAACTGCGCCGGCGGCTTGGCGAAACTCGCGAGGAGGAGCACCGATTGTGCGCTTCCGTGATGGGTGATCGTGATCCTCACCTCGACCCGCGTTCATCGCCGCGGTGCCGGACCAGGCTCGGCGCGAGGACGCGCAGACGCTGTGCGGACTGCTGGCCGGCTGGGCGGGCGAGCCACCGACGATCTGGGGCCCGAGCATCGTGGGCTTCGGCAGCTATCGCTACCGGTAGGACAGCGGCCACGAGGGCACGGCGCCGCTGGTCGGCTTCTCGCCGCGCAAGTCGAATCTCGTCCTGTACCTCGTGGGCGGCCTCGAGAACAGGTATCCAAAGCTGCTGGAGCGGCTTGGGCCGCACAAGACGGACGAAGGCTGCCTATACCTGAAACGCCTCGGCGACGTCGGCAACGAGGTGCTACGCGAGCTCGTCGCGCGCACGGTCCTCAACACGAGCGCTCTTACCTATGGGTTACTCGGCTGCCACGGATGCTTCCTGCCCGCGGTTCGCCCACCAATCGCGCAGGATGATCTGGATCGCAGCGGCGGTGGGTATCGCGAGCAGGGCACCGAGAACCCCCAGCAGCGAGGCACCTACGAGCACCGACACGATTGTGACGATCGGATTTACGCGCAGAGTCTTCCCATACACGAGCGGCTGGACAACGTAGTCCTCGAAGCGCTGCCACACGACTATGAATGCCAACCACACGATCGTCGCGGTCGGGAAGCTCACGGTCACGGTCGCGACTGCGACGACAATTGCGCCGAGGGTCGCCCCGACGAGCGGGATCAGGTCGAAGAACCCGACCACGAATGCGAGCGACAACGCGTATGGGACGCCGAGGATCGACAGCACGATCCAGGTCGCCAGCGTCGCCAGCCCACTGATCACGGTATTGCCCAGCACGTAGTCCGCGACGGCCTTCTTGATATCGATGATCAGACGCCGATATCGCTCCTGGCGTCCGCCGGTCAGCGAAAGGCCCATATTCACATAGTAATGAGTTAGCGGGTTCCTGACGCGCCGGGAAGGGGTGCGGCGTGCTGCAGCGAATGTTGCAGGCGTATGGATCGGCGGCCGTGTTGCAGGGATTCTCGTGTTGGTGGTGGAGTGCGAGTTCGG
>JBKQIR010000278.1:0-116535 GCA_052148275.1 Solirubrobacteraceae bacterium
GTCGGCGCCTGCCGCATGTGCCTGGTGGAGATCGAGGGGGTCGGAAAGCTTCAGACCGGCTGCTCGACGCCGGTCAAGGACGGCATGGGCGTGTACACGCTGAGCGAGCGCGTGAAGGTCGCACAGCGCTCCGTCGTCGAGTTCCTGCTGGTCAACCACCCGCTCGACTGCCCGGTGTGCGACAAGGGCGGCGAGTGCCCGCTGCAGGACATCACCTTCGGCTGGGGCCTCGGACGCAGCCGCGTGATCGAGCCCAAGCGTCACTTCGTCAAGCCGCTCGCGCTCTCGCCGCTCGTCGCGATCGACCGTGAGCGCTGCATTCTCTGCTACCGCTGCGTGCGCTTCAGCCAGGAGATCGCCGAGGACTGGCAGCTGATCTTCACCGAGCGCGGCGCGCACACGTTCGTCGGCACCGACGACGGCCACCCGTACGTGGCGCCGTTCAGCGGCAACATCATCGAGCTGTGCCCGGTCGGCGCGCTCACCTCGCAGCCCTACCGCTTCCGCGCGCGGCCGTGGGACATCGAGTCGGCGGGCGGAATCTGCACCCTGTGCCCGTCGCAGTGCAACGTCACCTTCACCGTGCGCGACGAGATGGTCCTGCGCGTGCTCGCGCGCGACAACCACGAGGTCGACGACGGCTGGCTGTGCGACAAGGGCCGCTTCGCCTACCAGGCGATCCACGTCGATGAGCGCATCACGCGGCCGATGGTGCGCGAGGGCGGCTTCCTGCGCGAGGTCTCCTGGGAGCGCGCGCTGGAGGCCGCGAAGGCGCTCGGCCACCACGCCGGCCACGCCGCGGCGCTGGCGGGCGGTCAGGCGACAAACGAGGAGGGCTTCCTGCTTCAACGGCTGATGCGCGAGGCGCTGCGCTCCAACGACATCGACTCCCGCTCCGGCACCGCCATCGACCTGGATACGCTCCGCGCGCTCGCGTCGCCGGCGCGGCAGGCGACGGTGCCCGACATCGAGTTCGCGCACACCGTCCTGCTGCTCGGCTGCGAGCCGCTCGACGACGCGCCGATCCTCGATCTGCGGATCCGCAAGGGCGTGCGCCGCAACGGCGTCAAGCTCGCGATCGCGTCCGCCCGCCCGAGCGCGCTCGACCGCAACGCCACGCTTTCGATCCGCTACGCACCCGGCGAGGAGGCGGCATTCTTGGCCGCGCTGGAGGAGGCTATGGCGAACGCCCCCTCCAGCGGCGTCGCGCGCGACGGACGCTCCGCCGCTGACGCCACCCCTGGGGCCGCTGCGAACCCCGCCGGCGCCTCTGCCAACCCCGCAGCCGACCCCGCTGACGACGCGGCGGCGCTCGCGGCCCTGCTGCGCAACGGGGGTGAGGACGTCGTGATCCTCTGGGGCGAGCGGCTCGATCCGGCCGCACTCCAGTCCCTGCTGCGGATCTCCGACCAGCTCGGGCTGGTGTCGCGCGACGGCGCCGGGCTGCTCGAGATCCCTGCGGGCGCCAACGGCCGCGGTCTGCGCGAAGCCGGCGTCGTGCCGAACGCCGGTCCGGGCTACTCCGACACCGCCGCGGGGTTGCCGGCGGGACGCGACTGCGCCGAGATCGCGCGCGCCGCGGCGGATGGCGAGATCCGCGCGCTGTACCTGCTGCAGATCGACCCCGTGCGCGAGCTGCCCGACCGGGCCCTATGGAGCCGGGCGCTGCACCGCGCGGGCGTCGTCGTCGCGCACGCCTCGGTGCTCACCGAGGGCCTGCGTGAGCACGCCGACGTCATCTTCCCCGCCGAGTCGAGCGCCGAGAAGGAGGGCACAGTCGTGCACCCCGACGGGCGCCTGCAGCGGCTACGCGTCGCGATCGAGCACCCCGACGGGGTGCGACCCGGCTGGGGGGTGATCGCCGAGGTCGCGCGGCGCAACGGCCTCGATCTCGGCGTGCTGACCGCGCCGATGGTCTTCGGCCAGCTGGTCGCGGCGGTCCCGTTCTACGAGGGCCTGACGCTCGAGGAGATCGGCGGGCGTGGCGTGCGCTGGCCGGCGCGCGAGCAGGCGGCGGCGATGCCGGCGCCCGCCGCCGAGTCCGCAGCCGACGCGCAGACCGGTGACGGCAGGGCGAAGCCCGCCGCTGACGCGTCCCCACGACCCACCCCAAGCACCACCACCAAGGGGCTCGGGGCACAGACCGACGGAGCGCTCCGACTCGGGACGTATCGCCCGATCTGGGCGGCCCCGGAGGTCGAGATCTCGCCCGCCCTGCAGTACACGATCGCCGAGCAGACGCTCGAGCTCTCGCCGTCCGACGCGGCCCGACTCGGGATCCTCGATGGCGAGCGGGTCGAGGTCGCTGAGCTGGATGACTCCGGTGCCGCCCGTTCAGGCGAGGCTGGACGCCAAGCGGGTGGCAGGCCCGAGGGGACGCGGCTGCACGCCACGGCACACGTGCGCACCGGCGTGGTCGACGGCACCGCGTTCCTCGCGGAGGGGATCGCCACCGAGTCCGCCAACGCCCTGACCGAGCCGCTCGTGCACGTGAGGCACTCGTGATCACGCTCGGCGACGTCGCCTACTACGAGCCGTGGTGGATCCAGATCATCAAGGCGATCGTGATCTTCGGGATCGTCTTCGCGATCCTGCCGATGCTCACGATCTACGAGCGCAAGCTGCTCGGGCGCTTTCAGAACCGCTATGGCCCCAACCGCGTGGGCCCGTTCGGCCTGCTGCAGCCGATCGCCGAGATCTTCAAGTTCGCGACCAAGGAGTCGTTCCGGCCGGCGACCTCGGTCGGTCTGCTTTTCCGGATCGCGCCGGCGCTGGCGATCATGACCGCGGTGGGAGCGGTCGCGATCATCCCGTGGGGCGGCGTGCAGAACATCTTCGGCACGAGGGTCGGGCTGTACGGCATCGACGTGTCGATCGGTCCGCTGTACCTGTTCGCGCTCGCCGGCATCTCGTTCTACGGGATCATGCTCGGCGGCTGGGCCTCGGGTTCGAAGTACTCGTTCCTCGGCGCGATGCGCGGCGCCGCGCAGCTGATCTCCTACGAGGTCTCGCAGGGGCTCGCGCTCGTCGGCGTGATCATGACCGCACAGACGCTGTCGCTGGTCGGAATCGTCAACGCGCAGCGTGGGATGTGGTACATCATCCCCCAGTTCGTCGGATTCCTCATCTTCCTGACGGCGTCATTCGCGGAGACCAACCGGGCGCCGTTCGATCTCGTCGAGGCGGACGCAGAGCTCGTCGCCGGATACTTCACCGAGTACGGCGGCACCCCATTCGTCGCGTACCTGTTCGCCGAGTACATGAACATGATCGTCGTCTCGGCGATCGCGGTGACGATGTTCCTCGGCGGCTGGTGGCTGCCGTTCGGGATCCATCCCCCCGGCTGGGTCGACCCGTTCGTCGTGTTCGCGAAGCTGATGATCTTCTTCACGTTCTTCATCTGGATCCGGGCGACGCTGCCGCGCTTGCGCTACGACCAGCTGATGTCCTTCGGCTGGAAGGTGCTGCTGCCGCTGGCGACCCTCAACTTGCTGATCACGGCGATCATCGTGGCCTCATGACCTACGACCCCGGCGCAGACGTCATCGAGGTCATCCGGCACCCGGCGCGCGGTCCGGCGGCGAGCACCTACCGGACCTTCGGCGAGACCCTCAGGGGGCTGAAGACGACCTTCATGCGCGTCGTCGAGGGGCCGCACACGATCCAGTACCCCGAGCAGAAGACGCCGGTGTACCCACGCTTCCGCGGACGCCACAAGCTGCACCGCTTCGAGGCTTCGGATCCCACCCATCCCGGGCTGGAGAAGTGCGTCGGCTGCTCGCTGTGTGCCGCCGCCTGCCCGGCCGACTGCATCCGCGTCGTCGCCGCCGAGAACACGCCCGAGCACCGTGTCTCGGCCGGTGAGCGCTACGCGGCGGTGTACGAGATCAACCTCAGCCGCTGCATTTTCTGCGGCTACTGCGAGATCGCGTGCCCGTTCGACGCGATCACGATGGGCCACGACTACGAGATGTCCGACTACACGCGCTCCGACCTGATCTTCACGAAGGAGATGCTGCTGTCGGAGCCGGTCGAGCGCACACCGCTGCGGAGGGAAGGCGAATGACGTTCGGAGTAGCCTGGGCGGCCGCGAGATGAGCGTCTTCTTCTTCTTCCTGGCGTCGATCATCGCGATCGCCGGCGCGCTCGGCGTCGTGATCCTGCGCAACCCCTTCTACAGCGTGCTCGCGCTCGTATGCCACCTTGTGGCGCTCGCCGCGCTGTTCCTGCTGCTGCGGGCGGAGTTCGTCGCGGCGGCGCAGGTGGTCGTCTACGCCGGCGCGGTGATGGTGCTCTACGTGTTCGTCGTCGCCTATGTCGGCGGCGGCGAGGAGCTCGCCGCCGGCACCGCCTTGCGGGTGCTCGGTCCGGTGTTCGCGCTCGCGCTCGCGATCGAGCTCTGCATCGCGATGCTCGGCTCGGCGCTGACGGGGATCTCGGGCAAGGGCGCTCCGTACATCTACGGCTTCGGGACGCCCGCCCACATCGGCACGCTGTTCCTCACCACGTACCTGTTCCCGTTCGAGGTCGCCTCGCTGCTGCTGCTCGTCGCGGCGATCGGCGCGGTCGTCCTGGCTCGGCGCCGGCGCGGGCTCGAGGGCCCCGACGAGCAGCTCGACAGCCTCGCGATCACGCCGCGGCCCGCCTACACCGGCACGCTCGCCGAGTCGGCGGGCGTGCGGCGGATCAATGCGGTCACGCGCGCGGCGCAGGACGCGCTGAGGCAGGAGGAGCAGGAGAAGGAGCCGGTCGGCGGCAGGGGCGGCTGGTGAGCGGCGCGATGATGCGCCAGCCGGGCATCGAACGCGCGCACGGGCGGATGGTGAGCTGATGGCGATCGGCTGGTATCTCGTCGTCTCGGCGATGATCTTCTGCATCGGCGCCGCCGGCGTGCTCACGCGCCGCAACCCGCTCGTGATCCTCCTCTGCCTCGAGCTGATGCTCAACGCCGCCAACCTCGCCCTGGTCGCGTTCGCGCGCATGCACGGCGGCGAGGCCGGGCAGGTGTTCGCGCTCATCGTCATGGTCGTCGCCGCCTGCGAGGTCACCGTCGGACTTGGACTGATCGTCGCGATCTTCCGTCGTAACCTGCCGATCGACGTCGACGAGCTCCACGAGCTGAACGGATGACCCGCGTATCAGCGACACGATCGAGGGCGCGCCGATGAGCCCGACGACCTGGGGCTGGTTGGTGCTGGCGTTCCCGCTCGCCGGCTCGATCATCATCGGCCTCGGCTACCGGCGCCTCGGGAAGGCGGCCGCGGGCTGGATCGGGACGCTCGCGATCGCGCTCGCGTTCGTCGCCGCGGTCGGCACGCTGATCACGCTGCTCGGCCGCAACCCGGCGCACCGCCAGCTGCAATCGAGTATCTGGAACTACGCGGTCACGACCGGGATCGACGCGAAGGTGCAGATCCTCGTCGACCCGCTGTCGGTGTTCATGGCGCTCGTGGTCACCGGCGTCTCGACGCTGATCCACCTGTACTCGGTCTCCTATATGACCTCCGACCGTGGCTTCGCGCGCTACTTCTCATACCTCAACTACTTCGTGCTGTCGATGCTGGTGCTCGTGCTCGCCGGCAACTTCGTGCTGCTGATCGTCGGCTGGGCGTTCGTCGGCGCCGCCTCCTACATGCTGATCTCGTTCTGGTACCGGCGCACGACGGCGACGCGCGCCGGGATCAAGGCGTTCGTGATCAACGCCGTCGGAGACGTCGGCCTCACGATTGGTACGTTCATCATCCTCGAGCACACCGGCACGGTGGACTTCCTGCTGAGCTTCCATGCCGCCCACCACGTGTTCGTCAAGGACCAGACGAGCCTCGTGATCGCCTGCCTGCTGTTCCTCGTCGGCGCCTTCGCGAAGTCCGCGCAGGTGCCGCTGCACACCTGGCTGCCGGACGCGATGGAGGGCCCCACACCGGTCTCCTCGCTGATCCACGCCGCGACGATGGTGACGGCGGGCGTGTACCTCATCTGCCGGCTGCACGTCTTCTTCGAGCTCGCGCCCACCGCGGCTGACGTGGGAGCGATCCTCGGCTGCGCGACCCTCCTGATCGCCGGCTCGATCGCACTCGTCGTCACCGATCTGAAGCGCGTGATCGCCTACTCGACGATGTCGCAGATCGGCTACATGATCATGGGCGCCTCGGCCGGCGCGTACTCGGCGGCGCTCTTTCACCTCATGGCGCACGCGTTCTTCAAGGCGCTGCTGTTCATGGCCGCCGGCTCGATCATCGGCGCGATGGCCGGCAACCAGTCGCTTGACAGGATGAGCGGCTTCCGCAAGGCGATGCCGTTCACCTTTGCGTGCTTCATCATCGGCGGCCTGGCGCTGTCCGGGATGCCGCCGTTCTCCGGCTGGCTGTCCAAGGACGACATCATCGCCTACCTCAACCACCGCGGTGGCGGCTTCGAGATCCTCGGCATCCTCGGCTACGTCGGCGCGTTCCTCACCGGCGTTTACACGTTCAGGATGATCTTCAGGGCGTTCTGGGGCGAGCCGTGCCCCGAGGCGGTCGAGCTCGAGCACGGGCACCTCGCCCACGCGCCGGTGCCGACGAATCCGGCAAGCGGGGAGGAGGAGGACACCGACGTCGGCTTCCCCGGACCCGAGCACCACATCGCCGAGCGCGAGTGGCCGATGAAGATCGCGATGGGCGCGCTCGCCGTGCTGTCGATCGTCGGCGGCGTGCTGGTTATCCCCGGCGTCGACCACGTCATCGAGACCTTCCTCTCCCCTACCTTCGCGGACTCGAAGCTCGCCTCGGACGTGCCCGCGACGCTGCCGGAATGGGTCGGCCTGGTGATCGGCGCGACGATCGCCCTCACCGCCATCGCACTCGCCTACCGCATCTGGGTCGCGCAGCCCGGCACCTCGAGGCGGCTGCAGGAGCGCGCCGAGCCCCTGCACACGTTCCTGGTCAACAAGTGGTACTTCGACGAGGCGATCGACTACCTGATCGTGCGCCCGTCGCTGATGGTCGGGCGCCTGGCTGATTCCGTGCTGGAGAAGATCCTGATCGGCGGCGTGGTCACCGGCGGCGTCGTCGGCGTCGTCCGCGGCTGCTCGGCGGTCGTGCGCCGCGCGCAGACGGGGATCCTGCGCTTCTACGCCGCCGGCGTGATCGTCGGGCTCGCACTCGTCGCCTTCTACTTCCTCCTGTCGGCATCGTGACGCTGTCAATCCTCATCTGGCTGCCGCTGGCGCTGTCGCTGATCGCCTCGCTTGCGCCCGCACGCATTGTCGGCAGGATCACGGCGGCGACGAGCTTCATCACGCTCGGCGTGGCGATCTCGTTCATGGCGCGTTTCAACAGCGGGAAGGTCGGGCTGCAGTTCGTCACCGACAGGGTGTGGATCGGGTCGCTCGGAATCCACTACAAGCTCGGGATCGACGGCCTCAACGTCTCGCTCGTCGTACTCACCGCGCTGCTGTTCACGGTCTCGCTCGTGTGGTCGGCGGCGCGGGAGATCGAGCGGCCGAAGCTCTACTACTTCCACTTCGGGCTCGCCGAGAGCACTGTGCTCGGCGCCTTCGTCGCGCAGGACCTGATCCTGTTCGTCGCCTACTTCGACCTGATGCTCGTGCCGTTCTACTTCCTCGTCGGGCAGTGGGGCAGCGGCGAGCGTGTGCGCGCCACGCTCAAGCTCGTGATCTATACGGCCGTCGGATCGTTCCTAATGCTCGTGGCGGCAGTCGCGACCGGCGTGATCGCCTCGAGCGACAACAACACCGCGCTCACGTTCTCGATCACGAGCCTCCAGCACCTGCCGCTCTCGCGCGGCTCGCAGGAGTGGCTGTTCGTCTGCTTCGCCGCGGCATTCCTGGTGAAGATGCCGCTCGTGCCGTTGCACGGCTGGCTGCGCGACGCCTACAAATCGATGCCGATCCCGGCCGTCGCCGTGTTCTCCGGGGTGCTCTCGAAGGTCGCCGCCTATGGCTTCCTGCGGATCGTGCTGCCGCTGTTCCCACTCGCCAGCGTCCACTACCAGACAGCGATGCTGATCATCTCGCTCGTTTCGATCATCTGGGCGAGCTCGATCGCGTTCACGACCAACGACGCGCGGCTCGTGATCGCCTACTCGAGCATCGCGCAGCTCGCCTTCATCACGCTCGGGATCTTCTCACTGCGCCCCGAGGGTGGCCAGGGCGCGCTGCTGCAGATGCTCAACCACGGCCTCGTGACAGCGGCGGCCTTCTTCATCGTCGCCGCGGTCGCCGCGCGTTGCGGCGGTAGCGAGGATCTGCGCGACATGGGCGGCGTCGCGTTCCGCGGGCCAGTCCTGGCGACGATGTTCCTGATCGTGGCCTTCGCCACGCTCGCGATGCCCGGCTCCGCCAACTTCATCGGCGAATTCATGATCCTGCTCGGCACGTTCAAGGCGAAGACGGCGATCGCGGCGATCGCGTTCCTCGGCGTCGTCGCAGCCGCTGTGTACGCGTTGCGGCTGTTCATCACGGCCATGCACAATCGCGTGGGGCCGCACGTGCGCTCGTTCGACATGCGGCTCGCTGAGGCGGTCGCGGTCGTGCCGCTCGTCGCTGTGATCCTGGTGCTCGCGCTCTACCCGCAGTTCGGCCTGAAGCGCTCGCAGCAATCGCTTCGGTTGGCGGTCGCGCCGGCGCAGGTGGCGAACGCGCTCGGTGGAGCAACAGCCTCAGCCTCAGCCTCAGCCTCAGGTAGCGTGCCCTGATGATCTTCTCGCCCAATGCCGTGGTCGTCGTCGTGGAGCACCACATCACGGGTCCGCCGATCGACTGGGCGTCGCTGGCGCCGATGCTCGTGCTCGCCGGCGGCGCGCTGATCGTGCTGCTGTTCGGGCTGCTGCGCAGCGAGATGGTGCGCGTGCGGATCATCCCGCTGCTGGCGCTCGCGACGTTCGGCGGCGCGATCGCCGCCGAGATCGCCCGCTTCCACCACCCGGCGACGATCATCGCCGGCGCGTTGCGGATCGACGATCTCGCCCTGATCATCGACATGATCTGCGCGACCTCCGGGATCGCCGCGGTGATCATGTCGCTGCGGGCGCGGGCGCCGCGCGAGGCCGGTCAGGGCGAGTACTACTCGCTGCTGCTGTTCAGCACGATGGGGATGGCGATCCTCGTCTCCGCGATCGACCTGGTCACGCTGTTCATCGGGATCGAGCTACTGTCTATCCCGCTCTACGTCCTGTGCGCCGCCGAGCACCGCCGCGAGGGGGCGCTGGAGTCCGGCCTCAAGTATCTCGTGATCGGCTCCGTCGGCTCGGCGACGCTCGCCTACGGCCTCGCGCTCGTGTACGGCGCCACCGGGGCGACGCAGTTCAGCGCGATCGCGCACGCGGTCACCAACAGCCCGGCGTCCGGCGGCGTGGCGGGCGATTCGCTGTTGTTCGCCGGCCTGGCGCTCGTCATCGTCGGATTCGCGTTCAAGGCCTCGATCGCGCCGTTCCACCAGTGGACGCCCGACGTCTATGAGGGCGCCCCGACCCCGATCACGTCGTTCATGGCGACGGCCACGAAGGCCGCCGCGCTCGGCGTCTTCATCCGCTTCTTCGACGTCGCCGCGATCGGCGCCCAGGCCACGTGGGCGCCGCTGCTGGCCACGATCGCCGCATTCACGATGATCGTCGGCAACGTCGGCGCGCTGACGCAGACCTCGCTCAAGCGGATGCTCGGGTACTCCGGCGTCGCGCAGGCCGGCTACATGCTGAGCGGCGTGGTCGTCGCGACCAAGCTCGGTGCGTCGGCGACAGTGCTCTACCTCATCGTCTATCTGCTCGCAAACGTCGCGGCGTTCGCGGTCGTGCAGGCCCAGGAGCTCGAGCAGGGCGATGACCAGATCGGCTCGCTCGCCGGACTTGGCTCGCGCAACCCGCCACTCGCGTTCGCGTTGACGGTGGCGATGCTCGCGCTTGCCGGGGTCCCCGGGACGGTCGGCTTCGTCGGCAAGTTCCAGCTCATCCACGCGCTCGTCGACGGCGACTACACGTGGCTGGCGATCGTGCTCGTGATCGGAGCGATGATCTCGCTCGGTTACTACCTGCGGGTCGTCGCGGCGATCTGGATGGGCGGCGAGCGTTCGGCGATCCGGCTGCCCGAGGGGTCGCTCGCGCCGATCGCGGGCGGCTCGCCGGAGGCCGACATGGAGACCGGGCTGCTCGGGCCGCTCGTCGACGGCGCGCTGCCCGGCAGCGCCGACCGCGGACCGATCGATCCCGAGATCGTGCTCCTCGCGATCGTGTTCGCTGCCGCCTGCATCGCCTTCGGCGTCTTCCCCGAGCCGCTCTTCAACCTCGCCGCGCACGCCGGCGCGTCGCTCACCGGGATCTTCTAAGCGAGCGCCCGCGGCCTGTCGGTCTCGGCGCGCGCGATCCATCCGTCTCGGCCCTGATCTGTCCGGCGCGTTCGCCAGGATGAGACGATGAACCCACCGACGGCGGTCGATGAGCCGCAGGGCACCTCTTCTTCGATGCGCGAGACCACACCCACCGTTTTTCTAATCTGCCGGCCCTCGGTCGACGTGCGCGCGATGCGCGCCTACCTGGACGACGTGGGCGGCACGTCATGGCTCGAGCGGCGCCTCACGAGCGACCAGGACGACCCGGGCGCACACAATGACGCGCAGCTGCTGATCGAGTTCGCCGGGCGCGTGTGCTATCGGAGCTGGGAGCCCGGTCTCAATCCCAACGTGACGCGCATCCGGCACGACCAGCGCGAGTACTTCGCCAACCTCCTCAGCAGCCTGCATGGCAGCGTCCTGGAGCACGCCAACTACACGTTCGCGTTCCGCAGCGTCTCGCGGGTCTTCACCCACGAGCTCGTGCGGCACCGAGCCGGCTCGGCGTTCAGCCAGGAGAGCCTGCGGTACGTGCGCCTGACCGACATCGGCTTCCGTGTGCCGGCGGCGCTCGAGCCGGTCCGGGAACAGGTCCTCAGCATCGTCGAGCAACTCGAGGAGTTCCAGGTCACGGCGGCGCAAGAGCTCGGACTCGACGACGAGGGCCTGCCGTTCGCCGTCAAGAAGGAGGTCACCTCGGCCCTGCGCCGGCTCGCACCGATCGGGCTCAGCACCGACATCGTGTGGACCGCCAACGTGCGTACCTTGCGCCACGTGATCGAGATGCGAACCTCACCTGGTGCCGAGGAGGAGCTGCGTACCGTCTTCGACGAGGTCGCGCGGATCATGCAGGCCGAGGCCCCGGACCTGTTCCAGGACTTCAACCGCGGCGCCGACGGCGCGTGGTTGCCCGAGCACAGCAAGGTCTGAGATCATTCGGGGCGTGATGGCGTCGCATCATGTCACCCCTGTTCGGCAACACTCACCAGCGCCGCGCTCGATCACGTCGGCGATCGCCGCGGCGAAGCGATCGCGCTCATCCGCCCGTGGCGCGACGATCCGCACGGCGTCCGGGACCACTCCGTGGGCCCTGCTCAGCACCCTGATGCCGATCCCGTGAGCGCACATGACGTCGGCAACGCGACGGGCCTGCTCGCAGAAGGCGAACTGGAAGTGCACGTTGGCGTTCGCGCGGAGGTCCAGTCCCGGCACGCCGGCGAGGATCTCCGCCAGCCGGCGGCTGTCCTCGTGCATCCGCGCCCGCGTGTCGTTCGCCCAGTCACGGCCCTCGCGCACCGCCGCCACGGCGACCGTCACGTCCACGCCCGATAGCCCCCAGTTCTCCTGGCGGCCGAACAGCCGCGCGCGCAGCGTCGCGTCCCGGCACCAGGCGATCCCCGCCCGGACCGCCGCGATTCCGTAGAACTTCGATGTGGAGCGCAACACCACCACGTTCGGCTGCTCGCAGCCGATCATGGTCATTCCGATCGGATCGGGGCTGAAGGCGATGTATGACTCGTCGACCACGAGGGTGCGGCCCGGGTGAGCGGCCGCGAGCGCGATCAGCTCGTCGCGGTCGAGCATCGCCCCGGTAGGGTTGTGCGGGTTGGAGATGATCACGACCCTGCCCGCGTGCAGCGCGGCGGCGACCTGGTCGAGCGTGGGCAGGCGTTCGCCGGCGAGGGCAAAGCCACGGCCCGGGAACGCCTTGACGAAGTCCGTGTAGGCCGGCAGCGGGATGACCGCGTCGGCGGCCGCCAGCTCACGACCCATCGCGCAGATGAACTCGCTCGTGCCCCTGCCGGCCGTCAAGTCGGCGGGATCGACGCCCGTCGCCCACTGATAGAGGGCCTTCAGGCGCTCCGCGGCGTCGTAGGGATGCAGCACGATGTCCTGCGGCTCGATCGAGCGCAGCGCCTGAATCGCTGCCGGCGCCGGCCCGTATCGGTTCACGCAGGTGCTCAGATCGATCTCGACGGCACGCGACGGATCGCCTCCCTGCGCGCCGAAATCGAGCTCGCGGCCCACCGTCACATTCGCAGCCGACGGCGCAGGTCGCCGACGTGGCGCCGGGCCACCGGGATCTCGCTGCCGTCGGCCAACACGACTGTCGCCCCGCCGCCTAGCTCGGGGCGGATCTCCACCGCCCGCGGCAGGTTGGCGACGTAGCTGCGGTGGATGCGGACGAAGCCGTAGGCCTCCCAGCGGCGCTCCAGCTCCGACAGCGCGGCGCGCACGAGGTAGCGGCCGCTGTCGGAGACGATCCTCACGTAGTCGCCCTCGGCCTTGATGTAGAGGATCGACGAGCGCTGCAGCAGCTTCGTGGCGCCGCCGCGCTGGTTGTCCACCGGGATGATCTCATCAGTGGTCCCCGGTGGCAGCCCGGGGCTCTGGTCGAGCGCAGCGACGTCGAGCGGACCGGCGGGCGTGGCGATGCGCGTCAGCACACGCCCGAGCGCCTGCGAGATGCGCGCTTTCGACACCGGCTTCATCAGGTAGTCGACGGGCTGAATGTCGAGCGCGAACGCGCCGACGGCGCCGTCCTCGTAGGCGGAGACGAACACGATCGCGGGCGGCTCGGCGAACTGTGCGAGCACCGATGCCAAATGCAGGCCATCGATGCCGGGCATCCGGACATCGAGGAACACCGCGTCGAAGCGTTGATCGGCGAGGATCCGCAGGGCCGCGCCGCCACCGGTGGTGAGCACCACGTCATCGACCTCCGGCGCGCTGCGCAGCAGTTGTGCGAGGTCCTCCAGCGCCGGGCGCTCGTCGTCGACCGCCAGCACACGCAGCCCCGCGCGTGCCGCGCGGTTGGCGCCGCGCTCGCCTACCACCAAGGCGCCTTCCCCGTCAGGCGGACCGCGCCACTCACGCCGCCCTCAAGCCGGTGGAGTACCGTGGCAGCCGCATCTTCACCGTCGTCCCGCGCCCCACTGCCGTGTCGATCGAGAGGCCGTAGCCAGGCCCGAACGACGTCTGCAGGCGCGCCTGGACGTTCGCAACCCCGACCCCGCTGCCCCGACCGGCGAGGATCACCGCAGCATGCTCGGGTTCCATGCCGACGCCGTTGTCGGACACACGCAGCTCGACGTCGCTGCCGTAGTCGTGACCGGAGATCTCGATCCGGCCCTGTCCGCGGCGCTCGACGCCGTGCCGAACCGCGTTCTCGACGAGCGGTTGCAGCGATAGTACCGGGACCACGACCTGCTGCACCTCGGGATCGACGTGCACGCGCACATGCAGGCGGTCGCCGAAGCGGGCCCGCTCGAGGCGCAGGTACTTCTCGACGTAGTGCAGCTCGTCGGCGACCGTCACGTACGGACGCTGGCCGCGGAACGCGTAGCGGGTGAACTCGGCGAACTCGGCGAGCAGCTCGCGCGCATCCTCCGGCTTTGAGCGGATGTAGCCGGCGATCGCGGCGAGCGCGTTGTAGATGAAGTGCGGGGAGATCTGCGCCCGCAACGCGCGCAGCTCCGCATTGGCCAGGCGCTCGGTCTGCTGCTCCAGCTCGGCAAGCTCCAGCTGGGCGGAGACCAGGCTGGCGGCAGCGCTGGCGGTCCTGGTGTCCTCGGGAGTAAGGCGCGGCCCGCGGCGGTGCAGCACGACGAAGGAGCCGATCCATTCACCCGCGACCACGAGCGGCGCGATGATCGCCATCTCGAGCGGGCAGCCGCGATGCTCGCAGCGTACTCGTACGACGCCGTGCACGCCGTCGTCGCAGTCGGCGCCGAGCAACCGTGGGAACCTGTCGCCGGCGGCGTGGTGGTCAGCGCCGGCGCCGTCGTAGGCGAGCAGCCGCTCGCGGTTGGCGAGCGCCACCGCCGAGGCCTGCGTGAGCGCCCGCAGATGCGAGACCGAGCTTGCGGCCGACTCGGCGGACAGGCCCATTCTCAGGTGCGGCAGCGTTGCGGTGGCCTCGTACAGCGCAGCGTGCTCCGGGCTGATGCGGCGCGACGCCCGCAGGCGGCGGACGAGCAGCAACGCCGAGCACAGCACGGCTGCGCCCGCCAAGCCCAGCAGCACACCGATCAACAGCTGCACGGTTTGCGCAGCATATCCTTTGACGATGCCCGTCGGTGGCCCGACATCCGTCAGCGTATGCCGTTCGTCGCGCCAGACCGACCGTTCGCCGGAAATCGCCTACCGCCGCACGATCGACCACACCCGTGCTATGAGCCCCCGTTAGCCTGCGATCGCCCAATCATTCGAGAGGAGAGAGAATGTCTGCAACAAGCGAGTCTGGGGCAGGCTCAGGCTGGTCCCCCGCGAACCCGGCACCGCTGGGGCTCTTCGGCTTCGGAATCACGACGCTCTTGTTGAGCCTGGTGAACGCGAACCTGATCAACGGCGCCGACCTGTTCGCGGTGATTCCGGTGGCGCTGGCGTTCGGAGGCATCGCCCAGTTCTTCGCCGGGATGTGGGAGTTCCGCACGGGCAACGTGTTCGGTGCGGTCGCGTTCACCTCGTACGGCGCGTTCTGGATCTCGTTCTACGTGCTCGTGAACATCACGCTCGCACCGATCGTCAAGGCCGGCGTCCCCGCCGTCAACAGCGCCCTCGGCGCCTACCTGTGGGCGTGGTCGGCGTTGACCGCCTGCCTGTTCGTCTGCACGTTCGCCAGCGCGCGGGCGATCTCGGTGCTGTTCCTGCTGCTGCTCGTGACGTTCATCCTGCTTGCGATCGGCAACTCGGGCGGAACCTCGAACATCATCCACGCCGGCGGGTACTTCGGGATCGCGACCGCGGTGGTGGCGCTCTACACGGCCACGGCTGAGGTCATGAAGGCGCAGTACGGCCGCTGGATACTGCCTGTTGGCGCACCGGCGGAGTAGTTGTCGTAAACGTATGTGGTGGACGCGCCCGGCCGCCGGTCGGGCGCACTGCCCACGTTGTCAGAGAAGTTGAGAGAGGAGATCAAGGTGGCCCCAGATCAGACCGTGAACGAGCAGGACGGCGAGCTCGAGCTCGAGCACGAGCTCGCCGCTCTGCTCGACATCGAGCGGTTCGAGCCATCGCAGGACTTCAAGGAGCACGCGCTCCTCAGCGATCCGGCGATCTACGAGAAGGCGGAGAGCGACTGGCAGGGATGGTGGGAGCACCAGGCCCAGAACCTGCACTGGTTCAAGCAGTGGGACACGGTGCTCGATGACTCCAACCCACCGTTCTACAAGTGGTTTGTGGGCGGCGAGCTGAACGTCTCCTACAACTGCCTGGACCGCCACGTCGAGGCGGGAAACGGCGACAGGGTGGCGTTCCACTGGCACGGCGAGGAGGGCGACACGCGCACGCTCACCTACGCCGGTCTGCTCGCCGACGTCCAGCGCTTCGCAAACGCCCTCAAGGGTCTTGGCGTCCAGAAGGGCGACATCGTCGGGATTTATCTGCCGATGATCCCCGAGGTCATCGTCGCGATGCTCGCGTGCTCACGCATCGGAGCTCCGCACAACGTCGTGTTCGGCGGCTTCTCGGCGGAGGCCGTCCGCGAGCGGATGGAGTTCTCGGAGGCCAAGGCGCTGATCACGGTGGACGGCGCCGCCCGCAAGGGCAAGACCGCCGGCGTCAAGGAGAACGTCGACGCGTTGATGGACGACCTCGCGACGCTCCAGCACATCATCGTCGTGCGCTCCAAGGGCGTCGATTGCGCGATGAAGGAAGGGCGTGACGTCTGGTACCACGAGATCATGGAGGCGGCCGATCCCGTGTGCCCGGCGGAGCCGATGGACGCCGAGGACCCGCTGTTCGTTCTCTACACCTCGGGCTCCACGGCTGCGCCCAAGGGGATCCTGCACACCACCGGCGGCTATCTGACGGGCATCGCCGCGACGCACCGCTACATCTTCGATCTGCATCCGGAAGAGGACGTGTTCTGGTGCTCGGCAGACGTCGGCTGGGTGACGGGGCACTCCTACATCGTCTACGCCCCGCTGGCCAACGGTGCGACGTCGGTGATGTACGAGGGCGCCCCTGACTATCCGCACAAGGGGATCTGGTGGGAGCTGGTCGAGCGCTACAAGGTCACGACCTTCTACACCGCTCCGACCGCGATCCGCGCCTGCATCAAGTGGGGTGTCCAGCACCCCAGGGCGCACGATCTCTCGAGCCTACGGCTGCTCGGGTCGGTCGGCGAGCCGATCAACCCGAAGGCGTGGCTCTGGTACTACAAGGTGATCGGCGGCGAGCGCTGCCCGATCGTGGACACGTGGTGGCAGACCGAGACCGGCATGATCCTGATCACGCCGCTCCCCGGCATCACCTCACTGAAGCCAGGCTCGGCCACCACGCCCTTCCCGGGAATCAAGGCGGACGTGGTCGACGAGCGCGAGGGCAAGTCGGTCGCAGAGGGCCAGGGCCTGCTCGTCATCACGCGCCCGTGGCCGGCGATGCTCCGCACGCTCTACAAGGACGACGCGCGCTTCATCGAGACCTACTTCAAGCGGTTTGGCAACGAGACGTATCTCGTCGGCGACGCTGCACGTAGGGATCGTGACGGCTACTTCTGGGTGATCGGACGGATCGACGACGTCGTCAACGTGTCGGGCCACCGGCTGTCGACGGCCGAGGTCGAGTCGGCGATCGTCGCCCATGAGTCCGTGGCCGAGGCCGCCGTCATCGGGCAGTCCGACGATGCGACGGGCCAGGCGATCTGTGCGTTCGTCACGCTCCAGGGCAACACCGAGGGCAACGAGGCGATGGTCGAGGGCATCCGCGGCACGGTGGCTGAGCGGATCGGCAAGTTCGCCCGTCCGAAGCGGATCATCTGGGTGGAGGACCTGCCGAAGACCCGCAGCGGCAAGATCATGCGGCGCCTGCTGCGTGACATCGCCGAGGGCCGTGCGCTCGGCGACGTCACCACCCTGCGCGATCCGGTCGTGATGGCTCAGCTGCAGGACAAGATCCAGTCCGAGCAGGCCGAGGAATAGGCCCTCACGACGTGAGGAGAGGAAGAGCGCTTACGACCTGAGGCGAGGAAGTGCGCTCACGACCTGAGGTGAGGGAAGAGGTGAAGGCTGCGGGTACGCCCCGCAGCCTGAGCCCTGCTCTCGAGGCTTGATGGGGAGGAGCGAGCGGTTCCAGTGCCACGCACCGGCACCGGTACCGGATCAGCGACGGCGCGGGCGAGGTGAGCACTCGCCCGCGCCGCACGCTGTTAGGCGAGGTCGATCGTCCGCGGTGGGCCCGATCAGTTGGCGCTGATGAGCTCGCCGGAGTCGGCGTTCGCGGCGTCAGCGTCAGACGAGCCACGCTGAAACGGGAGCGCCTCGCTGAACGGTAGAGCCTCGAACAGCAGCATCGCCAAGCCTGCGTCGAACTGGGACCCCGAACTGTTCGAGACGCGCTCATCCACCTCTCGCTGGATCCGCTCGACCTCCTCGAGCCACTGCCTGCTGGCGCGCGCGAGCTCCGACCAACCCTGGTCGTCTAGCTTCAGCGACAGTCTGCTGAACTGCGCGTCGGGACGATCGAAACCACCGATCGCCGCGGAGCGCGTCGCGTAGTCGTGAATCTGATTCAGCATGGCGGTGATCATCCGCTGCTTCGGAACGGTCCCCATCTCCTCCCATGCAGCGTCGGTGTACCGCGGATGGGGGCGTGCCTTGTAAATGTGCTCGGTCGCTCCGCGTCGCTGGCGCGTGTTGACGAGGTCGAGCAACCCGAGGTCATACAGGGTGCGGACGTGATAGGACACGGTGCCCAGCGACTGGCCGAGCTTGCCGGCGAGCACGACGGGGCTGGCAGGCTCCTCGTCGAGCATGGCCAGCAGCCGGATCCTGAGCGGGTGGGCGATTGCGCGCATCCAGCGCGGATCGCTGATGTCGGTGATCGGTTCGGGCTTCAAACTGCTTCAAGACTACTCAATCCGCCGGTTGTTGGCGCAGGTGCAGGCCGTCAGCTGCGGTTCTTGCGCTTGCGCTTCGGCGTCGACGCCCGCGTGCGCGCCGGTGCCGCCGGTTGCGCGGCGTCCTCGATCTGAGCTGTCTGCCGATCGCGAGCCGCCTGAGCGCGCGTCTGCCCTCGCGCGCCGCGGGCGGCGCGGGCGCTCCCGCCGCCGAGCGCGCGACCGCGCCGCTCACCCGGCGTCCACGGAACGGCGAGGCCCGTCCGCCATGCGGGCAGGTCCCCCTCCGGCCAGCGCCCGAGGAGCAGCACCGCGAGCACCGCCAACCAGAAGCACATGACGATCGGGACGGGCAGGATCGGGAACAGCACGAGCGCGCCGGCGGCAACACCGATGAAGCCGACGTTGCGCGGAAGCAGCCCGACGCGCATCGCGTTCAGCGACACGAAGATGAAGCCGGCGGCGAGCAGCAGCGGTCCGAGGATCTGCTCGAGCAATCCCAGGATCGCGAACAGGCCCGAGCTCGTCAGGTTGTACGCGTCGACATACGTCTGAGAGGCGCTGGCCACGAACTGATCGGCGGCGTGCGCGGCCGCGATCCCGCTGCCGATCCAGCCGATCGCGCCGATCACGCAGCCGCTGACCGCGACCCAGCCGATCCAGCTGCGCATCGTGGGGGCGCGCACCTTCGTGCGGGCAGCGAGCCAGCCGAGCGTGAACGCGAGCGCGACCAGCCCGATCGCCTGCACGAACGCCGCGATCACGTCCAGCGGAAAGCGCTGGTGGATCGCGATCAGCGTGAGCGTCAGCTCGTTGACCTTCGGATGCGCCCCGGCGAGCTCCATCACCGGCGAGACGATCAGCAGCACAGCGGCGACGATCGCGAGGATCGCCTGCCGCTTGCGGACGCGGGCCTCGTAGTCGAGCTCCTGCTCGACGCCAACCTGGCTTCCGTCAACGCTCATCAGGATCGCATGCTAGTGGGCCGCGCTGCTCGACATGGCGCTCGTCCCCTTCACGCGGTGGGACGGCCCCCCACGCGCGAGGCGAGCATCCAGATCGTCGGTGGCGAGCGGTGCGCCGCGGTGGGACTGCAGTACGATTGACGTATGGAAGGAAGCGGATTCGGTGGACTCTTCGGCGATCCCGACGAGCTCCAGCGCAGGCTCGGCGAGTTCGCCGAGCAGATGCAGGGCGCCCAGCGCCTCGCGTGGGCGGACAACGCGATCAAGCTCGCCGTCGATCTGACCGTCGCGGCGATGAATCGGGTCAACATCCAGGGCACGACCGAGCAGCAGGCCGAGCAGCTCCGGTCGGTGATGGCCGTCATCTTCCCCGAGGCGGTCACGCTCGTGCGCGAAGCGCGCGAGGGCCTGGCCTAATCTGAGCTCGCCGCCGGCGCTCTCATCGCGATCGTCGCCATACGCTCCCACAACACGATCCGTCGACCGCGCGCTCAGGCGGCGCGCGGCCTCGTGATCGGCGCGACGCTTGCGGCAGCCTCGATCCTCTCGGCCTGCGGGGGCTCGAGCAGCGACGGCGGGAAGGTCTCCTCGCGCGCGACCGCGCCCGGCTCGCCAACGCGCGAAGCCTCGTTCACGGAAAGCGTCCCGGTGGTCCGATGCCGCACGACGTTCGGCATCCGACCCGCGCGGATCGCTGTGCCACAGCGGCTGAGCGTGCTGGCCCTCAGCGGCACCGCGGGCCACCTCGTCGCCTACACCAACACCGCGACGTTCCTGGTGGGACCTCCGGGGATGACCTGCTCGGGAATCGTCGCCGCAGACGGTGGGTCGAGGATCACCGTGTGGTCGCCGGGGCACGCCGCTCCCCTTCTGCACTCCCACGGCGACGGGTTGACGCTGTTCGCCGATACGGCATGTGCGGGCTGCCGCGCAGCTGACGCCTGCCCGTTCTTCACCTCGTTCGCGACACGACTGGGCTTCCCGTGCACCGCGGGGACGCCGGCCGGCGAGCACGTTCACCGGCTGAGCGCGACCGTCGTCTACTTCAGCGACGATCCGGGGATGCCAGGCGATGGCTGGCCGAGCGGCGGCTATGACCCCGCCACCGGCCTCGTGTTCCTGCAGGGTGACGCGCCCGACGCCGCCGTCTTCCGCGTCACATGCACGCTGCCGATGGCCAAGAGCACCGTCTGCGCCGCCGCCGTCCTCAACGTCCTGCGTCGGTACGGAAGCCCGCCCCGTGGATGACTTAGTTTAGTTTAGAAGCCCGTCAGATCAGCTGACGGTCAGCGTGGTCGTCCCGTGTGAGGTGAGGTCGTCGCTGCCGGCCGGCGGCGTGAACGTCGCGCCCAGAGCCACCTGACGCGGATGCGCGCTCGCCGGGAACGATGTCGTGCACGCGGCGACGTAGTCGTTGCTCGCTCCGACGTATGTCAGGCTCACCGCGCCGCACCCCGTGATCGCCGCGCCGCCGTGTTGAAAAGCGACCGTGTCGCCGACGAGGGTTCCGGGCTCCTCCGGAGAGGTCACCGTCGCCGTGAGGGTCACCGGCTGGCCGCCGATCGCCGGATTCGGGCTTGCCGCCAGGGAGGTCACCGTCGGCGAGCCCAGCAGGGTGGCGGTCACCGTCCGCGGCGTCGTATGCCTGTGGTAGGTGATCTTGTACTCATCGCAGCCGTCGGACAGAACCGCGCTCTGGTGGGCGTTCCCGAACCTGCCGCGCAGCGCTCCCGTCGTCGATACCAGCGTGTACACCGTCCCCAATGGGCGCACGTCGCACGCGATGGTGCCAACAGGGGGGTTCAAATCGAGCTTCGCGTTCCCGAGCGCGATCCGGCCGGTGGAGCTGAGCTCTGAGCCGAGCCTCATTGCGAGGGTGCTGCCTGAGTGAAACGACGCACTCGCGGTCTGCAGCGAGACGGGTCCCTGGCCGGCTCCCGGAAGTCCCAGCAACACGAAAGTGCCGACGCTGGAGAATGCTCCCACCGCGGCTGAGATCCCGTAGATGTCGAGGTCCGCGTCGGTCAGCGTCACCGCGTTGCCGCTTACAGAGTTCAGGTCGGCTCCGAAGAAGTCGACAATCCCACCGGTAATGGAGATCGGACCGATCTCATTGTCGCCGCGCATGCCGAGCTCAACCGGATTCTCGACGGTCAGCCCGTGATCGCCGGTCAACGGGGACCCGAGATCGAGCCCGGAGCTGAGCTTCCAGGTCTGGTCGGCGCCCAGCGTCACCGGCAGGCTCAGCTCAGCAGATCCAAACTCGTCCGGCCCGTCGGTCTGCAGGCCGCCGTCGAGCGTGATCGGGTCGCCGGTGATCATGTACGAGGAGTCGTGAATCGCGATCTGATCGACGGTCAGATCGGAGAGGTCGTCGTTGCTCTGATAACAGGTGGCTACCTGTGGGCTCGCCGTGCAGGCGCTGCTCGTCAGCGCCGGGAACGAGAGCGTCCCGATCGTCGACGCTGAAGCCGGCGCAACGCCGCCGGACCAATTCGCCGCGTCGCTCCAGTTCGGCCCGGGCGTCGCGGTGTCGGCACCCGACCAGGTGAAGTCCGCAGCCGCCGCAGGACCGGCTATCGCACCGGCGCCGATCAGCACCGAGAATCCCACTGCCATCCGTCGCAGTGATCGCGACTGCAGCCCACACCGGCTGAACCTAGCCATCAACAGACGACAAGCGCGCATCATCCACTCCTTCGAGTGCACTCGATAGATCTCCCGCATCACGTCGCACCTCGTTCCCCACCTCGAAATCCGCTCCGTCCCATGGAAAGAGCGGCGGCGCCACAACAAAGATACACAATCGGCGGCTCGCTGCAGCAGCGCCCGGGCTCCAGGCCAGAACGTTCACCACTTGGCGTTGCAAATACATTTCGGCACAAGAGCAAACACGAGCGCGCGTCGTATCAACATCGCTGCAATGCAGCTCCGTCAGCTGAGGGTCAGAGTCGTGGTCCCGCTCGACGCAAGCTCGTCGCTGCCGGGCGCCCGGGTGAACATCGCCCGCAGAGCCACCTTGACCGGACCGGCACCGACACTGAACGATGTCCGGCACGACGCGATGTAATCGCTCGCCTCCGTGTACCTCAAGCTGACCGCACCGCATCCAGGGATCGTCACACGATCGCTTTCAAACGTCACCGTCTCACCGCTGAGGGTGCCGGGCTCCTCCGGTGAGGTGACAGTCGCCCGCAGCGTCACCGGCCGATTCGCCATCGCCGGATTCGGCTCGGCCACCAGCGTCGTCGTCGTCGGCGAGCCCAGGAGCGTGGCGCTGACGGTCTTCGGCGTCGCCGTCCTCAGGTAGGCGATCCGGTACTCATCGCAACCATCGGACAGAACGGTGCCCTGGCGGGCGTTCCCGAACCCGCCGCTCAGAGATCCCCTCGTCGACACGAGCGTGTACACGGTGCCCACGGAACGCACGTCGCAGATGGGGGTGTGCTCGGTGGGCACCAGGCCGAGGATCGCGTTGCCGAGGGCGATCCGGCCAGTGGAGCTGAGCTTGGAGCCGAGCTTCATCTCGAGGCTGCTGCCCGAGTCCAGCGACGCACGCGCGACGCGCAGCGATACTGCGCCCAGACCGGCACCCGGAAGCCCCAGCAACACGTCCGAGCGGACGCTCGAGAACGCGCCCATCGCCGCGGAGACGCCGTAGACGTCGAGTACGGAGTCGGTCAGCGTCACCGCATCACCGTTTGCAGAGTTCAGGTCGGCGCCGTCGAAGTCGACCGCGCCACCGGTGATCGAGATCGGGCCGACCTCGTTGTCGCCACTCAGGCCGAGCTCGACCGGGTTCTCGACGCTCAGCGCGTAATGGCCCGAGAGCGCGGAGCCGAGGATGAGTCCGGAGCCCAGATCCCAGGCCTGCTCATGAGCCAACGTGACCGGTGCAATCAATAGGGCCGGCCCGTACTCGTCAGGTCCGTCCGTGCTGAGACCCCTGCGGAGCGTGAGCTTGTAACCGGTGATCCTGTAGGCGGAGTCGTGAATCGAGAGCTGATCGACGTTCAGGTCGGGAACGTCGTTGTTGCTCTGATAACAGGTGGCGAGCGGCGAGGCCGGGGCGCAGGCGCCGCTCGTCAGTTGCGGGAACGAGAGCGTGTTGATCGTCGAGGTGGATCGCGGTGCGGCGTTTCCGGCCCAGTTCGCCGCCTTGCTCCACGCCGTCGCGGTGTCCGCGCCCGACCAGGTGAAGCTCGCAGCCACCGCAGGACCCGCCGAGAGCGCGGCGCCGACCAGCACCCAAGCCGCCAGTGCAAGGCGCCGCATCATCCGCTCTCGCGCGCGCGACACGCCGGCCGACTGGCCTTTCGAGGACCCTCCTGCGACACGGGCGCAGAGGCTAGAAACGTTGCACTAGGCCGCGCTCGCGTCGGCGAGCGCTCCCAGGACCAGCTCGTCGTGCTCGGCCGGCTTGACGTTACGGAACACGTGCGTGACGACGCCGTCCGGCGAGATGACGAACGTCGAGCGCTCGTTGCCCATGTAGGTCCTACCGTACTTCGACTTCTCGACCCACACCCCGTATGCCTCCGCGACCGAGTGATCCTGATCGGAGAGGAGTGGGAACCCGAGCGTGAACTTGGTGTCGAACTTGGCGATGTCCTTGACCGGATCGGGCGATACGCCGAGTACGACGGCGTTGATCTGCTGGTAATCGGCGTGGTGATCGCGCACGCCACACGCCTGCGTCGTGCAGCCGGGCGTGTCGGCCTTTGGGTAGAAGTAGAGGACGACGGGCTTGCCACGCAGCGCCGACAACGTGACGGGCTCGCCACTCTGGTCGGGCATCGTGAAGTCGGGTGCCTGGTCGCCGGGTTGAGGTGCCATCGTGACGTGAATGTTACTTGAGCAGTCGGCTGAGGCGCCGGTCTCTCAGCACCTTGCCATCGGTCTGACAATGGGGGCAGTAGCACATCACGTAGTCCTCGTAGAAAACGGCCTCCAGGCGCTCGCCACAACGCGGGCACGGCTCGCCGTTGCGCCGGTGGACGGTCAGCGGCATCGGCAGCTTGTCGGGAATCGGCAGCGAGATCACCCGCTCGTAGTGGTCGATCGCCCTCCCGAGAACCGCGACGATCGATTGGCGCAGTCGCTCGCCCTCATCGTCCGACAGGTCGGCGCCCCGCTTGAAGGGCGAGAGCCGGGCGTCGTGGAGGATCTCGTCGACCCACGAGCGACCGATGCCCGCGATCACGTGCTGGTCTCGCAGAACGGCATACAGCGGACGGGCAACCGACAGCAACGGCCCCAGCGCCGGTGGGTCGGGCCAGGCCTCGGGCCCCAGGTCGGCGAGCGTCTCCTCGCCGTCGACGTCCGCCGCGCGCAGCAGCTTCACCCACGCCCGCTGCTTGGTCCCGAACTCGCGCAGGCGCAGCTCGCGTCCGTCGCCCAGGCGGATCAGCATCCGCGACGTGCGGTCACGCAGCGAGGCGCGCGAGTCGAACAGCTGCAGGCGGCCGGCCGACATGAGGTGGATGAGCACTGTCAACTCACCGTCGAGCTCGGCGAGGAACAGCTTTCCCCGCCGTCGCACGCCGGCGAACGTGCGTCCCTGCAGCGAGGAGAACGGTGGGTCGAAGGTCTTGAGCGCGTTCACACCGGGCGTCAGCGCGGATTCGACGACGCTGCCGGCCACAGCCGCGCCGATCCGCCGCGCGGTGATCTCGACCTCGGGTAACTCGGGCATCGATCCCAGCTTACGACCTACCCGAATGGCTCCGCGCACGTCTGCCCGCGACGGATCGGAGCGGCGGATTTCGACGTCTGTTCGCTCACGTTGAGATTCGCTTAATTTCGCATGCCGAGACTGAGCTTCATGAGCGATCTACTGGCAATCATCAATAACGAAGCGGCGGACGAGGATCTGGTGAACGAGATCGCGCGGCGCCATCCCGACCGTGTGACCGTCCTGGTCGAGGGGGCTCAGAGTGACTGGGGCGATGATGATTCGCCTCGGGGTCGCGCCCTGCGCGACCGCCTGGCGGCGCTTCTGGCGCTGATCGAGCAGCGCACCGGCGCCGTCGTCGTGGGACTCGCGGGCAATCGCGACCAGCTCCGCGGCTGGCGGTTCGACCGCGTCGTCGGCGGGCGTACCGCCCTGCACGGCATCTGAGAGAGCCGCATGTGGACGTCGGCCGCCCTGCGGGGCGGCTGACCGGGGTTGGCGCATCGAGCCTCGTGGCGGCCTGTTCAGGTCGCGCCGGCGAGCGGGACTCGGGGTCCGCGAGGCTTCTCGGGGCCCTTAGCTGACGGCTGGCAGGCTGAAACGCACGCGCGTCCCGGCCGGGGCGTCGGCCAGCCAGATGCGACCGCCGTGCGCCTCGACGATCGCGCGCGAAACGGCCAGCCCGAGGCCCGCCCGGCTGCCGCTGCGCGCGGCTCCCTCGCCGCCCCGGTAGAACGGGTCGAACACGTGCTCGCGCTCCTCCGGCGCGATCCCCTCGCCGTCGTCGGCGACCTCCACCTCGATCCGGTCCGCGACCGTCTCGGCGCGCACGACCACGCTGCCGTCGGCCGGGGTGTGGCGGATCGCGTTCTGGATCAGGTTGAACAGCACGCGCTGGACCTTCTCCGGGTTCGCGCGAGCCGGCGCGAGCGCCTCCGGTACCTCGGCGAGCACCGCCACGCCCTTCGCATCTGCCTGAGCCCTCATCGCCTCGACCGTCTCCCCCACGAGCTCCGCGAGCGGCACTTGCTGGATCGTCCAGCCGATGTCGCCGGCCTCGAGCCGCGAGAGCTCGAACAGGTCGTCGATCAGGGCGCTGAGCGCGTCGATGTGGATCTTCATGCGCATCAGGTAGGCGCGGCGTGTGTCGCTGTCGACGATCTCGTCCTGAACGGCCTCGGCCAGCAGCCGCAGCGAGGTGATCGGCGTGCGGAGGTCGTGCGAGACGGCGGCGACCAGATCGCGCCGCGCGGCGTCGGACATGTCGCGGGCCTCCTCCTCGACCGCGAGACGCTCGATCATCGCGTTGGCAGCCAGTGCGAGCTCACCGAGCTCGTCGCCGGTCGCGGTCGCGATCCGCACGTCGCGCTCGCCGCGGCCGACCGCCGTCAGGCCATCCCTGATCGCACCGACGTCGCGCAGAATCGAGTCGGCGACGAGCTTCGCCGCGACCGCGGCGATCGCACCGGCCACCAGCACGATCGAGGCCACGAGCACCGCGGCGTGGTCGGATACGACCATCAGGTAGCCCACGACGACGAGCGCGATCAAGACCGGCGCGACGACGATCGCGACGCCGAGCGCGAGCTGGCGCTGCAGCGGACCGACCGCGGCACGCACCCGTGCGACCGCGCCCGACGCGCCGGTCGGAGGGGCCCCGCCGGTCGCAGGCCGTTCAGGCCACGGATCGCCGGCGCCGCTCACAGCTGGAAACGGTAGCCGACTCCCCATACGGTCTGGATGTGCTGAGGCTGGGCAGGGTCGACTTCGATCTTCGAGCGCAGGCGGCGGATGTGCACCGTCACGGTCGAGGTGTCGCTGTAGAACGAGTACTGCCAGACGGCGTCCATCAGCTGGTTGCGTGAGAACACCTGCCCGGGATGGCGCGCGAGGAACAGCAGCACGTCGAACTCGCGTTGGGTGAGCTGCACCTCCTCGCCGCGCACGAAAACCTGCCTGCTCGCGGGCTGGATCGTCATGTCGGAGAGCTCGATCGGCGGCTCGTGCGCCGGCGAGGCGTCCGTGCGCCGCAGCACCGCGTCCACGCGCGCGACGAGCTCGGCCGGCGAGAACGGCTTGACGACGTAGTCGTCGGCGCCGAGGCGCAGCCCGGTGACGCGGTCGGACTCCTCGCCCTTGGCCGTCAGCAGGATCACGGGGATGCGGTCGCGGTCCTGCTCGCGCAGGCGGCGCATGACCTCCAGTCCGTCGATGCCGGGCAGCATCAGGTCGAGCACGACCAGGTCAGGCCGCCTGCGGGCGGCCTGCTCGATCGCCGCGATGCCGTCGGTGGCGATGCTCGCGCCGTAGCCCGCGCGCTCCAGGTAGCGGGCGACGACCTCGGCGATCGTCGGCTCGTCGTCCACCACGAGGACCGAGCCGCGGATGTGTTCGTCCATGTGCCGATTGTCGCCCTCTATCGCCGCGGGCGAAAGGGCAGGGCGTCGGAGTTCACCGCCTGTTCAGACTCTGCTCCACGCTAGGCTGCGCTCGCATGAGCTCCACGGCTGCGCCAGACGACATCGTGCAGACCCCCGCGGACGGGGCCGCCAACGCCCGCGAGCCGCTGCTCGTGCTCGACCCGCTACGGGATTTCCTCGCCCAGGCGGGCCTCACTGCTCCGGGGGATCTCGGCGCCGTGCCGATCGGCGATGGGCATTCGAACGTCACCTTCGCGCTCTCGACAGGAGTCGTCCTGCGCCGGCCTCCGCGGGGGCCGCTGCCGCCGAGCGCCCACGACGTGCTGCGGGAGGCGCGCCTGCTGCGCGCGCTGGAGCACACGCTGGTGCGCGCCCCGGCCGTGCTCGCGGTGTGCGAGGACCCCGACGTGATCGGCGCTCCGTTCTACGTGACGGAGATGATCGAGGGCGAGGTGATCATCGACACGCTCCCCGCCGCGCTCGACACGCCGCAGGAGCGCGCGCGGATCGCCGACGCGCTGATCGACGCTCTCGTCGAGCTGCACGGGGTCGACTGGTCGGCGGCCGGGCTGGGGGGCTTCGGCAAGCCGACCGGCTATCTCGAGCGACAGGTGCGCCGCTTCACGGGGCTCTGGCAGCACAACCGCACGCGCGAGCTGCCGGTCGTCGAGCAGGTCGGCGCGTGGCTGGGCGCGAACCTGCCGGAGTCGCCGGCGGCGACGATCGTTCACGGCGACTACCGGCTCGGCAACACGATGTTCGCGTCGGTCGCGCCGGCGCGACTGGTCGCGATCCTCGACTGGGAGATGGCGGCGATCGGCGATCCGCTCGCCGACCTCGGCTACCTGATGGTCTTCTGGAGCCAGGCCGGGGATCCGGAGAGCCGCTTCGACATCCACGGCATCACGCGACTGCCGGGGTTCCCGAGCCGCGCGGAGATGATCGCGCGCTACGAGGATCGCTCCGGTCGCTCGATGCGCGCGCTCCCCTGGTACGTGACGCTTGCGCTGTGGAAGGCCGTCGTGTTCATGGAGGGCAACTACCGACGCGCGAGCGCCGGCGCGACCGATGACCCGTACCTCGAGTCGTTCGGAGACGCGGTCGTCGAGCTCGCCGAGCGCGCCCTGCAGGTCTCGCGCAGCGGCCTCTGAGCGGAGACGCTCGGCGTCGCGCGAACCAATCCTGTAACGCAGCGCGGCCCCGGAGCGGCTGCATGCCGCTCCGGGGCCGCGCGTGATGGTCGCTCAGTGAGGACCTAGGAGATGTCGTTGATGTCGGTCTCGGCTGCCTGCTGGACGACCTTGGGGATCGCCTGGAAGTCGAGCGTGTAACCGAACTGGCGCCCGGTCGTCACGCAGAAGCGCAGCCACGACTTGAGCAGCGACGCGTTACGCGAGGGGTTCTGCGGCACGATCGCGTACGTGAACGTCGAGATCGGATAGGCGATCTTCTGCGACGCGGGCGGATCGACGATCGTGATGCCGGCGTTCGAGCCCGAGCCGGTCGGCACGCTGTGGACGGTGCCGGCGGCGTTGCCGATCGAGTTCGGGTCCGGGTACTCGAACCTGCGGGCGTTGTTCTCGATCTGCGCGGTGTGGATATGGGCCGAGATCAGGTACGAGCCGCTGATATAGCCGATTGCGCCCGGCGTCGAGTTCACGGCAGCCGCGACGCCCGAGTTCTTGGACGCGGTGATGCCGGCCGGGAACGTCACGCTGGTGCCGTAGCCGACGGTGCTGGCCCACTGCGAGCTGATATCGGAGAGATACCTCGTGAAGGCGAACGTGTCACCGGAGCCGTCGAGCCGCTCGACCGGAGTGATCGTGGTGCTCGGGAGCCTGAGGCCCTTGTTGAGGTTCTTGATCGCCGTGTTGTTCCAGGTCTTGATGGACCCGCTGTAGATCCCCTCGAGCACCTGGCCCGTCAGCTTGAGGCCGTTGCCGATGCCGGGGATGTTGTAGCCGATTCCGGTGGCGCTCAGCGCCCACGGGACCGTGAGGCAGTCGTTGCACCCGGCCAGCT
Organism: Solirubrobacteraceae bacterium; assembly: GCA_052148275.1. Taxonomy (GTDB): domain Bacteria; phylum Actinomycetota; class Thermoleophilia; order Solirubrobacterales; family Solirubrobacteraceae; genus Palsa-465. The sequence goes on from JBKQIR010000278.1 coordinate 29,244, forward strand.
GGGTGCTCGACATGGGGGCGTCGGAGGCGCCGAAGTCCACGAGGCCCTTGCTGATGTCGGTGATCCCGGTACCGGAGCCGACGGCGCCGTACTGGACACTGTCGCCGGTCGCCGTGACGAAGGCCTGCGCCCACTCGTTCTCGAGCGGCGCGACCAGAGTGGAGCCCGCTCCCTGGAGCGAGCTCGCCATCGCGCTTGCGGTCATGCCGGTGGCGCTCGCGCACAGGACAAGGGCGCCGACGCAAACGAAGCGTTTGAGTAGCAAGATGAAGTTTTCCTTTCGGACGCGTTTGTACGGCGCTGTCAGAGAGAGCGCACAGGAGAGTCGCGCGGGCAGTTGAGCCTCGCCGACTACATCTCTTCGATCAAACTCGTCAGCCCCCCCAACGCTGTTAACAGGTTGTGATTCAGATATGAATAAGTTGTGACCGTGGTCGCTGCGCCGCCGCCGAAGGTCCAGACTTCCCCTACGCTGCGTCGGCTGTGGCCACAGTCGTGCCTCCCAAACAGAGGGGTTCCCGCATCGCGCAACGCGCGCGCGCGCGCGTGCGGCTGAACAGGTTCGACCGCAGGGCCAACAGGATCCTGCTCGGCGCGTGCGCCACCGGGGCGGTGATCCTGTTCCTGGTGATGTTCGAGATCGCCTTCCAGGTGATCAGCGGCGCGAGCCTGGCGTTCGACAAGTTCGGTCTGGGCTTCATCGTGCACACCGAATGGATCCCGAACAGCGTCGCCGGCCGCGAACCGGTGTTCGGTGCCGGCACGTTCGTCTACGGCACGCTCGTCACGGGCATCTTCAGCCTCGTGCTCGCGACCGCGATCGGCGTGTCGATCGGGTTGTTCCTCAGCGTGCTCGCGCCGAAGGCGATATCGGCCGTGATCGGGCCGCTCGTGGAGATGCTGGCCGCGATCCCGAGCGTGATCCTCGGGTTCGTCGGGATCATCCTGATCGCGCCGTTCGCAGCAAACACGCTCGAGCCGTTCCTGCACTCGACGCTGGGCTTCATCCCGCTGTTCGGAGAGCCGCAAGCCGACGGCGACTCGCTGTTCACGGCGAGCCTCGTGCTCACGATCATGGTCGTGCCGATCATCGCGGCGCTCACGCGCGACCTGTTCCTGACCGTACCGCGCGAGCTGACCGAGGCGGCGGAGGCGCTCGGCTCGACCCGCTGGGAGGTGATCCGCGGCGTCATCCTGCCGACGACGCTCAGCGGCGTTGTCTCCGCCTGTGTGCTCGGCTTCGGTCGGGCGATCGGCGAGGCGATCGCGGTCGAGCAGGTTGTCGGCGGCGCCGTCGCGATCCACGCGTCGCTGTTCCTGCCGGGAGACACCCTTGCGGCGGCGATCGCGAGTCAGTTCCCGAGCTCCAGCAGCGCGTTGTACACGTCTGCGCTCTACTACTGTGGCGCGATCCTGTTCCTGTTCAGCGTGGTGACGAACCTGCTGGCGCGGCGGATCGCACGGGGATTCTCCAGGAGTTGACGATGAGCACGCTCCCCGAGCCGGAGTTCAAGCTGACAGCCTCGGGCAACCTCCGGCGCCGAGCGATCGTCAGCCGCGTGCTCGAGGCCGGCGCGACCGCCGCAGCCGTGCTCGCCGTCGCCGTGCTCGGCATCATCGTGTTCTACGTCGCCAAGCAGGGGCTCGCGGCGATCAGCTGGAGCTTCCTGACTAGCGATCTGCCGGCCCCGTTCGGCCTCGGCAGCAGCGGCGGGATCGGGCCGGCGATCGTCGGGAGCGCAGAGATCGTCGCGATCGCGACCGTGCTGGCCCTGCCGGTGGGACTTCTGACGGCGCTATACCTATCGGAGTACGCCGGTTCACGGCTCAACAGCGGCGTGCGCATGCTCGTCGACGTCCTCAACGGCGTCCCGACGATCGTTACCGCGGTGTTCGTCTTCGGCCTGATCGTGGCGGGCAGCGGCGAATCGGGGTTTGCCGGCGCGCTCGCGCTCTCGATCGTGATGGTGCCGCTGATCACCCGCGCGAGCCTCGAGTCCCTCGCTCGCGTGCCGGGGACGCTGCGCGAGGCCGCCGACGCGCTCGGCGTGGCTCGCTGGCGCACCGTCCTCGGAATCGTCCTCCCCGGCGCGGCGAGCGGCATCCTCACCGCCTCGATGCTCGCCGCCGCCCGCGCCGCCGGCGAAACGGCGCCGATGCTGATCTGCAATTCTCTCTTCGGTCCAACCGTCCAGCTCAACCCCTTGAAGAGCATCCCGAACATCCCGTTTGTGATCTGGTCGCTGTCCGATCTGGGCACGGCTCAGGGGACCCAGGACGCCTGGGGCGCGGCGCTCGTGCTCCTGTTCGCGATCCTCGTCGCGAACGTCGGCGCACGGACGCTGCTCGCCCGCGCGAATCGGAGGTCGGGGCGTTGACAGCGCCACGAACGTCATCCGAGCTGGCCGGACTGGAGCCGGGCGCACGTCCGCAGGCGAGCCCGCGCGTGCGGATCCTGGGCGAAGATGCCGCGCCCGCGGTGGTGGCAGCGCTCGCCCATGCCGACCGGCTCCCCGCTCGGGCACCAGAGCGCCAGACCGTGTTCGACATCCGCAACGTGTCGATCAACTACGGCGCCAAGCGCGCGCTCGACGGGATCACGATGAAGATCCATCGCAACATCGTGACCGCGCTGATCGGACCCTCCGGGTGCGGCAAGAGCACGTTGCTGCGCAGCCTGAACCGCATGAACGACTCGATCGCCGGGTTCGCGCTGCACGGCGAGGTGCTCTACCACGGCCACAGCCTGTACGACCCGCGCGCCAATCGCGTCGAGGTGCGCCGCCGCATCGGGATGGTCTTCCAGAAGCCCAACCCGTTCCCGAAGTCGATCTACGACAACATCGCCTGGGCCGCCCGCAACCTCGGGATGAAGCAGGACCTCGACCAGCGGGTGGAGCGCGCCCTGCGCAGCGCCGCCCTGTGGGATGAGGTCAAGGACCGGCTCAAGCAGAGCGCCCTGGGTCTCTCGGGAGGCCAGCAGCAGCGGCTCTGCATCGCGCGCGCCGTTGCGATCGAGCCCGACGTCGTCCTGCTCGACGAGCCGGCGTCAGCGCTCGATCCGATCGCGACCGCCTCGATCGAGGACCTCATCCACGAGCTGAAGAGTCGCTACACGATCGTGATCGTCACGCACAACATGCAGCAGGCGGCACGGGTCGCGGACCGCACCGCGTTCTTCAGCCTCGGCGAGGAGCGGATCGGAACGCTGATCGAGTTCGACGACACCGAGAAGATCTTCCGCAGCCCTGCCGACAGCCGCACGCGCGACTACATCACGGGCCAGTTCGGCTAGCCGCAGGCTAAGGCAAGGCTAAGGCGACATGATCGACGAGGTGTCGACCTGGCGCAGGATCGGGTTGCCGCACTGCCAGCAGAACGCCGCGCCGCTCGAGTGCGGGGCGCCGCAGTTGCCGCAGATGCCAGCGGTTGACGTCTCCTCCATCCGCAGGATGCGCTCCACCTCGGCGAGCTCGGCATCGACGTCCTGCAGGGCCGCGGCTCGCTTGACGAGGATGTCGACCCGGATCCGGTCGCGCGTCGCCATCTCGTAGACGAGCCCGCCGAGGTCCCACTGGAGCTCCGCGACGCGCGCCTGCAGCTCGTCGCGGTGGCGCTGGAGATCGGCGAGATCGATCTCGTGCGACTCGGCGACGGGCGCACCGGTTGCACCGTCGGCCGGCGCTCCGGTCAGCTCCGCCGACGCGAGACCGGAGTGATCGGCGCCGGCGCCGTTGCGGCTCGGCCGCAGACCCGCGGTCATCTTCGTGAAACGCTCGAGCATGCGTCCTACTCCAGATCGGTAGGGCGATCAGCCGCCGCCGAACAGGTTCGGCGTCTGCTTGCCGTTCTCGCAGCCGGGCGTGCCGGCCGCGCATGACTGGCCGGGTTGCGACGTCGGGCTGCCGATGTTGGCGTTGCTCCCGAGGGTCTTCTGAGCCGCCTTTGCTGCGCTGTTCAACGCTGCCGAAGACGTCGCCTTCGCTGCCGAGACGGGCGCGGCGGACGCGTTGGACGCGTTGGACGCGCCGGTGGAGCTCTTCGAGGCCTTCGAGTGCTTGGAGCTGTTCGTCGAGCTGTGCGAGCTCGCAGCTGAACCGGTGCTGCCGGCTCCGGTGTTGGTTCCCGCACTGTTGGCCGTGCTCGGGGTGCTGGTCGTCGCGGCGCCCGTAGAGCCTCCGCCCACGGTGATCACGGTCGGCCCCTTCGCGGAGGTCGTCGAGCTGTTGTTCTCGCCGATCAGGACGCCGACGCCGAGGGCCAGCAGCAGCGTCGCGATGCCCGCGATCAGGGTAGTCGACGAGGACTGGGACATGCGCCGGCGGCGGCTCGGGACAGTCGCCTGCGCGCGCGGGGGGCCTGCGTCCGCCCCCGACGCGACGGAGAAGCGGGGCTTGCCACGGCGCTCGCCACACTCGGTGCAGTAGCGCTGGTCGGGAGCCATCCCGGCGCCGCAGCGGCTGCACGAGTCGCTCGCTGAGCCCATCGGAGCGAAGTCCGGCGACAGCCCGTGCGTGGGCCCCAGGGACACGAGCGGGGCGTCTGCGTCAGAGGGCTCGCCCTGCCATGAATGTGTTGTGGTAGACATGTCCTGGCGTCCAGAGTATCGAAGTGATCCAGCCGGATCGTGTGAAGATGGCGTGATCCAGACCCGCCCGGAGCGGCGCCGGCCATAATAGGGACGTGCACACAGTATGGGCCACGTGTCCACCTGTTCACAAGTAGGCAACGAGTTGTCTGACATCGACACGCACGGCCATGCCGCGCGGCATCCGGCGCGGTGAGCGCAATGAATCCCGACAATGCGAGCACCGGACGCTCCGTCCGTTTGAGCTGCTCGGAGTGCGGCGCGCCGCTGGCCGTCGATCAGCGCTACTGCCTGGAGTGCGGCAGGCGCACATCGGCCCTGCCGCCGATCGTCGCGTCCTACATCGACGGCCTCCAGCACCTGCACCGCCGGCCGCCGTTCGTGCTCGAGCCCGCCGAGGAGCGCCGTGAAGGCCTCTTGCACGCGTACCCGTTCGCGATGCCCTCGCCACGGGCCGCAGCCGTCGCCGTGCTCGGCACGCTCGCGTTCGGGACGCTGCTGGGCTCCGGTTCGGCGAGCCTTGCGTCCTCTCCGATCATCCTCGCGCTCGGCGGTCCGGCCGCCGTCGCGCCGTCCGCCGTCACGCCCGGGCACGGCGCGGGCCACTCGCTGCCTTCGAGCAGCGGCTCGGGGACCGGCACCGGCACGGGCACGGGCACCGGCACCGGCACCGGCACCAGCACCAGCACGACCGCGAGCACTGCCGGCAACACGGGCGGGAGCACGGGAGCCGGCACCGGAACCGACACGGGCAACGGGACCGGCACGACGACCGGCTCCCAGTGGCCGCCGGTCAAGCACGTATTCCTGATCATGCTCGCCGACCAGGGCTTCGCCACGAGCTTCTCGAAGGCGTCCAAGGACACCTACCTCAACACGACGCTCGTCAAGGAGGGCGAGCTCGTGCCCGGCTATTACGGCGTCGCCCAGGGCGAGCTCGCGAACCAGATCGCGCTCATCAGCGGCCAGGGGCCAACGGTTCAAACCGCCGCGAACTGCCCGATCTACAAGGCGATCACGCCCGCAAAGCTCGGCGGCAGCGGGCAGGTCCTCGGCCAGGGCTGCGTCTACCCGAAGACCACGCAGACTCTGGCAGGACAGCTCACGGCAGCGCATGACACATGGAAGGCCTACATCGAAGGGCTCGGCCCGGCCGCCGGCACGGCACGCGCGGCCCGCAGCGCTCGCGTCGGCACGCGCAGCCGGCTCGCGCAGGTAGCCGCAGCCCACGCGAGCGCTGCGCCCGCCGTCGAGCGAGCCCGCACCGGGCCGACCCGCGTCCGCGGCCGCGCGGCGAACGCACGCGGCCACGCGCTCCTCGCCGAGAGCTGCCGGCGGCCGGCGCTCGGCGCGAGCGACCCGTGGCAGACGGCCAGCAGCACGAGCGCGTACGTGACGTGGCGCAACCCGTTCGTTTACTTCGCGTCCATCACCGGCAGCAAGGACTGCGACACGAACGACGTCGGCATGTCGAAGCTGGCGGGCGACCTCAAGTCGGAGAGCACGACGCCGACGCTCGCCTACATCGTGCCCGGTCCGTGCGACGACGGCAGCGACACGCCGTGCAGCCCGGGCGCCCCGGCCGGGCTCCCTGAGGCCGACAAGTTCCTCAAGAGCGTGGTTCCGGAGGTTCTGGCCTCGCCGGCCTACAAGGACGACGGGATGCTGATCATCACGTTCGACCAGGCGCCGCAGTCGGGACCGAATGCCGACGCAAGCTCGTGCTGCAACAACCCGACCTACCCGAACCTCCCGTCAAGCACGAGCACGAGCACCACGACGACGACAACGGACAGCACGTCCAGCTCCACGCCTACGGCGACGTCGACATCGACGTCCAGCGCCGGCGGCCCGACGTCCAGCGCCGGCGGCCCGACGTCCTCGAGCAGCCCGCCGTCGACGCAGACGACCTCCTCTCCCTTCTCCTCGTCGTCGTCGACAACGTCGTCGTCCTCCTCCGCTTCGGATTCGACGTCCAGCTCGCCATCGACGTCGCCGCAGTCGAGTACTACCACCGGGACCGGAACGAGCTCCTCGTCAACCGGCAGCGGCTCCTCGGCGACGGGTAGCAACTCCTCGACGACGGGTAGCAGCTCCTCGACAACGGGTAGCGGCTCCTCGTCCTCCGGCTCTTCGACCAGCGGCAGCGGCTCGACGTCGTCGACGAGCACGTCGACGACGAGCAGCATCGCGGGACAGCTCCCCGGCGAGACCCCCGGCGGCGGCCAGGTCGGCATGCTCGTCATCTCGAGCTACGTGAAGCCCGACGTGCCTGACAACACCGACCAGGCCAACCACTTCTCGCTGTTGCTGCTGATCGAGAAGCTGTTCGGGCTCAAGGAGCTCGGTTACGCGAAATCTGCCACCGCGTTCACGTCGGGCACGAGCGGCCTGTTCGACAACTACACCGGCTGAGAGCCCACGCGGGCGCCTGTTCGACAGTTACACCGGCTGAGGGCCCACGCGGGCGCCTGTTCGAAAGTTACATCGGCCAAGGGCCCACGCGGGCGCCTGCGGAGCGCGGCGGTCGCCGCGCTCCGCGTCCCCGCTTGGGGTGCTGTGCTACTTGGTCAGCGCCAGCGTGACGGGGTTCTTGACGGCGAGGTTCTGGTCGCTCGTCAGCGTGATCGTCAGCTGTGCGGACAGCTTGTTCTTGCTCGCCTTGGCCAGCAGGGAGCGGACCTTGGAGGAGAGCGTGCCGGTGTAGACCTTCGTCCGCTTGGAACCGGCGCGCGCGGCAGCGATGTTGAGGTTGCCGGACAGCGCCTTGATCGTCTTGCCCTTGCTCTTGACGGTCAGCGCCCAGATGCCCTGGGCAGCCTGCTGGCTATTGCTGACAATCGAGATCGACGTCTTGCCATTGGATTTGACGGCGAGCGTCCTCGAGCTGATCGAAACCGTTCCGAGCGGCGTGGTGGCGAACGTCAGCTCCAGGCTGTTCAGCTGCTCGGCGGTCGCGTAGGCGGTTGCCGCCACCGTACCCGGCTCATACTGAGCCGAGAGGATGTACTGGTACTCGAAGCCGGGCGTGAGCGGCAGATTGTCGCCGGTGCACGTCACCTGTGGATAGCAGCCAACCGGCGAGGACACGGTGATCACGCCCGAGCCGGACGGGACGCAGACGTCGTCGGTCGACATGATGTTGTTCTGGTCGCCGATGTAGTCGGCCACGGTGTCGTACTCGAACGAGTAGCAGACCGAGGATCCGGCGGTGGTCGTCGTGTCGATCGTGCCCGTCAGCACAGCCGACTCCGCGGTGAGCTGACTCGCGAGCGTCACCGTCGGAGTGGCCTGAGCCAGCGCCGATGATGCGGCAAAGCCGCCAAGAGCCAGCACCGAGGTTGCGACCAGCGCAAGGCGGGGGAGCATTCTCGTCAATTCATCCTCCTTGGGTTTGGGAACAATGGTTCGTTCGTGCACGCCCTCGCGGTGCGCACGTGCCTCCGCCAGTGGCCGAAATGGGGCATGGACGCCGGTCGTAACACATCCGTCCTGCAATCGGAGCGGGCAGCCGTGACGCTGCGCGTGGCGCAGCAGCACCGCCCCGGCACGAACTCGCATGGCTCCATGAGGCGGCCGAACGCTACCACGGCGGATGTCAAGACACAGTTTCAATGAGCGTCCGTCGCCCGGCCTGGGCCAAGGATGCACGAAAGAGTCACAATGCTTTAACAAGTTCCCGAGACTCGGTCACACTTTGTTTACAAGTGCGCGAGACCGAGGCGTTCGGTCACAGCTTCCTGATAAGCGCGGGAGCACTCACGGGCGCCCGGAAGGCGTCAGCCGGCGGCGAGCATCGCGACGCCGGCGATCGCCGCCACGATGCCGAGCTCCTGGACCCGAGCCGCGCGCTCGCGCAGCACCAGGCGCGCCAGCAGCACCGTCACCACCGGGTAGAGCGATGAGGCCACCGCCACCTCGCTCAGCAGTCCGTGGCGGGTCGCAATCGCGTACAGACCGTTGGCGCCGAGATCGAGCAGGCCCACCATCGCAAGCACCGCGAGATCGCGCGCGGAGAGCGCGGCTCCGCGCGGGGAGGGCGCCGCGGCTCCGCGCGGGGAGGGCGCGACTCCGCGCGCGGAGAGCGCGGTTCCGCGCTGCGGTCCGGCGCGGAGCAGGCCGGGCCGCACGGCGACGACCAGCACGAGCATCGCAACGCTGGCGGCGCGCGCCGCAACGAGCGTCCACGCCACGTCCACGCGCGCGCTCGCGCGGATCCCGACGAAGAAGCCTCCGAAGCCCGCAGCGGCGACGAGCGCCAGGAGGATGCTGGCCCGCGCCACGTGCCGCCGGGGGCTCTCGTCACGCTCGCGGCTGGCGAGCACGACGCCCGCCAGCGTCGTCACGATCCCGGCGATCTGCACCGGCGACGGCCGGTCGCCCGACACGATCCCGACGATCACCGGCACGGCCGCGCCACTGGCGGAGATCGGCGCGACGATGCTCATCGTCCCGATCGCGAGGGCGCGGTAGAACGCGCCGAGCGCCACTACTCCCGAGACGCCGGCCGCGGCCGCTGGAACCAGGCTCCCGAGGTCGGGGGCCGCCCTGCCCGCCAGGGCGACCGTGGCGCACAGCACGACGAGCGCGATCCCCTGCGTCGCCAGCAGCACGAGCGCCAGCGCCAGCCGGCGCGCCTGCATCCCGCCGGCAAAGTCACTGATCCCCCAGCAGAGCGACGCGCCCAGCGCAAGCGAGATCGCGAGCACGCCGGCGCCGGGCCGCGCGGCCCGTCAGGCGAGCTCGATCGACTCGATCGACGGAGGATCCACGGGCCGGTCGCGCGGACCGGTGGGAAGCTGCTCGATGGAGTCCACGGCCTCCATGCCGCCGGTGACGGCGCCGAACACGGTGTGCTTGCCGTCGAGCCACGGGGCTTTGTCCGCGGTGACGATGAAGAACTGCGAGCCGTTCGTGTTCGGGCCGGAGTTGGCCATCGCCAGCGCCCCGCGCACGACCTTGTGGCTGTTGAACTCGTCCTTGAAGGTGTAGCCGGGACCGCCGGTGCCGGTGCCCTGGGGGCATCCGCCCTGGATCATGAAGTCGGGGATCACGCGGTGAAAGATCAGCCCGTCGTAGAACTTGTCCTCGGCGAGCTTTCGGAAGTTGGCGACCGTCTCCGGAGCGTCCTCGTCGTAGAGCTCGATCTCGATCGTGCCGGCTGTCGTCTGCATGGTTGCTGTGCTCATTGCCGTGACCTTAGCGGGCCCTTACCGGCGCGTGAGTGGCGGGCCCTTACTGGCGCGTGAGCTCCAGCTCGAGCGGGCGCCCGCGGATCTCGTTGCCGGGTGCGAGCTCGACGACGCGCTCCGCGTCGCCCTCGGGCACGTCGAGCAGGACGAAGCGCTCGAGCACGCGCACGTTGCGCACCGCCTCGCCGTCGAGCCCGGTGGCGGTCGTGATCGCGTGGATCACGTCGGAGGGCTCGAACCCGTCGGCGCGCCCGCCGGCGACGATCACGCCGCGCAGCGAGAGCTCCCCGTCGAGCGGCTCATGCGGCTTGGAGTGGCGACGCGGCTTGGGCTTGACCGCCGTTGCCGCCACCCGCGCGTCCTTCACCCATGGGGACAGCTTGACGCCTGCGTGATTCTCGATCGCCTCGATCTCGCGCTGCTGGCGCGGCTCGTAGAAGGTGATCGCGCGGCCGCTGCGGCCGACCCGGCCGGTGCGCCCGATCCGGTGCACGTAGATGTCCGGCGACGTCGGGACGTCGTAGTTGATCACGTGCGAGATCCCGGAGATGTCGAGTCCGCGGGCGGCGACGTCGGTGGCGACGAGCAGTGGCGTGCGTCCCTCCTTGAAGGAGATCATCACGCCGTCGCGGGCGCCCTGGGTCATGTCGCCGTGCAGCGCCTTGACGTTCATGCCCCGGTCGCGCAGCAGCCGGTAGAGCTGGTCGCAGCGGATCTTCGTGCGCACGAAGATGAGCGCCTGCTCGGGCCTCTCGGCGGCGAGCACATCTGCAAGCACGTCCGGCTTCGCTCGCGGGCTCACCTCGATCGCGAACTGCTCGACGGTGTCGACCGTGAGCGTGGCGGTCTTCACCTTGACGGTCACGGGCTCGTATAGGTACTGGGCCGCAAGGCGGCGGATCTCGGACGGCATCGTCGCGGAGAAGAGCGCCGTCTGACGGCTGCCCGGGGTCAGCGCGAGGATCTTCTCGACGTCCTCGAGGAAGCCGAGGTCGAGCATCTCGTCGGCTTCGTCGAGGACGACGAACCTGCACGAGTGCAGCATCAGCGAGTGGCGCGAGATCAGATCCTTGACGCGGCCGACCGTCCCGACGACGACGTGGCCCCCGGCACGCAGCTGCGCCTGCTGGGTGCGAATCGGAGCCCCGCCGAACACGGCCACGACGTCGACTCGCTTGCGCGCTCCGTACGCGCGCAGCGCCTGGGTCACCTGGATGCACAGCTCGCGCGTGGGGGTCAGCACGAGCCCCTGCACCTCATGCTCGCTCGGATCGACGTAGCTGAGCATCGGCAGCCCGAACGCAGCCGTCTTGCCGGACCCGGTCTGTGCCTGGCCGATGACGTCGCGACCCTCCAGCAGCAGCGGGATCGTCTGCTCCTGGATCGGGCTCGGCGACTCATAGCCGACATCGACGAGAGCCTCGAGGATCTCCTTGGGCAGCCCCAGCTCAGCGAACGTCGTCATCCCGCGGGACGATAGACGGCGATGCCCGGTGGCGCGTTGCACAGACGTGATCGCACCGGATTCTGCCCGAGGGACTAGTGAGGTACCTAATAGTTTGGTACCTTGTGATCGAACCACGAGGCGTTAAGGAGCACCAGCTTGGAAACCGACTCGAATCGCATCGAACGACATGTCTGGATCATCAGCATGGTCGTGATCCTCGGAACGATGATGTCGATCCTCGACACGACGATCGTCAACGTCGCGCTCGACACGCTCGCGCACGAGTTTCACACGACGATCAGCCAGATCCAGTGGGTCGTGACCGGCTACATGCTCGCGCTCGCGGCCGTGATCCCGGTCACCGGCTGGGCAGCGCGGCGCGTCGGCGCCAAGCGCATCTACCTCGTCTCGCTCGTGCTGTTCACGCTCGGCTCGGCGCTCTGCGGCCTCGCGCAGACGAGCACGGAGCTGATCTTCTTCCGTGTGCTGCAGGGCCTCGGCGGCGGCATGCTGATGCCGATCGGCCAGCTGATGATGGCGCAGGCGGCGGGACCGAAGCGGATGGGCCGGGTGATGAGCCTGGTCGCGATCCCGATGATGCTCGCGCCGATCCTGGGACCGACGATCGGCGGCCTGATCATTCAGAACCTGTCGTGGCGCTGGATCTTCGTGGTCAACGTGCCGGTCGGCGCGATCGCGGTGATCGCGGCGTGGCGCGTGCTGCCGCGCTCCGATGGGCAAGCGGCCGAGCCGCTCGACGTGGTCGGCTTCGGTTATATGGTGCTCGGCCTGCCGCTGATCACCTACGGGCTCGCGGAGGTGGGTGAGCTCGGCACGTTCAACTCCCCGAGAGTGATCCTTCCGAGCATCGCCGGCATCCTGTTCGTGGCGCTGTTCGTCCTGCACGCCCTCAGGGTCAAGCACCCGTTGCTCGATCTGCGCCTGCATCGCAAGCCGACGTTCTCCTCGGCGGCCTTCACGATGTTCTGCCTCGGCGCGGCGCTGTTCGGGGCAATGATCCTGATGCCCCTGTACTGGCAGGAGATCCGCCACTACAGCGTCGTGGCCACAGGCCTGCTGACAGGTCCGCAGGGGATCGGGATGGCGCTCGCGATGCCGTTCGCCGGCAGGTTTGCCGAGCGCTACGGCGGCGGGCCGGTGGCGCTGTTCGGCGTGGTCCTGACCACGCTCGCCTCGATCCCGTTCGCGCTGATCACCGCCCACACGCCGGTCATCGACCTGGTCGTGGCGATGATCGTGCGCGGCGCCGGCATCGGCTTCGCGTTCATGCCGGCGATGACCGCCGCGTTCGCCGCGCTCGAGCACGACGAGCTCTCGCACGCGACGCCGCAGCTGAACGTCCTGCAGCGCGTCGGCGGCTCGATCGGCGTCGCCGTGCTGGCGGTCGTGCTGCAGCGCGCGCTCGTCGGCGCACACACGGTGGATGCTCAGGCCGCGGCGTTCGGCACCGCGTTCTGGTGGTCGGCGGCGCTGACCGCGCTTGCGATCATTCCGTGCGTGATCCTGATGCGAGCCGAGCGTGCCGCCCGCATCGCCCGGGCGACGAAGACGCGCGTGGATGCAAATGCGCTGGCGGAGGCGGTCGCGTGAGCGGAGCTGTCGAGCAGAACCGTGAGGTTGCCTCGCCTCGCGCCGAGCGCGCTCCCGAGGTGAGGGCCGATGGGCCTCCTCTCGCCGCCGGGCCCGCGGGCCCGGCGGCGCAACCAGAGCCGCTGGAGCAGCTCGGCCGCTCGTTCAAGCGTGCGATGGCGGCCGTGCGGCGGCTGCGGGGGCGCGAGACGCACCATCCGAGCGGCCTCTCCAACGCCCAATACGGCCTACTGTTCAGCCTATCCGGGGCGTGCCGCATGTCGGCGCGCGATCTCGCCGACGCCGCCGAGCTCACCTCCGCCACCGTCGCCCAGATGCTCGACCACCTCGCCGCCGCCGGACTCGTCGAGCGCACCCGCTCGGAGCGCGACAAGCGGGTGGTGCTGACCTCGCTGACGCCGCTCGGTCAGGAGCTGATCGACGAGCGCCGGGCGCGGATCGAGCCGCTCTGGCGCGCCGCGCTGAGCCCGTTCAGCGACGAGGAGCTGCTGACCGCCGTGGCCGTGCTCGACCGCCTGGCTGAGCACTTCGCCGTGCTCGATCAGACCAGCGCCACACCACCACACGAGTAAACGCGTCCGGCCTAATTTGCCCCCGCCGAGAGGATCGCGTTTGACTCGTGCCCGTCGAAGATGACGCTGCGCGCACGCAGTGCCGCGAGGTTGACGACCACGCAGTAGGCCCTTCCGGCGAGATCGAAGACGCAGGATCGGTAGACGCTGCCGGGCTGGATCGTGTAGACGCTCACGGTCTCCAGGTCGTGGCGGAACGCGGCGGGCCCGTGCGTGGCGATCCAGGTCCTGGAGCGCGAGGTGGCGACGCCGAGCGCGTGGCGGTCGGAGAGGACCGAGGGGCGGTGGATCAGGCCGGCGCCCAGCAGGGCGCAGCTGACCGCGACGATCACCAGCGTGCCACCGTAGTTGCGCGCCACAACCTTCGGCATGTCGGGCCGCCGGCGGCGGATCAGGACGGCGGCCCCGCCCGACAGCGCGACGACCCCGATCAGCATCGCCCACAGGCCGACGAGCCACGCAGAGGCGAGCGACTGCGAGTCCCCGACGGGCGGCAGCGCGTGACCGGCGAGCGCGTCGAGCGCCATCAGCACGAGGAACGTCGGCCACAGCCAGGCGCCGCGCAGCCGCCAGCGCAGCCGCCTCAACGTCATCTCGCCCACGCCCGTTTCATACCCTTACCGCCCGGCTCATTCCCTCCATGGGCAAAGGGTAGACCTCCATTGCCTGGGGTCTACCGCGTTCAGTAAGCTCGGGGGACCCGATCGAGGAGCGCCGCGGAGATCCCGGCGGCCGCTCCTGAAAGGTGGTCCAGCCGGAGACCCCGACCTGGCCCGATCACGAAAGGGAGGGAGATGTGAGCACCAACTTGGCTCAGCCGGCGGCCGACGCCGGCCCCGGCGTACGCGCAAGCGAGCATCTGACGCTCGAGGATCGTGTCTGGCTGCTGCGCGGGATGCTGATGATGCGCGGGCTCGAGGCGCGCGCGATGAACCTCTATCGCCAGGGCAAGGTGCCAGGCTCGTTCTACGACGGCTTCGGGCAGGAGGCGGTCTCCGCGGGATCGGCGTTCGCGATGGCGGCGCAGGACCGGCTCTGCATCCTCCACCGCGACCTCGCGGCTCACATCATCCGCGGCGTTACGCCCGAGCGCATCCTCGGGCAGTACCTCGGTCGCGCGATCGGCCCCACGGGCGGGCGCGACGGCAACGTTCACTTCGGCGATCGCACGCTCGGCTGCGTCGGGATGGTCTCGATGCTGCCGGACATGATGCTCGTGGCGACCGGCATGGCGATGGCGTTCAAGCTGCGCGGCGAGCGGCGCTGCGCGCTCACGTGGTTCGGCGACGGCTCCACCTCGCGCGGCGACTTCCACGAGGCGATGAACTGGGCGGGCCTCCAACAGCTTCCGGTCATCTTCATCCTCGAGAACAACCAGTACGCGTACTCGACGCCGCTCGACAAGCAGTTTGCGGTCGACCCCGTCAGGCGCGCCGATGCGTACGGCTTCGTCGGCGTGAAGGTCGACGGCAATGACGTCGAGGCGATGTTCGACGCGACCCGGGCGGCTCGCGTTCGCGCGCTCGCCGGCGAGGGGCCGACGCTGATCGAGGCGGTGACGATGCGGATGCACGGCCATGCGGCCCACGACGACATGAAGTACGTGCCGCGCGCACAGGTCGAGTACTGGCGTGAGCGGGACCCGATCGACCGCCAGGAGCACAGGCTGCGTGAGCTCGGCGTGGACGTCGACGGCCTGCGGGCGCAGGTGAGCGCCGAGATCGAGGGCGCGACCGCAAAGGCGCTCGCGGCGCCGATGCCGGATCCCGCAACCGTGACCGACGGCGTC
Source organism: Solirubrobacteraceae bacterium (assembly GCA_052148275.1). Lineage (GTDB taxonomy): Bacteria > Actinomycetota > Thermoleophilia > Solirubrobacterales > Solirubrobacteraceae > Palsa-465. The sequence continues at coordinate 44,443 of JBKQIR010000278.1, forward strand.
TTCTGTGAGACCGAGGCGGAGCCGCTCGGCGACGGGATCGCGCGCTGGTCCGGGTTCCTGCCGGGAGGCACGCATGACGGAGCCGGCGACCGCGACGGAGCGGTGGCGTCCTGATGGCGACGATGACCTACCTGCAGGCGATCTCCAGCGCGCTGCGGGACGAGCTGCGCGCGGACGCGCGCGTGCTGCTGATGGGCGAGGACATCGGCGTCTTCGGCGGGGCGTTCAAGGTGACCGACGGCTTCATCGACGAGTTCGGGCCCGAACGTGTGATGGACACGCCGCTGGCCGAGTCGGCGATCGTCGGCTGCGCGATCGGCGCCGCGGTCGTCGGCATGCGCCCGGTGTGCGAGATGCAGTTCTCGGACTTCATCTCCTGTGGTTTCGACCAGCTCATCAACGTGGCCGGCAAGACGCATTACCGGCTCGGGTTGGCGGTGCCGATCACGATCCGGCTGCCGTCCGGCGGCGGCTTCTCCGGCGGGCCGTTCCACTCGCAGAACCCGGAGGCGTGGTTGATGCACGCGCCCGGCATCAAGGTCGTCGCACCCTCGACCGCGCATGACGCGAAGGGGCTGCTGCATGCGGCGATCCGGGATCCCAACCCGGTCTGCTTCATGGAGCACAAGAACCTGTACCGGCGCATCAAGGGCGAGGTCCCGGAAGGCATCTACGAGACGCCGATGACCGCACGGGTCGCGCGCCCGGGAAGCGATCTCGTGGTGATCACCTACGGGGCGATGGTGCACGTCGCGCTCGAGGCGACCGAGGATCTCGACGGCGCATCGGTCGAGGTTCTCGACCTGCGCTCGCTCACACCGCTGGACTCCGAGACGATCCTCGACTCGGTCGCGCGCTGCTCGAAGGTGGTCGTGCTCGATGAGGCGAACTCCACGTGCGCGGCCGGCGCCGAGGTCTCGGCGCTGATTGCGCAGCGCGGCTTCGAGGATCTCGACGGACCGATCGTGCGGGTGGCGACCCCGGACGTCCCGATCCCCTTCTCGCCACCGCTCGAACACGCGGTGCTGCCGAGTCTCGAGCGCGTGCGGGAGGCGTGCCGTGAGCTCCTCGCCTACTGAGACCGCACAGCTCGTGGACGTCACGATGCCCCAGATGGGCGTCTCGGTCGCGGAGGGCACCGTCGTCGCCTGGCGCGTCTCCGTCGGTGACCCGATCCGCGCCGACGAGACGATCTGCGAGATCTCGACCGACAAGATCGACACCGAGGTCCCCGCGCCGGTCAGCGGCGTGGTGGCCGAGATCCTCGTCGGCATCGAGCGCACCGTGACCGTCGGCACCGTCCTGGCACGGATCGCGACCACCGCCACTGCTCCCGGCCCGCTCTCGCCTCCGGCGACCGGGGCTCCGGCGCAGAGCGTGCCCGTCAACGGCGGCGCGCCGCCGGGCACGGTGCCAACACAGGGCACCGTGCCCGCAGCCACGATCTCCGAGCGGCGAAGCGGCCGGTATTCGCCGGTCGTGCAGCGGATCGCCGACCAGCACGGGGTCGATCTCTCGAGGGTGACCGGGACGGGGCGCGACGGACGGGTGCGCAAGCAGGATGTGCTGGCGTTCATCGCCGCTCCAGCCGCCCCTGTGGTCGAGGTCGAGCCTGAACCTCCACTTCACATTGAGAGTCCGTACCGCCCGGAGCCTTTGGAACCCGTTGCTGTGCAGGGATTTGGCGAGCTTTCGCGGATGCGTCGGCAGATCGGCGAGCACATGAAGCGCTCCCTGCACACGGCGGCGACCTGCACGACGTGGATCGAGGTCGAGATGGGCCGGGTGGAGGCGGCGCGGGCGCGGCTCGGCGTCACGGCGCTGCCGTTCGTCGCGCGCGCCACGATCGAGGCGCTGCGCGAGCATCCGTCGCTCAACGCGTGGCTCGAGGAGGACCGCTACACGCGCCACGACCGGGCGGTGCACCTCGGGATCGCGGTGTCGCTCGGCGATGGCGGCCTGATCGTGCCGGTCCTCCACAATGCGCACGAGCTGTCGGTCGAGGGGCTCGCCGCGCGGATCAAGGATCTCGCGACCCGAGCCCGCGCGGGCACCCTGACGCCCGACGAGGTGCGCGGCGGCACGTTCACGATCACCAACCCTGGCCAGTACGGCACGATGATGGCCACGCCGATCATCAACCAGCCACAGGTCGCGATCCTCGATCTGGAGGCGATCGTCAAGCGGGCCGTGGTCGTGACCGACGCCGACGGCAACGACTCGATCGCGATCCGGCCGTTGACTATTCTCGGGCTCAGCTGGGACCACCGCGCGCTCGACGGCGCGCTGGCGGCGCAGTTCCTTGCCACCCTGCGGCGGCGCTTGGAGGCATGAGCGGCGCAGGTCCGCCGGCGGCGGCATGAGCGCCACATGTCCGCTGGCGGTCGAGGGCCTGCGGCGCACCTACGGTGAATTCGAAGCCCTCGCTGGACTCGATCTTCGGATCGCCGCCGGCGAGTGCGTCGCGCTGATCGGCCACAACGGCTCCGGCAAGACGACCGCGGTGCGGCTGATCGGCGGCCTGCTGGAGCCGAGCGCGGGACGCGTCGAGGTGTGCGGGCTCTCGATGCACGATGAGCAGCAATCGACGGCGGCACGGGCGGCGCTGTCGCTCGTGCTCGACACACCGATGCTCTACGGCGATCTCACCGTCCGCGAGCACCTCGAGCTGGTGGTGCTCGCCCACGGGGTCGCGCCGGAGGCTCTGGACGAGCGGATCGACTCGATGCTGGAGCGGCTCGACGTCGACGCGCGAGCCGACTCCTTCCCCGGGCAGCTGTCGCGCGGGATGCGCCAGAAGCTGGCGCTCGCGTGCGCCCTGATCCGACCGTTCCGCGTGCTCGTGCTGGACGAGCCCGTGGTCGGGCTGGACCCCTCCACGCAGGAGGTGCTGCGGGATCTCCTGATCGAGGCCAAGCGCGCCGGAGCGGCGGTGCTGCTGACCACGCACCAACTGGCGTTCGCGCGCGGGATCGCAGACCGGGCGGTACTGCTCGCCGACGGCGTCGTCGTGCAGGAGGGCTCCTACGACGAGGTCGTCGACGGCGAGCGGGTATACGAGCGGGGCCTGCACTGAACGCGCCCGAGCAGCAGCCGATCGCGGGGGTTCGGATCTCCTCCGCAGGGCGGATCGGCGCCGCCGAGGTGACGCGCGAGCGCTCGCGGGCACGAGCGCGGTCTGCGGCCGAGGTGCTGCGCGTGCGCCGCACGCGAGCGCTGCGCCCGAGCCTCTATCAGGTCTACGTCACCGTCGTCGGGATCGCGATCTACGGCGTGCTCACCGGCCACGTGATCGCGAGCGCGGTCGGGCCCGGGTTGAGCGCCGAGACGCTGGGCCAATGGGGCCCGGGCGTCGCTCTGCTCGTGCTGCTCACGGCCGTGCGCTCGGGCGCGTGGCAGGGGCCTGTCGCCTTCTCACGCGCCGATGTCGCGTTCCTGCTCGCCGCCCCGATCGCCCTGATCGACCTCGTGCGGCCGCGGCTCGGTCGGGCGCTGGCCGCCGGTGGCGTGCTGGGGCTGCTCGCCGGGGCAGTCGTGATGCTCGCCTCGGCCACCGGCTTCAGCGGCGCCGGAGCCGCCCGCGCGATCGGCGTGCTCGTCGCGTTCACGTCCCTCGGACTCGCCGCCGTGGCATGCAGCTGGCTCGTGGAACGCTCGCTGAGGCTTACGCGACACGCGCTCGCGGCGGGGATCCCCGTCGCCGTGCTCGCAGCCGCGCTGGTGGGAGTCGGCTCGATCGGACCCGACGGACGCGAGATCGCGATCTGGTCGGGACCGTGGGGCTGGGCGCTCGCCCCGCTCGCGGGCGTGAGCGCCTGGCCGCTCGCCGTCGCCCTCGAGGCGCTCCTGGCGGCACTCGCAGTTGGACTGGCGCTGCGCCGCAGCGCCAGCGCGCACACCGAGCGCTTCCTCGCACAGGCGCAGACGCGCGCGCGGATCACCGCCTCGGTGCTGTCGCTCGACTACCGCTCCGCCGCGCTGGCGGGCCGGACCGCGACCGGCGCCGGGCCGCCTGGCACAGGCCCGCGCGGTGCGCTCTCGCGGCTGCGCGCGCGCAGTCGCGTGCGGGTCCGGCGGCCGCGACGGAGTGCCCTCACGCTTCTGTGGCGCGACGCCCTCGCCGCCACCCGCGCCCCGTCGCGCATCGCGTGGGGGCTGGCGCTGTGCGCGGCGGGCACGCTCGAGGCGGTCACGCACCCGGGCAGGCCGCTCCCGGCTCTGATTGCCGCGCTGGCCATGTACGTCGCGGCCGGCCGCCTGCTGGAGCCGCTGCGCGTCGAGGCGGATGCGCCCGAGACGAGCCGCCTGCTGCTCTCCTGGGAGCTCGGGCGCGTGCTCGTCGCCCATTGCGTGCTGCCGATGATCCTGCTGCTCGGCGTGGCGAGCGCCACAATCGCGGTGATCGTCCTCACCGGCGGCGCCGGGGTGGCCGTCCTGGCGGTGATCCCGACCGTGCTCGCGCCAGTGCTCTGTTGCGCCCTGCTGTGCGCGGCGCTGGCCGCGCGCCGCGGCGGCCGGGTCGGAGACTCGGTGCTGATGCGCGTGCTCAGCAGCGCGACCATGGACCCGATGGGCGGGATCAGCGCGATCGTCTGGCTGGCACCGTGGCTGCTGCTCGAGATCGTCGTCGTCGCGCTGCCCGTACTGCTGATCGGACACGCCGCGGCGCGCCACCGTCCGGTCCTCACCGCCGGCCTGTGGGCCGGCGTGCTCACCGTCGCGGTGGCCGGCGCGCTCCTGAGGGTGGCGCGGAGCTCGCGCCTGCTGCAGTAGCGCCGCCCGCGTCGTATCGGCCGCCGGCGAGCCGGCGTCCGGCATGTGACGACTCACACAAACCGGCGCAAGGCGTCGACGGCTCGCTCTACGATCATCGAATGACAGGAGAGTTGTGGGTCTGCCACCTCGGCACGGTTGACTATCGCTCGACGGTCGACCTGCAGGAGCGGATCCGGGCGGCACGCCGGTCTGATCGGATTCCGGACGTGCTGCTGCTGCTCGAGCACCACCCCGTGTACACGCGGGGTCGACGCTCGGCGCCCGGGGAGCTGCCGTTGGGCGCAGCATGGTACGCAGCGAGGGGGATCGAGATCGTCGACACCAACCGAGGCGGCAAGATCACCTACCACGGGCCCGGACAGCTCGTCGGTTACCCGATCGTGGCGGTTACCGATGTCGTCGCGTACGTGCGGACGCTCGAGCAGGCGCTCGTCAGCGCGCTCGCGGACGAGGGCCTCACCGCCCACGCTCGAGAGCAGGATGGCCCGGCCTTCACCGGTGTCTGGTTGCAGGACCGCAAGATCGCGTCGATCGGCGTGCACGTCGCGCAGTCGATCACGACGCACGGATTCGCGGTCAACGTGATCAACGACCTGCGACCGTTCGGCTGGGTCGTGGCGTGCGGGCTCCCAGACGTGGAGATGACCTCGATCCGGGCGGAGCATGCGCGGTTACGAGAGCAGGCCGCGTCTGGCGAGGCGGCCTCCGCCGAGGAGGTCGGCTCTGCGGCGGCGCCGCAGCACTCGACCTCCGCGCAGGGATCGGACCCAACGCCATGCGGACTTGGCGCGATCCCGCGGAGCGACCCGAGCTGGAGCGAGGAGGAGCGCGAGCTCATGCGTAGCTTTCGCCAGTCGGTGCAACGGCACCTCGCGGCGGCGTTCCAGCGCCGGCCGGTCGCGGTGACCCTCGATCAGCTGGAGGAACGCATCGCGGCCGAGGGCGCATCCACCATCGCCAGCAGCAGCCTTCCGAGCCGCCCCGGCTCGTTGGTGAGCTGACGCCAGGTGACCCGGACGGTGCCCCAGCCCGCCAGGAGCGCGCGCTGATCGCGGCGGCGGTCGGACTCGAAGCTGCCGCGCCTACCGTGAACGCGGTAGCCATCGGTCTCGACGATCAGCCGCTGTGCGCGCCAGAGGAAGTCGGCCCTGATCATCGGCTCGCCGTCGCCGAGGTCGATCGTCGCCTGGACCTCCGGGTCTGGCAGCCCGACGGCGCGGGAGAGGGCGAGGAAGCGCTCCTCGAAGTCGTTCCAGGTCGGCGTGCTGCCCGGAAGGTGCTCGGCGAGCACCGAATCGAGGATCGCAGCGGCACGGCTCCCGGCGTTGCGCTCGATCTGATGACGGAGCGTGCCAAGGTCGAGGATCTCGAGCAGGGCGGCCTCGTCGATCGCGCGCTCGACACCGCGGCGGTCGAGCACCTCGCACAGGTCGAGGATCGTCCGCGCGACGCTCGTGCAGGCAATCCGGTGCACCGGAACGACGTCCTGCGGCCGCAGCGTCGTGGTGCGGTGGATGCGAATGCCCCGGCGGCGACTGCGTCCACCGGCTGTGGGCACACTGACGTCGATCAGCTCGGCGCCTGAGCCGATCAACCTGAGCAGCACGCCCGCCGAGCGAAACGACAGGGCGGCTCCCGGGCCGCAGGCGAGCACCGCCGCCATGTAGCGCCCGTCGCGGGACAGCAGCTGCGGAGGGACGAGCGAGCAGACACCCTTGTGGATACGGTGGACGCGCCCGGCGTCTGCGCGCCTCTGCAGCGCATCGGACGACAAGCCAAGCCGGACCCACTGCTCGAAGGTGAATACCCCGTGCTGGCGCACCGCCAGGCGACCCAAAGCCGCCTCGCCGGGTCGAGCCTCGACGCGTAAACCGCGCATATCGCGGTTTTCTCGTCGAGGCTCCGCCACGCGACCAACGTTTGCAGGAAAAAAGTGACCTGTGTGTCACGCCGCGCGCCAACTCTGTGAAAACGCCCCCGTCGGCATGGAACGCCCCCGTCGGTCGGTACGCTTGATCGACGATGAGCGCCACGCGATCACGCTCCAACCCCGGTGGAATCAGCGACGTCCTGAGCGTCCTCGGTCCGGACGTGCAGCCGTTTCGCGGGCGCAAGCCGCCGTGGTTCAAGGTGCCGGCCCCGGGCGGGGAGCGCTACCGCGAGCTGCACAAGGGGATCGAGGCCGAGAACCTGCACACGGTCTGCCAGGAGGCGGCCTGCCCGAACATCGGCGAGTGCTGGCAGCGGGGCACAGCGACCTTCATGATCCTCGGGGACACGTGCACGCGCCGCTGCGGCTTCTGCAACGTGAAGACCGGCAAGCCGACCTGGAATGACCCGCTGGAGCCCGCTCGCGTCGCCCGCAGCGTGGCGCGGATGGGACTCCGGCACGCCGTCATCACGAGCGTCGACCGCGACGACCTCCCCGACTACGGCGCCGGTGCGTTCGTGCACGTGATCCGGGAGATCCGCCGCCAGGCGCCGCGCTGCAAGGTCGAGGTGCTGACCCCGGACTTCCGCGGCCAGGAGATGCCGCTCGCACGGGTGATCGCCGAGCGACCCGATGTGTTCAACCACAACGTCGAGGTGGTCCCCCGCCTCTACCCGGTCGCGCGCCGAGGCTCCACGTTCGCGCGCTCCTGCCGCGTCCTTGAGACCGCGAAGGAGCTCGGCGGCGATCAGGTGATCACCAAGTCCGGCCTGATGGTGGGACTCGGTGAGTCATTCGAGGAGATGCTCGACACGCTCGGCTCGCTCCGAGAGCACCACGTGCAGGTGCTGACCATCGGCCAGTACCTGCGCCCGACCGCCGAGCACCTGCCGATCGTCCGCTACTGGCACCCCGATGAGTTCAAGCGGCTCGAGCAGGCGGCCTACGAGCTGGGGTTCACGCATGTCGCGGCGGGGCCGCTCGTACGCTCCAGCTACCACGCCGATCAGCACGTACCGCAGAGCGAGCCGGGCAGTGGCCCGCTGCGGCGGGGAGCGCTCAACCTTGACGCCCCAGGACCGATGACCCCCGCGCGGGACCTCAACCATGACGCCCAAGGACCGATCACTGAGGAGGCGCTCAACCGATGACCCCCCGGCGCAGACGCACGACCAAGATCCTGCTGATCACAGCGCTGGCGGTGCTGGCGGTGGCGCTGATCGTGGCTCCCGCGGCCCTTGCCGCCGCAGGCGGCGGCTCGGCGGGGTACAGCGGCGGCGGTGAGGGCGGCGGCGGAGGCGGAGTACACGGCTTCGAGCTCTATCTGCTGATCAGAGTCCTGATCGACATCGCGCTGCTCGGCCACGGCAAGGGGGCGATCGTCCTGGTCGTCCTCGCCCTGCTCTACTGGTTCCTGCGCAGCGGCCTGCCGAAGATGCAAGCCGCGTGGCGCGCGCGGAAGCAGTCCGGCCGGGCGGCCCGTCGCGACACCCGCAAGCGCGAGCGGCGCGTCGAGCTGGCGGCCGCGGAGGCCGCCGACGTCGACCCGATCTTCGACCCCGAGCATGTGCGCACGGCGGCCGGCGCGCTGTTCCTCGCGATCCAGTTCGCGTGGGACGCCGAGGACCGCGGCTCGCTGAGAACGCTCGTCGCGCCGAGCCTCCTGCAGGAATGGGAGCGGCGCCTGGACGACTTCGACCGCAAGGGGTGGCGCAACCGCGTGCAGCCGGTCGGCGAGCCGACGGTGGAGTACGTCGGGCTCAATCGCAGCGGCCCTGCCGACGAGCACAGGGTTGTCGTGCGGATCGAGGCGAAGCTGCGCGACTACGTCGTCGACAGCGCCGGCAGGCACATCAAGCGCGCCGGACAGTTCACCGAGAGCGTCCGCGTCAGAGAGTTCTGGACACTCGCCAGGCGTGATGATCGCTGGATCCTGCAGTCGATCGAGCAGGGGGCCGAGGGCGCGCACCTCCTGCAGGATCAGATCGCCGCGACGCCGTGGTCCAACACGCAGGCGCTGCGGGACGAGGCGCTGGTTGAGGGCGCGGCCGCCGAAGCGGTGCCGGCGGGCACGCGCGTCAGCGAGGTCGCGGACCTCCAGTTAGAGGGCGACGCGCGGGCCGCGGCGATGGACCTGAGCCTCGCCGACGGGCGCTTCGCTCCCGACGTGCTCGAGGTCGCCGCCCGGCGCGCGGTCGCCGCCTGGACCGAGGCGGTCGACGGCAGCGACGCTCAGCTGCGGCGGATCGCGAATACTTTGGCGGTGCGCGAGCTGCTGCACCCGGGCGACCCGAGCGGGCGCACCCGGCTCGTCGTCCGCGGCGCGCAGGTCAAGCAGATCACGGTCGCCGCGCTCGACGCCGGTGTCGAGCCGCCGACGATGACGATCGACGTGCACCTGCGGGGCAGGCGCTACATCGAGGACAGGGACACCACCAAGGTGCTCGAAGGCGATCCGGCCCGCGAGACCTCGTTCGTCGAGCGCTGGACGCTCGCGCTCAGCGGCGACGCGAGTCAGCCGTGGCGGATCGTCGCCGTCGGCTCGCCCAGCGGCTCCGCGAGCGGGCCCGCACCCGCCGCACGTCACAGCTGATCAGTGAGGGCCCACGAGAAAGCGGACCCTCAGGCAACGGCGCCGAGGATGCTCACCAGGACGCCGGGCCCGCGACCCGCCTGTTCGGCGATCACGAGCGCCGTCAGCTCGTCCGCCGGCGCGGGGCGCGCGAACAGATACCCCTGCACCCGGCCGCAGCCGTGCGTGTGCAGCGCCGCGACCTGGGCGAGCGTCTCGACGCCCTCCGCGGTGACCTCCGCGTCGAGCGCGCCGGCGAGCGTGAGGATGGCCTTTACGATCGCCGCCTCGTCGCCGCCCCGATCGAGTGCATGCACGAGCGTGCGGTCCAGCTTCAGGCCGTCGACCCGGAGGCCGCGCAGCGACACCAGCGACGTATACCCGGCACCGAAGTCGTCGACGATCAGCTGCACCCCGAGCGACTTGAGCTCGAGCAGCTCCTCCCGCGCGATGTCCTCGTGCTCGCGCAGGACGCTCTCGGTCACCTCTAGCTGGAGCAGGGACGCCTCGAGCCCGGTCTCGGCGAGGACGCCCTTGATAAACCTCGCCAGTCCGGGTCGCCGCAGCTGACCGCCGGAGACGTTCACGGACACCGGCAGCCGCCTGTCCGGGAAGCGATCGCGCCACAGCGCGGCCTGCCGGCACGCCTCGGAGATAACCCACTCGCCGATCTGCACGAGCAGCCCCGCGCGCTCGGCCACCGGGATGAACTCGGCGGGCAGCAGCAGACCGCGCTCGCGATGCTGCCAGCGGACGAGCGCCTCGGCCGCGATCACGCGCTCGGGCTCGAGCTCCAGAACCGGCTGGTAGAACAGGCGCAGCTCGCCCTCGCGGACGGCGCGTCGAAGGTCGTTCTCGATCGCGACGCGCTCCTGCAGCCGCACGCGCATCGTCTCGTCGAACACGGCGACGCGGCCCTTGCCGTTGCCCTTGGCGCTGTACATCGCGGCGTCGGCGTCACGCAGCAGCACCTGCGCGCTCATCTGCTGGGGCTCGCGCACCATCACGACGCCGGTGCTGACCGACACCGTGTGCAGCGTGCCACCGAGGCGCACGGGAGCAGCCACTGAGTCGGTGATCCGCTGGGCGAGCGCGATCGCGTCGGTGTCGCCCGACAGGTCCTCGCAGAGCGCGACGAACTCGTCGCCGCCGAGACGCGCGACGGTGTCGCCGCCACGAACCGCCGCAATCAGCCGCGGCGTCAGCTTGCGCAGCAGCAGATCGCCCTGGTCATGGCCGAGGCTGTCGTTGACGAGCTTGAAGTCATCGAGGTCCAGGAACACCACTGCCAGCGGCAGGCCGGAGCGCCGCGCACGCGCGAGCGCCTGCTCCAGGCGCTCCAGGAACAGCACCCGGTTCGGCAGGCCCGTCAGCGGATCACGGTGCGCCTGCCTGGCGAGCGCCTCGGCGGAGAGCTTGCGCTCGGTCGCGTCGCGCAGGGCCACCGACAGGAAGACACCGCCATCGGTGACGAGCGGCGTCAGCGCGACGTCGACGGGGAACTCGTCACCGCCGTGGTGGCGGGCCAGGAGCTCCAGCTCGCGGATCGCGGCCGGCGTGCCGGTCAGGCGCGAGCTCGGCAGCGCGCGGTACCAGTCCCGGGAGACCTCCGGGAGCCCGATCACGAGCTCACCCACCGGAAGCCCGGCTGGATCCCCACTGCCGAAGCCGAACATCGCTCGCGCTTCGAGGTTGGCGATCGCGATCACGCCGTCGCGATCGATCACGAGCATCGCCGATGGGGCGTGCATGAACAGCGAGCGGAACAGCAAGCCGCGCCTGCGGACACGCTTGCCGGTGTGGGCAGCCGAGCGTTCGCTCAGCTGCGACGTCATGTCGGACAGCTGATTCATCGAGGTATTCCCGAAGTCGGCAATTTCAGCGCAACGCTTTAGGCCCGATCTCGGAGAACCGGCGGATGACCGACGGGTCCGCTATGCGGGAGCTGATGGACTCGCCTCGCCTCGCAGCTGCGGACCCAGTCTGAGCGCCCCGAGCACCGCCACCACGATGCAGGTGAGCGCTCCGAGCCCGAGGCCGGCGCGCGCGCCGAAGCCCGCCATCACCGCGCCGACGATCGGGCCGCCGATCGGCGTCGAGCCCTGGAACGCAACGAACCACAGCGACATCACGCGGCCGCGCATGTTGGGTGCGGAGCCCAGCTGCAGCGTCGCGTTGCTCGTCGACATGAACGCGATGCTCGCGCCGCCGACGAGCACGAGCGCGGCCATCTCCGTTCCGAGGTCGGGCGCGAGCGTCGCGAGCGTCATCGCGATCCCGAAGCCGGTGGCCGCCAGCACCAACCGCCACGCGCCGATCTTTCCCCGTGTAGCGACGATCAGACCGCCGACGATCGCCCCGACGCCCATCGACGCAGTCATGAAGCCGAAGCCCTTCGGGCCGGCGTTCAGCGCCCGGTCGGCCATGTACGGCAGCGACACCTGAAACTCGTAGGTGAGGCAGCCGATCGCGGCCATCATCAGCAGCGGGATCGCGAGATCCGGTGTGCGGCGGACGTAGCGGAAGCCCTCGCGCAACTGCCCGCGCTCGTGGGGAGTCGGTGTCACCGGTGCCAGCGCCGTGAGGTCCATCGTCGCGAGCGAGGCGACGACGGCGACGAAGCTGGCCGCGTTGACGAGGAAGCAGACGCCGTCGCCCACCGTCGCGATCAGGATCCCCGCGACCGCCGGTCCGACGACGCGTGCGACGTTGACGATCACCGAGTTGAGGCTGACCGCGTTGCGCAGGTGATCGGAGCCGACGAGCTCGAGCATGAACGACTGGCGCGCGGGGTTCTCGAACGCGTTGTTCACCCCGAGCAACGCCGCCAGCACGCCGATCTGCCACACATGCACCGAACCGGTGACCGTCAACAGGCCGAGGATCAACGCCTGGATCCCCATCGCGCTCTGCAGGCCGATCATCAACACGCGCTTGTTTGCACGGTCGGCGATCACGCCCCCATACGGGCCGAGCAGCAACACCGGCAGCGTCTGCAACGCCACGATCACGCCGAGCGCCGTCGCCGAATGCGTCAACGTCAGCACGAGCCACGACTGCGCCGTCATCTGCATCCAGGTCCCGATCAGCGAGATCGACTGGCCGCTGATGTAGCGCCGGTAGTTCGGTACCTCGAGCGACGCGAAGGTCGTGTGCCCGATCCGGATGATCCAGGTCACGGCCGGCCCTGCTTGAGCTGCTCATCGAGCGCCTCGAGCGCCGGCAGCGCCCGCTCGATCGACCGCCGGTCCGCGTCGCTCAGGCGGTCCAGCGCGGACTGCACGGCCTCGGTGCGCTGCCTGCGCAACCCCTCGGCGAGCTCGTGTCCCGCCGGCGTGGCCTCGACCCACGCCGAGCGCCGGTCGCCCGGGTCACACGAGCGCTCGCAGAGGCCCTCGTCGACGAGGTGGCCGACGATCCGCGAGAGCATCGTCGGGTTGACGCCCTCCGAGGCGGCGAGCTCGGCGAGCCGCATCGGGCCGCTGCGGTCGATGTTGAGCAGCGCCGAGACGCGCGCCGGGCCCATGCCGGCGGAGGCGGCGGCATCGATCCGCCGCAGCTGTCGAGACAGCCTGCTGAACACGCCCCGCAGCTTCTGCGCGGTCTGGTGCTCACTTGTCTTCGGCTGCGGGGCGGTCGGCGCCATCCAGGTATCCCCCATCGGTTCGCAAGATACTTGCTTGCTGGCAAGCATCCTATCACCGGGGGACCCTCATCGCAAGCGGGCGCGGCGGCGGGCGTTGCCGCCGCGCCCGTGCCGCCGCGCGGGCGCCGGCCGTGCGCTCACGTCGCGAGCACCGCCGCCCGCCGCTACCCCACGGCGCCCCGCCGCTACCCCAGGCAGCGAGAGCCGGGGCGCTCAGGCCGCGAGCTTGGCTGCGAACAGCTCCAGACCGCTCTGCCAGCCCTGCGGCGAGCCGACCGAGTCGCGCATTCCCTCCCAGCCATCGCCGTGGCGCTGCAGCTCGCGATGCTCGAGCTCGACGAGCGTGCGGTCAGGGGCCTGCGCGATGAAGCGGACCTCGACTTCGCTGGTCTTCGCGAGGTCGGTCTCGATCTTCCATTGAGTCGAGATGTCCCAGCTGAAGACGAAACGATGCGGAGGCTCATACGCGAGCACGCGCGCCCAATGACACTCGCTGCCGTCGACGCCACGGTCGAAGATATGGCCGCCGACGCGCGGCTCGACGACCATCTCGGCGAGCTCGGCCTCGATCAGATGGTGCTCCGGAGGCCACCACGTCGCCATCCCCGCCGTGAACACGTCGAACGCCCGCTCGAGCGGTGCCTGCACGACGATCGAGGCCGTCGCCGTCGCGTCGATTCCCTGTGTGGTCATTCCCTGCTCCCCTCGTTTGGTTGTTCGACCGCTGCCTTGAACGCGGCCAGGGCTCGACTCCAGAACGAGTCGAGATAGGTGCGCAGCTCATCCAATCCGGATGGGTCGATCCGGTAGATCCGCCGGGTGCCCTCGGCGTGGTCGGACACGAGCCCGGCGCGCTTCAGGACCCTGAGGTGCTGCGAGACGGCGGGGCGGCTGACGGGCAGCACGCCCGCCAGCTCGCCGACCGCGCGCGGGCGCTCCGCGAGCAGCTCGAAGATCTCCCGCCGGGTCGGGTCGGCCAGCGTCGCGAGCGTCGTCCCTGCGTTAGCCATGACTTACGGTAAGTGTAGCCTAACGCACACCGGAGCGCAACCGGTGGGAACGTTGTGTGTGCGGCGTATCTTGAGCGCGCTCGCCGAAGCCGCACCAAAGGACCGCCAAAGCGAGGCTTTTGCGCTCGGCTGGGCGGGGCGTAGTCTGTGGCGGGCGTGGCCAAGGACGTCTGTCGCTTCGGGGTGCTCGGTCCGCTCGTGCTCGAGCGGGATGGACAGGTCGTGCCGCTGCCGAGCGGTCGCCAGCGCTCCCTGCTGGCGTTGCTGCTGCTGGGTGGAGGTGTGCCGCTCTCGCGCGACAGGTTGATCGACGAGCTGTGGGGCTCACGGCCGCCTGCCAGCGCGGTCTCCGCATTGCACGTGCATCTGTCGAAGCTGCGTGCGCCGCTCGGTGGACTGCTGGTGCTCGAGCCGGCCGGGTATTCGCTTCGGCAGGGGGGCTTCGAGCTCGACGTGTGGCGCTTCGACGCTCTCGTGGAGCAGGCCAAGGGCGCGCGGGAGCAGGCTGGATCGCTGCTACACGAAGCGCTGGCGCTGTTCCGCGGCGAGCCGCTGTGCGACGTCGCGGCCGAGGCCAGCGTCGCGCAATGGCGCCGCGCGCTAGAGGACAAGCGCCTGCAGGCGATCGTGCTACGGCTCGACGCGGAGCTGGCCGCCGGCGCTGGGGGCGAGCTGGTCGGCGAGCTCGAGCGGCTCGCGGGTGAGCATCCGTTCGAGGAGCGCTTGTGGGGACAGCTGATGCTGTCCCTGTACCGCTGCGGACGCCAGGCGGACGCGCTCGACGCCTATCAGCGGGCACGTCGTCTGCTCGCCGGGGAGCTCGGTCTGGAGCCGGGCGAGCTGCTGTCGCAGCTGCAGCGGCGGATCCTCGACGGCGACTCGACGCTGCTTGCGCAGGCGCCGGCGCCCGCCGTCGCGCCAAGCACGGTGTCCAACCTGCCGCGAGCGCTGACGAGGCTGGTCGGGCGCCAGCCGGAGCTTGCCGCGCTCGCGGGACTGATGGAGGATCCCGATGTCCAGGTCCTCACGCTGACGGGACCGGGCGGTGTCGGCAAGACCCGCCTGCTGCTCGAGCTTGCACGGCGCCATGAGCTGGACTATCGCGACGGCGCTGTGTTGGTGCGGCTGGAGCGTGTCACCGATCCGGCGTTGGTGGCGGCTGAGATCGCCGCCGCACTGGCGCACCGCGCCGGGACCGACGAGCCGAGTGCTGACGGCCTGACGAGCTATCTCCGTGAGCGTGAATTGCTGATCGCGGTTGACAACTTCGAGCATCTGCTCCCGGCAGCCGTGCTGGTCGCGGAGCTGCTCGCCCAGGCGCCCGGGATCAGAGTGCTCGTCTCGAGCCGGATGGCCCTTCGGATCCGGGGCGAGCAGGTGTTCGAGCTGGAGCCGCTCGGGCTGCCCGCGGACGAGAGCGAGCGGGAGATCTCGCACAGCCCGGCCGTGGCGCTGTTCGTGCAATCTGCGCGGGCGGCGACCCGTCGTCTCACGCTCGACGCCGGCACCACCCGCACGATTGCGCGGATCTGCCGGGCGCTCGACGGGCTGCCGCTGGCAATCGAGCTCGCCGCCGCTCGTTCCCAATCGCTCACGCCAGCGCAGATCGCGGACCAGATAACCCAGCCGCTCTCGATCGGCGCGCACGCGCTGAGGGATCTCCCCGACCGTCAGCAGACGCTCCAGGCGACGATCAGGTGGAGCTACGACCTGCTGTCCGCCGACACGCGGGAGGCGCTCCGAAGCGCCGCCGTGTTCCTGGGCGGCTTCACGCACGCCGCGCTGGAAGCCGTCGTCGGCGGGCCGGCTGCGTCGCAGCTGGACGAGCTGCTCGAGGCCAGCCTCGTTCGGCGTCAGTCCGAGGGCGGCCGCTTCGAGTTGCTCGAATTGGTGCGCGCGTTCGCGCTCGATGAGCTCGAGCGCAGTGGGCAGGGGCCGGACACGCGGGCGCGCCATCGCCGACATTTCGCAGCGCACGTCGCGCCCGCGAGCGCCGCGTTCGACGGAGGTCAGGCGCCCGGCGTGCTCGCCGCCCCGCTGCTCGCCGATCACGCCAACCTGCGCGCGGCGCTCGAGGACGCGCTGCAGACAGGCGACCAGCAAACGGCCCTGACGCTGGCGCTCGGGCTGCGGCCGCTCTGGCTCGCGGGAATGCTCCGGCAGGAGAGCGAGGAGCTGGTCGAGCGTCTGCTCGAGCGCTTCTCGATACCCGGAGACAAGGAGGTCGCGCTCCTGATTCCGGTGGCGTTCGTCAATTCGTACATCACCGCCACGCGCTGGAACCGCCGGGTTGCCGCGCGCGCCGCCGAGATCGGCGACAAGGAAGGGCAGGCGACCGCGCTCTGCAACCTCTTCGCGCAGGCGATCAACGCGCGCGACCCCGACGAGATGAGCCGCCTGCGCCCGGAGCTGCTCGCGCTGATCACGCCCGAGGCGAGCACCAAGGCGCTCGGGTGGATTCATTACTTCCTCGCGCTCGATGCGTATGTCGAGGGAAGCTTCGAGTCGGCCTTCGAGCATGCCGCCCTCAGCGCGGAGAAGGCCGACGCGATCGGACACGAGTTCATGCGCGGCGCCGCGGTCGGCGCGCGCCTGCTCGCCCGGTCCGCTCGCGACGAGGTGATCACGCACGAAGCGCTGGGCGAGGCGTTGCAACTGATGAGCCGGCCCAGCATCCAGCCGCTCGCAGCTTTCGCGCTGTGGCTGGTGGCCCGCTATGCGGCGGGCGTCGCCCCCGAGACAGCCGGCCGCTGGCTTGCGCACGCTGAGCGGATCCTACTCGCGCTCGACTCCCAGCTCTGGCCGGAGAGCGTGCTTCGCGACGAGACCTTGGCGGTCCTCGGCATCGAGGATCTGTCGCTCCTGCTCGACCGGACCCCACCGCTCGACCACGCGGTAGCGCTCGCCGAGGCGGCCGCCTGGCTCGCCGGGCGAGACCCCTCCGAGAGAGCCTCGCGCAAGCGACCTACAGCGTCGCCAGCGCGGCGTTGAAGGTCGCGCTCGGGCGCATTGCGGCGGCAGCGCGCAGCGGGTCGGGCTGGTAGTAGCCACCGAGGTCGACAGGCGATCCCTGGACCGCACCCAGCTCCGCGACGATCGTCTGCTCGTCGGCCGCGAGCCGCTCGGCGAGCAGGGCGAAGCGAGCCGCCAGCGCAGCGTCGGCGCTCTGCGCGGCCAGCTCCTGGGCCCAGTAGAGCGCCAGGTAGAAGTGGCCGCCGCGGTTGTCGAGCTCGCCGCAGCGCCGCGAGGGCGAGCGGTTGTGCTCCAGCACGCTGCCGGTGGCGCGATCCAGCGTCTCGCCGAGCACCTTCGCCCGCGCGTCGCCGGTCTTCTCGGCCAGCATCTCGAACGACGCTGCGAGCGCCAGGTACTCGCCCAGCGAATCCCAGCGCAGGTGGTTCTCGGCGAGGAACTGCTGGACGTGCTTCGGCGCCGAGCCGCCGGCACCGGTCTCGAACAGCCCGCCCCCGGCCATCAGCGGCACGATCGAGAGCATCTTCGCGCTGGTGCCGAGCTCGAGGATCGGGAACAGGTCGGTGAGGTAGTCGCGCAAGACGTTGCCGGTGACCGAGATCGTGTTCTCACCGCGGCGGGCGCGCTGCAGCGACAGGCGCGCGGCCTCGGCCACCGGGAGGATCTCGATCGTCAGACCGTCGGTGTCGAGCGACTCGAGCTCGGCGCGGACCTTGTGCAGGAGCTGCTCGTCGTGCGGGCGCGTCTCGTCGAGCCAGAACACGGCCGGGGCGCCCGTTGCACGTGCACGCGAGACCGCAAGCGCGACCCAGTCGCGGATCGGGGCGTCCTTGGCCTGGCACATGCGCCAGATGTCGCCCGCCTCCACGTCGTGCTCCATCAGCGTCGTGCCGGACTCGTCGACGACGCGCACACGTCCCGGCGCGGGGATCTCGAAGGTCTTGTCGTGCGAGCCGTACTCCTCGGCCTGCTGTGCCATCAGGCCGACGTTCGGGGTCGTGCCCATCGTCGCGGGATCGAAGGCGCCGTGCAGGCGGCAGTGCTCGACCGTCTCGCCGTAGAGCGGCGCGTAGCCGTGATCGGGGATCACGAACTTGGTGTCCTGCTGCTTGCCGGCGGCGTTCCACATCTGGCCCGAGGCGCGGATCGCGGCGGGCATCGAGGCGTCGATGATGATGTCGCTCGGCACGTGCAGGTTGGTGATTCCTCGGTCGGAGTCGACCATCGCGATCGCCGGACCCTCCTTGTACGCGGCGTCGACGGCCTCGAGGATCGCCGTGCGCTCGGGCTCGGGCATCTGCTCGACGGCTGCCAGGAGCACCGCCATCCCGTCGTTGGCGTTGACGCCGGCGGCCGCGAGCGCGTCGCCATGCTCGGCGAACAGCTTCGGGAAGAAGGTGCGCACGGCGTGGCCGAAGATGATCGGGTCCGAGACCTTCATCATCGTCGCCTTGAGATGAACGGAGTAGAGGACGTCGCGCGCCTTCGCGTCGGCGATCTGCTCGGTGAGGAACTGCTCGAGTGCGGCGGCGCGCATCACGGAGGCGTCGATCACCTCGCCCTCCAGCACCGGGAGCGGCGCGCGCAGCGCCGTCACCGTGCCGTCTTCGGCGACGTGCTCGATCCGGACCGAGCCGGCCTGCGAGAGCGTCACCGACTGCTCGGTCTCACGGAAGTCGCCTTCGCTCATCGTCGACACATGCGAGCGTGAGTCGGACGACCAGGCACCCATCTTCTGGGGGTGCGAGCGCGCGTACGCCTTCACCGATGCGGGTGCGCGGCGGTCCGAGTTGCCCTCGCGCAGGACCGGGTTCACGGCGCTGCCCGTCGCTCGGGCGTAGCGCGCGCGGATCTCGCGCTCGGTCTCATCGGCGGGCTCGTCGGGATAGTCCGGGATCGCGTATCCGTGCTCCTGCAGCTCCGCGATCGCGGCCTTCAGCTGGGGCAATGACGCGCTGACGTTCGGGAGCTTGATGATGTTCGCCTCGGGCGTCTTGGCGAGCTCGCCGAGCTCGCTCAGCGAATCGGGGACGCGCTGCTCGTCCGTCAGGTGCTCGGGGAACTGCGCGAGGATCCGCGCCGCCAGCGAGATGTCCCGGAGCTCGAGCTCGACGTCGGCGGCCGCGGCGAACGCCCGGATGATCGGCAGCAGCGACGCCGTCGCCAGCGCCGGCGCCTCGTCCGTGTGGGTGTAGATGATCTTCATGTTGTGCCTCTCAGATGCTGGCGGCCGCCCGGATCTGCGCCGCAGCGACCTCCGGCTCGTCCACCGTGATGACCAAACGTGCGAACGGCGAGGGAGGATCGAGCTCGACTCGCAGCGCCGGACGCTTGCCCAGCACCGCGGCGAAGTCCTTGCGATCACCGGTGAGACGGCGCACGCCGAAGGCGATCACGCCGGGCCAACCGGTGCCGGGGGAGCGGATCCCGCGCAACGCGCGCCAGGGGAAGCGCTCGACGACTGCCGCGCTGACGGCGGACAACGGCAGTCGCACCTCGCCGCGGAACGCAGCGAGCCGCTCGAGCGCAGAGAGCTTCACGACAAGCTGATCACCCTGAGCGGTCACGTCGGCCATTGCGGCCGACATGATCGCATGCTCGGCAGTGGCGCAGTGCGAAAAAGCAGGACGCGGGCGGCTGCCCGGATCCCCGTCACCCCCCTTGCGCTAGATTCGGGAATCGATGCGAATCCGCTTCGCCGAGCCGTGCCCGCCTGGTCATACGGTCTACGACCACGTGCTGCTGCCGCGACTCGGACTGCCGCTGATGGCGACGATGCTCACCGAGCGCGGCCACGACGCAGCGGTGTTCTGTGAGATGCTGACGCCGATCGACGTGGCCGAATGCCTGTCAGCCGACCTCGTCGGGCTGTCGGCCACGACCTCGACCGCGCCCGCCTCCTACCGGCTCTGCGACCAGGCCGACGCGGCCGGGATCGACACGGTGATCGGCGGCCCGCACGTGACCTTCTGCGTCGAGGAGGCACTCGAGCACGCCCGCTTCGTCGTGCGCCGGGAGGGACACCGGACGATCCTGGAGCTGGTGCAGGCGCTCGGGGACGGGCGGGGCTTCGATGGGATCGAGGGCCTTTCGTGGCGCGACGAGCATGGCGAGATCCACCACAACCCGGACCGCCTGCGCTGCTCGCAGGCGGAGTTCGAGAGCCTGCCGATCCCTGACCTGACGCGCATTCGCGGGCACGAGAAGATGGGTGTCAAGCCGATCATGACGCAGTGGGGATGCCCGTTCGACTGCGATTTCTGCTCGGTCACGGCGCAGTTCTCACGCGTCGTGCGCTACCGGCGCACGGACCAGGTGCTGGAGGAGCTGCGCAGGCTCGACGCGATCGAGGTCTTCTTCTACGACGACAACTTCGTCGTCAACAAGCACCGGACGCGCGAGCTGCTGCAGGCGATGATCGACGAGAGCCTCACGCCGTGCTTCTCGGCGCAGGTGCGGGCCGACATGGTGCTCACATCACGCGCGCGCGGCGAGATCGACCACGACTTCCTCGAGCTGATGCACGCAGCCGGCTGCGAGACGGTGATGATCGGCTTTGAGAGCATCTCGGACGCGAACCTCGCGCAGGTCGGCAAGAAGCTGACGGTCGACCTCTCCGAGCAGGCTGTCCGCGCGTTCCACGATCACGGCATCGCGGTGCACGGCATGTTCGTCAACGGCTTGGACGCGGATGACGTCCACAGCGCGAAGGAGACGGCCGCGTTCGCCACGAGGCTTGGCATCGACACCTTCCAGCTGATGATCATCACGCCGGCCGTGGGCACCCGGCTGAACGAGCGGATCAAGGCCGAGGGCCGGCTGATCTCGGAGGATTGGACCCTGTACGACGGGCACCACGCGCTGCTGCGCCCCAAGCACATGACCCCGCTCGAGCTGCAGCTCTCCACCCAGGACGCGCTGTCGGACTTCTAT
The DNA here is from genome assembly GCA_052148275.1 of Solirubrobacteraceae bacterium. Classification (GTDB taxonomy): domain Bacteria; phylum Actinomycetota; class Thermoleophilia; order Solirubrobacterales; family Solirubrobacteraceae; genus Palsa-465. Next base: position 65,283 of record JBKQIR010000278.1, read on the forward strand.
TCCCGCACGGCGATCGTACGCTCCGCGGCGCACACGCTGGTGCCGAACATCCCGTCGCTGCTCGGGATCCTCGCCCGCCGCGCCGGGCCGGCCACCCGTGCCGTCGTGCGCGAGCTGCGTGCGGCGCGCAGGGAGCGCGGCGAAGGCCAGACCTCGGCGATCGCGATCGCGCTCACGCAGATCGAGCGATCGCTCACCAAGGACGAGCGCAACCAGCTCCGCGCAGCGCTGTTCGTGCCGGCGATCCGCGCCTACGGCCGCCATCAGATTGGCATCCAGAGCTCGCAGCAGATGACACTCGACCACGTGAACCGCCTGGCCGAGCTCGATCTCGCCCCGTGCTCGGGCGCAGCGCTGGACGGTCACGGGCCGGTGGCAGCGAGCGATCACGACCACCGCGCGCCGCTCGTCGTTTCTTAAGGGGCCCGCGGCGGACACTCAGCACAGCAGCGCCGGGAGCGCGTAGACGAGCCTGGCCGAGAAACGTCCGGCATCCCGTCGTTTTTCGGCCAGGCCTCGTCATGTATGCATGAGGGTCGCACGGAACGGTGGCGAGCGTTACGCCAACGTCACAATTGCTCGCACGGGAAAACCGGCGTGCCGGCCGGCACGTCGGGATGGCATGCCCGGGGTGTCAGGTGTGGCTTGCGATCTCCGGGACGAAGGGACGGGGATGGGCCGCCGGAGGAGTCTCCCAGAGATGGGTCTGGCTTTCGCACTCGCAGCAGCAATCATTCTGCGCCACCCTGTCGCACGGGCTCGAGCTACCGCACCCTGCGCCACCTTCGACATCCAAGTCGGATCCCCCAATGACTCCGTCGCGGGCCCTCAGGCGGCTCCGACGTAGCCTCAGCCGCAGAAGGTCTCCTGGCCGGCCACGTCGGTGGCGTCGAAGGACCACGTCGTCGACACGCCCTGCACGCCCTTGATGGCGGTGACGACGATCGGCGAGGTCGTGCCCGGATCGAAGATCGGCCAGAACACGATCCCATTCGAGATGTAGATGTTCCCGACCGCCGTCAGACCGCCCGGAGCCTGAACGGTCACCTCCTCCTCGTCGTATGCCCCCGTGAAGCCCGGTGTGACGCCGGCACGCAGGACCGCCGTGACCGTGCAGGTGGGCGCGGGCGCCTCCAGGCGCCAGAGCTCCCAGCCGCGCTCCTGGCAGCCGGGCGGCCCGTTCGTCTCGCAATCGTTCTCGCCGTTCGCGTACAGGTAGCCGCCCAGCTCGAAGAACGACCGGATCCTCTGGAACTTGCCGGTGCCGAACCCTGGCACGTTGGCGAGGCTCCAGTCCGTCCCGTCCGCGATGCGCCAGATCTCGCCGCCCTGCACGTCGTCCTCGGTGCCCGCGTAGAGCTCGTTGTCGAAGACGATCAGCTCGTGGATGATCGTGTTGTCGGGGTCTCCGAAGCCGTTGGTCGCGACCATCTGCCAGTTCTGGCCGTCGGAGGTGCGCCACACCTGGGCGCCCTGCGCGGAGTTGAACGTCGCGGCGTAGAGATCGCCGCCGAACACCGCCAGGCCGGAGACGTCGGTGTTGTCCGGGTCGCCGAACCCGTCGCCGGCGGCCGGCTGCCAGGTCGTCCCATCACTGGAGCTCCAGATCTCGCCGGCGCCCGGTCCGAGGATCCCGTCGTAGCTCCCGGACGAGGAGAACAGGCTGCCGTTGAACACCTGGAGATAGTGCGCGTACTCGTCGTGGTCGAAGGTGAGGACGTTGCTCCAGCTCGTCCCGTCGGGGCTGCTGAAGACGCCGCCGGGACCGCTGTTCGCCTGGTTGGCGTAGAGCTGCCCGTTGAAGTCAGCGAATGCGGTGACGTTCGCGTCGAAGCCGGGCGTGACCGTGGCCAGCGTCCATCGGCTGCCATCGGATGTCCGCCAGATCTGGCCGGTATCCGTGCCGGCATAGAGCTGACCGTCGTAAACGATGAAGCTGTCGATGTGCTGCACCGTTCCCGCCGGCTGGCCGAAACCGGGCAGAGCCGCCTGCACCCAATTGACTCCGTCGGCGCTGCGCCAGACCTCGCCGTCGTGCGTATCGCGGACCCCGAGGCCGACGTACATGTTGCCGTCGAACTCGTCGGCCGCGCGGGCGGTGTCACGCGTCAGATCTCCAAGCCCCGCGGTCGCCGGCGAGCTCGTGACCGTGAGCGTATCCGCGGCGCTGCCCGCCGGCAGCGCCGCGCCGGTGACCGTCACGATGATCGAGCCCGGCGGGTTCGGCTCCGGGAGCGTGTAGGTGGCGCTGGTGAGCGGGTCGACCGTCACCGGTGGACCGCCTCGCCAGGACAGCGTGTCGGCGCTCGCGTCCCAGGCCAGAACGCCCGTGCCCGCCGCGGGAATGCCGATCGTCGGCAGCAGCGCGACGACGCCCGTTACCGCGCTCGGCTGAGTGATCGTTTCGTAGTGACCGATCGCGCCCGCGGTGTCCGATATGACGGGTTGCCAGCGCTCGGCGACGGATCGGCGGCCGCCGGCAACACGGACACGGTGGGTACCCCGCACATGATGAGCGTCGCGGCGCTACCAACAAGGCAAGTCAGCTTCACGAGCCGCATTAGTGATGACTCCGGAGTTTACGGTCGTGGTCCTCGCGCCATGTGAAGGAGATGGAGCTGAGATCTCGGGATGGAGATGAGCTGAGATCTCGGGATGGCGGGCGTGCGGCAAGATGACGGTCGATGGCACCGGCACGCAACCTCGTCAACGTGAACGGCGTCGCCAAGGGCTATGGCAGCCGGTCGGTCCTGCACGAGGTCACGCTCGGGGTGAGCGCCGGCGACCGTGTCGGGATCGTCGGTCGCAACGGCGACGGCAAGTCGACCCTGTTGCGGTTGGTCGCCGGAATCGAGCTTCCGGACTCCGGTGTGGTGACCAGCGCGCGGGACCTCGAGCACGCGCTGCTCGCGCAGGGGGATGAGCTCGGTGGTCACGGGACCGTCCGAGAAGCGCTCGTCGGCGACCGTCCCCGGCATGTGTGGGCGGGGGACGCCCCGTTTCGCGCCGTGCTCGACGGCCTGCTCGGCGGCGTCGAGCTCGGTCGCTTTCCGGTGGGGCTGGACACGCCGATCGCGCCGCTGTCGGGGGGTGAGCGGCGCAGGATCGCGCTCGCGCGTGTGCTGCTCGAGAACCCGCAGCTGCTGCTGCTCGACGAGCCGACGAACCACCTCGATGTCGACGCGATCAACTGGCTCGCCGGCCACCTCGCGGAGCGCCAGGGGTCGCTGCTCGTCGTCACCCACGACCGCTGGTTCCTCGACGCCGTCTGCACGACGACCTGGGAGGTGGCGGACGGGGTCGTCCACCAGTACGAGGGTGGCTACGCCGCGTTCGTCCTCGCTCGCGCTGAGCGTGACCGCCAGGCCGCGGCGCGCGAGGATCGCCGCCGGCAGCTCGTCCGCAAGGAGCTCGCATGGTTGCGTCGCGGCCCACCCGCACGGACCTCGAAGCCGAAGTTTCGGATCGAGGCCGCGAACGCGCTCATCGCCGATGAGCCGGAGGTGCGCGACCGCGCCGAGCTGCTGCGGTTCGCGACCGCGCGCCTGGGCAACAAGGTGCTCGAGGCAGCGAACGTCTCCTGCGCGTTCGGCACGCACGAGGTGCTGCGGGCGGTGACGATGCGCCTCGCACCGGGTGATCGCGTCGCGCTGCTGGGCGCCAACGGGTCCGGGAAGACGACGCTGCTGCAGCTGCTCGCCGGCGAGCTCGAGCCGACGATTGGCGAGGTGCAGCGCGGCAGCACCGTGCACCTGGCACACCTCCGTCAGGACGCCGAGGAGATCCCCGGTCACCTGCGCGTGCTCGAGTCGCTCGAGGAGGTGCGCGGCACCGCAACCCTTCCTGACGGACGGGAGCTGACGGCCGGATCGCTGTGCGAGCGGTTCGGGTTTCGCGGCGACCGCATGCGAACCTTCGTGCGAGACCTGTCCGGCGGCGAGCGCCGCCGCCTGCAACTGATGCGCCTGATGATCGCCGGGCCGAACGTGCTGCTGCTCGACGAGCCGACCAACGACCTCGACATCGACACGCTCACCGCGCTCGAGGATCTGCTCGACACCTGGCCCGGCACGCTCGTCATTGCAAGCCATGATCGATACTTCGTGGAGCGCGTCAGCGACTCGGTCTACGCGATCGGCGCAGACGGACGGGTTCGCCACCTCCCGGGCGGCGTCGAGCAGTACCTCGAGCGGCCCTCCGACGACGCTCCGCCCCGCCGGGGTCCGGCGCGCGATGCACGCGAGGAACGCGAGCACGCCGGTACGCGACCCGGCTCGGCGCTGCGCGCGGCGCGCGCCGAGGTCAGGCGGATCGAGCGCGCGCTCGATCGGCTGGAGCACCGCGAGGCGTCGCTGCATGGGGAAATGCAGGCGAGCGCGAGCGATCACACCCGGCTGATCGATCTCCACGCCGACCTCGACGCGCTGCTGGCAGAGCGCGACCAGCTCGAGACCGACTGGCTCGACGCCTCCGAAGCCCTCGAACAATGAGCTGCCTGGGCGGGGTGGGCGGCGTGTCAGTCGCCCACCCGCGCTCAAAGGGAGCGATGCTCACCGTTCCCAGGGAGCGATGCTCACACGACCCGGAAACCGGCGAGTGTCAGGCCGGAGATGTGGCTGGCGTGGTCGATCACACGGCCCACCACCTCGTAGGTGCCCTTCGGCAGGTGCCTGGTGAGCTTGAGGCTCCATTTCGTCGTGCCCGATGCGGTCAGGAAGATCGTCGCCGTGCAGATGCTGTGCCTGCCGACGGTGAGCTTGTGCAGCCTCCCGTCGCCGCCGAGCTGCTCACATGCGGGCGTCGGCCGCTTCCCGTGAGCGCTCGCCACCCGCGCGCCACCGCTGAACTCGACGACCGCGACCTGCACCTTCGCGATGCCGAGGCTGGCGCTCGCGGTGCCACTGACAGCCTTGAGCTTGTTCGCCTTGACGTTACCGCGGGGTGAGCTGATGTGCAGGCCGAACGTCGGCACCGGGGTCGGGTGGTTCATCGTGACCGGGATCGCCACCGTCTGGTCGGCGCCCGGAAAGGTTCCGAAGTCCGAGATCGCGACCGCTCGGTAATGCAGCGTTCCGGATGGAAGTCCAGTCACCGCGGCGCTGAACGGCGTCTGGTTCTCACCCGGAGCGATCGACTGCACGGCGGTGCTCGAGCCGTAGGAGGTGGTCGGGCCGTACTGGATCTGGACCTGGACCGGCGCGCCCGCCGGATCGACGGACCCGCTCAGCGTCGCGGTGCCGACGCCGACGCCACTCGCGGTATCGGTCTGCACGTTGTCGGGCTGGTAGGACTGCACGAACAGCTCGCGCGGCCCGTTGGTTGTGTTGGTGAACGCGAAGAACGGTGTTCCCACCGCGCTGCCCGGACAGGCCGAGCCGTCCTCGGTGAACGGATCATCCGGGCAGGTCGAGGCGATCGGCTGCCGGACGTCGGTGAGGTCATCGTCTGAATTCGGCCCGGGCGTCGTGGTCACGATGCCCGCGGGGGTGTCGATGTGGAACACCGGGTCGGCCGGGTTGCCCTCGAAATGGCCCACGAAAGTGAGCGTTTCGCTGCCGTTCGCCTCATGCCACGACACGTAGGGCGTGTTGCCCGAGAAGACGATGTCGGGGCGCGTTGAGTCAAAGCCGCTGTTGGAGATCGCCTGCCCGTTGTTGAGCAGGTCGAAGTGATCGCCGGCGGCGTCCAGGCGCGCGACGAAGATGGAGTGTTGGCCGTTGTCGACGTTGCTCTCGTCCCAGGCGACCCACGGGGTGGTCGCCTTGCCGGGGACCATCGTGCCGGCGGTCACCTCCGGGTTCTCGGCGCCGTTGCCGTCGCTCAGGCTCGGAGCTGCGGCGGCGTCGGCGTCCAGCGAGCAGGCCTCCTCGGCCGCCTGGGTCGTGGCGCACTCGCCGAACGGGCCGTGACCGCTGGCGCCGGCGTCCAGGACGTCGTCGGTTGCCGTCTTGCCGGCGGTCCCGAGCCCGACCACCTGCCAGTGGAAGCCACCATCTCCGGCCGCGTCGGCGATGCCCCGGGCCGCGAACACCATGTCGGCGTTGAGCAGTCCGTCGGTCACGTTGCCGTCATCGCTGTTCTCGTACCACACGACCCACGGCACCGTGTCGTTGGCTCCCGTGAAGGCGATGTCCGCCTCGATGCCGTCGCGCGTCGGGTCGACGTTGAGCGATGGGTCCTTCAACGAGCCGGGACCCTGCACCCGGTCGATCCCGACCTGCTGGAAGCAGAAGTTGCCGACACTCGTCGGACCGGCGGGCTTGGTGCCGGCCGGGCACGCTCCGGAGCTCGCCGCCACGGCGTGCGAGACGAAGATCTGGAACCTGCTCGCCCCCCCGACCGAAGACGGCTTGGCCGTGTTGCCGTTGTCGGCCTCCTCCCAGGTGATCCACGGCGCAGGGTTCCCGCCCGCCGTCGTCGTGCCACCGATCAGCGACGGGTCAGCCGCCTCGCGGCCCGTGTTGATGTTGAGCGATGGGACGTTCCCCGTCCTGCCCTGGCCCTCGTGGATCCACTGCCCGCCGTTCTCCGCGGGCGCGGGCTGTGGCGAGAAGCGGCTCGCGAAGATCTGGGAGACGCCAGCGAACGTCGAGCTCGGCTCGGCCCATGCGACCCACGGCACCGTACGGCCCGCGCCGGTGAAGTCGATCGACGGCGCCTGCGCCACCTGCGTGTCGTCCTCGTTGAGCGACTGCGGGAAGCCCTCTGTCTGCCAGGCACCGCCCTTGAACGCGCGCACGAAGATCTGCTGGCTGCCGTCCGCGTTCGCCTGCGAGAAGGCGATCCAGGGAACACGCGCGTTACCGGCCACGAGCGATCCCGCCGTGAGGTCCGAGAGCCCGGCGTTCTGGGTCGGGTCGATCGCGGGCGAATCGCTGTTCACCTGAGCGCCGCTGGCGGGTAGACCGACGATCGAGGCGAGCGCGCCCCCTGCACACGCCAGGCTCGCGACCAGCGCCAGCAGGATCGTGCTCCGGAATGACCTGCGGCTGATCGACCTGTGTTGTTGCGCCGTGCGCTTCATGGAACCCCTGTCTCCTCCTTCGTCGCGCGCCGCGGTGCTAGGCGCCGCGCCACGTTGGTTCGCGCTTCTGCAGGAACGCGCTGATGCCCTCCTGGGCGTCGTCCGCGAGCGCATTCTGCACCATCACGACCTTGCAGTGCTCGTAGGCGTCGTGCTCGGAGCCGTCGACCTGGGCGTAGAACGCCTGCTTGCCGGTGGCGATCGTGTAGGAGCTCGAGCGTGCGATCGAGCCGACGAGCTCCTGCACGGCGGCTTCGAGCGCCTCCGGCGCCACGACGCGGTTGACGAGCCCCCAGTCGAGCGCCGTCGCCGCGTCGATCGGCTCGCCGGTCAGCAGCAGCTGCATCGCCCGCTTGCGCCCGATGGCGCGGGACACCGGCACCATCGGCGTCGAGCAGAACAGGCCGATGTTGACGCCGGGGGTCGCGAAGCGCGTGCCCTCGGCGGCGATCGCCAGGTCGCAGGCGGCCACCAGCTGGCAGCCGGCGGCGGTCGCGATGCCGTGCACCTTCGCGATCACCGGCTGGGGCAGATCGTGGATGGTCTCCATCAGCGTCGTGCAGACGCCGAACAGCTCGCGGAAGAACGCCTCGTCTCGACCGACCATCTCTGACAGGTCGTGGCCGGCCGAGAAGGCCGGTCCTGCGCCCTCGATCACGATCGCGCGCGCTGTCGACAGCGCGGATGCGGCTCGCAGCGCTGCGATCAGCTCGTCCATCAGCTCCAGCGACAGGGCGTTTCGTCTCTCGGGACGGTTGAGCGTGATCCGTGCGAGCGCAGCGTCTGCCGTGAGGAGCAGGTTGCGAAACGCGGTTCCGGGGACGGAGCTCACGCGCTCAGGGTAACGTCGGAGGCGATTCAGATGTTGCAAATGTCGCTGGACGATCCGCTTGCTCACGAACCCGATGCTGCGCTTCCCGTCCCTGGCGTTTCTCCGGACGCCCCTCGCGTAAGTGCCGTCTCCAAGAATCTAAGGTCTCTACGATCGAGGTAGCTGCGAAGTACCGATGTGGGAAAGAGGGTCTCAGTCGAGACTTGCCGTGGGCCCGGTGCGCGTACGACACGAGCCTGCTCAACAAGCGATACGGCCGAAGGAGGCAAGCCATGCACATGTCAACAGCCCGCGCAAGGCGGATGGTCGGTCGGGCGCGGCAGATCTGGGGTGAGCTCGACTACACCCAGCGTCGCCTGTTCGAGGTGAGGACGGGAGTGCCGACGCTCACGCCGGAGGAACGTGCGAGGCTCCAGCGAATCCTCGACGAACGTCGCCTCGAGCAACGAGCACTCGACGAGCTCGAGGAGATGTGGGCGCGACCGAGCGGCGAGAGGCCGGGGCGGTGACCAGGACAGGCCTCTCGCCGCACGGTGCTGTTCAGATCAGCCGTGGCTGAGGATCATCCCCTGATCGCCGCTGCCCACACCGACGGCCCACTCGTTGGCCGCACCGGGGAACGTCGCTGCCGCAAACAGGGTGCCGCCGAAGGCGCCGCTGCTGTCGGTCGACCACGAGCTGCCGTTCCAGCGCAGGATGATCGCCTGATCCGGGCCGCCGTTGACGCTCGGGAGGCTGCTCCCGACCGCATACACGTCGCCGGCCGAGCGGCCCGCGACGCCGGTCAGCCCGGGATCGGCCCCGGGCGTCGGGCTGGGCACGATGCTCCACGCACCGCCAGTCCAGTGCTCGATCAGCGTGCTGCCGCCGATCGCCGTACCGGCGCCGATGTCCTCCCCGACCGCCCAGACGTCGGTCGGCGAGATCGCCGTGATCGCGCCCAGCGTCGCGCTGGACTCGTTGGGCTGCTGCACCGGCACAACCGTCCACGTCGTCCCGTTGTAGTGCAGCGTCTCCGGGACGACCGCCTCCGTCGCGGTGTCGAGGGTGCTGCCCACGAGCCAGATGTCGCCGGCCGGCGACGCCGAGATCGCGTTGTCGGAGGACGGCGTGAAGTCGGGGTCGGGAAGCGTGACCGCGCTCCACGTCGCGCCGTTCCAGTGCTCCACCAGCCCCCCTGAGGCGCCTTCGCCGACCGCCCACACATTGGTCGGGCTGAGGTCGACGACGCCGGTCAGCCGTGCGGCGAAGCCGGTGACGGCATCCACGGAGCTCGTCGACCAGGCCAATCCGTTCCAATGCTCGATCAGCGTGCCGTAGTCGTGACGCCGGATCATGGTGAACCCGACCGCGAATGCGTCGTTCGCGCTACTCGCGCTCACGGCGTCGAGGGCACCGTACTCGCCCAGGTTCGGTGTCGGCGTCAGCGACCACGCGGCACCGGTCCAGTGATAGGCGACCGCCGGGGCCTGGGGCTGCCCGGCAGCCACGAACTGCTGGCCGACGGCCCACGCGTCGGTGTTGGCGCGGGCGGAGGCTCCCAGCAGCTGTACGTTGTTCCCGGTTGACGGAACGCTCGCTGCCGTCCAGCCACCGGCCGCGGACGCGACGTCCGGTGCCGCGGCGCCCAGAACCAGCGCGATGAGAATGACAAGTCTCTTCACGTTATTGCTCCCTTTCAGGTGGTTGTCGTACTGCAGGACCCCGGGGTTGTTGCCGTACTGCAGGACCCCGCCACGCCGTCCATCCTTCCCACGGCGCGTGGACCGCCACCCTGAATGTCATGAGCTACGCAAGCTACGCAGCGCGCACGCGCTCGGCGCACGTGTACACGTTCACGCGCCCGTTGCGGGCGAAGCCGGCGAGTGTCATGCCGCGATCTGCCGCCAGCTCGATCGCGAGCGAGGTCGGAGCGCCGACGGCGACGAGGACCGGCGTGCCCGCGATCGCGGCCTTCTGCACGAGCTCGAACGCGATCCGTCCGCTGACGCAGAGGATGGCGCCGGCGAGTGGCAGCCGCCCGTCCCGCAGCGCCCAGCCGATCACCTTGTCCATCGCGTTGTGCCGTCCGACGTCCTCGCGTACGGCGATCAGCTCTCCGGAGGCCGTGAACAGGCCGGTGGCGTGCAGACCGCCGGTGCGCAGGAAGGCGGGCTGGTGCATCGCCTCCGGCAGGCTCGCGAGCAGCGAGCGCGCGACGTACGGCCCGTCCGGCAGGCGTGGCGCGTGCACCGCCACCTCCGCCAGCGCGCCCTTGCCGCACACGCCGCACGAGGAGGTCGTGTAGAAGCGGCGGGTGTCCGGGTCGCGGGCCAGCGGGCCCGCGACTTCGATCACGTTCGCTGCGAGGTCACCCGTGAGACCGGCGTCGCGCGGACCGTCGATCAGGCCCTCGCCGTAGAGGAAGCCGAGCGCGAGCTCCTCGTCATGCCCCGGGGTGCGCATCGTGACGGCGATGGGAACGCCGTCGACGCGGATCTCGAGCGGCTCCTCGACGGCGACCTCGTCGCGCTCACCGTCGCGAACGACGCTCGCGAGCATCCGCGGCCCGGGCGCGCCGGGCGCCGGTTCCTCGACACCCCGCGCCGGCGGCGATCGCGGCGCCGGCTCCACCTCCGGACGGCGCGCGGGCCTCACCCGATCACGGGCTCGGCGATCGCCGGCACGTAGGCGGGTTGCTCGGCGACGGGCCGCACATCGACCGCGACGACCTTGTACTCCGGGCAGCTCGTGTTGACATCGGCGGAGGAGCCGATCAGCAGGTTCGTGCGCACCTCGGGGAAGTGGAATGCGGTGAACACGTGACCCGGCTCGATGCGGTCGGTGACCCTCGCCTCGGTCTCGATCCAGCCGAGCGCGCTGCGCACCGTCACGCGCTGTCCATCGGCGATCCAGAGCCGCTGGGCGTCCTGCGGGTTGATCTCGAGCCAGTCGCGGTCGACGAGCTCGATGTTCGCCGTCCGGCGCGTCATCGTGCCCGCGTTGTAGTGCTGCAGGCGCCGGCCCGTGACGAGGATCAGCGGGTAGTCGTCGCTGGCGACGGCGCCGGGCTCCTTGTAGGGGAGCGCCGCGAAGTGGCCCCTGGCCCCGGGCAGGTCGAAGTGCTCGCCGTAGAGCATCGGCGTGTCGGAGCCGTCCGGCGCGACCGGCCACTGCAGGCCGGTGCGGCCGAGACGCCCATGGCTCACCCCGGCAAGCGCGGGCGTGAGCGCCGCAATCTCATCCATCGCCTCGGCGGGCGTCGTGAACCCCATGTCGTGCCCGAGCGCGCGCGAGAGCTCGGTGATGATCTCGAAATCGGTCCGCGCCTGGCCGGGCGGCGCGGCCGCGGCCTGCACGAGCTGCAGGCGCCGCTCGGCGTTGGTGAACGTACCTGTCTTCTCCAGGAACGCCGATGCGGGCAGGATCACGTGCGCGTACCTGGTCGTCTCGGTGTGGAAGATGTCCTGGCAGACGAGCAGCTCGAGTGACTCCAGCGCTTTGATGACGTGCGCTGTGTTGGGGTCGGTCTGGGCGACGTCCTCGCCGAAGATGTACATCGCCTTGAGCGTCCCGTCGACCGCGGCGTTGAACATCTGCGGGATCGTCAGCCCCTTCTGACGGGAGAGCGGCACCCCGTAGCGATGTTCGAACGAACGCGCGACCTCCTCGTCGGCGACCGAGCGGTACATCGTGTACGTGTCGGGCAATGCCCCCATGTCGGAGGACCCCTGCACGTTGTTCTGCCCGCGCAGCGGCAGCAGCGCCGAGCCCGGGCGCCCGACCTTGCCGGTCATCATCGCGAGGTTGCAGATGAGCTGCACGACCTCCGAGCCGTAGCGGTGCTCCGTCACCCCGAGGCCCCAGATGATGCAGGCCTCGGCCGCCTCGGCGTAGATGTGCGCCGCCTGCTGCAGATCGTCGGCGGGGATGCTCGTGATCTCCTCCACGTGCTCGGGGGTGTAGAGCCCGATCAGCGCCTGCACCTCCTCGTAGCCCTCGGTCCGGCGCGCCACGAACTCGCGGTCGCCCAGCCCGTCGCGCTCGATCACGTGCGCGAGCCCGAGCACGACCGCGGCGTTGGTGCCCGGACGCGGCGAGAGATGCAGGACGCCGTAGTCGGAGAGCTCGATCCGTCGCGGGTCGATCGTGACGAGCCGCAGTCCGCGCAGCGTCGCCTGCTTGATCCGCGCGCCGACGACCGGATGGCCCTCGGTGGGGTTGGCGCCGATGATGATCGCCGCCTGGGCACGGTCGATGTCGTGAAACGAGCCGGTCGCGCCGGATTGCCCGAACGCCTTGCGCAGCGCGAACGAGGTCGGCGAGTGGCACACGCGGGAGCAGTTGTCGATGTTGTTGGTGCCGATTGCGGCGCGCACGAGGCGCGACATCGCGTAGCAATCCTCGTTGGTCGCGCGCGAGGAGGCGAGCCCGGCGATCGCATCGGGTCCGTGCTCGCGCTTGATCGCGCCGAGGCGGCGGGCCACGTACGTGATCGCCTCCTCCCAGCTCGCCTCGCGGAAGTCCTCGCCGTCGCGGATCAGCGGCACTGTCAGCCGTTCACGCGAGCGCGCGAAGCGGTGCGCGAAGCGTCCCTTCAGGCACGTGTGGCCCTTGTTCGACGGGCCGTCGAGCGCAGGGCTGATCGAGACCACACGTCCGCTGTGCACGTGCGCCTCGAGCCGGCAACCGACGCCGCAGTAGCCGCAGACCGTGGTGACGGTGGTATCGAAACGTTCAGCCATGTCTCTCCCTCGTGGTCATGGAGCGGTCGCCTGCGCAAGCTCGATCAGCGCAAGCTCGGTGATCGCCTCGGTAGGGCAGGTGTCGGCGCACGCACCGCACGAAACGCAGGTGGACTTCCGGAAGCCCGAGTCAAGCCCGGCGGTCACGTTCGAATCGAAGCCGCGCCCTGTCAGCGTGAGCGCGAACGCGCCCTGGATCTCGTCGCAGGCGCGCACGCAGCGCCCGCACGAGATGCACAGCTCGTGGCGCAGCGCGAGGTACGGGTGGCGCGGGTCGTGGCGGCGCTCATGCACGGCACCCGGCCAGCGGAGCGCGCCGATGCCGAGCTTGCCGGCCACGGCGGCAAGCTCGGAATGCTCACCTGGTCGCTCGGGCAGCTCCGAGAGCACGAGCTCGACGATCGCGGTCGCGACGCGCCGGGCGGTTTCGTCGCGGGTGTCGATCACCATGCCCTCGCGGCACGGGGTCGTGCACGCCGCGATCGGGCCGCGGGCGCCGGCGGCCCCGACGAGGCATACCCGGCAGGCGCCGTAGGGCGCCGTGCGCGCGTCGTAGCAGAGCGTCGGGATCTCGCGGCCGAGCGCGCGGATCGCCTCGAGCACCGTCGTTCCCGACGTCACCTCGAGGGTGGTTCCATCGATCGTCAGCTGCATCGTCAGACGAGCCCCAGCTCGTGCGGGAAGTGCTCGATCAGGCTGCGGATCGGTGCGGGCAGGCCGCCGCCGTGGGCGCAGAGGCTGCCGAGCTCGAGCGCTTCGAGCAGCGCCTCGAGGTTGTTGCGGTCGACCGGCTCATCGCGGCAGAACAGCTCGTGCGCGCGCTTCAGGCCGACGCGGCAGGGGAAGCACTTGCCGCAGCTGCCGTGGGCGCCGAAGCGCAGCAGGTGGCGCGCCACCGCGCGCATGTCGGTCTGCTCGTCGAACGCGAGGATGCTGCCGTGGCCGGGCATGCAACCCTCGGCGGCGAGCGACTCGTAGTCGAAGGCAACGTCGAGCCGGGATCCCGGCAGGATCCCGGCGAGCGGGCCGCCGATCTGCACCGCCTTGAGCTCGTGGCCGTCGATCAGCCCGCCGGCGAGCTCCTCGCACAGCTCTTTGACCGGCGTGCCGAACCGAACTTCGTAGCACCCGGGACGGGCGAAGCGCTCGTTGAAGCACACGAGCTTCGTTCCCGGAGTCGCTCCGGGGCTGAGCGCACGGTACGCCTGCGCTCCGGCGCACGCGACGAACGGGACGTTGGCGAGTGTCTCGACGTTGTGCACGACGGTGGGCATGCCGAACAGCCCCCGCTCGGCAGGATACGGCGGGCGTGCGGAGACGGTCCCCCTGCGGCCCTCGATGCAGGCGAGCAGCGCGGTCTCCTCCCCCACCACGTACGAGCCGGCGCCCTCGAGCACGGTGACGTCGAAGCTGAACTCGGTGCCGGCGATCTGCTCGCCGAGCCATCCCTGCTCGCGAGCGGTGCCGGCCGCCCGCTCGAGCGCGGGCTTCGAGTGCGGGTACTCGGAGCGGACGAGCACGAACCCGTGGCTCGCGCCGACGGCGTACGCCGCGAGGGCCATGCCCTCGAGCACGAGCTCGGGGTTGCGCTCCATCAGGTACTTGTCGATGTAGCTGCCCGGGTCGCCCTCATCTCCGTTGGCGACGATGAACCTCGTCTCGGCCGGCGTGCGGGCGGCGAACTCCCACTTGGCGCCGGCCGGGAAGCCAGCGCCGCCGCGGCCCCGCACCTCGGCCGCCTTGACATCCTGGAGGAGCGCTCCCGGCTCGCGCTCTGCGAGCGCGCGAGCCAGCCCGGACCAGTCGCCGCGCCGCGTCAGCACCGGCTCCGGGAGCGTGCTGCTCCACTCGGGCTCGGGAGCCTGCCGCAGGGCCCCCGCGAGGACCCGCGCCAGCGCCCCCGGTCCGGCGTCGACGACGGTGCCGTCACGAAACGCCGGGGAGGAGTGACAGAAGCCCAGGCAGACCGTCTCGGCGAGCGAGATCGAGCGATCGTCGCTGCGCTGGTCGAGCTCGAGGCCGAGTGCGCGCCGCAGCTCGTCGACGTGCGCGTCCTTGGTCGCGGCGAAGCAGGCGGTCCCGGTACAGACGTGCACGTGCCGGGCGCCGCGCGGGACGATCAGGTCGTCGTAGAACGTGCTGACGCCGTAGACGGCGGCCTCGGGCAGGCCCGAGAGCTCGGCGGCACGGCGCCGATCCTCGTCTGTGACCTCGCCGTACGCCTCGACCGCCTCTTTGAGCACCTGCACCGCGGTCGGCGCCTGCACGGCGTGACGACGGCGGACGAGCTCGACAAGGTTGCTGGACACGCGCTCCTCACTCTCCGCTGCGGAGCTTAGCTGAGGCGTTCGCAGGCCAGATCCGGTCCGCGGTCCGCTTGCGCCGGCGGGGCGGGCCGTTTCAGTTGCGCAGCGTCATCATCACGGCGGTTGACAGCGTCAGGGCCATCGCCCCGATCGCCGCCGCGCCGACGACGAACCAGGTATGCGTGCCCGCGTAGGAGAGCACGTCATCCGGGCGCGCGAGCACGATCAAGCCGGCCGCGAGCAGGGTCCCGAACAGCGCCGTCGCGGGTACGGTGAGCGCCTCGGTGGTCGTGAGCGATCCGGTCGGCTCGCGACGGCCATCGCGCCGCGGCCGCGCCTCGAATGAGTCGAGGCCGGCGACCCCCAGCAGCGTCCAGATCGTCGCCACGAGAAAGCCCCCGAGCGCGTCGCTCGGGTAATGCCAGCCGAGCGTCAGGAACGAATAGCTGACGGCGACGGCAAACGCGGCGCCGAGCGCCGCCGCCAGCGGGCGCAGGCGCGCAGGCGAGGCGAGCACCACGCACAGCGCCAGCGCCATCGACGCGGTGGCGTGACCGCTCGGCCACGATCCTGGCGCGATCGGCCCGGTGGCGAGCAGCCAGCTCGGACGCGGGGACGCGAGCAGCGGCTTGAGCACCTGCGCGGTCTCGTTCGCGCCGACCAGGATCACAAGGATCGTCGCGGCCAGCGTGAACCGCCGCCTCAGCAGCGCGATCGACAGCGGCAGCATGCACAGGACAACGTAGGGACGGGGGTCGCAGAGGTTCGCGAGGGCATTGGCCACCGACCACACGTGGGGATGCTGCTGAAGGTCGTGAAAGCCGTTGTAGATCAGCGCGTCGGCGCGCTCCACGGCCCACACGTGAAACGTCGCCAACCACGTCGCCAACAACAACCCGATGAGGGCGGCGGCTCCGAGGAGGGCGATCCTGGCGCGACGCGGCATCCACCAAAGGCTAGTCGGCCCAGGTACCCGTTGGCCGAGCTGCCGCCACCGCAGATCCAAGTTCTCGCCGAGCGGTCGCTCGGCTCCGCCGCCGGCTACGAGAGAAAGACTCGCTCGATCTCGAGCGCGAACCCGGGTAGCAGCGGGCTGCTGAGCCGTTCGGCCCGGCCGAAGGTACGTTGGCGGCCGTCCGGTGCCACCACCATGACGATCGCGGACTCGGGGTCGGCAAGCCACAGCTCGCGGACGCCCGCCGCCAGATACAGGTCCCGCTTGACGCCCAGATCGTTGACGCGGGTGGCAGGCGAGAGCACTTCGACCACCAGGTCGGGAATGCCGGAAACCGCGCCGATCGAAAGCGCCGGACGCCGCGCGGCCGCCCACCAGGCGAGGTCGGGTGCAAGATAGTCCTCGCCGGCGAGACGCACGAAGACGTCCTGGAGCAGCAGGCCCGCGTCGCCGGATGTCTGCTGCCAGCTTCGCAACGCGAAGAAGAGCTCGCCTTGCGCGCAAGACGCCTGCCCCCCCGACGGCGGCGTCACGACGGCCTCGCCGCCGATGAGCTCAACGGCCGATCGCCAACCCGCCGCCGCCTGCAACGCCAGGTACTCGGCGTGGTGCAGACGCGGATGCGCAACGGTGGCCACCGCGACGATCTTAGGGGGGCTCTCGGAAACGTTCAACCTGTTCAAACATTTCCGCTCGACCCACTAGCCGACGCCGCCCGCGTTGACGGGCGTGGGCGCTGGCTCGCCGGCGAGCGCGGCGGCGACGTTGCGGGCGGCGAGCAGCGCCATCTCGGTGCGCGTCTCGATCGTCGCCGAGCCGAGGTGCGGGGCGAGCACGACGTTGTCGAGCTCGAGCAGGGCGGGATGCACCTCGGGCTCGCGCTCATAGACGTCGAGCGCGGCGCCCGCGATCAGACCGTCGTGGAGCGCCTGTGCCAGAGCGGCCTCGTCGACGACCGGCCCGCGGGCCGTGTTGACGATGTAAGCGGTCGGCTTCATCCGCTCCAGCGCCGTCGCGTCGATCATGTGCCGCGTCTCCTCGGTGAGCGGGCAGTGCAACGTGATGACATCGGAGCTCACGAGCAGCTGGTAGAGCGGCAGCCGTCGCGCTCCTAGCTCCTGCTCGACGGCGGCCGGCGCTGCGTGGCGCTGCGCATAGACGATCTCCATCCCGAACGCCCGCCCGCGCCGCGCCATCGCCTGCCCGATCGCTCCGAAGCCGACAACCCCCAGCGTCTTGCCCTGCGGGGAGCTCCCGAGCAGCAGGAACATGTCCCAGCGCCATGGCTTGCGCGCGCGGATCAGCCGCTCGCCCTCACCGAGGCGCCGGGTGAGCATCAGGAGCAGTCCGAAGGCGAGATCGGCGGTCGCGTCGGTCAGCACCCCGGGCGTGTTGGTCACGAGGATGCCACGGCGGCTCGCAGCGGCGATGTCGATGTTGTCGTAGCCGACCGCCGCCTGCGCGATCACCTTGAGCTGGGGCCCGGCCGCATCGATCAGCGCCTCGTCGATCCGGTCGTGCAGCATCGTCACGAGCACGTCGGCACCGGGAACCGCGTCGCGCAGCTCCGGCTCGGTCAGCCCTCGCTCGTGCGGGGAGACCCACACCTCCCCGAGCCCGCGCAGGATCTCGAGGCCCGGCTCGGGGATGCGGCGTGTGACGACGATGCGCGGCATGGGCTGTGCTCCTTGTCGGCTGAGGGTCGCCGGCGGCCTGAGCCGGCGCGGCTCTAGAACAGTCCGACGGTGCGCCCGTCGGAGTCGATGTCGATGTTGAACGCCGCAGGATTCTTGCCCAGACCGGGCATCTGCGTGATGTCGCCGCATAGCGGCACGAGCCAGCCGGCACCGGTGTAGGCCCGGATGTCGCGCACCGGCAGCGTGAAGCGCTCGGGGGCGTTCAGCAACCCGGCGTCGGCGCTCAGCGACAGATGGGTCTTGGCCATGCATACCGGGAGGTGTGCGAGGCCCTGGCGCGTGTACTGTGCGATCTTCTCCTCCGCCGCCGGGTAGAGGAACACGTCCCCGGCGCCGTATACGCGCCGGGCAACCGTCTCGATCTTGTCCTGGATCGGCGCCTCGTCCTCATACAGGACGCGGAAGTTGCTGGGCTGCTCGCAGGCGTCAACGACGGCTTGAGCGAGCTCGATGGCGCCGACGCCGCCGCGCTGGAAGCCGTCGTTGATCTCGGCCGCGAAGGCGCCGGCCTCGAGCGCGAGTCGCTTCACCAGCTCGACGTCGGCCGTTGTGTCGCCGGGACGGCGATTGACCGCCACGACGGCGGGGACGCCGTAGCTGGCGATGATCCCCAGGTGGCGGCGGACGTTCGCCATCCCGGTCTCGATCGCGTGCCGGCTGGTGGCGCGATCGAGTGGCTCCCCCTCCAGCGCACCGCCGTGGTGCTTGATCGCGCGGACCGTGACGACCAGCACGGACGCCGCCGGTTGCAATTCTCCGAAGCGGCAGACGATGTCGAAGAACTTCTCCATTCCCATGTCGGAGCCGAAGCCCGACTCGGTGAGGACGTAATCTCCCAGCTTGAGTGCGATCAGGTCCGCGACGAGCGAGTTGTTGCCATGCGCGATGTTCGCGAACGGCCCGCAGTGCATCAGCACCGGCTGGCCCTCGAGCGTCTGTACGAGGTTGGGCTTCAGCGCGTCCTTGAGCAGCACTGTCATCGCCCCCGCCGCACGCAGGTCCTCGGCGGTGATCGGATGCCCGCCGTCGTAGGAGTAGGCCGCGGTGACGTTGGCGAGCCGTCGGCGCAGATCGCGCAGGTCCCGCGCGACGGCCATGATCGCCATCACCTCCGAAGCGGCGGTGATGTCGAAGCCCGTCTCGCGCGGGTAGCCGTTGGGACGCCCACCGAGACCGATCGCGATGTCACGCAGGACGCGGTCGTTGATGTCAACAGCGCGGCGCCACGGAACCCGGAGCGCGTCGATCTTGTGCGGGTTGCCGTGCAGGATCGAGGCGTCGATCATCGCAGCGAGCAGGTTGTTGGCGGCGCCGATCGCGTGGATGTCGCCGGTGAAGTGCAGGTTCAGGTCCTCCATCGGCACGACCTGCGTGAGCCCGCCGCCGGCGGCACCGCCCTTGATGCCGAACACGGGCCCGACCGAGGCCTCGCGCAGGCAAGCGACCGCGTTGCGGCCGATCACGCCGAGCCCCTGGGCGATCGCGACGAGGCTCGTCGTCTTGCCCTCGCCCGCCTTGGTCGGGGTCATCCCGGTGACGCACACAAGCATGCCGTCGGGGACGTCGCAGAGTCGCTCGAGCACCGAGAGCGAGATCTTCGCCTTGTAGCGTCCGTATGGCTCGACCTCGTCCTCCAGAAGTCCGGCGCGCTCGGCAATGTCCTCGACCGGGATCATCTGCGCTTCCTGGGCGATCTCGAGGCTGCTCTTCATCGCGTGCTCCTCTCAGCTGGCGCCTGACGCGGCTCTGCGCCGCGGACGCGATGAGCTTATCCCCGACAGGTCCGGCAACGCCGTGTGACGGACACGGGGATCGGTCGTAGTGTGGGTGACGGATGATCTGCGTACGACGACGATCCGAAGTGTCATCCCCAGCACAGCACCGCGGCCGCTCGGGCAGCCGGATCTTCGTCGCCCTGGCGGCGGTGAGCGCGCTCGCCGCGCTCACCGGATGCGGAGCGGCAACGGGCGCGGGAACGGGGACCGGACCACGCGCGGCAACGACAATTCCGGGCACCTCCGCGGTGACGCAGGCGCTCCCTGCCGCGTGCTCGGACAGAGCGGTGACGATCAGCGTCGGCCTCACGGGTTGCGAGGTGGTCACCAACGGCAGCGTGCAGCGAAGCGCGGGTGGTATCGGCGCGTCGCCCGCCGCCGGGCCACAGCTCGTCGCACAACTGGAGCACCTGCTCGCGGGAACGGGAGCGAGGGGCTCTGACAAGGGTGCCGGCAGTGCCGCGGCGCTCACCCATGGGCACTGGTCGGTCTTGGCGCGCTCGCCGCTGGGGCCGCGGTTCGGAGCCACCGTCGCCTGGGACGGACAGGAGGTGCTGGAGATCGGCGGGACCGCGACAGCGGCGATGTCAGACGGGGTCCTCGACAGCGGCGCGGCCTATGACCCCTCCCGGTTGACATGGCAACCGATCGCTCCGGATCCCGCCAATCTGCCGCCGGCCAACGCGGCATCCGTCTGGACCGGCCGTGAGCTGTTCGTGTACGGAGGTCCGACGGGCTCCCATGAGCTCGGTGCCGGCTGTTGCGTGGCCGAGCTCTACGACCCGGCGACGAATCGCTGGACGATCAGCGCCAAGGCCCCGTTTGGCGGACTCGACCAGCCGACGGCCGTCTGGACCGGCAGGACGGTGATCCTCGCCGGCCTCACCGGCAGCAGCGCCGACGCGCGGCTCGAGGTCGCCAGCTACGACCCGGCTGGCAACCTGTGGAGGTCCCTGAACCCGCCGGCGATCGCCGGCCACGAGCCGATGGCGATGGCGATCGTCGACACCGATGACGGAGTGCTGCTGTGGTCGCTGTGGTCACGCGCCCGTCCCACCGGGCCGGGCTCGGGCGAGATCTATTCCGGCATCGACGTTTACCGGCGAGCAGCTGCTCGTGCTCGCCGAGAACGGCAGCCTGCTGGCCTACGGCCGCTGAGCGCACGGAAGCGGTACGCCGAAGCAGGCCGCTAGCGGGCGCGTACGCGGCCGCGCGCGCCGCCGCGTACGCCCCGTGCGACGATTAACCCGAGCCCGGTGGCGAGCACCACGGCACCGGCGAGGATGCCGATCCCGGCTGGGTATGAGCCGCGCGTGATCGACAAGATCCCCAGCACGACCGCGACGACGATCACGAGCGCGACCATCCCGAGCAGTCGCAGGAACAGGAAGCTTCGGAACATCTCACTCATCCGACATAGCGTAGCTCCCGCTCATGTGCGGCTTCGATAGCCGCCGAGTCCGGCGGGTAGCATCGGGCTGACTGCGCCCCGAGGAGGACAGATCAGCTTCGACCATTCCCGGATCATCGGTAATCGGGACGCGTGCGCGTTGACGCACGAGGTCTGGGGCGATGAGAGGGCGATCGTCGGAGCCGCCGTCCAATGGGCGGCACGACGCGTCGTGCGGCCGACCGACTCCAAGACGACGGCTCGTCCCGCCTCGGAGCTTGCCGCAGCGGCCGGGCGCACGGTGACGCCGGCCGGGATCGGCGGGATCGAGGCGCTACGCGTGTTCCACGAGATCCTCGAGCCGGCGACGCGCGCCCAGGACGACCCGATGAACCTCGCGTACATTCCGTCGGCGCCGACCCGCGCAGCCGTAGCGTTCGATCTCGTCACCAGCGCAGCGAACGTGTTCGGGGGCACCTGGGAGGCGGGAGCCGGCGCGATCTTCGCCGAGGTCGAGGCACTCAACTGGATCATCGAGCTGTTGGGATGGACCCCGAGCGCAGCCGGCTGCTTCGTCGCCGGAGGCACCAACGGCAACCTCTCCGCCCTCCACGCGGCGCGACACGCCGCGCTGACGCGGCGAGGTGGGCGGCCACCGGGCGGGTGGCGACTGGCGTGCACAGCTGAGGTCCACTCCTCGATCCAGGTCGCGGCCCGTGTGCTCGATGTGGACGTCGTCGAGGTTCCGGTCGACGCGACCGGTCACCTCACCGGCGAGGCTCTGTCAGCCCTGCTGGCGGACGATCCTGACGGCATGTTCGCCGTCGTGGCCTCCGCGGGCACGACGAACGGCGGGCTCGTCGACGACCTCGCGGGCGTCGCCGCCACCTGCGCCGAGCGTGGATTGTGGTTGCACGTCGACGGCGCCTACGGCGGCGCAGCGCTCGCCGCGCCGAGCGTCCGTCACCTCTTCGAGGGCATCGAGCTCGCCGACAGCTTCATCGTCGACCCGCACAAGTGGCTGTTCGCCCCCTACGACTGCTGTGCCCTGGTGTATCGCGATCCCGAGCCCGCGCGCGCTGCGCACACCCAGAACGCGGCGTACCTCGGCCAGATCGACCGCGAAGCCTGGAACCCATCGGACCTCGCGATCCACCTGTCGAGGCGGGCGCGCGGGCTCCCGTTCTGGTTCAGCCTCGCCACGCACGGCACCGACCGCTATGTCGCGGCGATCGAGCGCTCGCTGCAGACCGCCCGGACAGTCGCCGGAGCGATCCGGAACTGCGACCACCTGGAGCTCGTCTGCGAGCCGGAGCTGTCAGTCGTGCTGTTCGAGCGACCGGGCTGGGACGACGACGCATACGCGGCGTGGTCAACGAGGCTGGCGAAAGCCGGCGTGATCCTGTGCGTGCCGACCAGGTGGCACGATCGCACCGTGCTGCGCCTCGCGTTCGTGAACCCGGACACCCAGCCCGAGCGCGTGATCGAGGTGCTGCAGACACTGCGCTGAGCGTGACCGGTGGGAGCGCCCCGCAGGGCGCTCGCACCCACCCGCAGCTCTATATTCGATCTGTGGCGCTGCCAATCCGCCTGAGCATCCCGACCTGCGCCGGCTGCGGGTCGATGCGAGTGTTCGAGCGCGAGGACCACGTCTGCCGCGAGCGCAGGCTCGAGATCGTCAGCGGCGGCGAGTACGACGAGCTGGCGGCGGCGGCCACGGCCTGCAGCGCCCGCGTCGAGGCCTTCTCAGCGGTCGTCGATGCGCTGCTGAGCGCCGATCCGAGCCTGCGGGACTGCCAGAGCGCCTACGAGAGCCTGCAACGGTCAGCGCGGGCGGTGCTCACGCGCTTCGGAGCCCAGTCACGTCACGCAGCGGGTGAGGAGGTGTCGCCGGCGGAGGCGATCACCATCTGGCGCTGTCCGGAATGTGGAAGCCTCGATCAGCAACACGAGTGCATCGATGTGTGCGTCTGGCGGCCGGTCGACTGGGTCGCGGCGAGCGACTACGAGGATGAGCGCGCGCGTCTGCTCGCCGGCCGAGAATTCGAGGACGCGCTCGTCGCTCTGCTGCGCCGGCTCGCGTTCGCGACTCCGCGCGGGGGAGCGTGGGAGCGCAATCTGCGGGCGCTGCAGTCGCAGGCGCGCAGCATCGCGACGACTGTGGCTGCCACCGCTTAGCGGGGCAAACGTGACCGTTCCCCCGCCGGTACCTACGCCCGGTAGCCGAGCCGCGCAACGAGGAAGTCGCGCTGCTCGGCGTAGAGCCCGTCGGGCAGGCGGGTGAACCATACGCCGCCGGCCGGCGCCGGGCCGTGGAGCGCCTCGTCGGTGATCGCGCAGCTGAACGCGAGCCCGACCGGCGAGTCCAATCCATTCTCGTAGTGGCTTGGATACTCGATGTATCCGAGCAACTCCCCGACCTCGACCTCGAGGTCGAGCTCGTGACGTGCGACCCGTCTGACGGCTGCGATCAGCGGCTCGGCAAAGAGCACCGTGCCACCGGGAACGTGCCAGGCGCCGATGTTAGGCGGGATCTCGCGACGCGTCAGCAGCACTCCCCGCTCACGCGTCGATATCACGACCTCGACACAGAGCCGCGGGACTCTGCTGTAGATCGAGTCGAACTCTGGCTTGGGTAGCCAACCGGGAGGGAGAGCTTGCTCGCTCATGTCTCTTGGCATGCTAACGCTGAGCGCCCGTGACTGTCGCACGCGTGCTACAGTCCTCCTTGTGGCCAAGGAGCTCACCCAGCGCCAGCTGCGCAACGACAGCGGTGAGATCATGCGCGCGCTCGACTCCGGCGAAACCTTCGTCGTGACTCGCAACGGCGTCGCGGTCGGCGAGCTCAAGCCGCTGCAGCGGCATCGCTACGTCGCACGTGTAGCCGCACTGGAGGCCTTCGCCCGCGCTGCACCGCTCGACGCCGGACGCTTCCGCGCCGATCTCGATCGCAGAGCAGCCCAGGATCCCACCCCTCGTGCCTGACGCTCTCGAGGGAGTGGGTCTGATCGATACCTCCGTCGTCATCGAACTCGATCGCGTTGATCCCGCGCGGCTGCCGCAGCGCCTCGCCGTCGCCGCGATCACACTCGCAGAGCTTGCGGCCGGCCCTCACGCAACCGAGGACCCAATCGAGCGAGCGCGCCGCCAGGAACGCCTTCAGATCACGGAGGCGACATTCGACCCGATCCCCTTCGACGCCGGCTGCGCTCGTGCCTACGGTCGCGTCTACGCCCAGACGATCGCGGCGGGACGGAAGGCGCGCGGCAAGCGAGCGATCGACCTTCTCATCGCGGCGACGGCCTTGTCCGCCGGCCTTCGCCTCTACACGGCCAACCCGTCGGACTTCAGCGGTCTGGACGCGCTGATCGACGTGACGCCTGTCACGATTCTGGCGGGACGCTGAGCATCTGACCCGCTGAGTAGCGCGCGGCGGCGATCCGCTCCCGTTGCTGGGCCGAAAAGGGCTTCACCGCTTCCCGGATCGTGACACCCGAGGCGCGCTCGGCCCGCGGGAGCAGCCAGTCGAACACGAGATCAGGACGCTTTCTCGCCGTGTCGCGCAGCACCCAGCCGATCGCCTTGCGGATGAAGAACTCGCGCTCCTCGAGCATCATGTCGGCGTAGCGCCCGAAGCGGTCGAAGTCGCCCTCGCCGCGCCGGAGCGCCAGCAGCAACGCGAGCAGAGCGGAGCGCCTGATCCAGAAGTCATCGTCCACCGCCCAGCGATCGAGGTCGATCGAGAGCTCCGGATAGCGCTCCACGAGAGGGCCGGCGATCGACGCCGCGAGGCCGTCGACCAGCGCCCACGTCCTCGACTCACGCAGCATGCGCTCGATCAACTCGATGTCGGCCGGTCCAAGCGCGTGTGCGCGCAGCGCGAGCAACTCGACCGCCGCCATCCGGCACTCGTGCACCGGCCGAGCCCAGAGCGCCCTGACGGCGTCGATTAGCTCGTCGTGGTTGAGCGCGCCGGCGCTCGTGAGCACCGTCTTGACGGTCCTGCGGATCGCCGGAACGCTCGCGCCGACGTGCTCCAGCTCGCTCTTCAGGTAGCGCTTCTCGCCCTCGGCTCGCTGCGCGTCGCCCGCCGAGCGCAACGTGCTCTCGATGCTCGCCGCACACTGCTGACCGGTCACCTCCCGATCGTAATCGATCCCCCGCAGCAGCCCTCCGACGTCAGGATCGCCTGACTCGGATGAGAGAGCGCTAGGGTGCACGGGCGTGTCGCTCACCGCAGGTCTCAGAGGCGTCGTCGCGACTCGCTACGTCACGCCGCTGCGCGAGGGTGGCTCGCTGCCCGGCCTCCTGGAGGCGGACGACGAGTGGCTGTACGTCACGAAGTTCCGCGGCGCGGGCCAGGGTATCCTTGCGCTCGTCGCCGAGGTGATCGTCGGCGAGCTGGCGCGTCGGCTCGGCCTGCTCGTGCCCGAGCTCGTCACCGTGGAGATCGATCCGGCGCTCGCCGCCGCGGAGCCGGATCCCGAGATCCAGGAGTTGATCGCGGCGAGCGCCGGCGTGAACCTCGGCCTCGACTTTCTCCCGGGCGCGCTGTCCTACTCGCCGGCGGGGCCGTGGCGGCCGCCGCGCGAGCTGGCCGCTGACATCGTGTGGCTCGATGCGCTGGTCACCAACGTCGATCGCACCGCCCGCAACCCGAACCTGCTCCTGTGGCACGAGCGCCTCTGGCTGATCGATCACGGCGCCGCGCTCTACCTCCAGCACGGAGGGCTGATCGCCGCTGAGCACGCCGGCCGGCCGTTCCCTCTGATCGCCGAGCACGTGCTGCTGGGCTGCGCGCAGTCGATCCTCGAGGCCCACGCGCGTCTGGCGGCCCGGCTCGACCGAGGGCTTCTCGAGGAGGTAGTCGCGCTCGTCCCGCGGGATTGGCTGTCGCCCGACGCCGCCCGCGTGTATGTCGATTACCTTTCGCTTCGCGTCGCGGCCGCGAGCTTCGCTGAGGAGGCCGAGCGTGCCCGATCCCGAGCGTGATCCGTTCGCCTACGCGATCGTCCGCGTCGTTCCGCGCATCGAACGTGGCGAGCGGATCAACGCGGGCGTGATCGTCTACTGCCGGCAGCGTGACTTCCTCGCCGCACGGGTCGCGCTCGACGAGGCGCGGCTCGCGGCGCTGGACCCCGGCGCTTCCGCGACGGAGGTGCGCGCGCATCTGGACGCGATCGTCCGGATCGCCGCCGGTGAACGCTACGCGGGGCCGATTGCAGCGCTACCCGCGTCGGAGCGCTTCGGCTGGCTGGTCGCGCCGTCGAGCACGATCATCCAGACCTCGGAGGTGCATACGGGTCTCACAGCAGACCCGCACAGGACGCTCGACACCCTCTTCAACGAGCTCGTCAGCAGGATCGCCGATGTCGAGGCCCGCGGCCACGGGTGCCGGCGGCGTCGATGACCGTGACCGCGCGGACGTGAGCCCATCGAACACGACGAACGCAGTCCGCGCTTCGTCTACGGCCGACCGTTGGAACGGACATCCGGTTCGCGTTGGCATAGGACCACACCGATCGCGCGCATTCGTGCAAACGCAGCGAGCAGCTTGCGCACGGAGCGCTCGACGCCAGGTCGATGACTACCGTTGGGAACGAGGTGACGGAGCTCGTAGCCCAGCAGGTGCTGGTAGTGATGCACCTCGGTCGCGAACCCCAGGGCTCCCAACGGCCCATCGCCTTCCACAAGCAGGAACTTCACGCCGCGGTCGATGAGGTCCTGAGCGAGGTGGTCGTGAAGTGCCCATCTCGCGTCGTGGCTGCTCGCCACCGCCACAAGAATGAGAGCGACGTTCTCGTCGATGACGGCCGCGGACATCGCGAGAGGGTGACCATCTTCATCTCGTGCCACCATCAATGTCACCTCGGGACGCGCGAACAGCGCCGGCCAGGACACTCTGAGGCTTGCCTGGTCCCCGTCCGTCACCGACGTCCGACGGTGGACCAGGATCTCGCTCGCCGCTCGCCAGCCGTCGGTGCGATCGTCGATCCTCTCGCAGCTGATTCCAGCCGTCGCGGCCCGTCTCAGATTCGTCCTCAGCGCCCGGCGGCGACGGCCACGCAGGTACTCGGCGTGATCGTTTGGAAGGATGAGCACGCCGCGACACAGCCGATTCTGTGGAAGGACCCACAGGCAGCGCTGGTCAAAGTAGCGTTGGAGCGCTCGCCCGGCCGCCGACTCTGAGAGCACCACCCGTTCTGACCTCGTAGAGAAGATCAGGACGATCAACGCAGCGATTCGCCGAGGGTGCCGGACTGCCGCTGCGAGCAGGCTGACAACTCGACCACGGCTCCCGAGGCCTCCGCTGAGCGGAAGCGCAGCCGCTTCGAAGAACACCGGACCGCCGTAGCGAGCGCCGTCTGCCGACGCGCGCAACGACGACCCTGTTCTGCCGACGCGCCGGTTGCGATCGGCCCCAGCCGTTTGTCGTCTACGAGTTCGCACCACTCTGCCCAGTCTGGGCGGAAAGCTGATTTCTGAGACGGTTGGAGCATAGGCCCAGCGAGACCGAGCCATTGACAAGACGCCCTCAACCCTCAAAAACCTCCCGGCTACACATAACAGTTCACGCCAGCCTGCCGCTCCCACCGTACTGCGACGGTTCCGCGGGGATGTTGCGCATACGTGACCCTCTAGAGCCGTGTCGGGCTCGTCGCCATCACCGGTGGACGGCCGCGCGGAGCGTCGGATAGAGCGGGTAGCGGTCCGCCAGCTCGGCCGTGGTGGCAGCGAGCTCCTCGCGCCGTCGCTCGAAGTCCGGGCGCAGCGCAGCGGCGATCACACGGCCGATCGTGTGGAAGTCCTCCGTCTGCAGGCCACGCGTGGCGAGCGCGGGCGTCCCGATCCGCAGCCCCGATGAGATCATCGGCGGGCGCGGGTCGTTGGGCACCGCATTGCGGTTCACCGTGATCCCGATGCTCTGCAGGCGATCCTCGGCCTGGCGCCCGTCGAGCTCGTTCTCACGCAGGTCGACGAGGATCAGGTGCACGTCGGTGCCGCCGGTGAGCACGCGGATGCCAGGGTCGCCGAGCGCGAGCAATTCCTCCGCAAGGGCGCGGGCGCCCTCCACGGTGCGGACCTGGCGCTCGCGGAACTCGGCAGTGGCGGCGATCTTCAGCGCCACCGCCTTGGCGGCGATCGCATGCTCGAGCGGCCCGCCCTGCTGGCCGGGGAAGACAGCCTGGTCGATCTTCTTCGCGTGCTCCTCGCGGCACAGGATCATGCCGCTGCGCGGACCGCACAGCGTCTTGTGGATCGTGGTCGTGACAACGTCCGCGTACGGCACGGGGCTCGGATGCAGGTCGGCTGCTACCAAGCCGGCGAAGTGCGCCATATCGACGAGCAGGAACGCGTCGACGTCGCGAGCGATCTGCTGGAAGCGGGGAAAGTCGAGCTGCCGCGAGTACGCAGACCAACCGGCGATGATCAGCTTCGGGCGCGACTCGTGCGCCTGGCGCTCGACGGCGTCCATGTCGATCCGGCTCGTCTGCGGGTCGACCTCGTAAGCGTGGACCTCGTAGAGCTTTCCGGAGACGTTGAGCCGCATCCCGTGCGTGAGATGGCCGCCGTGCGCGAGGCTCAGCCCCATGATCCGGTCACCGGGGCTCAGCAGCGCATGGTAGGCGGCCGCGTTGGCCTGCGCCCCCGCGTGCGGCTGCACGTTGACGTGCTCGGCCCCGAACAGTGCCTTGGCGCGGTCGATCGCGAGCTGCTCGGCGACGTCGACGTGCTCGCAGCCACCGTAGTAGCGCCGGCCCGGGTACCCCTCGGCGTACTTGTTGGTCAGCACGCTGCCGACGGCCTCGAGCACCGAGACCGGCACGAAGTTCTCCGAGGCGATCATCTCGAGCGTGCTGCGCTGGCGCTCGAGCTCCGCATCGAGCACCGCCGCGATCTCGGGATCGACCTCCGCCAGCGGGGCGTTCATCACATCGTTCATGGCTGCTGCACCCTTCGCTCCGTCATTCTCTAGTTGCCTGCGGCCGCCCGTGCGCGGGCGGCCTGCAGCGTGTTGCGCAAGAGCATCGCGATCGTCATCGGCCCGACGCCCCCGGGGACCGGCGTGATCAGGCCCGCGACCTCGGCCGCCGACGCGAAGTCGACGTCGCCGGCCAGTCCCTTCTCCGTGCGGTTCATGCCGACGTCGATCACCGTCGCGCCCGGCTTGACCCACTCGCCGGCGATCAGGCGAGGACGCCCAACGGCCGCGATCAGCACATCCGCGCGCCGGCAGACGCCCGCGAGATCACGCGTGCGCGAATGGCACATCGTGACGGTGGCGTTCTGTGCCAGCAGCAGCGCGGCGACGGGCTTGCCGACGAGATCGGAGCGACCGACGACGACCGCCTCGGCGCCCTCGAGCGGCACGTCGTGGCGACGGAGCAGCTCGAGAATGCCCTCGGGCGTGCACGGCCGCAGGCCCGGCAGGCCCTTCGCCAGGCGCCCGGCCGAGATCGGCGTGAGCCCGTCGACGTCCTTGTCCGGGTCGATCAGCGTCGTCAGGTAGGACCCGTCGATGTGCTTCGGCGTCGGCAGCTGCAACAGGATCCCCGCGACCCGCCCGTCCGCCCCCAGCCCGGCGAGCAACCGCATCACCTCGTCCTGCTCGGCGTTCGCGGGAAGATGGTGGGGAAAGCTCTCGATCCCGACCTCGGCGCACGCCTTAATCTTGCCCGCGACGTAGATCGCCGAACCGGGATCCTCGCCGACGAGCACCGTCGCGAGCCCGGGCGCCGGATTGCCCGCCGCGCGCCATGCCGCCACCCCGTCACGGACCTCGGAGCGCACCTGCCCGGCGATCTGCTTGCCGTCGATCAGCATGCGCCCTACTAAATCACGTTGGCCAGACGCGCGAGAAACCACCCCCCTCGACGCCCGTCCGCACGGCGGCGCTCAGACGCTGATCTGCGAGCCCATGCTGACCGTCCGCTCAACCGGCAGCCCGAAGTGCTCGATCGGGCTCGCCGCGTTGCGGGCCATGGTGAGGAACAGCTTCTTGCGCCACGTCGGCATGCCGGGCGCGTCGGTCGGCTTGATCGTGATCTGCGAGAGGAAGTAGGAGGCGTGCTCGAGGTCGAGGTTGCGCTCCAGCAGTCCCATCTTGCGCGCCAGGATCAGCGCTTGGGGCACGTTCTGGTCGTCCTGGTAGCCGGTGCGGATGTGGAGGTGGACGACCTGGAAGAGCCCCTTGCCGAGACGGTCGACGACGAAGCGATCCGCGCGCATGACGTGCGGCACGCTCGCCATCTCGATCGACGCGATGATCAGCTTCTCGTGCAGCGTGTGGTTGTGCTCCACCTCCGCCCGCATCGCCAGCGGCGTCGTCTCCCGCCCCGAGTTGAGGTAGACCGCGGTTCCCGGAACGCGCTTCACGGCCCCCTTGCCGTTGCACAGCTTCTCGAGGAACTCCACCAGCGAGCCCTCCCGCTCGACGCGGTTGGCGGTCACGATGTCGCTGCCGCGCCGCCAGGTCATCATCACGATCGAGACGGCGACGCCCGCCGCGAGCGGCAGCCAGGCGCCGTGGAACAGCTTGTAGAGGTTGGACAGGAAGAACGACACCTCGACCGTGAGGAACAGCGTGCCGAGCGCGGCGAGCTTCAACGTCGGCGTGTGCCACATCGCCTTGGAGACCACGAGGAACAGGATCGTGTTGAGGATGAACGTGCCGGTCACCGCGACGCCGTACGCGTACGCGAGTCCGCTGGAGCTCTGGAAGATCAGCACGAGCGCGATCACGCCGGTCGCAAGCGCCCAGTTGATCACGGGCACGTAGATCTGGCCCTCGAGCTTCGAAGTGTGGATCACGCGCAGACGGGGAAGGTAGCCGAGCTGCATCGCCTGCCTGGCGACCGAGTACGAGCCCGAGATGACCGCCTGGGAGGCGATGATCGTTGCGACCGTGGCCAGCAGAACCATCGGCAGCTGCCCCCACTCGGGGATCACGGAGAAGAACGGGTTGAAGCTGGCCGCCGGGCCGAGGTGGTGGGCGTGCTCGAGGATCCAGGCTGCCTGCCCCAGGTAGTTGAGGATCACCGCCGGCCACACGATCCCAAACCACGCGAAGCGGATCGGCTGGGGACCGAAGTGACCGCGATCGGCGTACAGCGCCTCGGCGCCGGTCACGCACAGGACGACGCCGCCGAGCGCGATGAACGCCCTGATCTTGTGGTCGATGAAGAACCGCGCCCCCCACGACGGCGAGAGGCCCTGGAAGACGCCGGGATGCTGCACGACCTGGCTCAGGCCGATCAGCGCCAGCACTGTGAACCACACGAGCATCACCGGGCCGAACAGCCCTCCGACGGTGCCGGTGCCGCGCCGCTGGATCACGAACAGCCCGAGCAGGATGACGACCGAGATCGGCACCACCAGGTGCGTCAGGCCGGGCGCCGGAACCTCCAGCCCGGAGACGGCCGAGAGCACCGAGATCGCGGGCGTGATCATGCCGTCGCCGAAGAACAGGGAGGCGCCGAAGATCCCGAGCGTCACGAGCGTGACCACGTGCGCGACCTTCTTGCGCTGGCAGAGCGCGGCGAGCGCCATGATCCCCCCGTCGCCGCGATTGTGCGCGCGCATGATGAAGCCCGCGTACTTGACGGAGACCATCACGAACGTCGACCAGAAGATCAGCGAGACGATCCCGTAGACGCCGGCGACGGTTGCCGGCGCCATCTGCGAGTGCGGCAGGAAGATCGTCTGCTCGGTGTAGAGCGGGCTCGTGCCGATGTCGCCGTAGACGACGCCGAGCGCGCCGAGCGCGAGCAAACCCGTGCTTGCATGCGCGATCACATCGGGTTCGGCGGTGGCGCCCGGCCCGTTGCTCGCCATCTCGTCGAGCGGCTTCGCTACAACCAGCCCCGAGGACACGCTCCGTTCCTCGTCGGGCGCGACCGGAAGCTTGTGGGCCGCCATGTTGTACGAGCGCTTGCCCGTCTTGACGGTGGCCGACTGTCGCTGCGTTTCGGACTCCGGATGACCGTCCTGGTCACCTCGTCCTGACCGCATCACGTCCCTCCTCGATATCTCACGCGCGTCTGCCGGGGAGCCTAGCGCTTCACTGCGCGAGCCGACACACCAACTTGCGGCATCTTTGTCATGCGGGCGGCGCACTCCGATGCCGGCGGCGCACTCCGATGCCGGCGGCCTTGCGGGCCGCCGTCCCGTCCAGACGCTAACGGAGCTTGGGCCGCTTCGAGGACGGCGCGGGGCAGGCGCTCAGCTCCTTCGCCCCCGGCTCCAGGCACTCGGTCTGCAGGAGCGGCCGCTTGCGTGCGCGGATCGTGAACGTCAGCACGCGCCCGAGTGAGTGCGGGGCGGTGACCGTCACCGTGAGCCTGGCGCCTGGTCCGAGCTGGTCGTGCGCGAACAGCCGCGTGAGGCTCACGTCGTGCGGCGTGGCGCCGTGGAGGCGGCAGATCCCGTGGACGCACGCGCGCGGGCTGATGGTCCGGCTCGCGAACGGGCAGCCGTGGCCGTGACAGGTGATGCTCAGGGCGCCCGCCGGCGGCACGCCGTCGATCACGAGCTGCGTGATCGTCGTGTAACTCTTGCCCGCAGCGAAGCGCGAGCTCGCGGTCGGCGTGATGACCACCGGCGTCACGGCGTAGGTGCAGTTCGCCAGCGTGTAGGTCCCGGCGTTGTTGTCGCCGTTGAACTGCACCGTGTGGGAGCCGAGCGTGAACGTGTCAGCGGGAGTTGTGAGGGTCTCGGCTGCAGGACCGGAGACGCTGTCGGAGAGTGTGGCCGTCGCCTGCGCGGCGGTGCCGTACGTGAACGACTGTCCCGCGTTGCAGGTGATCGTCGGGGGGCCGACGTCGATCTCGAGCGTGACGCCGGCGGGCAGGCTCTGGTCGCCGATCGCGTTCTGCGCGGCGGCGTAAACGGTGTGCGTGCCGTTCTCGGCGATCGTCTGGGGCGTCGTGAACGTGCAACCGGCCTGGATCGCTCCGAAGGCTGGGGGCACCGCGCCCGGGTCCTGCTCGCAGTTGAGCAGGGGTGACTGATCGGTCTCGTTGGTGAGGACCGTGACGGACGGATAGGTGACATACCAGCCGCCGGACCCGTTTGGTGACGACGGGCTCACCTCGATCGTCACCAGCGGGGCGAGGGTGATCTCGCGGATGCGGTTGTTGTCCTCGTCGGCGACGAAGAAGCTGCCGTCGGTCGTCGGTGACACCGCCGTCGGCCCGAACAGCGACGCGTCGGTGGCGTTCCCGTCGTCGCCCGCAAAGGTCGAGATGCCGTTGCCCGCGAGCGTCGAGATCGTGCCGGACGCCGACACCTGCCTGACGACATCGTTGCCGGTGTCGGCGATCACGAAGCCACCGCCGGCCGTGCTCGTGACCTGCTCGGGGTGACTCAGCTGCGCGAGCGTCGCCGGACCGCCGTCGCCGGCGTAGCCCGCATCCCCGGGTTGCCCGGCGACCGTCGTGAACGTGCCGGAGCTCGACGTCGACGAGACCTCGCGGATCGCGTCGCCGTCGTACTCGGCGATCAGGTAGCCGCCGGAGCCGTCCTGCAGCGGCGAGACGGAGTCCGGGTGGTCGAGCGCGACGGCGCCCGCCGCCAGCCCGTCGCAGTCGCTGCTGACGTCATTGCAGGCGCCGCCGCCGGCGATCGTCGTGATCGTGGCCCCGGGGGCCGCGGCGGAGAGCAACCTGATGACGTTGTCGTACGTGTCGGCGATCAGCACGCCGCCGCCCGGCAGCGGCTGCGCGTCGGTCGGGTAGCTGAGGTTGACGGTGCTCGCCGGTCCCGCGCTCGTGTAATTGCTGCTGGCGCCCTCCACCCCGGTCCCGGCAATCGTCGTGATCGTCGCCGTCGCCGGGGAGCCGGGCGAGACGAGACGTACGACCGCCCCGTTGTACTCGGTGATCAGGAAGGCGCCGTTTGAGAGCGGCGCGACCGAGACGGGCCCGTCGAGGCCAGAGTCGACGGCGAGCGAGCCGCTCGGGGCGTCGCTCGTCGTGCCGTTACCCGCGACCGTCGTGACCGCGCCCAGCGGTGACACCTCGCGGACGAGGTCGTCGCCGGCGTCGATGTACAGAAAGCCGCCGTCCGGAAGTGCAGCGACCGAGCGCGCGGAGGCGATCGGTACCGATGTCGCCAGAACTCCGTCGCACGTCCCGCCTGAGATGAGGGCCACGAACCCCCCGGAGCACGATCCGCCGCCGGCGACCGTGTGTATCTGCGGCGGCAGCACATCGGCCACAGCGGGCGCGACGGACGCGAGCAGCGCGCACAACGTCGCCGACGTGACGGCCATCGCCCTCAGCGCGTACAGCCGGGCCGGGGTGGAAACGAAGCGTGGCGGGGCCATGATCGCCAACACGCTAGCGTCACTCGCGGGGATGAGCCATCCGGTTCGCTTGAGTTAAACACGGTGTTAACCACGCGGGCCGATCGCGCGTATTCACGATCGTCACACATCGTTCACATTCCAGCAACGAGGCCGCCGCCCGCAGCCGCCACCCTTGCCAGGTGGCGCATCCGGGTACCCCGGCGCCGCCGCGCCCTCGGAAACGTGCCGCCTTCGCCTGAATACAGCCTGCTGCTGGACGCGATCATCCCGCGCGATCGCCCGCGGGTCGACTATCGCGATTGGGAGGGAGGTCGCTGGGGCGAGACCCTCAACATCGCCGACTGGCACCGTCTCTCGCCGGCGCTGTTCTGCTACCTGCAGGCGGGATCGGGGGCCTCGCCGGCTGCGCTCAGCGCGCTCGAGCGCGCCTATCTCGCGAACGCCGCCCGCATGTTGTTCATCCGCTCTGCGATGCAGCGCGTGATCGGCGCCCTCGACGGCGCCGGCGTGCAGCACCTGCTGCTCAAGGGTGCGGCGCTCGTCGAGACCGTCTACGGCGATCCGGCGCAGCGGGAAATGCTCGACGTGGACATTCTCATACCCGAGGATCAGCTGCAGAGCGCGGCAGCGGCACTCGCGCCGGTCGGCTACCGAGAGGACCCGTCGACCGACGTTCGGGAGGACCTGACGCTGCGCGTCGCACCGCTCCACGACCGGGCGCTCATCGGCAAGGAGCAGCTCGTGGCGGTGGAGCTGCATCGTCACATCACGACGGCGCAGGAGGGCCGCCACTTCACGATGGATGGATTCTGGGAGCGGGCGCGAACGGTCGCCTCGACCGGCCATCGTGTTCCCTCCCCCGAGGATCTGCTGCTGCATGTCGCCTTCCACTTCACGCGCAACCGGCTCGGTGGGAGCTTTGACCGGCGCAACACGGGTGGCGCACTCGCTCAGATGTGCGACATCCACCGGATCGTCCATACCGAAACGGTCGATTGGGATCTGATCGTCGAGACGGCTCGCTCCTACCGCCTCGCGACGAGGGTGTTCATCGCCCTGTTCGCCGCATGCGAGCTGGGTGCCGAGATCCCGCAGGACGCGCTCGCCCGGCTGCAGCCGCTCGGCTTCGATCGCAAGCTCGGGCAGCAGCTCGTCAGCTGCCGCATCCTGCGAGCCGACGATCACCTCCCGGTCCGGTCGGTGCGCTGGATGTTCGCCCCGAGCCGCGAGGTCCTCAGTCGCGGCTGGAATGCGGACCCGACGACGACGCTCTCGCTTGCCCAGGCCTACCTGCGCCGCGCGCGCGCCCACGCCCCGGCGGCGCAGGCGGCCATGCGCCGTCCATGGGAGCTCGTGCAGGACCGCAGGCTCAACAGCCGGATACAAGCACTGGAGGATCGAGCATGAGCGAGAAGGCCGACTCCGTTCTCGATGAGCGTTTGCAGCGGCGCGAGGGGGTGCTTGCACAGGAGGCGCAGGGGCAGACGGTGCTGCTGCGACTCGAGGACGGCGGCTACTACGCGCTAGACGAGGTCGGCGCCCGTATCTGGGAGCTGTGCGACGGCCAGCGGGACGTCGGGGAGATCGTCAGGACGCTCTGCGAGGAGTTCGACGCTCCCGAGTCGACGATCCGCGCCGACGCGCTCGAGTTCATGAACGACCTGCGGCGCGAGCGACTGCTCGTTGTCAACCCTGATTGACAGGATCCGTGCGCTGTCGCAGCTGCGAAGCCCGCGGGAGCTTCCGGCGCTGCTCGTGCTCAGCGTGTTCGCATCGACGGTGCCGCTGCTGATGCGCCTGCCGCTCCCGCGTCTCGCCGCCCTGATCACGCGCCCTCCGCGCCGCCGCTCGCCGGCGCGCGGGGAGATCGAAAGGCTCGAGCGGCTCATCGGGCTCGCGCCGCGCGTCGCGCATCCGCTCGTGCGGTCGGGCTGCCTCACGCGCGGCGTGACGCTCTTCTGGTTCCTGCGCCGGGCCGGGCTCGACGTCGAGCTGCGCTTCGGCCTCGACCCCGGCGGCGAGCGCCCGTCTGACCCCGGCGGCGAGCGCCCGCTTGGCCCCGGCGGGGAGCGCCCGAGCGACGGTCACTGCTGGCTGACGCTCGACGGCGAGCCATTCCTGGAGAAGCGCGACCCGCGGCCGCACTTCCCGGAGATCTACCGCTTTCCGCTTGTGCTCGCGTGAGCACGGTGACGACATCCGCGCGGCGCTCCTACGACTTCCACGGCGTCGCGATCGAGGTCCGATCGGCCGAGCCGGCCGTGCTCGCGGCGATGGACCTGCGTCTGCGTGACTTCCGCAGCGGCCCTCATAGCGTTCTCGCGGCGGTGCGCATCGGGTTCGCCGTCGACCCCCACCCGGAGTGCTACGAGGTTGATCTGGCGCAGCACGCCGGCCGCCCGGTGTACGACACGCCCTACGGCACGCTGCGTTACTTCTCCGATATCGACGTGCTCGCCGGGACGCTCGGCGACGTTCACCTGCGCTGCGAACCACGACGGGGCGTGGCGCTCATCAGAAGCCCGCAGCTCAGCGGCCGCCGGCTCTACTTCGCGACCCACCCGCTCGCGACCGTGAGCCTGATGGAGCTGCTCGAGCGCCGCGGCATGTTCAGCCTGCACTCGGCTTGCCTGGCAACGCGAGACGGACGCGGCGTCATCTTGTCGGGCACGAGCGGCGCCGGCAAGTCGACGCTGTCGCTCGCCCTCGTGCGCGCCGGCATGGCGTTCCTGTCCGACGACGTCGTGTTCCTCGCCCAAGACGGCAAGTCGGGACGCGTCCGCGCGCTCGGCTTTGCAGACACGGTCGGCGTCACACGGTACGCCGCCGAGCGCTTCGCGGAGCTCGCGGGCCGGCTGCTCGAGCCGCCCGCCAACGGCTTCCCGAAGCGGCTCGCGCGCATCGAGGATCTGTTCGGGGTGAGCTCAACTCCCTCCTGCGAGCCGCAGGCGCTCGTCTTCCCGGAGGTCGTGCCCGGCGGCGCCAGCCGCCTGGAGCCGCTCGATCCGGGCGAAGCGCTGCTGCGGCTCGTGCCCGACGTGCTCGTCACCGACGCGGCGGGAACGCAGGCGCACCTCGGCGCGATCGCCGCGCTGCTGGGACGCGTTCGTTGCTACGCGCTGCGATCCGGCGCCGACCTGGAGCGCGCCGCGGAGCTCGTCCGAGCGATCGCGTGAGAGCCGCGCTCAGCCTTTGACGGCGCCCGACAATGCCGCTTCGCAGAGCGTGCTGGCGAGCGTTCGCGCGGTCACCTGCACGTGCACCCTTTGCCCGCGGACCTTGCCGGAGCGCACGAACGAGTAGGTGCCGTTCGCCTTCGTCCGCGTCGTCGTGATCCGCTTGGAGCCGCGCATGAGGATGACCGTGCGGCTCATCAAGCAGTTCTTGCTGGAGGAGCGCAGCCGCCCGCCGATACGCGTCCGCGAGAGCTTGCCGAAGGTCACATGGGTGGCGGCGAG
Organism: Solirubrobacteraceae bacterium; assembly: GCA_052148275.1. Classification (GTDB taxonomy): domain Bacteria; phylum Actinomycetota; class Thermoleophilia; order Solirubrobacterales; family Solirubrobacteraceae; genus Palsa-465. The sequence goes on from JBKQIR010000278.1 coordinate 102,753, forward strand.
AGCCGTGTGCGCCCCCGGACCGGTGCCGCTGCCTCGGGTGCCGCTGCCACCCTTGCCACTCCCACCGTTACCGCCGGCGGTCGTCGTCGCTGTCCAGCTGACGACGCCGCTGTCACATGCAGGCGCAGACCCGGGCACAGCGTTGTTATGGAACTGGAACGTGCCCGACGCCGTCTGCGCACCTGGGAACGTGCCCCGGAAAGTCAGTCCCGAGCCGAGCATGTAGACAAACGCGCCGTTGACGATCGGTGTGCCCGCCCACGATCCCGCTACGCCGTCACCGCTGAACGTGCAGGTGTTGCCGCGCACATCGGTGATGCTGTACGACGTCACCATCTCGCCGTTGGCCGAGACCGTGAAGGTGACCTTGGCGAAGTCAGTCGCCTTGCCCTGGTAGGTCGCTCCGGGAACGACGCGAGCGAGAGCGGGGGATACTGCGCAGCTCATCGCTGCCAGCACCAGCATCGCCGGTATGACTCGTTTGATCGTGCTGCGACGTCGCTTCATCGTGTGTCTCGCTTTCGCCGTGGACTCTCTACGTTCAGAAGGTGTAACTCGACGTACCGGGCCCCAGACAACTGGCCACGGAGTCCACCACCCCGCTGACCTTGCCGGAGCCTGTCGAATAGACCACGTAGTCGCCGCCTCGCACCCCGCCCAGCGTACGAGCCGCGCTGCTCGCCGCGGCGCTGTCTCGGTACGGCCCACGCACCTGGACAGTGACGCCTCCTTGAGCGACGCCCGTCCATTGGCCGGTTTCGACCTTGTGGACCTGCTTCGCCAAGTCTTCGGTCAAGCAGGTGACCGGCCCCAGCTTCAGCACCCGCCGGCCGGCCGCCCGAGATTTGGCCGTCGTCGCCCTGCTCTTCGTCGCTGCGGACGCCGGCGTGTCGCGAGGAGCGCTCGTGGTTGACGCCGACCTGGTCGACGTGGACGTGGCCGTCGCGTGCGTCGTGCTGGGCGCTGCAGCCACCTCGGTGCTCGACGTCGTCGAGGACACGGACTTGACGGATGCCTTCGGCGCGGTCTTGCTCGCGGCGCCGGACCTGGTCGTGGAACTGGCTGCCGCAGTGCTCTGCCTCACCCCCGCCGCGCTCGCGACGGAGCGCGATTGAGAGCTGGATGCGCCGCCACAGCCGCACAACAGCGCGGCAACAGCGAGCGCCGAGAGCAGTTGGCAAATCTTCCGCAGCCGGTTACCCACGTGCCGGAGGCTAGCGGTGTATGGCTTCCAGGATGTGTTCGAGATTTTCCCAGGTTGTGTTTGAGATGTTGTCGCCTCGATCAGAGCGTTGCCAGGCTCAACTTGACGCTTTGGCTGACCGCGCCGTCGGACGCGGTGAGCCTGACCACGCCGGTCGAGCGACGCGAGCGCGTGATCGTGGCCGTGTATGCGCCGTTCCCGTGGTCGCTCACGCGGCTGAAGCGGAGCGCGCGGCTCGTCGATGTCAGCCTCACCGGATCTCCGGCGATTCCGAGGCCATTCGGAAACTCGTAGAACGGTAGCGATTGTACGACGACGGCGACGGTCGCCGACGACGAGCTCGTGTGCTTGGCCACGGGCTTCGGCGATACGGACACGCTGATCGTCGCGGCGCCGGCAGATGAGAGCAGGCCCACTGCCACGTCGTAGACCGATCCGGGAAGCGAGTGGTCGCCATCCGAGGCGATGAACACCGTGTCGGCGTCGTAGACTCCCAACCGCGTGACGATCGCGCAGCGCCCACTCGGCGGCCCCCCCGTCGCCTTTGCGCCTGGCACGAGCGAGCAGCCCGCGCTCTTGTAGGCCCGCTCGACGCTGCTCAACGTGGATCCGAGGCCGACGCCGCGTGCGGTCGTGAGATGGTTCTCGGTGCGGCTGCCGATCGCGAAGACCTCATTGACGACGCCGCTCTCCGTGAACTCGACTCCGGACACCGGCGACTGGGCGCCTGCAAAACCGACGTAGCTCCAGACGATCCTGTCGCAGTCGCACGGGAAAACGCCGAGCCGGCTCTCGACTTGCGCCTTGGTTTGGCGGAGCTGCACGCCGTCGATCCCGCGTCCGACCACGATCGCGCCGCTGGGGCTCGATGCCAGCGCGGCACCGCAGAGCGCGAGTTGAGCCGCAGCGACCACGGCAACGATGCGCCACCGAGGCGCCGGCACAACGTGCGCCGGCTTGGAGAAGCTGAATCGGAGCATGTTGATGTGTCAGTAGCTGAGCGCGCCCGTGGCCGGCGGCGTCGCGCTCGTGGTCTTGGCGAGGCAGCTGGCGATCGTGTTGACGGTGGTTCCGAGGCGACTGGTCAGCGCGGCCTCAACGGTGAACAGTCCGCCGGATGCCTCCAGCTCGACTCCATTGAGCGACGCCGCCGAAGCGCTTGCCATGGCCACCGTCTTGAACGGTCCGTCGACGTACACGATCGCCTTCGTGAGCGGGAACGCGCCCGACCACTCGTTGGGCTTGAGCGGGCCAACGTCGACCAGGTGAGCGGCGAGACACGGAACAGGGTTGAACGCCGCGGTATTCGGCACCGGGCCCGGCGGCCCCGTCGTTCCCCTGCCTCTGGGGAATGAGTGGACATGATGCGAGGACTGTGTGGTGGTCGAGCTGCTGCTGCTTGCAGCGGTCGCGGCGCTCGAGTCGGTCGCGGTGCTGACGGTCGCACCGCTGTCGGTGCTGGCGGAGGAGCGGCTCGGTGGGGCTGCGTCCTTCTGGGCAGAGGTCGTGGCCGCGCTATGAGCGCTCACGACCCTCACCGTGATAGCGCTCTGGCTGCTCGAGCTGCCGCAGCCGGAGAGCACGATCGAACTGACCATCAGCGCGCAGAGCACCGATCGACGCGTCACTTCTTCCTCCTTCGTCGGGTGTAGACGGGCTCCCAGGCGAGCTCCGCTCGCCCGGCAGACGGGCCGGACAGGCCCTCTGCGGCGAGCAGCATGGCGATCACGCCGACGAACGCCACCCCCAGGAAGAACCATTCTGAGGCCGGCGTATCGGCCGGGCGGATCACGTACGCGGATTGGCTGGCGTGCCTGCGCGCCCGCTCCTCACGTTTGGCGGTCGACTGCGCCGGAGCGGTCGCCCCGCCCGGCGGCACGGGTGTGATCGGCGGGGCGATCGGGGGCACGACCACCGGCGGTGTCACGGAGGCTTCGACCGTCGGCACGAGCGGCTGCAGTGCTTGCGGCAGCACGAGCGTCGGCAGCACAACCGCAGTTGCCAGCTTTGGGGCCGATACCGGCGCCGGCGCCGGTGGTGGTGGCGGTGGGACGATCGCCTTCAGACTGGGAAATACGCCGATCGGCGTGGGCAGCGGCGTCGGAGCTACAGCGTTACCCGGGCTGCTCGTTGATGTCTGCTGAATGACCTGTCCGGGTACGGTCTCGATGACGACGTCCGGCGGGAAGACGACCGTGAAGCAGGGCGCGCCGACCTCCCCGGCCTCGACGGTGACCGGAAGCGCCGACGTCAGCAGGCCCGATGTCACCGACACGATCGTCGTGCCCGGATTGAACGCACAGAACAGCCCGGAGCTCGACGACGGGATCGGATGACCATTGGCGTCGAGCAGCGGGAGCAACGAGCCGGGGCCGGCCGGCTGCACGAAGTTGCCAATGCCGGGGATCGAGCTCGCGAACGTGTAGCTCGGACCGATGCAGCCGGAGCAGCTCGAGGCGGGGATCGAGACGTAGTTCTCATAGCCTGGAACCGAGCTTCCAGCGGTGGTCGCGAGCGTGCCGGTCGGCCGGCGGCCCACGGCGCTGAAGTCGAGCGTGGAGCTCTGCGCCACGGTCAGGCCGGCGAGCGGTTGGAGCGCCAGCGACTGGACCACCGGGATCCCCTTGACGCTCACGACGTGCGCATCCGTGTCGACGGAGACGAGGTACCAGAGCACGCCGTCGTTCTGAGACACTTGATATCCGAGCGAGGCGCCTTCGTATTCCGGCAGCTGCGGTGCGCCGGCCTGTGCGTTGTAGGGGACGTTCGACTCGCGATCGAGCTCGGAGATCCCACCGGCCGTGCTGAAGACGGCCAGCACGCCCTGGGATGCGAGCAGGGCGGCGACCTGATTGCCGTCGGTCGCGGAGCCAAGCAGCGATGTGTTCAGCGGCTCGGCGCAGAACACCACCATCGGCAGGCCGGCGGCGTTCCCCGCGGCGAGCTGCCCCTCGAGCCAGGCGGTCTGACCCGGAGCGCTCGCCTCGAGCGAGCCGGCGGAGTTGTCGAGAACGATCACCATCAGCGTCCCGCCGTTCTGGTCGACGTCGAACGAGTAGTAGAGGTTCACCGATCCACTTCTCCCACCTTCGCTGAGCGGGGTGATTCCGGCGGGGACGGCGCCGAGACCGAACGGCCCCGGCTCCTGAGCGAAAGCCGCCGACCACGGCGCCGACGGATCGGCGCTCGTCGGAACGGCATCGTAGGGACCGTAGGCTGCGTACAGCGGCACGCTCCCGAGCCCGGAGAGGTAGCGCTGGATGTTGGCGAGATCCACGGCGCCGTTGCCGGCCTCATACGCGAGCGGATTCATCGGGCCGACGGCGTTGCCGCCGAGCACCGCGAAGGCGGGGCCACCGGGCTGCTGAGCGAACTGGGAAATCTCTGCCACCGCCCCCTGCAGGTTCGCGTCGGGTTGGGCGTCCTGCACCTGCGCGCACTCGACCTCGCACATCGGACTGGAGAAGAACGCGAAGCTGACGACGTCCGGCTGGGCGACGAGCGTTATCTGCGTCTGCGTCAGCGTTGGCGCGGTCGCGCTGCCGCCGGCGTCGTAGCGCCAGATCGACGAGGTCTGCCACCCGACCGGCGTGCTCTGCAATGGCTGACCGCTACCCAGTCCGGCCGCAGTCTGCGTCCCGGCGTACCCGCCGACGATCCATGCCGCGCTGCCGTTCGATGCCGCGGCGAGCGCCAGCACCGGGTCGGGCTCGGGGGCGCCGTCCCCCGGGATCGTGTCGGCGGGATACTGCGCCTGGCTGAGATCCTCCCAGCCTCCGCTGCTGGTCTGCATCAGCAGCTCGCCGTCCCCGGACGGGAACGCGCTATCCAGCGGGTTGGCGTCCGGCACGATCGGGGCGACCGACACGAACGCCCCGACCTGGCCTGTCGTGGGATCACGGAACGCCGCGAGCGCGACGGCGTTTCCGTCGATCGGCTGGTCGGAATACTGGAAGCTCGACGAGCTGTTCTGCCTGACGAGCACGACCCCCGCGCCCGCCGCCACGACGCCCCCGTCCGGCAGCCCCGAGACGAGCAACAGCGCATTCGCCCAGGCCGGGGTTGAGGTCACCTCCCCTGTCGACGGTGAGGAGGCCGGGAGCAACGAGGGATCGACGCGCTGCCAGCTTCCGTCAGTCGCGAGCGTGATCAGGTTGCCCCCGACGATCGCGCCGGCGATGAGTGACGCGCCGGCGACCGCGAAGACCTGATTCCCCGCCACCGTCACCGAAGTGACATCGGCGCCCGAGTCCTCCGGGTCGATCTGCTCCAGCGACCAAGCGGTACCGTCAAAGTGGAGAATCGTCCCGTCTGCGCCGACCGCCCACCCCTGGCCGTCGGGGGCGAACGCGATCGCGTTGAGCTGTATCTGTGTGAGCGACTGCGACTGCGGATCGGCCGACCACGTCGAGCCGTTCCAGTCGAGGATCGTGCCGAAAGCGCCGACCGCCACGGCGCTCGACGGTCCGTCGAATGCGACACCGAGCAGGTCGACGCCGCGCGCCTGCGGGGGAACCGGGTCGAGGGTCCATCCAGCCGTCGCGTCGTAGTGAAGCGCCGCTCCGTCGAGCCCGACCGCGAGCGCTCCACTGGTGTCGACGCCGGCGCCCGCGGGCGAGAGCGCCACGCTCGTCAACGTGTTCTCGTTCGTCTCGGGCCACGCCGCCAGGGGGCTCGGCGGCGGTTGGGCGGTGATCAGCCCCATCGAGTTCTCCCCGGACAGCCAGCCCGTACCGTCACTCGTGAACAACTCCTGCGTGCCGCCGGTCGTGGCCAGTTGCTGACTGAACCCCGACGCGGCCACCGACGTCCACGTTCCGTAAGCGTAGATGTCGATGAAACCCGGACCGGAGCCCGAGCCCGCAGACGAGGGCAATCCGAGCGCCACCGTGCCGGCGGGGGTGTCGAACACGGCGTCGGGGACCGTCGCCGGATGGTTGGCGTCGAGCGGCTGGCCGCAACCCGTGCTCACATTCAGCACGGCGTTTCCACACCAGGAAGCCGTCACGTGCCCGGTGGCCGGGTCATAAAGCGCGACCACGGCGTTGGAGCCCGCACCCAGCGCGGACCCGGACACGCTCGCACTGATCCAGACGCCGTCGGCGTCGGCGCTGACTGCGAGCGGGGTGACGGTCAGCCCGGTGTCGAGCGTGAAGCTGCCTGTGAGGTCGAGCGCGTCGAGGCCTGTCGCGGCCACGAACTGCCAGCCGCTCGGGGTGAAGCTGCCCAAGAACAATGGCCGCGACTCGACCTTCGGGTTGGCTACGTTCGATACCCCGATGACGCCCCAGCCGGTCCCAGCGCCCGTTGGAGAGAGGGCATCCAGTGTCACCACGTCCTGGCTCACGGCCTTGTAGCCGGGTGGAAGGCTCGCTGACTGGACGCTCCACACGCCGCTGAGGAGCACTCCATACTGAAGCCCCACAGTGATCCTCGCTCCGTTCGAGGTCTCCGACGTCGTTACGGGGTTGCTGTCGAATGCCACACCGTAAGCGGTTCCGTCGGACTCCTCCGCAAGGCTGATGGTGAAGCCGGCCGCGGCGCCGCCAAGTGGCTGCAGGGTAGTGCTGTCAGCCGCGTCGAAGAGGAACTCGCCGCCCGGCGCGCGGTGGAAGACAGCTAGCGTCCCGCTACCGCTGACGGCGATCCACGCTTCTCCCGAGCCGGTCATCGCGCCGGACACGTCCGACGGCGCCGGGTCGGATGTGAGCTGGTACGGGCTCCCGTCCGCGTTGCGCAGGACGTCGACGATCTGCCATCCGCCGGCGTCGGTGTATTCGAGCAGCACCAGCTGCCCATTCTGTTGCGTCGTGTAGGCGGGCGTCGTGTACGTCAGCGCAGTTCCGTTGACGATCGCGGGCGGCGCTGTCGTGAACCCGTAGGCCCAGGTCTCGCCGTCGGAGCTCGCGGTGATCGCGCCGAGGAGTGATACGTTCGTGGCGGGGACGACGTAGTCGGTGATCGTAAGGCTGTCGGGGTTCAGCGGCACGGTGGCGTTCGTGATCGAGACGCCGGAGAACACCTGCGAGTCGCTCACGTTGCCTGCGAGGTCGGTCGCCACGGCGCGCAGATCGTAGAGTCCGTTAACGAGTCCGCGCGTGTCGAAGCTCAGGCTGTAGGGCTCGCTCGACTCCGTCCCGATCGTCGACCAATCACCGCTGCCGGATGGCGAGACCTCGAACCTCACCTCTGCGAGGCCGGACCCGGAATCCTGCGCCGACGCGCTCAGCGAAGCCACGCCAGTGAGGGACGCTCCGGGACTGTCGAGCGTCACCGTGGGCGGCGTGTTGTCGATCAGCACGCTGACGATGTTGCCCACGAAGACGACGCCATCCGAATTCTCCGCCTGGACCGTGAGGTCATAGGCGCCGTCCGCGAGCGTGGCGGTGTCAAGCGCCGTGGTGTAGACGTCGAGCTGTGCCGGGCTCGGCGGAGGCGAGGTGATCGTGACGGGACGGCCGGCACCGTTGAGCTCCTGCGGCACGCTTGCAATGGGGGTCCAGTTGCCGCTACCAACAGGCGAGATCTCGAACGTCACCGTGTCGGGCAATCCACGGTCGGGTTGGTCGAAGTTGTTTATCGTCGTTTCGGCCCAGGGAGCCGCGACGAGATTGATCGTGCCACTCACAGCAGTGCCAGGCGTCTGCATGCCCACATAGACGTCCCCTCCGTAGTCGTCCACGGCGACGATGCCGCTCACGACCGGCGAGTACCCGACGTCACCAGCGCTATCGGTCACGACGGCTTGTATGTCGTATACGCCGGTCGCGTCCTGGTCGCCGATCGCGGCCGATAAGACGGCATAGCTGAGCTGTGCTGTGGAGAGCGCCAGCGACTTGAAGGGGAGGTTCAGGAGCGTCCAGTCATCGGTGCCGGTGGGCGCGTACTGGAGGGCGACCTGGTTGACCGTCAGACCGCTCGCCGTGACCGTGCTCACGGTCACCGTGGCGCCTGTTGTGTTGCTGGCATCCAGCACCGGACTGTTCTGTAGGCACGCGCAGCTATCGCTGGAATCGAGAGCGACGGTGAGGGTCACCGTCGGCGACGGCGGCGTCGAAACCGCACCCAACGCGACCTGCGCTTCGGTCACCGGCGGGGCGACGGCTGCCGACGGCGCTTCCACGGGCGCGGTCGCCGCAGCCGGTCCAGCCGCGACGGCGTCGGTTGTCGGCACGGAGACGCTGGCCGGCTGCACCGCCGCCGGCTGGGCAGTTGCGACGCTGGGGGTGGGTGAGGCATCTCCGCCTGCCGGCATGCTCGAGGCGCCGGAACTCGACACGGCCGCGCTCGAAGCAGCCGCAGGCGCAGCAGTGGTCGACGCCCCGCCACTTGACGCCGGCGCGGTCGCAGTTGACGCGGACGTGGGCGACGCCACGGCCGGCGCCGCCGCCGCCGGCGGGGTCGATGCAGGTGCATTCGACGCGGGCGCACCAGGGGACGCTGCCGACGCAGCGGCCGGTGCGGACGACGTAGCCGCGGGAGTGGTCGATGCGGCGGGAGCGGCCGGCGCAGCCGCCGGCGCGCTCGAAGCCGCGGGCGCGCTTGACGCTGCAGGAGTGCTCGCCGGCGCAGGCGGGGTCGGCGCCGCAGCCGGTGCGGACGCGGTCGGCGCGGCAGCCTGTGCGGACGCCGCCGGCGCGGTGGCGGCCGCAGCCGGAGTCGATGCCGCTGTCGCCGCCGAGCTCGTCGGAATACTCGACCCTTCCGGCGCCGCGCCCGCCTCTGAATGTGCGACACGCATCGATGCAGCGCCGCCGGCACCAGTCGATGACGTTGACTGAGCCGAGCCAGATGCATCCTGCGAGCCGGCCGGAAGTTGCGGCCCGGACGCGTTGCTGTTGCTCACCACGGGGGCGGTGGTCACCGCCGCAGCGAGCTGCTTCGCGACGATCTCACTAGCGGAGGATGCCGAGCCGGCCGTGACGGACTTCGAAGGCTTCGACGCCAGCGTGTACGAATTCGTGATCACCGGCGGGGCGGCGGATCTCGCCGGGCGAACCGATTCTGCGCCGGCGACAGCCACGCTCCTGATCTCCTGAGTCGGACCTGTGGACTCTTCTGTATACGCGGTCGACTGGATCCGCACCGGGTCCCGACGAAGGGACGAGGGACGGTGAGACGTGGGGACCGTGAACGTCGGGAGCTCCACGACCGGAATCGGCAGCACCGGCAACGGCCTGGCGATCTGTGGGGGAGCGAGGGCGGCTGCGACGGAGATGCTCAGCGATCCGGCGTAGGGCGTTGCGAGCGCGAGCAGGCCGACCAGGGCCATCAACACGCGCAGCCGGCGCGTTCCCAGCATGCCGGACCGCACCCTCCCCGACGTGGCCGCTCCGGCGCCGGCGTATGCAGGTGCTACCCGTCCGTGCACTATCCGACCCTCTGCTTCGTTTTCGGCAGGACGAATGTGATTCGTGTGGGCCACGCGGTGGGATTGGCCACCAGATCGAGCTGCCCGTTCGTGTTCGCCTCGAAGCGCCGCAGCCCGGTGGAGTAGACAAGCCTGTTGCCGTCGTAGGCCTTTGCACCGATTGTGAAGTCGTTTCCGCCGATCACATTCCTCGAGCGGACCTTGAAGGTTATTGCGATCGTCAGCGTCCCGTCGCTCGCCCGCTCGAGATGAGAGCTGATGGCATAGATCGGGGCGGGCAAGCGAACCTTCCTGTACCGCGTCTTTCCGGCCTTGGTCTCTTTGGTTGGCGGCGGCGGAGCCGGCCTGAGCACCGGCGGCGACACAACGTACTGCACCGGTTCGGACCCTTCCGTGACCAGCGGCCGCGGCTCATCGTCGTTGCCCGCCGGTGCCAGCGGAGGTTGAGTGTCCGTCAGGTGGTAAAGATGAGGAACCTGTGGGACGAACTGGTTGCTGGTGGTGTTGAAGCTGCTCCCGATGCTCGCTGCCCAAGCATCGTTGATCGCGTTCACGGCGACGCTCGAGATGGTGCCGCTCTGGTTCGCGGGAACGAGGGGAGCCGACGCGGGATTCGTAGCCGTCGCGTCCGGTATGCGGAACCGCGTCACTATCGGAGGGTTGTCGCACGACGCCTGAACGAGCACCGGTTCAGTGATACCCGAAGACCCTTGCACCGGCGACTCTCCGCCAGCGAGAGCGTCACCGTCGGGGAATACGCCAATCGAGGACCACAGGTACGTCGAGGCGACGAACTGGGTCGGCGGTGCGTCCTGGCAGGCCAGAGTGGCTCCGCCCGTCGAGACCCGAACGAGCGGTGCGACTTCCCCGGGAGTAGCCGAATACAGAGCGGTCCCGGTTGCACGAGAGCGACTAGGATCCCCGGCGACCCACCCCTGGCCCGCGGAGTTGAAGTCGACGGCGACGAGATCGGTCCCGGTCCCGGGAGCCGTCGGCGGCGAGAAGACGGTGGGAGACAAACCCCCCGACGAAGAGGCGAACAACTGCGGTGCGGCGGATCCATCCGGCTGTGCCGCTACCGTGGTGCCGCCGCTGGGAATGTGTCCGTTCAGAGTAAAAGCGCCCGATGTCGCAGCCGTGACCGCAACGGCGAACGGGTTTCCAGCGAGGTCCGTGCGGGCGATGGCCGCGGTGTAATCAGCATCCAGCCACGGGCTCGGGCCAAGTCCCACCGACACGTTGCTGAGGGTCTGTCCGTCCCAGTGGACGACAACCCCGTAGGTTCCGAAGAACCAGCAGTCGTTCCACGCGAGGCAGGCACCGGCGTTAATGCCGCCCGGCTCCGGCTGCAAATTGCCGTTAATCGATTCCTGCGGAACATCCGCCAGCGTGGCGGCAGGAACCGGCACCGCCTCCCACTCGTAGTTTGCGCCATCGAAGCGGCACAGCGCCGGCCAGTTCTCGGTGCTGAGCGAGGGGCTGTAGTCGTCCTCACCGACGAGCCAGTAGTCGAGCTTGCCTGCCCACAGGATCTTGTCCCCTTTGCAGACGGACCCCCCCGGAAACGTCGGATTGGGATACCACCGCACGCCGTTGTATATCCACACCCCGAAAGGCGTTGTGCCTCCGCCTCCATCGCCCTCTGGATCTGGATACACAGCTGCGAGTCCACGGTTCCACGAGCGAAACGCCAGCGAGCTCACCAGCAGAGCACAGGGGTCCCCGGTTTCCTCGCAGGCTGGCGTCTCGAGGTCGACCGAGGTCCCGTGGTATCCAAAAGGGTACGGGGTCACGTCTGTCCAGCAGGGCTGACCCGGCGATGGCGTAGTTTGCGCCATGGGCCCACTCGTCGTTGCGCACACCGGAGCCGCGGAGGCGACAGGGGTTCCAGCCACCGCGAGCGCCCCCGCGGCAAGTAGCCCGAGGACGAGTACCGGGATGCTCAGTCGCACGAGCCCGAGGCTAGCCAAGCGCGCCTCCACACGTGTGAACGGCGTGTGATCGCGAATCAAGTGTGAATAGCGTGTGATCGCGGATCAAGCGAGAGCAGCGTTTGATCGCGCAAGACGTGTGAACAGCGTGTAATCGCCGAGCCGTTGGGCCCCGCTTCCGGCGAGGAACCGACCTGCAGCAGGCCGCGTCTTCGTGGACGCCGCCGCGTTCCCGGCTGCATCCGCCCTCCCAGCGCCGGCTACCGTCCCCGCTCTTCCGACGCTCGGCGCGCCACTCCAGGGAGTGCGCCCCTTCCGGGAGCGCTTCTCAATCAAACGACTACGCGGACCGTCGCCCGGGCAGATGCGTGGCACCTAAACTCAACAAGCGGCGCGCAGCAGCCTGGTTTTCGGTGCTCAGCGTCGCGCATGACAATACATACACGGAGCACGTGCGACTCTGGTCGACGTTTCGCTCCGACTCGGGAGGAGGTAACCACCTTGAGTCGGCCGGCTGGCGCACCCGACGTTGCACACGGCGAGTACTCCGAAACAAACTACAGGGTGCAAAACGGAGAATGCGGCCATGTTGGACGGGTTGTCAGGCGCTCACCTTTCGCAAGTCTTGGGTAACTCCAACAGTTACCTTTGGTGAGCTTTCGCGCTTACACAACCAAAGTCCGACGCAGTCCCGTTTACGGCAAGATGAAGGTCCGGTAACTAAATTAACACTTGCAGCAGCGCGGACGCGGTACTGAGTAAAACGATGTTTGGTACCGTGTCATTGGTGCGTTTGACACGTTTCTACAGGCGATGTAGCCGACCGTGACGTTGACCACCTAGCACTTGGAGCCACTCTCGATTACCGCCGCGCTTGCGTACCTAGCAGATTGTCGAGCGACGTTTGCAATGCGCGATCACAACACTGCGCTGTGGTCCGTTTGTGGTTTCAGGTGAAGACGTCGTCGGCCAACGCGAGTCCTGTGAGGAATGGTCCTGCTTCCCGCTAGCTCGACTGAGTCGACGGTGTTGACGCCAGTGCTGTCGAAGGACTGGATTTGCTTCTTGCCACAGTTGGGGATGTCTGAGCACGGGTCGTTGCAAATGGAGGCCGCGCTCCGTGCGATCGCTTACCCTCCAAATCGATCGTGTGAACGGCCTGGCGATCGCTGTCGGCGACGGCGCACAACGACGTCGTCGGGCGGTCAACCGAATCGAAGGTGCGGCCGTCGTCGATTGTCGTTGGGATCCGTAGGCCGGAGGCCGGGCCTGTCGAGGCTTCGACTATGCCTCAGTACACAACCGCTACACATGGCGTTGCAGACGCGCACGAGACGTCCGTAAACGAAGCGGCGAGCGGAGTCTGCTTCCAAGACGCGCTGCCCGGCACGGTATGGTCAGAATCCTCTCGGCGAGTCTTCAATTACTGCCACACACAAACTCGAGGTCGGGCGGGATCCGGATGCAACGCCCGGATCCTGGCGAAGGCGCTCCAGGAGCCTGCACCGCCGTTTCGATCGCTTGTCTGGAACTCGGTGCTTGCAGTGTCACCGATCACGAGCATTCCTTAGTTTCGATCATCGGAATTCCCCACCTCGGGTGACAGGGGCCCAGCTCTGAATCGGGACTCGGATGGAAGCGGGTTGGCTGATGCCGAGGCTTGGGGTGGAGGGGCGTTGGGTTCGGGTGTGGGGGCTCGATGATCCGTCTGAGCGGCGGAGGATTAGCATTAGAGCAAATCGCTTGTGGCTTCCGCCGCCGCATCGGTCGTCGTTCGCGCGCGTGCACGACGAGGAGCCCATGCGGCTGAGCAATCATCATGGGTCGGTGGCTGCTGTGATCGAGGAGCGGCCAGAGGCTATTTGGGGTACTTCGAGAACAAGTTCGGCGAGCAGTTGGTGTTCGTGCACGACGACGGCGGGTCTGACGCCACGGTGTTGCTCGGCGACGTCTGCTGGGAGCCGCGTCGCGTGAGCGACACAGGCGGTCTCCCGGATGCGGGAGACCTGATCCTCAACGATGAAGAGCGTGCCTTCGTCAAGCTTGTTGGATCGCGACAGCTTGGCATGCCAAGACCCTCGGCCTGCTGCTCGGTGGCATGGTCGCCACGATCTGCCGGAAGCACCGGCCGCTAACTGAGGCGCTTGCGCCGTAGAGGTTCACGGGGTGTCGCAAGAGTCGAGGAGGGTTCCTGCGTGACGCACGGAATCTTGCGTTTGTGGCGGATGCAAGCCAAGATGCGCTACGGCCGAGCTGTGAGGAGCTGGCGGGGCTGGT